>JAGAFR010000010.1 GCA_017612555.1 Lachnospiraceae bacterium | reverse complement strand
GTTCATCCTGAGCCAGGATCAAACTCTCTAAAAAAATGTTTGATGCCTTACGCTTTCACGCTTGGCGATTATTTCTTGAATTTACTATAAGGAATTCGGGTTTGGTTGTACTATTTTGTTTTCAAAGATCAGAAACTGTCCCCTCGCAAAGCCCCATTTTACAAAGAAAAAAGCGCTTTCTCGCGCGGACAGCTTAATAAATATATCACCCGTCAATACGTAAGTCAAGCACTTTTTTTAAATAATTTGATTATAAAAAATGATCAGTTTTCCAGCCGGTATGTCTGCTCGCCTTCGCTTCCGAGAATGATCAGATCCAAAGACTCGACTTCGACTCCTTTTTCGATCTCGAATACAAATACACCGTCAGCGGTCTCCCCCGACGATACGGTGCCGCTGTAGTTGGTCAGGTCATTCGCAAGGAAAGTCACGTCTCCCCGGATCCTGTCACTGCCGTTGAGCATGAGCCTGACTTTAAAATCGGTTGAATCCGTATGTATCTCAACGTCCTCTCCCGATTGAGAGGCTACATTAAAATGAACCACCAAAAGATCTTTCCCCTGTGCTGCTCTCATGGAAAAAGCAAGTTCTTCTTTATCATCGGGATATGCGCTGCATACTTCATAATGAGAATATGTTATGTCCGCACCCGATGCACCTATGGATTCCGCTATGGACTTAGTGGGCGCAGCTATTGCTTCCGGTGCGGGAGCAAGTGCCTCATCATCCGGAATGCTCTCAGGCACAGCGGGAGCACCATCCTCACCTTCGGGCGAAGGCGGCTCGGGATTGTTGTTTACGGGTTCACCCGGAAGAGCGCCCGGAAGTTGTGGTTCCTCCTCTTCTTTCTTCATTCCCGGATTGACTTCGGAGCGGTCCACATCTTCAAGTATCATAAGTCCGCCCGGATGTCCCTTGACATACTCAATAAGCTTGCCCGCGGCAAACTCCGCGACAAGCTCACTTTGTTCTTCCGACAGGTTCAGCGACGGCACAATTTCACATCCCGCAAGCGCAAAAGCACATACGCATGAAGCTGTCAGTAATATGATCTTCTTGAGAAATCCTTTTTTCATCACGCAAATAATAACACACAAATCTGCAGTTGTCGAATCAGGCCCTATATATCAGCCTATATCGAATCGCTTCCGTCAACCTCAAACCAGAAGTTCACACCACCGTCCGCATTTTCTACACCGTAACGTCTTCCCATTGCCTCCATGCTTGCCTTCACGATGGACAATCCAATGCCGCTTCCGCCGTACTCACGCGTCCTTGCCTTGTCTACCTTATAGAACTTGGTCCACAGCTTGGGCATGACATCTTCCGGTATCGGGTCACCGGAGTTATATACACCGACCCTGACAAGAGGATCCATGCGTTCTACGGTAATCCTGACGATCTTTTCGCCCGAAGCGTAATGGATCGCATTTGCAAGATAATTGTTAAGTACCTGCTCAGTCTTGAATTCATCCGCCCATACGAGCACTTTATCGTCGTTGGGCATCTCAAGCCGTATATCATTCTGCTTGATCAGTATATCCATTGATGACGCACAGTTCCTGATCAGTTCCATCAGATCGAAGTGCTGCATATCAACCGTCTGATTGCCGGATTCAAGTTCATTGAGAGTCAGCAGACTCTTTACGAGTCTGTTCATCCTGTCCGCTTCATCCACTATAACGTCGCAGTAAAAATCACGGCTTTCGGCATCATCGTTCACACAGTCACGCAGTCCTTCCGCATAGCCCTGTATGAGCGCGATGGGAGTCTTCAGTTCGTGAGATACGTTCGAGAGGAACTCTTTTCGCATCTCATCTATCTCCGTCTTCTTTTCTATATCCTGTACAAGTGCGGCGTTCGCACTCTTAAGCTCCAGTATCGTTCTTTCCAGTTTGTCCGACAAGCCGTTCATATGCTCTCCGAGTGCATCTATCTCATTGCCGGTACTGCTTACATATTTTTCGGAAAAATCAAGCCGCGTCATCTTTTCGGATATATCCACAAGCTTCATGATCGGCTTGGTTATCCTTCTGGTAGCTATGAATACAAACACTATCCCCGCGATTATCGCTATGGTTCCGAATCTGACAAAGATCGTGTTGGCAAGCATTGAAGCTTCCTTCATGCTCTGTACCGGAGTTCGAAGGAGGACCAGATACCCGTTATCAAACGAGCCCCACAATTCCATATATTCGATATGGACCCTCGGATCGGTCGTCCTCTGTATCCTGAACTTGGAGTTCTCATATATCGTTTCAACATCTTCATTGCTTCCGAACACAAACTCCAGAAGCCTCTTTACCATAAGGGAAGAATCCCTGTTTGTAGTCGTTACTATCTGCTTGTCCGAATCTATGATCAGCATTTCAATATTATTGATACTGGCTGTACGGCTTATTGATTCGTCAAAATCACTTGACGTAAGATCACCTGACGCAGCAGCCTTATCAATATCGTTATAACATGACAAAAGAACCTTTTGCTTGTTGTACATATATGCGCTCTCAAGTGTCAGCATGTTAACAATGCTGATAAGAGCTATGCACAAGCTCAGCAAAAGGCCGAAAACCACGGTGTATTCTCTGTTGATCGATCTTTTTAAAATTCTGAACATTACAGTTTAAGAAGTTCCTGCAGGAATTCCCATTCCCTCGCGGTACTTGATATCGACAGTTTTTCACTCGGGCTGTGAACTCCCTCCATATCAGGTCCTATCGAGATCGCATCAAGCCCCTTTATCTTCTGCGAGAAGACTGCACATTCCAGTCCTGCATGGATCGATATTATCTCTATATTCCTGTTAAACTTTCTTGTATATAACTCCTTGGCACTACGTGCAAAATCAGATATCTCATCAGTCTCCCACGCTGAATAAAAACCGCGGCGCTCGTGTGTAACAGAGAAAGCATCAGCCATAGTCTCGATACGCCTTAGCAACAGTTCAAGCGTTGCTTCCTTGTTACTGCGGATACTTACGCATATCCTGAAGCTCTTTGGCTTGGCAGATACGATCGCAAGGTTCGAACTTGTCTCTACCATATCGGTCGTCTGGCTCATCTTGGCAACACCGTGAGGCAGGATGTTCAGAAGCGAAGCAAACCTGTAAAGGTCTTTGGTTGACATAACTTCAAGCTTGCCTTTACCTTTGTCTTTACATTTTAAAGTAAAACCGGGATCTGTCTTACCGTATTCCACAGTTACAAGGTCTGTAAAAGTCTTGACGATCTTTTCAAAAGTCTTGGTATGTTTCTTCTTAACAACAACCGTTGCCGTTGCTTCGGCACATATAGCGTTATCCTTGATGCCTCCCTCGAAAGACCCGAGATTGAGTTCGACACTTTGAAGTGCTTCGGATAAGAGCCATCCCATAAGTGAATTGGCGTTTGCACCTCCCTTGTCGATCTCCATGCCCGAATGACCGCCTGCAAGACCTGTTATCGTAAGTTCATATATCACGCCCTCAGCCTTTGTATTCTTGCACTTTGTCGTAAGGTCACACTTACATCCGCCGGCACAGCCGATAACGAGATGGTACTCTTCTTCCGAATCAAGATTGATAAATCTCTTGCCTTTAAGGCGTGAACAGTCATAGCCGTTCGCACCGTTAAGACCGACTTCTTCATCCGATGTAAATACCGCTTCGATCATCGGGTGAGCCACATCGTCGCTGTCAAGAACCGCAAGGATCAGTGACATACCTATTCCGTCATCGGCTCCGAGCGTCGTGCCTCTTGCTTTTATATGATCACCGTCAACATAGGTATCTATCGGATCCTTTGCCGGATCTGCAGTTGCTTCTTTATCGGCTATGCAGACCATATCCATATGAGCCTGCAAAATGACCGTATCCTTATCTTCCATCCCGGCTGTTGCGGGCTTTAATATAGTTACATTATTGAAATCATCCCGATAAGCAAGAAGACCTCTCCTGTCCGCAAAATCAACAAGATAATCGCTTATGGCCTTCTCGTTTCCCGATCCTCTAGGGATCTTCGTGATCTGGTCAAAGAATGTAAATACCCTCTTCGGTTCAAGTTCCGAAATGCTTTGTCCCATCATGATCTCCTTCTCATTGTTTATCCGGTGATCCGTACCATGCCAGCCCCAGCATTGTCACATCATCAAACTGCGGCGCGTCACCTGTGAATTCATCAACATCTTTTCTGACTATCCTAAGCAGTTCGGTAATATCCGCATCGGGAGAGCTGTTAAGTGAAGCAAGCATCCTGTCCGTTCCAAACATCTCATCATTTTTATTTGTTGCCTCCGGAACACCATCAGTATATACGAACAGTGAATCACCCGGATGAAGTTCAAATTCATGCTCGGAAAACTTTAAACCGTCAAATGTCGCGACGGCAGGTGAATGCCTGTAGACCACCAGTTCCCAATCACCGCCCGCACGTTTTATGGCAGGATGCTCATGGCCTGCATTTGCAGCAAGACCTTTTCCGGTAGATATCTCAATTATCGCAAACCATACCGTAACGAACAGTTCCGCTTCATTTCCTTCGCAAAGCTGCTCATTGGCATACTCAAGCACCTGAGATGGTGATCCGTTAAGAAGTGCCCTGTTCTTGATAAGCGTCTTGGCAATGACCATAAAGAGGGCGGCCGGAACTCCTTTTCCGGATACATCCGCGATAACAAGTCCAAGATGATCGTCATCTATCAGGAAGAAATCATAGAAGTCTCCGCCGACTTCCTTTGCGGGATCCATGCATGCATACAGGTCAAACTCCTTGCGCTCGGGGAACGGCGGGAATATCCTCGGAAGGAGGTCTGCCTGGATCTGTGTTGCTACCGACAGTTCGGCTCCTATCCTCTCTTTTTCGGCAGTCACCCTTGTGACTTCATCGATATACTGTTTCATTCGCACCGTCATGCTGCGGAACGATTCGGCAAGTGTCTGTATCTCTTCTCCGCCGGGAGCATCCCACGAAAAATCGAGATCCTCACCCTGGATCTTTCTGACCTTTGAAGTAAGATCAGAAAGAGGGGCAGCTATGGTCTTTGACATATAAAAAGCTGTTATCGATGCGATAACCACCGCAACTATTCCTATACCAAGGATAACCAGCAGCAGTTTCCCGATGGCTGAATTGGTTTCTGTTTCCGTTTGTTCTGTCATATCGGATATCTCACCGACCAGTTTATCGGTCGACTCCATAACTACTTTTTGCGGGATCATTATGATAAACGACCATCCTACGGTCTCCATAGATGCAAATGCTGCATAGTATGATTCACCGTCTATCTCCAATATGCCCGAATCCTCGACTCCGTTTACGGCATCTCTTACCATATTGGCAAGCGCTGCATTATCAGACTCTCGAAGATCCCTCTCGGCATTTTCCCTTGTGATCATCAGTTCCGGAGTTTGTGCGGATGAGAACAGAAGCTGACCCTGATTGTTAACTACACACGCGATCCCTTCAGCACCAATGTTCGTTGAGTGCACCATTTCATCAAGATCATCAAGATACATGCCGGCACAGGCAACTCCCTTGAACTTCCCGTTTACTATGATGGGAGATCCGCACATCATACCGATCCTCTTTCCGTTGGCCTCGGGAGTAACATTTGTAAAATATGTATCCATCGCCTCTTTGGTACCTATATACCATGGACGCTTCGATGCCTCATAGAATGCAACCGTCCCATCCTCATTAAGCTTGGCTGACGAGTCCCTGTCAGCCTCGATCATCAGGCCGGATTCAGTCGCTATATAACACTTTGCCATAGCGGGATTCCCGGCATGAGTCGATATAAGTGTATTTGTTTCGTTTCCGAGAAGTCCCAGTTCATCTATAACAGCAGGATCTTCCATGTCGGTTTTCTCGCTGTGAGTCACGTGTACAACAAGCTTACCGTCATTCTCGGCCTTAGGTTCTTCCACAGGGATCCTTCCGTATTCATCCGCATGCTCATACAGATACTCGGCATCACTTGCAAGCAGTTCAACCGACGATCTGAAATGTGCAAAATTTGAATCAACGATATCCGCCTGCCCGTTTGCTATGCGGTTAAGGCGTGCATCAACTTCTTCCTCCATTGATGTAGACGATATCTCTCCGGCACGCTTCCCTAGCTCTGTGCTGTTACTTACAAGCGTATTCTTAATTGAAAAAAGGCGGATTGCAATTGTGGCCGATACCACGATAAGCGTTAGTATGACCAATGAGATCATTGAAATGTGTACTGTTGTTACAAGCGGTCTGTTTTTTTTCATTTATCTCTCCCGAGCAATTTAAGAAGTTTCCTGAATCTGTCCGTGAGTACAAATTCATCAAAGTTAAAATATACGTCTTTCGTATACTGCATAAATATCTGTTCTGTATCCGAGCATGCCGCCCTTACACCCATAAAATAGAATCCTTCGCCGGCAAGCTTTTCATATGCGTTTATGGCCGATCCGGTACTTACCGGAAGGATCAGCTGTATAGTCCAGTATTTTCCGGAATGCGACGACATGATATCGCGAACCTTTTCGATAAGGTCACTTCCTATAGTCTTAACCTTGATCGAAATGCTCTGTTCTCTTTGATTTTCGGATACGGTAAGTACCGATCCCGAAACCGTCTGTTCATCGGCAGGCGCCGAACTGATGATGTTATATGATACACCCAGATCTCCGTACAGGCTCGCAGCCTTGTCAGCTATCGACGGATGAATATAAACATCTCCAAGATCTTTCTTGGCGACCGGAAGAATAAGTATCGCCTGTGCGTATTTTTCACTGCTTCCGAGATCGAAGCTGTTCTTCATACGGCTTGTCAGATGGCTTCCGAGATTGAATGCCACCGGAGTCATCCCGGCGCCTTCACACATGCTCTGCGTCAGATTGTGAAATACTACAGTCGAAGCATATATGCAGCTGGGTGCAAGCTTTTTGGCATATTCATACGTATATTTTACAAGTTCATATGCCAGTCCGTATCCTCTGTATGCTTTCCTGAATATCTGAGACGCCGCCTCAAGTCTCGTCTCTTCGGGAGTATAAAATATCATCGACTGAATACCGCATACGTCTTGCCCGCAATATGCCATGAACAGATGGAGTCTGCCTGTCTTTACTTCTTCAAGGAGCAGATCTTTATCATAATACTCTCTGCGGTAGTATGTATCCCCATACTCTTCCTGTACGCATTTTATCACGTCTTCCTCGTCGCCGTAAACAAAAGGTCGGAGTACGAATGTTTTCTCTGTCTTATCTTTATGGTTCTCGAGAACAACCGTCCTCGAATCTGCATCAGGCATTTTTAACCGTCCTCTCGGCTTTTTTCATTGATACTATAAGATTGTTCATATCAAACACATTAGAGTATTTAACATTGCTGACCAGTTTGTCAACCACATTCATGCCAAAGCTTTCATCTTCCATGAATTCTTCCATGGAAAGCTTTGCTTTTCTGTCACGGAACCATTCTATGGGATTAAACGCCAGACCGTGGCAACGAAGTCTCATAACGACCTCGTCTTCAACAAGAGATATCCGCACATCGATCCTGAAGGACTGATCCGTTGCACAATGCCTGGCCAGAACAACAAGAAGTTCCTCGACGACAAGCGGAAGTTTCATGCACAGTGCCGGATCCACGTCATTCTCCTCACAGAACGTAACTACCTCTCCGGAAGTCTTTACGGCGCCCTCCTCGGTCCCGTCCGATACAGTCATGAAGAACTTCTCCGAATACGACTTCTCTTCCAGGAGCACACCTGTAAGATCAGGTCTTCTCTTTCGCCGGATCATACTGTACAGTATCATAACCGGAATATCGAGCAGTTCGGCAAATATAAATGACAGGCCGTACCAGTTGGACTCATCAAATGACAGATGGACCGCGGCAAGTGCTGCCGTAAATACAAGGACATGCATTACCGTCATGATCCTTGCGCATCTGTTCTGTCCTATCGCCGAATAATAGTATATCAGTATATTGATCACGGCTGACGGGATGAGGCTGATACCTACAAGCCGTACAAGAAGGGCCGTTTCAGCCACATGAGTTCTCCCCGTTATACCGAAGAACGTTGCGATCGCGGGCGCAAATATCACGATGACAAGTGCGACTATAGCGTGAAAAGCAAGCGCATTTATTATACTTATCCTGACAGTCTGTCTCTGTCCCTTCCTGTCACGTTCTCCGTGAAGTACTCCTATGATCGGCGATATCGCCTGCCCGAACCCCGTAACCGACGAAGATGCAAGATTGATCACGGAAAAGCCTACAGCAAGAGCCGCCAGACCGTCACGTCCGAGATGGATCGACACGATCCTGTTAAGGGCAACGGTTCGAAGCATCTTACACAGATTATTAAGACCGGCGGAACTTCCGAAAACAAAAATATTTCTGATCATCGGCCACATCATTGACATTTCCGGTTTCATAATATGAAACAGTGCATTCTTTGCAAGCAGAAAATACAACCCCGCTCCGTTTGCGATCAGCATGGAAAGGATAAATCCGAGTGCGATCCCGACAGGTCCCATATCGGCCTTCAGGAATATATACACAAGTATGACATCTATGATACCCATCGATCCGAAGCAGTACATTCCGTACCGTCCTTTTCCGATCAGCCGCAGGAAGTTGTACGGAAAATACATGAGCGTATTAAGAAATCCGAAAGCTATTACCAGTCTTCCGTAACCGGCGCCGATCGCATATGCTCCCTCATCTCCTCCGAGCCACGTAAACAGTCCTTTGAAACCGATCAGGCACGGAATGGATATGAGTATCGGAACTGCCAGTGACAGCACAAGCGACAGCCACTCATATTTTGCCGCAGTCTCAAAATCATGACAACCGATGCATATCGACGATCTCGTTGCGGCGCCTATAGATATAAGGCATCCCAGCATCGCATACAGGAATGTAAAGCTCGACATCAGGCTCATGGCCGACAATGCTTCCTTACCGAGAAATCTTCCGGCCAGAAGTGTGTTTCCGAATGAGGAGAAAGTAGTCCCCAGAAGCGCCAGTATCGTCGGTCCAAGGAATCTTGTAAACGTATGCTTTATGAAATAATCTTCACTGTGATTCAAATCTGTACCCTCATTTCCTACTCTTCGTCCGAATCATCATCATCGTCTTCATCTTCTTCATCATCCGAATCATCTTCCGTGTTCTCTTCCCGAGGCTGCTGTTCTTCATCCTCATCAGACTTCTTTTCCTCGACGTTCCCCGTCTCCTGCTTATCCTTTGTGACCCATCTGTAGAAGAATGCATGATTACCGATCATGGTATAATCGGCGATACGGTAATAATCCGCATAATACTTCGTCATAAAAAAGAGGTAATCACCGACACGTGCACCGCCCAATACTTCCTGCGCGGCACTGACACACGTGGAGTTGGGACCGTTTGCTATTATGAGTTCGACCTTACCGGACCGGTACGATGCGAACTGCATGTTCTGGGTTATGACACTCTTTATGTCATTCGGGAAAGCTGAACTCTTTACCCTGTTCATTATTACGGAACCGACGGCCAGTTTGCCCGTATATGATTCACCGCCGGCCTCGGCCTGTATCGTTGCCGCAAGCCACTCAAGTTCGGAGCCGCTGGCCGAATAAGATCCGGATGTGTCTTCCTTCTTGAGCGAAAGTCTCTGGGCAACCTGCTTGGCCAACTGTGCCTGAGCCGCAGCCGTCTGCGACTCAAGAGACTTCATCGTCTTATCAAGTTCTGCGAGTTTCTTGTCAAAATCCTGCAGCTTACCTTTTTCGGCTGACAGACTGCTGTTGGTCTTATCAAGTTTACCCTGAACCTCATCGGTGATACTCTCAATTTCGGAATACTTTTCATCAAGATCGTCCTGGTAGGCATCCAGTTCCGCTTCTCTTTCCTCAACTTCGGCTATCTTTGCTTCGAGCTCCTTTTTCAGTTCCTGACATTCCGCGATCCTCTGCCTGTCATACCTGATCATGGCATTGGCATATTCGTACCTTGTCAGTATATCCGTAAACGAATCTGCCTCGAGAATGCTCCTGATCATTCCCGTGGATCCGCCCTTTTCATATACGTTCTTGATACGCTTTTTAAGCAGATCCTGCTTATCATTAAGAACCTGACGCATTTCGTCAAGTTCATTATTCAGGCTGACGATCTTTGCCGAAACACGTGCCATTTCGCCTTCGGCTTTTTCGATCTCTGTGTCAAGCTCATCAAGCTTGCCCGAGTAACCTTCTATCTCACTTTTAAGAACGTCGCTCTGACCCTTAAGTACATTTACATTGTTCTCGGTTTGCTTTTTCTGCTCCTGCAGCAGATTGATCGATTCTCTTGTAGCCTTTGTCTGTTTCTCCAGATTCGTGATCATATTCTGCGTCTGCTGTTCATTGTTCTGCATCTCGGCGAGCTTGTCTTCATATTCATCCGCCCTGCAGACAACACAGTTACAGAAGTTCATCATAACAACCGCTACAACAAGAACCCACGATATACCCCTTATTATCTTATATCTGTTCAATGCCGATCATTATCCTTCCCGTAAATAACCAATACGGTTATATATTATAGTGCAGCATCATATCCCGCGCAATATGCCCTTTTGCATGCACCTGATTATGAGGAGCTGTACAACCTGACTGAATTATGGATACATAAGCGCCAGAAGCTTATGATGCTCGACGGGAATATCTTACACTCGCCGTGTATTACCCGGGGCGCACTAACTTGTGAATCAGGACAATGTATGCTATACTTGTGTGGTGGTCAGGCTCAGTTGCAGATTGGAGGTTTATCATGGGATTGTTGGATGAACTTAAAGAAAAGGCAAAAGAAAACGGATTCGACGAATCCATGAAGGATTTGGCCAAAAGCTCAGGGCTCGATCTTAATGATGACCAGCTGAATGCTCTTGCAGAGGGACTGATGAACTGCTCGACAGACGAAGAGCTGATGAAGCTCATCGATGGATACGGCTACGAGTTGAGCGAAGAACAGCTGAAGGCTTTGAGCGGCGGAAATTGCAGTCATTGCTACGCCGCAAGCGCTCCCGACTGCATTCCTTACTGGCCGATGCTTTAATACTATAGCTTTCCTGCATACAGTAAGCAGTAGCATTTGGAAGGTTGGAGCTTACAACTCTTCCATCTGATCTTTATCCATTCCGGCTTACATATCAGTGCATAGTCGATCATACCATCATTTTCGCTCATCACTTTAATACCTCGCGACAGGGATGTTTTCTTGATCATCGATGTTCGCCCGTCGGCGATCCCCCATGATCTGAGTATGCTCATGACCTCGGCAGACACTCCGCTTTCAAAAGCTTCACTGACCTTAGCCGACCCCATTTCCTTAAGCTGCACATCAAGCGAGAATACATCACCGAAGCTCTCATCAGGACAAATATCAAACTGAAAGTCGATCGCATTGACTTCAAGTGACAGGATCTTTGATATCTGCTCAAGCATCGTAGCATCATATGAACGAAAACCTATGGTGTCAAGATCAGCCCTGATCTTTTCAGGGGAAATATCATGCGATGACAGCTCTCTTCTATCATAGTATCCACAGACACGAAACGGGGCATTATCCCTTCCGGGGTATACACCAAAATACGAAAGCGGCCATCTTGCCGGCATCTTCTGCGCCGCCCTCAGATAGTGCTCACCCTGTAAAACGGTTCCTGTGATCTTGCAAAAAGGTCTGACCAGTTCTTCGGATTCTCTCGGTTGAAAACCAAAAGCCGCTTTTTTATGATCAAGTGCACTGTCCAACTCAAAACCGAAGCATATTCTCGGATATTTACGGCACACATCCGCATACCAGTCAAGAAGGGAGCCTGTATCCCCCACAGCTTCCGATTTTATCCTCATACCCGCTTCTATGTCCCTGTAAAGGACCGTAACATCCGTAAAGGGTTCTCCCAGCAACGGAAACTCAAGATGAATGCTCGGAAACGGATCAGTATTCAAGAACGGTCCGATCCTTTCGGGCAGCCGTTTGATATCTTCTCCAAAAAGAGTCTCTGCCTTGCCGCCTGATCCGCAGAAAGCACACAACAATTCAAACGCTTTTCTGTTGTTGAGTTCGCTCATTCATCCTCCTGTAAAGAGCAAGAACATACTCCTCCGGACAATCCTTAAACGGAATGCACGATTTCTCATAATACAGCCTCTGATGCGGACACCCTCCCGCACATGCCGGAAGCCAGATACATTCCTGACATTCGGGATCATCCAATGCTCCCGAAGTGTTGAGGTAAGACGTAAGATTATCGGGCGATGTGGCAGTACCTATCGGATCTTCGGGGTCCCATCCGGCCACATTTCCGAAACTGCGATCGGCCTTATCTACATCGTCCCAGCACTTCAGCAGATTTCCCCTATCATCAATACACATACTCAGTCCCATATTCGCTACACAGTGTACCCCGCGTCCCGCAAAAAAAGGTGCTGAATCCTTAAGTATGTCGATATCATGCATGTCAGAGCCGCACAGCAGATTCACCTGTTTTCCGCGCCTTGCTGCGGCATCATTGTCCCGGACCGGTGAAGGATAATACTTAAGATCATTTCCGCTTTCTTCAGAGATCCTTTCGATCAGCCCCCTTAACCCGTTTATTTCGTTCAAATTATCTTTATGAACATTATGACGTATGCTTATCTTGAATGGGATCTTATTGTTGCTGATATTGTCAATGATACGCCGGAAAGTCGGTCCTCCTCCGGCCAAATGCCGGGTCAGATCATGTACATCTCCGACTCCGTCAAGTGTGATCTGAGCACTTGAAACTTCGCTTTTGACCAGCATATCGATATTTTCCGATGTAAGCAGATAACCGTTGGTAACGATACTTGCCCCGTAAGAAACACCTTTTTTATCTGCAAGCTTTATCAGACGTTGCGAAAGAGATTCGATCACATCCGCTGCCAGAAGAGGCTCGCCGCCATACCAGCTTATTCTGAGAGACTTTGCACCGGAAAAATCCAGGAGACGTTCCGCAAGGGCAACCACGTCATCCTGAACCCCGGCACTCATTTTTCCTTCTCTGTGATCCTCGAAACAATACGGGCAGTCAAAATTACAACTCATGGTGGGACAGATAGTCAGACTGATGTCGGAAAAGAACATACAGCCTCCGCGAGCCATTGCTTCAAGCGCTGATCGTTCATCAAAGTTCGCTATTATGCCCCGATCTGCGAAACGAGGTATGATCGGATGATCTTCTTTAAGCTCGCTGAGGATCGATAACAGAAACATCTCGATCGGGTTATATACTGCACATGTTCCCTTGTACAGGTTCACGATTATAGTATCATGTGAATCGGGAACCTTTAACTTCAGGTTATATCCGGAGATATGCCAACCCGCCTCGCCAGCGGTTCGGATACTCTTTTTTTCTGATGTTTCTTCACGCTTCAAATCTGTATCCCATTCCCCATAAGTAAATCCCTGTTTACAACAATACCCCCATATTAATTGGTAATATTCTCGTAAGCGGCATCCGGAGAATCGGATCCGCCGTCCTGCATACGGGCGTTCAGCCAGTCTGACATGCCCTCAAAGTAAAGCTGATCCGCCTGCTCCAGGGCTTTCGTGCCAACGGAGTCAAAAATCCGGGCCGCGGCACCATCGCTGCAGCTATTGGCCATGTAATCCCTATCCCGATCTTCCGTCTTATCGATCAGATCTTTCTGCATGTCTTTCCAGCTTTTGCGAACCTTTTTTCCGAATCCTTCGCGATCATCGGCAGCAAGAATGCCGGTCCGCAAGAAACGGTAGTAAGCCGCCTGCTCATCATAGGTTTGAGACGGAGCTATGCTGTAGGCTTCCGGGAACACCTTGGTGTTCTTGTACATCGGAAGGAAGACGCTCATCTCCGGATTGGCGAAACAGTTCCACATGATCTCCGGTTTATTTGGACGCAGCCAGAATATGGAGGTCTGCCGGGTCCGATTGATACCAATGGCCCGAACATCGGGATGCTCATTCACGTCGTATTCAGTGCCTTCGTAGCGCCAACGGCACAGTTCCATTACATCCTCCAGACCTATCTTCTTATCCGGCTTCAGGGCAAAAGGATAATATGTATTGACATCGTAGGTTTTGGACGTCAATGAAGGACTGAATCTGCGCTGAGTTTCCCAGGCGCGGATCTGGCTGTAATTCCTAAGCTCCGTACAATAGGTGCGGGTGGTGTCGATAACATTCCCGTTTCCGACGAAGAATCCGCCTTTCTTTGCAAGATCCACCAGATGTTTGGAAACGATCACGTTTTTCGTGTCCGTAACGTCGATTTCCCCGATCCGGCCATCATTTGGCGCGATAACATAACAATCGTCGGGAATTCTGACTGCTGCCCATTGGTGACCGGCATAGATCTCCATATACCAAACCTCGTCCCGGTCACCGAAGATAACACCGTTGCCTGCATCTGCGTTACCGTACTTGTCGATCAGTTTTCCCAAGTATTCCACACCCTCACGGGCTGTATGCACGTAAGGTGCGGTCACGGCATGAATTGACTGCTCACCGATGCCGTTATCCACGAAGGGATCCGCTGCTTTTGCCTTATCGTTGGTATATATGCTTTCCGTGGCGCTGATGCAGACGCCATGGTCGTTGATGGTAGCTTCATCCCAGCTGCCGTTGGTTCCGATGTCAATACCGGGCATGGTCAGATAGCCGCAGGCGTTCCCCGGCAGAGGGCATGAAAACCCGTTGGAAGGGTCTGTAAAGAAGGCGCCATCTTCCCGTGCTTCCCGGTACTCAAAACGGACCGGACTGAGCCCGTGGGTATCTGCCGTACGGCCGAATATGATACTGCCATCGGCGGAGGCTTTCTTACCCACAATGATCGTGGTGCATGCCGAGACGGTGTCGGCTCCTACCAGCAAAACACAGAGAAGCACCGGAAGGAAACTCCTAAGGAAACCTAATGCGAAACGTACATACACCTTTTCCGAGTTTTTTACAAAAGTCTTCATGATTTATTCTCTCCTTCCAATTATGTTATTAAAACTGTTATATGACCTTATCCTTTTTTATCACGCCTCGAACTTATAGCCCATACCCCATATGGTCTTTATATAATCACCGCACTCTCCCATTTTGGAGCGCAGCTTCTTGACGTGCGTATCTATAGTTCTCGCGTCACCGAAATAATCATAGTTCCATACGTGATTGAGTATCTTCTCCCTGGAAAGGGCAAGTCCTTTATTCTCCATGAAGTACGCCAGGAGTTCAAATTCCTTAAACGACAGTTCTATGTTCTTACCTGATATCGTAACCGTATGGCTTGCCTTATCAAGTACGATCTCTTTGTACTCCAGCTTGGCTTCCTCATTTATGAGATTGCTCCTTCGAAGAAGTGCATCCACTCTTGCAACAAGGATCTTGGGTGAGAAAGGTTTGGAGATATACTCATCCACACCGAGCTCGAATCCGCTAAGTTCATCGCTCTCATCACCTTTTGCCGTCAGCATGATGACCGGAACCTTTGAATATGCACGGATCTCCTTGAGCACTTCCCAGCCGTCCATCTTCGGCATCATGACATCCAGTATTACAAGAGAAATGTCCTGCTGTTCAAAAAAGATATCGATCGCTTCCTGTCCGTCAGCGGCTTCCACCACGGCATAATCTTTCTTGACAAGAAAATCCCTTACAAGTTTTCTCATCCTGCTCTCATCGTCTACAACGAGTATCTTGACCTTATCCATACCTGGCTACTCCTGCTCCTGCAACTGTAGTTCCTTCTGTCTGACAGCCTCTTCTCGTCGGCTAAGCTCCTGTTCCCATTCACTGTACTGATTAAGTATGGCTGTCCTGTAATTGATCATGTTGGGATTCTCGGCTTTGAGGGTGATGATGAACATCGCTATCACCATGATCACAAGTATGATATTAACTATGAGCGAGATTTTGTACTCTGTTCTGAATGTCTTGCGAAGCGTTCTCATCTCACGCTGTTTGGCAAACTTTTCCTCTCGTTCCTCGCTCCTTAAGTTAAGAGCCCTCGTATATGAGATCGGAACGGGGATCTCGCGAACCGCGTCGTCCGGGATATCCTTATTCTTGTACAGAAAACTCTGGAGAGTACGAAGGTATTCGTATCCTACAGGAGTTACGAATATACCGCCGGTTATGAGCTTGTCATAAACCGCCAGCACCCCCTGTGGATTATCCATGTTCATCTTGCTCGCTATATACTTGATCTTCTCGATCTCAGATGCCGCAAGGGATACATCCGCATCATCCGAAAATGCAAATCCGTCTATGGTCGATCTGTCAGCCACCGTAATACCTCCACTACGCAAGAAAGCGGTATAAATACCGCTTTCTCAAAGTTCATATGGTTAAAACACAGCTTAAAGCTTGAATACTCCGACACTCTTCTCGATGCCTTCCGCGATTCCCTTAAGGGCAACGGTCTCATCCTTGATGTTGCCGACAAGACTGGAGAACTCATTTGCGCTTGCGCTTGTCTGCTGGGTACTTGCCGCATTCTCTTCGGCAATAGCCGTAAGGTTCTGTACAACATCGACAACCGATACTCTCGCGGAATCAAGACTCGTAGTCTTCTCGGAGATATTGCCCATACCCTGTGAAGTCTTGTCGATACCGCTTCTGACGTCTTCGAACGCTTCCTGAGTCTTGCGTACATCCTCACTCTGCTCTTCCATGATCTGGCGAACTTCATCCATAGTCTTAACGCTGTTCTCGGAATCTGCAAGAAGCTCTGTGATGATAGCTGCGATCTTGCTGGCACTCTCATTTGACTGCTCGGCAAGCTTCTGTATCTGATTTGCAACGACTGCGAATCCGCGACCCTGCTCTCCTGCTCTTGCCGCCTCGATGGAAGCGTTGAGCGACAGGAGGTTTGTCTCTTCGGCGATATCCGTGATAAGCGCTGTAGCTTCACGGATCCTTGCTACGGATTCATTGGTCGTATTGGTCTGTTCATATATAAGATCGATGGCACCCGAAGCTCTCCTGTTGATCTTGTCAAGCTGTCCGAGTGTCTCAATAGCCTTGTTACCTGCATCTCTCATGGCATCTGATATCTCAACGAGATTCTTGAGCTCTGATGATGTATCTTCGACCATGTTACCCATAAGGATGACATTCTCTGTAGCAGACTGAGTCTCGCTTGCCTGTGATGATGCACCGTCCGAGATCTCGGCGATAGCCTGATTGACCTGACCGATGGAATCGCTTGCGTCACGTGAAGCGATATCAAGCTTATCGGATGAAGAATACAGGTTCGACGACTGATTCTTGATCTCCGAAATGATCTCGATCAGGCTCGTACGAAGCTCTTCAATACAGCTTCCCATAAGCCCGAGCTCGTCCTTGCGGTTGATCACACCGTCCGGAACAGGCTCCGTAAGGTCTCCCTGTGAAACCTTGTTGAGGATCGAAATACCGCCGTTGATCGCATTGGTGATCGCAAGAGCAACCGCAACCGCGATTATCGATGCAATGATAACCGCTATGATAGTTCCGATAAGAATACTGTTGGTAACAACATTGATCTCTTTTTCAACGTCTTCCTGAGCGCGTCCGCAGAATACCATACCGACAACTTCCTTGGTGCCCGACTGGTACAGCGGAACATAATATGTATAATACTTGCTTCCTACTATATCAACATTTGATGCCGAATACTCCTGGCCGCCCTTAAGTACCTTGTTGATGACGGCTTCACCGGCCTGGGTGTA
This sequence comes from Lachnospiraceae bacterium, assembly GCA_017612555.1. Taxonomy (GTDB): domain Bacteria; phylum Bacillota; class Clostridia; order Lachnospirales; family Lachnospiraceae; genus UBA2868. Next base: position 17,268 of record JAGAFR010000010.1, on the reverse strand, counting down.
GAGCACTCTCTCGCTCGTTCCCGGCTTCGTAACACTCGTTGCATAACGCGTATCACCGAAGAAGATCGTCGTAACCGTACCTGTTCCCGACTTGATACCATCCACGATGGCTGTCTCTGCGGTAACGTTGTAATCACCCTTCATCAGGTTATCGCCATCGAGTACGAACGGATCCTGATTGACCTCTTCCAGCGAATCCCTGACTGCCAGAACCGACGAATGCAGGCCTGTGAATACTTCGGCTTCCATGCTGCTCGTTACCTTGGCATCTGCAAAGAAATAAATGAAGATACCGAGAACAACTACAGGAAGCACTGCAACCATGATAATCTTTGTACGTAGTTTCATGTTCTAACCACCTTTCTTCTTACTACCCCTATACTTCCCTGATGTAAGTCAGGTGTATACATATGAATAATTATATCAAAAATGACGATGTATTCAAGTAAATCCTTTTGTATTTTGTAAAAAATGTGTATAATATTACCCATGAATACACAAGAAAAATCAAATCTGCAACAAAAAGAAACAAAAATCCCATTTAAAGAGGTCATTCAGGGGTACGGACTGAGGAAAGCCATCGTATTTCCGATAATAGCGGTATTATTTATCGCCATTGTGCTTACCTATCATATGCTTCTGCTAACATATACGAGACAGAGCATCCTTGAGGCCGGCGAGATCAACGCAGCAGACACCGTTGAAGAGATAGATCTGTACTTTTCGTCTGCCAGATATACTCTTGAGCGGTCTGTATATGCCGTGCATCAAATGATCCACAGCAACGCAAGTAAAGACATGATACTTGATTATCTCGTTGACGAAACAGATACCGTAATCGGCTCTATACTGCCCAACACCACCGGTATATACGGCTACGTGAACGGTGAGTATGTTGACGGATCTTTGTGGGAACCGGATGCAGACTATGATCCCGTTGAACGCCCGTGGTATACAGAGGCCATGGCTGCGGATGGAGATATAGTACTGGTTAACCCATATCTTGACCTCTACTCCGGAAGTATAGTCATGACATTGTCGCAAAGCATCCCCCAGCATGATTGCGTCATAGCGGTAGATGTTACTCTTGAGCGTATTCAGGAGATCATTGAAGAATCCACGCAGAAATATGTTAATTCCATCAACTTCATCGTAAGCCGTGACGGCTTTGTGGTAGCCCACAGTGACAGCGCGCAGATCGGCAGGAACTACCTTGAAGAGAAGGATTCAATGTACGGCAATATAATGGAATATCTTTCAAGCACTTCCGATGACAGTTTCGACGTTACATATGACGGCCGAAGCTATACCGTATATGCAGCTTCCCTTGGCAGCGGCTGGTACAGCGTTTCCATCGTTGATTCCGAAACTATATACAAGCCTTTAAGGCGTATGATGTTACTCAGTATCTTTGCCGTTATACTTACTCTTATCGTGTTTACCCTTATTATGATCTATTCCGGCAAAAGGGAAGCAAGAGCCAATCACCTGCGCTCTCTTCTGACGTCTTCTGCCGATATCTACATGCTGCTCATCGAACTCGATCTTGTGAATAACGATGCCAACGTTATCAAGAGCGCCACTCCCGCAGTAGCCGAAGCCATAAAAGTCATGGATCACAATATGGATGAGATATTTGCAGGCATAATGCACAGGCTCCCCGAGAGTCCCACTAAACAGAATGCCATCGATTTTACGGATCTGAGCACCATTCAGGAGCGTATGAAAGATACCGACACGATCACTACGGAATACATGAGCTACGGAAATATTTGGGTAAGAGCCAGGTTTATAGTGTCCAAGCGTGAGGCAAACGGCAGGATAACAGGCCTTCTGTGGATGCTTGAGAACATCTCACTTGAGAGGCAGGAGCGTGATAACCTTATCGGTATGACAGAGAGGGCCGTTACGGCAAACGAAGCCAAGACAGCTTTTCTGTCAAGCATGTCTCATGAGATCAGGACACCTATCAACGCCGTCCTCGGAATGAATGAAATGATACTGCGTGAATCAAATGATCCTCAGATCCTCTCCTATTCACGTAACATCAAGAATTCCGGCGACACGCTCCTTGGCATAGTGAATGACATACTCGATCTGTCCAGGATAGAATCCGGTAAGATGGAGATAATAGCAAACGATTATGACTTTACTTCTCTTCTGGATGCTCTGATCGCAATGATCAGACCTCAGGCGGAAAACAAAGGCCTTAAGTTTGAGATAGACATCGATCCCGAGATCCCCAGGTCTCTGTACGGCGATGAACTGAAGCTCAAGCAGATCATCACAAATATCCTTACGAACGCAGTTAAATATACTCCCGAAGGAAGCGTACGGATGATCGCCACTTATGATAAAGATATCAAGATAAATGATTGTGTCGTATTATCCGTATCCGTTGCTGACACCGGTATCGGTATCAAACCCGAAAACATCCAACGGATATTTACGGAATTCGAACGTTTTGACCAGAAGAAGAACCGCGGCATCCAGGGAACCGGACTGGGAATGGCTATCACAAATAACCTTCTCAAGATGATGGGTGGTACGATCGAAATCAAGAGTGACTACGGAAAAGGTTCGCAATTTACAATAAAACTTGTACAGACCGTCCGCAAATGGGATCCTATCGGTGAATACAAGCTTGAATCCGATGAGAACCTGACCGAGAAAAAGTATGTTCCCAAGTTCAAGGCAAGCGGCGCACGTGTACTTGCCGTTGATGACATGGCAGTCAATCTTGTAGTGTTCCGGGGGCTTCTGGCCAAGACAGAGATCGGGATAGATACGGCAGATAACGGTGATGACGCCGTAAGACTTGCCGCTGAGAATAAATATGACATCATCTTCCTTGATCATATGATGCCCGGAAAAGACGGTGTTGAGACTCTTCGAGAAATGAATGCCGATCCCGGCAACATAAACCGCGAGACTCCTGTCATATGCCTTACCGCCAACGCTGTTGCCGGAGCCCGGGAATACTATATGGAATGCGGTTTTGACGGTTATCTCACCAAGCCTATAGATTCGGAAGAACTCGAACAGATGATATACGACCGTCTTCCGAAGGATAAGATTGAGACCGAAGGATAAAGAATAACACATTTCTCCAGAATGAATTACAAACAAGAAAGCAGCCTGCATAATGCAGACTGCTTTCTTGTATCATATTGTCTTATCCGGTTTATGTATTACGCTTCCTTGGGGTTAGGTCCGTAAGCATTCTCACCGGGCTCTGAATCCTTAACGAAGAACACGATAAGTATGATAGCACCGACAACAGGTATCAGCGCAAGAAGAAGCCACCATCCTGACTTGCCGATATCATGAAGTCTGCGGACGCAAACTGCAAGACCGGGAAGAAGAACAGCGAGTGACCAGATCACGCTGAGAACCGTGAAGAATCCGCCATTTCTTGCAAGTCCGCTGAGAACACCGCTGATGATACAATTGCAAAGAGTCCAGTACCAATACTCACTGCGGCGTGCTCTGCCTGAAAAACCTACATACTGCGTAAATACTGATTTAATAGCATCAACAAATGACATATTTCTCCTCCTCATAATTGAGATAGATTTTTGTTACCGTTACATGATAACACAAACATCGTTAAAACACACTAAAAAATTTCAAATCTTTCAATTCCGGCTTACAGGCTGAACTTATTGATTATATCGTTCAGGTCGGAAACAGCGCCGCGACACTCATTTACCTTCTCAACGCTTGTGGACGTATCTGATGCCATCTCGGTAGTCCTCTCGGCGATATCCACAACTCCGTGGCTTGTTTCGGTAACGTTGGTATCGATCCCGCTTATGGCTCCCGCTATCTTCTCGATATCACCGGTCAGGCTTCCTACACTGCTTCGTATATCATGCATGCTGTTACCGAATGTATTGGCATCATCTCTGTACTGTACGCTCACCTTTCCGAACTCCTGATAATCGGACAATACATTGGTCTCAAGGAATGACGTCGTCTGAGTCAGGCAGTCGGACATCTGACCTACTGCGCTGTTGACTTCTTCAACGATACCGCCGATGCTCTGGACAGCCTCAGACGTCTGTGTGGCAAGATTACCGATCTCCGTAGCGACTACCGCAAATCCGCGTCCTGCCTCGCCTGCTCTTGCCGCCTCGATTGAAGCATTAAGTGCAAGGAGTGATGTCTGTGATGAGATCGCCATGATCGTTCCCGTCAGTTCATTGATCTTATTAACAGCCTGTGAAGCGAGGATCGCTTCATCAGACTTGACTTTAACGCTTTCATATATCTCCATCGTCTTCCTGCTGGCAAGTTCGGTCGTTGTTGCCAGTTCGTTGGCTCGCTTGGAGACTTCGTTTGCAAGCTGTGTTCCTTCATCAGCCATCCTGTCGATGTCTTTGGCATTACCCTGGACATTGGCAACATTCTGGGCAATGGTTGAAGTTGTAGCTGCTGTCTCTTCCATTCCTGCAGCAAGTGTCTCGGTAGTTGCCGAGTTGTCTTCACATATGGTACCGACTTTATCGATCGTAGCCTGAAGCATATTGACGTTGGTATCGATACTGGATCCTGCGCGGGAGATCATCGCAACCATATCGCGCAGATTGTTCCTCGTCTTGCCGAGCGCTCTTGCGATAACACCGATCTCATCACTTCTTGTTTCAAGTTTCCTCGACTCGGCATCTTCGGTAAAGTCATAGTTTGCGGTCTTGTTGATAACGGGAATGAGCTTATCAAGGCCTTTTAACATGAAGCTTGTAAAGAACGCCACAAGAACAACGGCAATGATCATGAATATGATACCTATGATGATAAGTGCCGCTTTCATGCTGTCAACACCGGACATCATGACATCTCTGTCGGCTGTTACGATAACTATGTTTCCTGCTTTTGTGAACGCATATCCGGCTACTTTGTATGCATCTTTGTATTCATATGTGCATGAACCGTTCGGAACACTCTTTCCTGCGGCAAGGTCCGCGACAATTCCCTTAACTGCGGCATTCTCAACCGGATTGCCGATCTTGGATGCATCCTTGTGGTAGAGCATCGTTCCTTCGGGTGATACCATATAAGCATATGAGCCTTCTACTCCCGACATCTCGATCTGGCCTATCAACTTATCATAATCTATGTTGATGAGCTTGTCGTAATCGGCAGTAACAAGTACTATATTGCCTGTATCTGTAAATGAATACCCTGCAAGCTTAAGCGCATCCTTGTACTCATATATGACATATCCGTCTTCCACAGTCTTGCCGGCGGCAAGATCAGCGACTATTCCTTTTACTGCTGCATTTTCAACGGGCTGTCCGATCTTCTCGGGATTCGTATGCCACAGCATCGTTCCGTCAGGTGCGACCATGTATGCATATGAGCCTTCTACACCGTCTATCGTGATATTTCCAAGGAGCGTGTCATAATCGATCTTCATGAACTCATCATAGTCAGCCGTAACGATCATGATATTCCCTGATGCGGTAAATGCATAACCCGCAAGCTTAAGTGCTTCTTTGTATTCGTAAAGGACGGATCCGTTCTCAACCTTCTTGCCGGCCTTCAGATCCTCAACGATCCCTTTGACTGCCGCATTCTCAACCGGTTTACCGATCTTCTCGGCATTAGGATGCCACAGCATGGTTCCGGTCGGTGATACCATATATGCATATGAACCTTCCACACCCTGGATCTTAACACTGCCGAGGATTGCGTTGAGGTTGGCGCCGTCTCTGGCTGCCGCAAGATTAACCGCCTTGGCAGCTTCCTCGGCAAGATTCTGCGCATAAGCCTTGTAAACGGTCTCTCCGAACTGTCTTGAGAAATTGATCGAAACAGCGGCTTCCTGTGCAAGATTCTTGGCATATCCTCCGTAAGCCTGCTCACCGAATTCCGTAGCAAAGTCAACACCTATCGCTGCCTCCTCTGCAAGATTCTGAGCGTAATTAAGATAAGTATCTTCCAGCGCTCCGGTTGCGCGAGACTCCGCAACTATTACCAAAACGAGTATGACCGCAAATACGATCGCGCTTATAAGAAGCGTTATCTTGGTGCTCATCTTGGACAGGATCGTTGCTTTGCTTCTTGGTTTAACGTTCCTTGTAACCTTTCCCTTCTCCATTTGTAATCTCCTCCGATTTCCACTATCATTAGCCATACGGCTTGATAATTCAAAAAATATTATAATCCAGGCAATCCGTTCAAGTCAATGAAATACGCTGTATACCGTATGTTTATGTCTCGAGAAAATCAATTATCCTCTTTTTATAGTCCGGTGCCGTATCAAAAGCGGCGTGTCCGTAACCTCTGTACATATAAAGAGAGAAGTCCGGCCTGTCGTCAAGATTTTCAGCTATCTCCATCGTAGCATCGCTGTCAAGTACCGGATCCTCGTATACCCCGAGTGCAAGGACCGGACATTTTATCTTCTTAAGATCACGCGATACGTCATAGTTTATTATCGACTTTGCGAATATGATGAACCTGTCAAGTTCCTCATCGGTTACATCCTGTGCCATTTTCGAAAAGGCATCTTTATACTGTTCATATACATCGGGAGGATATATCTCTTTTCCGTATTCCTGATACAATCCCTCCCTGTCCTTATCAGCAGCAAGCCTGATCCACCTGTTCACAACTTCCCTTTGGAAAGGTTTGACATGCGGTGACGTGGAACCAAGGACAAGCTTTCCCACAAGTTCGGGATACTTTATGGCAAGCGCCATTGCTATCATCCCTCCCTGAGAAGCTCCGAAGACACATGCATCAAACAGGCCCAGTTCCTTCATGGCTGCTGCCGTATCATCTGCCATATCATAGATCGAATAGTCATCGGTGATGTTCCTGTTCCTGTCAAATACATACGTCGTATAATCATCCTTGAAGACACAATAGGCTTCCTCTATTGTATCCTTTGCGATCATTACGCTCCTGATGCTGAGTCCCGGCAGGATCACAAATACACCGTTTCCTGTTCCGAATCTACAATAGTCCATCTCTATCCGGTCTTTGATAACCGTTCCTATTTCTGCCATTTCTTATCCCTGCCGTTCCTTGAGAGCTACCTTATACTTCGTAATCCATACACACTCTGCTTGCCGTGTACGGACGCACCTTGGTATTCGCCACTTCCACATGACTCGGGTGCACCGAGTATCCTTTGAGCGAAGCTTCATCTTCAAAAGTAGAATCGAGCATCACATCGCAGTTGGAGCTGTCCAGCGGTTCGGTATTGACCTTTATATCCACAAGTCCGGGGACCACACCCTTTAGGCCCTCAAGCCCGCTCTTGATACCGGCTTTGATGCCTGCTTTCTCCTCTTTTGAATACTCAGACTTGAGCGTCCACAAAATCACATGCTTAACCATTTTTATTCCTCCTCCTGTTTAAACTTCCTTTCCATTGAGTTTACCATTTTTGCAAAGATTTTGGTATAATATAAATCTAACTCTTCAAAAGCACTGAAAGGAGCTTATGTTCATGAACGGATCAATGGGTTACGTTAAGAAAGCGGGGGCGGTTCTGCTGATACTTGCGTTGATATTGTCAAACGGCATACCCGTTATGGCCGAGGAATCTTCCGACCTTCCCTTCGGTCTGCCGGGAATGGATCAGGGATTTGTACTGAGTGAAGAAAATATCAATGATAAGGCTGCAAATCTCGAACATGACGTTGCGGGCACCGTTGCTTCTCTTACACCGGATGTTGATTACGTCCGGGACAGGATCATGTATTCCGCAGATTCACAGGAGTACGCCGAAGAAGTTGCGGCAGCATATAATGCCGAGCTCGAATCTTACGCATACGGCATTGCCGTTGCAGTGCTCACCGATCCGGAAGTTACCGTTGCACAGGCAGTCGCTGCAGGCGCAGATCCGTTAACTGATCTTCCGGCGGTCAGTCCGGTCTATATCGTTCCCATTGAAGAACCGGTGGAATCTGATGACGAAACAGTTTATGTCGGATCATCAGACTCCTCTCCTCTTACGGGTTCTGCAACATCTGCCCGGTCATGGTCGGATGTGGTAAAGGAGTACGACGATCCGGCCTTTGACCCCGAATACAGATTCGCGGAGCACAGCATAAAATATGATCAAAATGATCAGCCCGTGGTGGTAACACCTTCTGAAAGCGAATACAAGAACGGATATCAGTGGATGCACGATATGATCGGCACATATGAAGCGTGGGGAACAACACGCGGATCAAACAAAGTCACCGTAGCCGTCATCGATTCGGGAGTAGATGTGGATCATGAGGATCTTATGACCAATGACCTTCGAAGCGTGACATTGGTACCGGAGGAAGATCTTCGCGCGATACTCGGCGGAGGCACACCTCTGGACACAGCCGGGCACGGAACCCATGTGGCCGGAATAATCAGTATGACACCCAACAATAAAAAAGGCGGTGTCGGAGTAGCTCCCGGAGTCAACATCCTCGGAGTTCCGATCTCCAAAGAAGCAACAGATTCTTCCGGGCGAACTTATGCAACAACACAGACGAGTGATATATGCAGAGCCATACGATATGTAGCATGCGCGGACAGTGACCGCGAGCCGTATGCTCAGCTGATCAACATGAGTTTAGGCTACACGCAATACAGCGTTGAACTGGATAAAGCCATAAAAACGGCGATTGAAAATAACGTTACTGTTGTTGCATCCGCCGGAAATGACGCAACCAATATCATCAAGTATCCTGCCTGCTATGACGGTGTGATCTCCGTTGCTGCGGTAGACAGGGACGGAAATCGCACTTATTTTTCAACATACGGCTATGCAACAATAGCCGCTCCGGGGGCATTGATATATTCTACGGTAAACGGACATAATGCAAAAACAAATTATCCGTATGTGTACTCTTCCGTGGATCATAATGACTGGTATGCCGCACTTAACGGAACTTCGATGGCGGCACCTGTCGTTACCGGAGTATGTGCTCTTTATATAAGCTACTGTTATGAAAAGACCGGTAAATACCCTACTCCTTCCGAAGTCAGGGATGCGATCACAAAAAGCGCAACCGCCAATCCGGACAAGCTTATCGGAGCCGGCATCGTCAATGCCGCAGCATTGTTTGAAGATACCGCCAAAAGCCCCGATACATCTTCCGTTTCCATAAAGTTTAAAAAAGATGCTTCCGAGACGGAATTCCGGGAACTCACCTCCGGTACCGAGCTTGGAGAAGGATCTTCGATCCGCTTTGAAGCTCCGGAAAACATCAGTTCATTCGGTTATCTGTACACCGTAAACGGAAGCAATCCCGTAATGAAGGACGGCATTTGCTCCAAAGGGACATTCCGTGCAGATAACGATCAGTTGATAGGGTCCGGTGAACTGGTAAGCGCCGGTGTCGGATCGGGAGAGCCGTTTACTCTAAAAGCAGCTTATGTCAGCGCCAAAGGTACGATAGGCAAGATCGTTACAGTCAAGGACTTAAAGCTTGCCGGAGACGAACCCTCTGCCGGCGCTAAACTGGTAATTTACGGAAGCAAATATGCGGCTGCGGGTAAGTCCGTTTCATTTACCGCAGGACTGGATCCCGCCGACCCTTCATTTCTCAAAAAACACGGTGTGAAGTGGTCCCTGGCAAACGAAGTCCCGGGGATTGCCATCTCCTCTTCGGGAAAGCTTTCCGTTAAGAAAAATGTACCTGCAGATACGGAAATAACGATCACGGCATCGATCAACGGTGACGATGATATCGCACCGGCGCAGTACAGAGTTGTCGTAAAACCCCCTGTAACAAATGTGACTGCAAAAGCAAGAATATCCTCAATGACTGACTATGAAAAGAAAGTACATATGCCCGTTGAGAAGAAAGGAACGCTCTCTTCCGTAAGGCTGTATAACGTGGATATTCTCAGTACTGAGGATACGGATGAAAGCGCCATCTTTGTCGATGCGGGTACGGATCTCGGAGAACAGTCACGACTGAGCTTTTCTTCAAGTAACCTTGCCGTGGCACATGTTGAATACGACGAAAAGGAAAACACATTCGTGATAAGAGCCGGTAAAAAAGCCGGTTCTGCCAAGATCACTTTTGCCGCTACGGACGGAAGCAATAAGAAGGCAACTTTTTCGGTAAATACGATCGTTCCGATGTCAGGTGTGTCGATCAACACCAAGGACGGACAGGCTGCTCTGGCTTACGGTAAGAGCCTTCAGCTGACGGCAACCCCCGGCCGGACTTACGGAAACCCTACGATCACAAAACTCACATGGGACTTTGGCGTATCAGCGGTCTTTTCCTGCAAGGGCAAAACCGATCAGGTGGTTGATATGACAAAAGAGTTTAAGGATAAAAAACTCGCTTCGATAAGTTCTTCAGGGAAACTCTCGCTTAATAAAAAAGCAGACTTTATACCCGTTGTTCCCGACAGCGCCGGTGAAGGATATGCTTTTTCAAAGTTCATCATAAAGGTCAGTGCAAGTGCAACCGACGGAACAGGCTGCCTCGGTACCTATTCCGTATATGCGGCAAAGCCGACTCAGAGTATCAAGTGTTATGGCATACAATCATCCAATAAACTTGTTGAAGTTAAGGAGTATAATGCTGACTTATCCAAGATCGGTAATGTAAGCAAAGATCATGTACACAACGTTACATTTTTAGTTGAATTATCCGGTTCGGACCGTTTGGATGAAAGAACCATAATCCAGGTTTCCTCAACCAATCCGGAAGCAATTGGATTTTCAAAAGCGCTGGGATCATACGTGACCGTTGATGGGAAAAAGCTTTACAGGTTAACCGCGGTCATCCGAGAAAAAGGTTCGGGAAAGATCAACATCAGAGCAAGGGACGGATCCGGCAAGAAACTAACCATCCCGTTCAAGGTATTCTAAGCAGGAAATGCTGATATACACAGAGCTCACAGAAGGGAGAAATATCATGAATCATTTTAAGAGTTTAAGATCAAAAACATCCTGGCTGATCATCTGGTCCATACTGACCGGCGCTCTGGCCATGGACGTAAATGCCTATGCCGAAGAGTTCGCCTATGAACCTGTCATTGTTGAAGCAGACACGGAACCGGCCGTAGATGAAGACGGATCCTCATACATGGTCTTCGAAGACGGCATGGCTAAGCCGATCATAGACATGGAGGATAAGAATAAGATCAAAGCCGGATATACCAACACTAACAGTGATATCCTCCGCTTTGCCGTTTATGTTGAGACCGATTACGATACGGATCTTGACGGAATGAACGATCTTGTCCAGGCCGTGGTTCAGGTTCCGCGCCGGGCTGCCGGTACCAATGCAGCTCCTGCCATATTTGAGGCAAGTCCGTATATGGCCGGTACAAAAGACATTCTCAGTGATGATGAAAAAGATCAGCTCATACCACAACCCGCAGAAGAAAAAGATCTTGATGGATTTACCGAAGATGATCTTTACAAGGCGGGCAATGACCACACTCCCGTATGCCCTGCGATATCATCTCTCGAACTTGCCTCGCGGGACAATGAGGAAGCATTTTCATCAAACAACTGGTACTACCATTATGATAATGTCAAAGACAGTAACACTTATTTCATTGATGCGCTGAATAATCATGATTATTTCCTTGTTCGCGGATTTGCCGTTGTTGAATCCGCAGGGCTTGGAACGAACGGTTCCGACGGACTGTCATCGTGCGGCAGCATCGCTGAAGTTGAAGCCTTCAAAGATGTCGTTGAATGGATAAATCATAAAGACGGCAGGATGGCATTTGCCGACAGGGAAGGAACCATTCCCGTTACTGCCGATTGGGCCAGCGGAAAAGTGGCAATGAGAGGGTGTTCTTATAACGGCACCATGGCATATGAAGTTGCCGCAACAGGCGTTGACGGACTGATGACGATCGTACCCGAAGCCGGTATTGCAAGCTGGTACTCTTATACGAACACTCAGGGTGTAGCGCAATATGAAGAAAACAAATACACCGGTGGTATTTCAGGTGATAACTCGAGCAGATTCTTCGGCAGGGATACCAAATCCGATTCAATTCGTTCTCTTGCCTCCAAACTGTTCGGCTATTTTGACCTTTCCGAAACAACCCTTGCAGGTCACTTCGGCGATTTTTGGACAAAAAGAGAATACTCTGATGTGGCGGCAGGTACGATAAAGGCCTCGGCTCTTATCGTACAGGGTTTTAATGATTACAATGTCCGCACCAAGCAGGCCGACCTTATGAGAAGGGCCTTTGAAAAAAGCGGCTGCGATGTCAGGGTGATACTTCATCAGGGCGGGCACGAGACTCTTGAGACGATCGAAATAGATAATAATTACTATGAGGAAATACTCAATAAATGGTACTGCCGTTATCTTTGCGACTTAAACAACGATATAGAGAACACACTTCCCAAGTATTATGTCCAGAGCAACAAGGATGGACGCTTTGCAGCATATGATGAATGGGTCGATGACAGCTGGTGTGACGATACTTCCAGGAGCATTACCCTCTCTCCGGGAAACGATGATCAGATAACCATCGAAACACCCGAAAAAAACACTACATACGAATCAGGCGCTACAGGGTCAGCTGACAATAAACCTTATGATCCCGGCAAAGACATCCTGATGTCAGGTGACGATCCGTACTATTCAATAGATGATTACTTCGAGGGGATCGAATGTGATCAAAACGGCGTTGGCGAAGACGGACAGATCTATTCGTCGAACTGGATACGACGCGTGTCCGAAGAGATAACGATACAGGGTAAGGCTGAAGTTCGTATAAGAGCCGGAGTTCCCGAGATACCGAAAACCGGAAAAGGCCGGATGGTACTTGGTGCAATGCTCTATGATATCTCCCCGGATAAGTTTCCGGCTTATGTATCAAAAGAAAGTGATTCTCCGTCCAAGTCATCCCTGATCAGTTATTATATCGACAGAGGAGGCAAACTTGATCCATTTGATCTCGAAGAGTACACGACTACATATGTTGATAAAAAACTCATAACAAAAGGCGTGATCGATCTGGGTTCTCCCGAAGCAGGTTATTATCCCGCTTCTGCCGTAAAGGGTGATATAACAGCCGGTTCGTATTATGACTATACCATTCATATGCTGCCCACCGTATATACCGTACAACCGGGTCATTATCTGTGGCTGTATCTCATCCCCGAAATGGATTCGATCTCTTCAAACGTAAATGTCAATATCGACAACGCCTACAGCGAAATGAAGATCCCTGTAAGCAGCATACCCGAGGGATTCAACTCAGTTACGACCGAAAACGGGGAAAGTGATGACGGAAGGATCATTTCAGAAAAGATCGACGGTAATGAAGTCTCCCGCAGGATCATAGATGACAGCAGGATCATCAAGATCTCATCAAACATTCGGCTTGTGGGATTTGAGCCTGACTACTATTATTGGGGCTCTCCCGTCATTCAGAATGATCTGAAACTGTACGACGGCACGGATCTTATGACTGAGGGTGAGGATTATAAGATCTCTTACAGTAACAATAACAAACCCACCGATATTAGTGGTAAGAAGGCGGTACTGACTATAACTTTCAGGGGCGAATACAGCGAGACGCCAAAATATCAGAAAGAGTTTAATATCTCCAAGGCTCTCCTCTCCGACGATCCCAAGGAAACCTGTGTTAATGTTTCCGATACAGGTGCGGCATATACCGGAAGCGCGATAAAACCTGTGCCGGAAATAAGATACGCGGGTGATGGCGGCAAAGAGATTGCAAAGAACAGTTTCAAGTTCAGCTATCAAAAGGATGGTTCGGAAGAGATAACAGACAGTATTTCTGAGGCCGGTCAATACACGATCATAATAGAGCCCTCGGGAGATCGATCATACTTTACCGGTAAGATGACCACCGGTCTTACGGTTACCGACAGCACCAATAAGCTTCTTAAAAATGCCAAGGTTGTGTTTAATCCGGCTTCATACGTTTATACCGGTAAACCTATAGTTCCGGAGCCGGGTAAGTACACTCTCTCGCTGAAGCTCGACGGCAGAACGCCGACTTCTCTTACGGAAAACACCGATTATAAGGTAAGCCTGGTCTCGAATAACACTGACCCGGGCAAAGCAACCGTGACCTTTACGGCAATCCCCGGAAACGAAAATGGCATAACCGGAAGTGTAAAGGCAACATTTAAGATAACAAAGGGCCGTGAACTGCAGGAACCGGATAAGGGTGATTTTACATATAATTGGCAAAATTATGTACCTTATTCCAAGAGCGGAGCTATACCTTCGTGGATTGAAGTAAAAGACGGCGACAAAGACCTCGTGAAAGGCAGGGATTATACCGTAAGCTTCAGTAACAACAAAAAGATTTCGCAAGATAAAGATCCCGCCAAACTGACCATTAAAGGTAAAGGTCTGTATAAAGGAAGTGTTACTCTCGATTACTATGTCGTAACCGCAAGTATAAACCGGATGACCGTAGATATAGCTGATAAGCTCATGCCCAAGGATCCGCCGGATAAAGGATATGAGAATCCCAATATCACGATCACCGACGAAAAGGGAAAGAAACTGAAAAATAATACAGATTATGTGATCGGTACGTATGAGATAGTAAAAGAAGGGTCCGAGGATAACAGATCCATGCAGATCAGAGCGACCATATTCGGAAAAGGCAACTATTTTGGTTATGTCCAAGCAAAGTATATGTATTACGACAAGGCTCATGACCTGTCCAATATCCCGTTATGGCAGCAGATCTCCGACAAAACATACACAGGCTCGGATATTACCCTCGGTAATTCCGAACTGAATGAACTGCTCGTCGACGGACGGACCGAAGACAACCCGGGATTTTTCCTGGGCGTCGATGAAGACTTCTACGTGGAGTCATATAAGAACAACAGAAAATCAGGAACCGCCACCGTAGTGCTCAGAGGAACTGGCAAATACGGTGGCAAAAGATCATTAAAGTTTAAGATCAAACGTCAGGGCGTAAAGACTATTTTGCAGTGACTTTAACATTTTTTGTTATGGTCTTAACGTAATTACCCTGTGTGGATGTCACTGTCGCGGATATCTTTGCAGTTCCTGTTTTTTGCGTTGATGCAGTAATAACTCCCGTGTTCTCGCCAACGGATGCGATCGAGTCATCTGATGTGCTCCATTTTACCGAGTACTGTGCATCCGCCGGCAGAACAACGAGATTCAGGTTCATATCATACTCCGCTCCCTGTTTTATCGATATGACCTTCTTGAGCTTCGCGGAAGTAACGGGAACAATGACTGTTACCTTACAGTTTGCAACAACATCTCCTCCTTCTGTACAGCCGGCATATTCTGCGGTCTTGGCCGTTATCGTTACCTCGCCACGCTTAAGACCTGTTATTACTCCGTTTGACACCTTTGCTACGGATTCATCGGAGCTTGACCAGATCAACTTCTTGTTCATCGGCACGATCATTCCCTGGGAACTGTATGTGGTTGTATACACAGGTATCAGTTTTATCTTTTTCGATCTTGCTACTTCCGCTTCAGTTACGACAGACTTTGTTTTGTCACCGTTTACATAGAAGTTCACATCTGTTACGGCATTACCGACGGTTACCGTGCACACGGCGGTCTTGCCGCTTCCGTCTGATGCAGTTGCTGTTATCTTAACAGTTTTCGTCTTGTTCGGTATCCCCTTCTTATTAAGCCCTGTCGAAACCGCAGTTACTATGCCTGTATTCTTGTCTACCGAAGCGATGCTGCTGTCAGCACTGGTCCATGTTACTCTGCTGCTCGCATCCGCCGGTGTCACTGAAGCAACACTGAGCTGATATGTGCGTCCTACGCCAATAGACACTTTTGTTGTATTAAGCTTTATCTTTTTAACCGGTGTTGTCGCTACAGGCTGCTCCGGTTCTGTTGGTCCTTCAGGACATACCGGTCCTATCGGACAAACGGGTACTACAGGATCATCAGTTCCGACGGATCCGGCTGAAGCCCTGGTCATCGAAACCGCACTTCCGTTAAGCGTAGCCGTGAAATATTCCGACGCTGCCAATGCAGGCGAAGCATATATCAGAAACGAAGCCGCATATGGAATTGTTGTTTCCGTTAACACACTGTTTCCGGATGTGACCTTAAATACCGATCCCGCACTGATCGAGGCTGCCACATCTCCCGGCATTCCCCCGGGATTTCCAGGTACTGAAGGTCCACCGAAATTGCCGGGGTTTCCCGGGCTCCCGGGTACTCCCGGTGTCCCGGATGATCCGCTTCCGCCGTAGTAAATGTATGTTCCACCACCATCTTGAGGCTTCGACTCATTCATTCCGTCCGAACCTGCAGCAAGAAGAACTGCCGATGTACCAAGAGTAAATCCTTCATCCGTATCTATAGGGGAATTGCTCGTACTTGGAGATGCACCGAACACTGTTGTCACACCGCCTTCAAGATCAAGAGTTCCGTTACAGTCTATTCCGTCGCCGTCAGACATATATGTTACACTCTTTGTTGAAGCAGCACTTCCGTTTCTGAGCATCCTCGTCTTAGTCGAAGCACTGTCGATGTTTATCGTAACGCTGCCGCTGTACACGGTACATTTATTTCCGCCGCTCTTCTCCGTCGTCTTGGTGTAGTTATAATCCTCATTTTCACTGCTGTCATATGCATATGTGACATTAGTCTTTTGTGCGGCATTGATACCATCGTCATCAGATACTATTGCCACCGATGGTCCTGTTTCGCTTCCGCTTGTACCAAACGTTATATTCGCTGCTTCGATCCCTTCAAAAGATGACCTGATGTCAACTGTCGTGTCACTCCCCGTAATGGTCAGATCACCTGCTGCCGTGATACCATCATCAGATGCGTACAGGATTACCGTGCCGCCTGTTACTGACATGCTGTTATTTGAATGAAGGGCGTCATCCGGCGAACCAACTATATATACACCGTTATCACATGCAGTATATCCGGTCACCCTGTTTGACTTAAGCCCCGCCCCGAGAGTATCTATTACAACGGTTCCGCCCGATATGGTAAGACCTCCTGAAGCTGAATATGTCTTGGTCGCATTATCCGGATCAGACGATTTCAGATCACTGTATATTCTCGTAGAAGCCTTGGTTCCGGCCTTTATACCTGCGTGATCTCCGGTACAGACATTGATCCTCTCTGTCTTATACTTATCATTCTTCTCTGTAATGGTGTTGAGTGTGGTTGAGGAACTTCCTGAAGTGTAATATGCGACAGCGGCATTGTTAAATACAGTCGTGATATTAACATTACCTGCGCTGATATTTACATTCTCGGCCTGGATACCGTCACCGTAGATCTCTTCGGTTATATTGACGGTCCCACCGGAAATATT
>JAGAFR010000094.1 GCA_017612555.1 Lachnospiraceae bacterium | reverse complement strand
TTACAGAAAGATAGATCATTCCGATCCCGAGAATCCGAGGGTAACGGATGAGGTTGTCTATATGACAGCCGACGAAGAAGATAATTACCATGTAGCACAGGCTAACGAGCCGCTGGATGATAAGGGACACTTTGTAAGAAACAACGTATCAGGTCGTTTCCGCGATGAGACGCAGGAATATGACAAGTCGATGTTCGACTTTATGGATGTGTCACCTAAGATGGTGTTCTCGGTAGCTACGGCACTCATTCCTTTCCTGGAGAACGATGATGCTAACCGTGCTCTTATGGGATCAAACATGCAGCGTCAGGCAGTTCCGCTTCTCAAGACCGAGGCTCCGGTCATCGGTACGGGAATGGAGCCCAAGGCTGCCGTCGATTCAGGCGTATGTGTTGTTGCCAAGAAGAGCGGAACCGTTATCAGTTCCGTATCGGATGAGATAGTTGTGAAGAATGATGATAAGACGATCGAGACATATCATCTTACCAAGTTCCTTCGCTCCAACCAGTCCAACTGCTACAACCAGAAGCCGATAGTTGACAAGGGCGAGCATATCGAAGCAGGTCAGGTAATAGCTGACGGACCTTCAACATCAAACGGAGAGATGGCTCTCGGTAAGAACCCTCTCATAGCGTTCATGACATGGGAAGGCTACAACTACGAGGATGCTGTTCTTCTGTCGGAGAGACTTGTTCAGGAAGATGTATATACATCAGTACATATAGAGGAACATGAGGCTGAGGCAAGAGATACCAAG
Source organism: Lachnospiraceae bacterium (assembly GCA_017612555.1). Taxonomy (GTDB): domain Bacteria; phylum Bacillota; class Clostridia; order Lachnospirales; family Lachnospiraceae; genus UBA2868. Next base: position 14,102 of record JAGAFR010000094.1, on the reverse strand, counting down.
CTCGGACCTGAAGAGATCACAAGAGATGTTCCCGGTGTCGGTGAGGATGCACTCAAGGATCTTGATGAGAACGGTATCATCCGCATCGGTGCCGAGGTAAGAGCCGGTGATATTCTTGTAGGTAAGGTAACACCCAAGGGTGAAACGGAGCTTACAGCAGAAGAGAGACTCCTTCGTGCGATCTTTGGCGAGAAGGCAAGAGAAGTAAGAGACACTTCGCTCAAGGTTCCTCACGGAGAATACGGTATCATCGTTGATGCCAAGGTGTTTACAAGAGAGAACGGAGATGAGCTTCCTCCGGGAGTCAACAAATCCGTCAGAATATATATCGCTCAAAAGAGAAAGATATCCGTCGGAGATAAGATGGCCGGTCGTCACGGAAACAAGGGTGTTGTTTCCCGCGTACTTCCGATAGAGGATATGCCTTATCTTCCCAACGGTCGTCCCGTGGATATAGTCCTTAATCCTCTGGGCGTTCCCTCTCGTATGAATATCGGTCAGGTGCTTGAGATCCATCTGTCACTTGCGGCAAAAGCACTCGGATTTAATATCGCAACCCCGGTATTTGACGGGGCGGACGAAGATGACATTATGGATACGCTCGATCTTGCGAACGACTATGTCAATCTTCCTTTTGATGCAAAAGAGGCAAAGGAATCAAAAGATAAATCGGGGGTTACGTTTGAGAGCCTTCACAAGGCAGAACTGCTTCCCGAGGTATATGAGTATCTGTCGGAGAACAGAGATCACAGAACCCTTTGGAAAGGAGTTCCGATCTCAAGAGACGGTAAAGTAAGACTTCGTGACGGACGTACGGGTGAGTATTTTGACAGTCCCGTCACTATAGGACACATGCACTACCTGAAGCTTCACCATCTGGTAGATGATAAGATCCATGCCCGTTCTACCGGCCCTTATTCACTTGTTACACAGCAGCCTCTCGGAGGTAAAGCACAGTTCGGCGGACAGCGTTTCGGTGAGATGGAAGTTTGGGCACTTGAAGCATACGGTGCATCGTATACATTGCAGGAGATCCTGACAGTCAAGTCCGATGATGTAATCGGTCGTGTCAAGACGTATGAAGCCATCATCAAGGGTGACAATATTCCCAAGGGTGGTATTCCCGAATCGTTCAAGGTTCTTCTTAAGGAACTTCAGTCACTCGGACTCGACGTACGCGTTCTTCGTGATGACAATACTGAAGTTGAGATCAAAGAAACCGTTGACTACGGCGAAACAGACATGAGATCCGTTCTTGAAGGTGATTTCAAAGATTATCGTAAGGATGAGAACTTCGGTAAGAGCGGATACGGTGTTCAGGAGATCGACGAGGACAGCGGAGAGTTCGTTGACATCGACGAGTCGGGCGATGATATGTACGACGAAGACGAAGGTGACTTCGAAGACAGTTACGATGACACAGAGGAATGATCACAGCCTATACTTTTTCATAAAAGGAGCGAAAAATGGCAGAACAGAATAAAGAAGCTTACGAGCCTTTAACTTTTGATTCGATCAGGATCGGACTTGCTTCACCCGAGAAGATCAGAGAGTGGTCAAGGGGAGAGGTAAGAAAGCCTGAAACGATCAACTACAGAACACTTAAGCCTGAGAAGGACGGCCTTTTCTGTGAAAGGATATTCGGACCCTCAAAAGACTGGGAGTGTCATTGCGGTAAGTACAAGAAGATCCGCTACAAGGGCGTTATCTGTGACCGTTGCGGAGTTGAGGTCACAAAGGCAAATGTCCGTCGTGAACGTATGGGACACATAGAACTTGCGGCACCTGTATCACATATATGGTACTTCAAGGGAATCCCCAGCCGTATGGGACTGATCCTTGACCTGTCTCCGAGGACACTTGAGAAGGTTTTGTATTTTGCAAATTATATAGTTCTTGATCCTATGGCAACAGATCTTAAGTACAAGCAGGTACTTACAGAGGCCGAGTATCAAAAGGAATATGAGCAGTATGAAGGAAGATTCCGTGTGGGAATGGGTGCGGAAGCGATCAAAGAGCTTCTTATGGACATCGACCTTGACGCGGAAGCAGAAGAACTCAAGACACAGCTCGAAGATTCAACGGGCCAGAAGAAGGCAAAGATCATCAAAAGGCTTGAGGTTGTGGAAGCTTTCCGTGAGTCCGGAAACAAGCCCGAGTGGATGATCATGGATGTGATCCCTGTTATTCCGCCCGATCTTCGTCCCATGGTACAGCTTGACGGCGGAAGATTTGCAACATCGGATCTTAACGATCTGTACAGAAGGATCATCAACCGTAATAACCGTCTTAAGAGACTCCTTGAACTCGGTGCTCCCGATATCATTGTCCGCAATGAGAAGAGAATGCTTCAGGAAGCTGTTGATGCGCTTATAGATAACGGCCGAAGAGGACGTCCCGTTACAGGACCCGGAAACAGACCTCTTAAGTCTCTTTCAGACATGCTTAAGGGTAAGTCGGGACGTTTCCGTCAGAATCTTCTCGGAAAGCGTGTTGACTATTCGGGACGTTCGGTTATTGTCGTCGGTCCCGAGCTTAAGATATATCAGTGCGGTCTCCCCAAGGAGATGGCTATCGAATTGTTCAAGCCCTTTGTTATGAAAGAGCTTGTAGCCAATAAATCCGCTCATAACATCAAGAATGCAAAGAAGATGGTTGAGAGGCTTCGTCCCGAGGTATGGGATGTGCTTGAGGATGTCATCAAAGAACATCCGGTTATGCTCAACCGTGCACCAACACTTCACAGACTCGGAATTCAGGCTTTTGAGCCCATCCTTGTCGAAGGTAAGGCTATAAAGCTTCATCCTCTTGTATGTACGGCGTTTAATGCCGACTTCGACGGAGACCAGATGGCTGTCCATCTTCCTCTGTCCGTTGAGGCTCAGGCAGAGTGCAGATTCCTTCTGCTCTCACCCAACAACCTGCTGAAGCCTTCGGATGGCGGACCCGTTGCGGTTCCTTCACAGGATATGGTTCTTGGTATCTACTATCTTACGATGGAGAGAATGAGAGATCTTTCCAAGGATCCTGACTTTGAAGGTGAGGTTGCGATAAGCTTCCCTGCTACCGAAGAGGAAGCACAGGCTGCAAAGACTGCCATCAAGGAGCTTAAGGAGACAGCGGAGGGCAAGACCGAAGAAGCTGCCAAAGCAAAAGAAAAGATGGAGCAGATCCGCTCATCATTTATAGAGGAGTCAACAAAAGCATTCTATTCATATCAGGCTGCAAAGGAAAAAGCCGTTAAGGCCGGAAAGAGTGTGGATTCCGTTAAGGAGACCGCGATCGAGCGTGACACGATCATCAGGATCAACATCGATCCCGAGCGTGACAGATGGATAGTATGTGAGATGGTCGATGTTCTGGGAAGATATTACAACTCCATGAACCAGGCGCTTCTTGCACATGAGAATCAGGAGATCACGCTTCATCAGCCGATCAACGTATACAGAGATAAGATCCTTCCCGACGGAAGCAAGGTTTCGGGTGTGATAAAAACAACACTCGGAAGACTCATCTTCAATGAGATACTTCCTCAGGATCTTGGATTTGTTGACAGAGAAAATCCTGAAAATGCTCTCAAACTCGAGGTTGATTTCCATGTAGGCAAGTCACACCTTAAGAAGATACTTGAGAAGGTCATCAACAATCACGGAGCTACAAAGACAGCCGAAGTTCTTGATGATATCAAGGCAATGGGTTACAAGTACTCCACTCAGGCTGCGATGACCGTTTCGATATCGGATATGACCGTTCCCGCTGCCAAGCAGGAAATGCTTGATGAGGCTCAGGTCACCGTTGAAAAGATCACACGTAACTACAAGCGTGGTCTTATCACTGAAGAAGAGAGACATGACGGTGTCATCAATACATGGAAGAACACTGACGAAAATATCACAAAAGAGCTTATAGACGGACTTGATAAGTACAATAACATCTACATGATGGCTGATTCGGGTGCCCGTGGATCAAACAAGCAGATCAAACAGCTTGCAGGTATGCGTGGTCTTATGGCTGATACGACAGGTAAGACTATCGAGCTCCCGATCAAGTCAAACTTCCGTGAAGGTCTGGACGTTCTGGAGTATTTCATGTCAGCTCACGGAGCACGTAAAGGTCTGTCGGATACGGCGCTTAGAACGGCCGATTCGGGTTATCTTACAAGAAGACTTGTTGATATCTCACAGGAGCTTATCATTCGTGAACAGGATTGTTCCGAGAAGCGTGCAGAGATCCCGGGAATGTACGTTAAGGCGTTTGCCGACGGTAAAGAAGTGATAGAGACGCTTCATGACCGTATCCTGGGAAGATATGCCGCAGAGGATATCCTTGACAAGGATGGAAACGTACTTGTTAAGAAAAATCATATGATAACACCGAGGCGTGTAGAGATAGTACTGAAGAATGCGGTTGACTCGGAGAAGACACCTATCCTTGAATCCAAGATAGGTATCAAGATCCGTAACATTCTTACATGTAAGTGTCATAACGGTATATGCAGTAAGTGCTACGGTGCAAACATGGCATCCGGTGAGATGGTTCAGGTGGGTGAGGCTGTCGGTATCATCGCAGCACAGTCCATCGGTGAGCCCGGAACACAGCTTACCATGAGAACGTTCCATACCGGTGGTGTTGCCGGAGACGATATCACACAGGGTCTTCCCCGTGTAGAGGAATTGTTTGAGGCACGTAAGCCCAAGGGTCTTGCGATAATCTCCGAAATCTCCGGACGTGCGGTACTTCAGGATACCAAGAAGAAGCGAGAAGTTGTTGTAACAAACGACGAGACCGGCGAGAGTAAGACTTACCTTATACCTTACGGCTCACGTTCCAAGATAACAGAGGAAGGTGTGGACATTCAGGCAGGTGACGAGCTTACCGACGGTTCCGTAAATCCTCACGATATACTGAAGATAAAGGGCGTTCGTGCAGCTCAGGATTACATGCTCAGAGAAGTTCAGAGAGTTTACAGACTTCAGGGTGTTGAGATCAACGATAAGCATATCGAAGTGATCGTAAGACAGATGCTCAAGAAAGTCCGCGTAGAGGATGAAGGCGATTCAGAACTGCTCCAGGGTTCACTTGTTGATGCTCTTGAACTGGAAGATCTGAACGAAGCTCTTGAAGCGGAAGGCAAGAAGCCGGTTGAAGCTAAGCAGGTCATGCTCGGTATCACCAAGGCGAGCCTTGCAACAAGCTCATTCCTGTCAGCTGCATCATTCCAGGAGACCACAAGGGTTCTTACCGAAGCAGCCATAAAGGGTAAGGTAGATCCGCTTATCGGACTTAAGGAGAATGTCATCATCGGTAAACTGATCCCTGCAGGAACAGGTATGAAGCAATACAGGAACGTAATGCTCGACACTTCGCTTCCCGACAGTATAGCGGTACCCGCGCTTAATGAGCAGGAAGCTTTTGACGAGGATGCGGATGATGCAAATGAAGTGATCATAGCAGAGTCTGAAGAGATAGAGCAGGAGATCGAAGAGGTTGTAACGGTTTCCGAGGAGTAAGAAGCTTCGGACCATATGAACGATAAAACAGACAGAGGATTTTCCTCTGTCTGTTTGCTTTTATAAAACGTGAACCGTTGTCTGCTAAATCAAATTAATGATCAGAATCTTCCGAGATACATTGAAGCTACTGAATCCTCAGCATCCTTTGCAAGCTGATATGATCTTATGGGATGGAAGAAGCTTCTCGAATCGTTGAAGAATCTTCTGTCTGACGGTGACAGCTTACCTGACATCTCCACTATGTTCCTGCGGATCGAAAGATACCATGCACTGTATACCGACATGATCGTGATCGCAAGAAATGCAAGGCCTACCCACATGATATAGGAGGATGTGTTGGCCATCGGAACGGCTGCAAGCGGAACATCGTCATTCTGAACAACAAAGAATACATAATCGCCGGAATAGACACGAGCTGATTCGGCGGTCTGCCCCGCATCGGTTTCTGTAGCCATGAATCCTATGACGGGAAGAAGAAACAGAGCTATAAATGCTATTGCGGCAAGTATACGAACGGCAATCCTACGTTTATTGGTCATGATCATTCCTCTTTCATAAAAACAATAATTATTTCCTTTAATATATATTAAGACACGGCAAAAGTCAAAAAAGGTTCAGCCTTTTCATTTTATGTCACAAGGTATATAATTAACAGGATTAGGTGTCGGTTTAACAAGTAAAACAAGAAGGTTATATATATGAGAGATGATTATTTTAAGAGTTATAAGATGTTTAAGTTTATACAGCTTGCACTTCTTGTGATCTTTGCCGTCTGTTTTTTTCTGTTTATCTTTTTGGATGATAATCTCAGGACAAACGTCTTTTCAAATAAGGTACTGCTGACCATATGTGTGTTCCTGTGGGCTTTTATGCTGTACAGTGTGGTCTGCATCATCATGGATTTCAGGCTTCTTGAAGGCCATATAGTTCACGATCATGTTCTAAAGAGAGCGGTTTATGTCGATTCACTGACGGGAATACCCAACAGGTTCTCGGTAGATCAGATATTTGAAAAATACGAGGCAGAGCCGGATATATCGGGGCTCGGATGTTCGCTCATCAAGATCGAGAACCTTGAAGAGATCAATGATAAGCACGGCAGATCGAGCGGTAATGTTGCGCTTAAGGAATTCTCTTCGGTAGTTGAGAGGATCAGCGCATATTACGGATTCGTGGGCAGGAACAACGGAAACGAGTTTCTGGTCGTGATCGAGAACTGCAGCGATGATAAGCTTTCGAGGTTTGAGGAGGAGCTGAAAAAAGAGATAGATCAGTATAACCGGACTTCCGGCGGATACGAGATAAAGATAAAGGTTGAAAAGATCCTTAACAGTGAAGGCGGGTTCAAGGATTTCAGACAGCTTGTAGCCAGTCTGTACGGGATGGCTAAGGTGTAGAAATGGCTGATTTTAATCATGCCTATATCGGACGACTGGTCCAAAAATCACAAAGGGGAGACAGTGATGCATTTGCGGAGCTGTATGCGATAACATACCAGCATACATACAACTACGCGGCTCACTACTTAAGGGATACCAATCTGGCGCAGGATGCATTGCAGGAAACATACATACTTGCGCTTCGTAATATTACCGGTATAAAAGAACCGGCCCTGTTCGTTGCATGGCTTAATCAGATCTGTTTCAGAGTCTGTTACGACATGGAGCGAAAGAACCGGCAGGAATACGGAGAGAACAATCCGGAACTTCTTGAACTTGTCAGCGATGATTATATCGATCATAATCCCGAGGATGTAACGGAAACAGCTGATGAGAATTCAAGGCTGAAGGAAGCGATAATGTCTCTCCCCTTCAATGAGCAACAGGTAGTTGTCATGCGTTACTACAACGACATGAAACTCGAGGACATTGCCTCGGCACTGGGGTGTTCGAGAAGCAGCGTCAAACGATACCTGATAGCGGCACGAGAAAGACTGCACACAATGCTCAGAAAGGGGGATGAAGATGTTTAGAAGAAATAAAGTATACAGCATAAATAAAAAAGCAGCCAACGAAGCACTTCAAAATGTCTTCGCTGCCTGTGAGCAGGAACCCAATACACAGTCATTGGATGCACTGCTGATCAAGAACATTGCAAATACAACGCTCGTCAAGACCGGAAAGTGGATGTCCATCGCATTGTTGGTTCTCATACTCCTTTGTCCGATGGTATTCTACATGGCCGGAAAGGAATCCGGAGAAAAACATCACAAGACTGATATTGCCGTAACGAGTCATTATCTGGACGAGGAAAACGAATGTTTTGTGATGACTGTTTCAGGTTCCGACATCGACTATGAAGGGATATATGCCAAAAAAGACGACGGTTCGATCATATATCCGATGGAAACCGGCAGTGATGGGACCGTGAGATTCCATTTTGAAAGCGGTACGCTCAATATATTTATTCCCGATACGGAGGGTGGAGTTGTTCAGGCGGTATTATCAAAATAAGATAGTGGTTACATGCATCTTGATCATATCGGTGATATTGTCTTCGTGCGGGAACGAGCCGGAGGAGACCGAAGTCAAGATATCTAAGGTCGCATCCGCTCAGAACAGAAGCAATGAGCCGAAGTGCCTGACCCCCGTGGCAGGTGGCGAGAGTATAATCGGCGAAGGTGACCTTACCGTTGATGCAACGAACAGTAAAGACGGATATCTCTACGTAAAGAGTATCGGAGAGAACAAGGACATCAAGATACAGCTAAGCTGTGATGACAGTGTCATATACACATATATCATCCCCGAGGGGGATTCGGTCATCCCGCTCTCTTTGGGAGACGGAGAATACACGATAGTCGCTTATGAAGGCATGGGCGAAGAAGGCATGTATGCAACCGATTTTGCGGAGACTCTGGACGTTGCAATGCCGGATCAGTTCCTGCCGTTTTTGTATCCCAACTGCTATGTGCAGTTTGATATTGACTCGGAGGCTGTTACGCTCGGGAAAGAGCTTGCTGCCGGTAAAGCTTCCGATATTGAAGTCATTGCGGCTGTTTATGACTATGTTGTCAAGAACATTACTTATGACCATGAAAGGGCTGCGACCGTAAAGCCGGACTACGTTCCGAACGTTGACGGTGTGCTTCGTGAAAAGAAGGGCATATGCTTTGACTATGCGGCTCTTATGGCTGCTATGCTAAGGAGCCAGAGAATACCGACAAGACTTGAATTCGGATATGCGGGAGATGCATACCATGCGTGGATAACCACCTATATTGAGGATGAAGGCTGGATCAACGGGATCATAGAATTCGACGGAGTCGACTGGACTCTCATGGATCCCACATTTGCGGCCAACGCAGGAACAAAGAAGATAAAGAAATTCATCGGAGACGGAAGCAACTACACTACGAAGTATATATACTAAATGCGGAGGATCAAAATGACCGACAAAAAGAAACTTCTTAACAACCAGGAGCTGTCAATGTTCTGCGATCAGATCGCGATGATACTGAATGCGGGCATATCGGCAATGGAGGGCATTTCGATAATGCTTGAAGATGCGACCACTGACGAAGGAAGACAGATACTTCAGGTGATACTTGATAAGTGCAATGAAGGAGATACATTTCACCATTCGGTTGAGGCGTCGGGAGTATTTCCTAAGTATGCACTTGATATGATCGAGATCGGAGAGCAGTCGGGAAAACTCGAAGAGGTCATGCATGCTCTTGCATTCCATTATAATCGTGAGGAAAACGTGGCAAGAGGGATCAAAAGTGCGGTAACTTACCCGATGCTCATAGTTGGAATGATGCTTATAGTTATTCTGGTGCTCGTCATAAAGGTTCTTCCGATTTTCAATGATGTGTTCAGACAGCTCGGAACAGAGATGACCGGTTTTTCAAAAGGAATGCTTGACTTCGGAACGGCGGTCAGCAAATATGCTCTTATCATCGTTATAGTTGCGGCTGTACTCGTTGTTGGGATATTCATCCTTACAAAGACCGCAGGCGGAAGAGCAAAGCTGCGCGGATTCCTTTCAAAGTTTTTCGCAACAAGGGGACTGTATTACAAGATTGCCGCAGGAAGGTTCGCATCGGGAATGGCACTTACGATGAGCGCAGGTCTGGATACCGATGAGAGTCTTGCTATGGTATCAAACCTTGTTGATAACAGCGACATGATACAGAAGATAAAAAAGAGCAAGGAACTGATGACCGAGGGTGCATCGTTTGCCGATGCGCTCAGCGCTTCCGGTATATTCTCCAACATGTATTCGAGGATGATCTCAGTAGGATTCAGGACCGGATCCGTAGATAAGGTACTTGAAAAGATTGCCGTCGGATATGATGAAGAGGTTGATGAGAAGATGACAAACCTGATTTCGGTACTTGAGCCTACGCTTGTCATCATATTGTCAGTAGTCGTATGCCTCATTCTTTTATCAGTAATGTTGCCGCTTATGGGAGTTATGGGTAGTATCGGATGAACAGATTCAACAGACCAAGCCTGAAAAAAAGAATAACGGAATCGATGAACTTTTCAGTGTTCTTTTTCCTGATCATAATCATCGCGTTCCTTTTCGGTATATCGTTCATTTCATCGACATCCAAGAAGGATCAGAAGCAGGTGCTTTCCGATGCGGTGAACAAGGATATAATCCACTGCTATGCCGTGGAAGGATATTATCCGCCCAGCCTTGCATATATAGAGGATCACTACGGTCTGATATATGATAAGTCGAGATATTTTATAGATTATGTACCGATCGGTGACAACATCATGCCGTCGGTGACCATTGTGGAGACAGGAAACAGTGAATTTCGCGAAGAGGAATAAGTCGGTAGTCGACTTCATATTCATACTCGCCCTGTTTGGCGCTTTTGCCATAACAGCTCTTTTTGTTGTGCTGTTCGGTGCAAGGATATACAGAAGTACCGTATCGAATATGAGCACTAACTATGAAAAACGTACGGCCATGTCATATGTGACGGAAAAGATAAGATCCCACGACCACACCGGTGGAGTGGATGTTACGGATGCGAACGGATCGTCTTCGGACGGTGAACATTCCGTGCTGAAGCTTTATCAGAAGGTGGGAGGCAAGAAATACGTGACTTATCTGTTTGTGTCGGATGGTTACCTGAAGGAGTTCACAGCGGTCGATTCATATGATTTTGACTTTAAGAACGGGACGAACATATTGGCGGTAAATGATTTTTCTGTAAGGAAGGAAAGTGACGGCCTGTATCACTTCAATATCACTGATTCAAACGGTGAGAAGACGGAATTCTTTGTGACATTGTACAGCGGAACGGATGGGGATTCGGATGAATAAGTATCTAAAATCAAAAACATCACTGTTCCTCATGGAACTGATCATAACGATCCTGCTGTTTGCCGCATGCGGAGCGGTATGTGTAAGGCTGTTCGTTACTTCGTATGTGATGACGATCGACACGATAGAGCTTAATGAATCTGTTTCCATCGCCCAGGGATTTGCAGAGGTAATGCGTGGAACAGACGGCGATATAGAGTCGGTTCTTGAACAGTATCCGAGCGCGGTACGCGGCGGAGACGGATTCTTTGAGGTGTTCTATAACGAGAACTTCGAAATATGTGACTATTCGGATGCGGTATATGTCAGCGATGTGACTATGACGCCGAACGGAGCAATTCAGAATATGGAAGTCCGTATGGTCAGACTCAGGGATTACAAAGAGATATATACGCTTAATGCAACGAAGTACATGAACAGGACGAAAGGGTAACAGATGGAGAGAAAGCATTCCGGAGGGATCAATATCGGAACCAGTTCAATACTTGTTACTTTTGTGCTGCTCGCGCTTGTGACGTTTGCGGCTCTGTCCTACATGTCTGCAAGATCGGACTACGTCTTGTCCAAGGAGGCTGCCGACAGGACGGCAAGTTATTATGATGCGAACAGGATGGCTGAGATATACCTTGCCAATATAGAGGCGCTTCTTTCCAAGCATCTGGATACGGTGGCAGACAGTCAGGAGTATTATGAAGGGATAGACAAGCTGTTTGCGGACAATGAAAAGATAGAGGTGACGGTAGGGCAGGACGGTGTCAGGAAGCTGTCTTATTCGATAGCTGTTACCAGCGGGCAGAATCTGGATGTGGTGCTCAGCGCCCATTATCCGGATCAGTCAGACGACAGCCTGTTCAAGATCGATAAATGGGCGGCGGAAGTAAACAGGGAGTGGTTTGACAGCGTCAAGAAAGGCGCGGAGGAACAGTCAGGTACAAGATTGTTGTTCTGACCCGGCTCTCAACAAATGTAAAGGAGATCAGCCATGGCAGTAGCAGAAACTTTGGCAAAGATAACAGAAGACGGAGCATCGGACATTTTCATAGTTGCCGGACTCCCGCTTTCATATAAGAAGAAGGGTGTTTTCGTGGAGGAAAGCAGTGAAAAGCTTATGCCTGCGGACACGGCAGTTCTTATTAACGAGATATACGCGCTTGCGGGAGACCGCGACATGACGCGTCTTCATGAAACGGGAGACGATGACTTTTCGTTTGCGATAAAGGGCGTTGCCAGATTCCGTATCAACGCATATAAGCAAAGAGGTTCTCTGTCTGCCGTTATCCGCGTCATCACGTTTAAGATCCCGGATCCGAGAGAACGTAACATCCCGGATAAGATCATCGAGTTTGCCGACAGGAAGAAAGGCATGGTCCTTATCACCGGACCCGCCGGAAGCGGAAAATCAACCACACTGGCATGTATGATAGATCATATCAATTCAACAAGGCATTCCCATATCATCACCCTTGAGGATCCCCTTGAGTATCTTCACATGCACAAGATGAGTATCGTCAGCCAGAGAGAGGTCGTAACAGACACCGACAGTTACCTTACGGCGCTTCGTGCATCTCTTCGTCAGAGCCCGGACGTTATCCTGCTTGGTGAGATGCGAGATTACGAAACCATGAACGTTGCCATGACCGCAGCGGAAACAGGTCACCTTATACTGTCGACTCTTCATACTATAGGTGCATCAAATACGATCGACCGTATCATAGATGCATTCCCGCCCAACCAGCAGCATCAGATCGCATTGCAGCTTTCCATGGTGCTTCAGGCCGTTGTATCGCAGCAGCTCGTTCCGTCAACGGACGGCGGACTCGTTCCCGCATTTGAGATCATGACACTTACTCCTGCGATCAGGAACATGATCAGAGAATCCAAGGTCCACCAGATCGACGGAATGATATACGCATCCGCAGCGGATGATATGATCGCCATGGATTCGAGCCTTCTCAATCTGTACAAGGAGGGTAAGATCACGGACAAGACCGCTCTTACCTATGCCACAAACGCGGAACTTCTTCAGAAGAAGATTGCAATGGTCGGCAAATAAACCTTGACATTCCCTGCGTTAGTACGTATAATCTTGTAGCACGTGCCTCGATCACCGATCGAGGCTGTTAATAATGAAATTACAAAGGAGGTGAAAAGAATGCCAACATTTAACCAGTTAGTCAGAAAGGGTAGAGAGACTTCAGTCAAGAAGTCAACCGCACCTGCTCTCGGTAAGGGTTTTAACTCTCTTCATAAGAGACCTATCGAAACCTCTTCACCGCAGAAGCGTGGCGTGTGCACAGCTGTTAAGACGGCTACCCCGAAAAAACCTAACTCAGCTCTTCGTAAGATCGCCAGAGTACGTCTTTCGAACGGGATCGAAGTTACAAGCTACATTCCCGGCGAAGGTCACAATCTTCAGGAACATAGCGTTGTTCTTGTAAGAGGCGGAAGAGTAAAGGACTTACCCGGTACACGTTATCACGTTATCCGCGGTACGCTGGACACGGCGGGTGTTGCAAACAGAAACCAGGCCCGTTCGAAGTACGGCGCAAAGCGTCCTAAGAAGTAAGGTAGCTATCACAGTATAATAAAGTTGAGTGTTGGAACATTTTCACCAGCACGTACACAATATCACTGTGAGTACCTAAGATCTAACAATTATAGTTAAGGAGGGAAGAATCGTGCCACGTAAAGGACATATTCAAAAAAGAGATGTACTGGCGGATCCCGTGTACAACAGCAAAGTAGTTACAAAGCTGATCAACAACATCATGCTTGACGGTAAGAAGGGTGTAGCCCAGAAGATCGTGTATGGTGCATTTGAATCAGTTGAGGAGAAGGTCGGCAAGCCCGCCCTTGAGGTTTTTGAAGAGGCAATGAACAACATCATGCCCGCCCTTGAGGTTAAGGCAAGACGTATCGGTGGTGCTACATATCAGGTACCTATCGAAGTTCGTCCCGATCGTCGTCAGGCTCTCGCTCTTCGCTGGATGACAATGTTTTCTCGTAAGAGAGGCGAGAAGACGATGGAAGAGCGTCTTGCGGGAGAGATCATGGATGCGGCAAACAATACAGGCGCATCTGTTAAGAGAAAAGAAGATATGCACAAGATGGCAGAAGCGAACAGAGCTTTTGCACATTACAGATTCTAACAGGAGGAAAAAGTCTTGGCTGGAAGAGATTATCCATTGGAGAGAACCAGGAATATCGGTATCATGGCTCATATCGATGCGGGTAAGACCACAACGACAGAGCGTATACTGTATTACACCGGTATCAATCATAAGATAGGTGAGACTCATGACG
>JAGAFR010000093.1 GCA_017612555.1 Lachnospiraceae bacterium | reverse complement strand
GGCACTTCAGTTCGAGATGGCTGACCTCAAGACAAGGATCGAAGCCGCAAGACTTCTGATCTACAGAGCAGCTAACCTTAAGGACAAGCACCTTCCTTACTCCGAAGCAGCTGCAATGGCTAAGTTATATGCCGCTGAAACTGCTATGGCTGTTACCACCAAGTGCGTACAGTATCACGGTGGTTATGGTTACACCAAGGATTATCCGGTAGAGAGAATGATGAGAGATGCTAAGATCACTGAGATCTACGAAGGTACTTCCGAAGCTCAGAGACTGGTTATTTCAGCTCATACATTCAAGAAATAAAGAGTAGGAGGAAACAAATATGGCATTTAATATTATTGTTTGTGCAAAGCAGGTTCCTGATACTAACGTTATCAAAATCAACCCTAAGACAGGAACTCTTATCAGAGACGGTGTTCCGTCAATCCTCAACCATGACGACAACAACGCTCTTGAAGAAGCATTAAAGATCAAAGATAAGTATGATGACGTTCATATCACAGTCATCTCCATGGGACCTCCTCAGGCATCCGACCTTCTTTTCGAATGTATCGCTAAGGGAGCTGACGAGGGTATCCTCGTATCCGACAGAGCAGTCGGCGGTTCCGATACATGGGCAACCTCCAACACACTTGAAGCTGCAGTAAGAAAATGGGTCAAGGAGAACGGACCTTATGACATCATCTTCACAGGCCGTCAGGCTATCGACGGAGATACCGCTCAGGTAGGACCTCAGCTTGCTGAAAAGCTTGACCTGCCTCAGGTATCCTATGTTGAAGAATTCGAGATGGCAGAAGACAGAAAGACCATCACCGTAAAGAGACAGTTAGAGGATGGATACGAACTCATCGAACTCCAGACTCCTTGCCTCCTTACAACCATCAAGGAATTAAATACTCCTAGATACATGAGCGTTAACGGTATCTTCGGCGCAAAGGATATCAAAGTCTGGAACGCAAAGGATATCGAAGTTGACCTGACCAAGGTTGGACTTGAAGCTTCCCCTACAAACGTATTCAGATCATTCACTCCCGCACCTAAGGCTCCCGGCATGAAGGTTGAAGGAGACACTGAAAACGATCTTGCAAAGAACCTTCTGATCAACCTTAAAGGTAAGCACATCATCTAATTTGAGGAGGAATATATAATGGCTATTGAAATAATTAAAGAAAAATGTACAGGTTGCGGACTGTGCTTTAAGTCCTGCCCTTATGACGCATTTGAATTCGAACCTTATGATGGTAATAAGCTTAAAAGAGTTGCTAAGGTAAACGCCAAGTGTTCCTTCTGTAACCAGTGCCTTACCGCTTGTAAGTTCGGAGCCATCAAGGAAGTCCAGACTGCTTCCGGAGATGACAGATTCGCAGATTACAAGCACATCTGGGTATATGCAGAACAGAGACACGGCAAGATCCAGAACGTAGCTCTGGAGCTCATCGGCGAAGGCCGTAAGCTTGCTAAGGATATTTCCGAAGATACACAGGTTTGCGCAGTTCTCGTAGGAGACAAGATCGACCACCTTGCACAGGAGTGCTTCGAGTACGGTGCTGAGAAGGTTTACATGATCCAGGATCCTCTTCTTGAACAGTACACCACAGACGGATACACCAAGGTTATCTATGATGCAATCCAGGAATTCAAGCCTGAGATCGTTCTCTACGGTGCTACCCATATCGGTCGTGACCTTGCTCCTCGTATCGCAGCAAGATGCAACACCGGTCTTACCGCAGACTGCACACACCTTGACGTTAAGGTTTCCAAGTACATCGAATTCGCAAAGGCTAACACAACTCTTGATACTTCCACACTGGATCCTAACGATCCTTCAACAGGAATCAAGCAGACCCGTCCTGCATTCGGCGGAAACCTCATGGCTACCATCATCTGCCCTAACACCAGACCTCAGATGTCAACTGTACGTCCCGGCGTTATGCAGAAACTCGAGAGAGTTCCCGGAGCTACCGGCGAGATCGTAAACGTTAAGCCTGCTATCACCAAGGACGACATCCACGTAACAGTTAAGGACGTTGTTAAGTCAGCTAAGGAACTCGTTTCCCTGACAGATGCTAAGATCATCTGCTCCGGCGGACGTGGACTCGGCGGTCCTGAGGGATTCAACCTCATCAAGGAATTCGCTGACAAGGTTGGCGGAGTTGTTGGTTCATCCCGTGCAGCTGTAGATGCTGGCTGGATCGATCACTCACATCAGGTAGGACAGACCGGAACAACCGTTAAGCCCGAGATCTACTTCGCTTGCGGTATCAGTGGCGCTATCCAGCACCAGGCCGGTATGTCCGGATCCAAGATCATCGTTGCTATCAACAAGGATCCTGACTGCCCGATGATGGAAATCGCTGACTACGGTCTCGTAGGTGACCTTTACAAGATCATCCCTGAGATCATCAAAGAGTGGGACAACGCAGAAGATCTCTACGACGCTTCCACAAGATAATAATAGCAAATTAATTAGTTGAAAGTTATTAGCTATATCAAAAAAGGAAGCAGAGGCTTTTTGACAAGGGCCTCTGTTTCCTTTTATAAAAAAACCCCACGTTAAGTGGGGCATATGATTTAATCATATAAATGGTTATAATAAACCGTGATCTTTAGCCTGTGAGGTTAGTTCTTCCCTGAAATCCGGATGCGCCAAAGAGATCATAGCACGTGCTCTATCCTGCATCGTAAGAGCCCTGATGTCGATGCATCCGTATTCAGTAGCTACATAATGTATATCAGATCTTGTAGTAGTAATAGCAGTTCCCGGGGCAAAGAAAGGCACGATTTTGGAGATTCGCTTTCCGTTCTTCATGAAACTTGAAGATGTGGCTATTATAGATTTACCGCCTTTTGACCATTGCGCTCCCCTTACGAAATCGGACTGTCCTCCTGTTCCGGAATATTGTCTCCACTCCATACAGTCAGCTGCAGCTTCGCCGTAGATATTGAAAGCCATTGCTGAATTTATGGACTTCATGTTCATATTCTTTGCTATATTACGTGAGTCGTTAACGAAGGTAAAAGGAGCAGCAAAGTATTCCTCATTGTGATCCAGCGCTTTATAGAGGCTGGGCTTACCCATACAGAAGCTGTAAACAGATTTGCCGTCCATAAAACCTTTATAATTATTAGAAATATTGCCGTTAAGAGCAAGCTCATACATTGGCTGAGCTAGAAGTTCAGTATATACACCCAGATCGTTGAACTCTTTGAGTCCGTATCCGATGGCAATGGAAATATTGCCAAGACCCAATTGGATCGTATCGGCATCGTGTATCTCCATCAGTACGTGTTTTGCGATTTGTTTTGATACTTCATCAGGTTCGCCTGCAGAGTAATCATCATATTTCCAATCAGCTTCTACGATGGAATCAACTTCGGAAATATGAAGCTTGTTGTCCTTGCCAAGAACAAAAGGCGTATTATTGTTCACTTGAACGATGATATGTTTGGAAGCGGTCTGAACGTACTTGTGGAGGGCAACTCCTGAAGGACCAAAACTCATATAACCATCTTCATCCGGCTTACTTACTTCAAAAAAGCAAACGTCAGGTTTACCAATGTCGCGGACCCAGAGATCAATCTTTGAACGATGCACCGAATTGTATGTTAAGGGATTTCCGGATTTCAGTCTCTTTCTCTCATTGATACCCATGAAATAGGTGTTAAAGAGGAAAGGATTGTCTATGGATTCGTCATAGATCGGAGTGTATTGATAATTGTTGGATCCTAAAATAGTCACATTCTCCAACTCGTGGCGTCTGTTCCAGAGAGCTTCCAGAAGAGCGTAGGCACCGCTTGATGCCGTACCGCCATAGACTCTGTCACCGGATTTTACTATTTTAACAGCTTCCTCGGCCGTTGTAAGTTTGGACTGATATAATTCTTCGAATTCTCTTTTCATATTTATAAATACCTTTACAAAAAAAACTACCTCAAGCATTATACACTATCAGTCAAAAAAAGTTAACAAGAAAAATGCATTTAAAATGGATTTGTGCTATAATACATCTTGTTCATTTTAAACAGGGGGAAGGAATAAAATGACAAAGCAAAAGATCGGTGTCGTTGATGTAGGCGGCGGAACAAGAGGAATATTCGGAGCAGGCGTGCTGGACAGATGTATGGATCTGGATATCCGGTTCGACCATTTTATCGGTGTCTCCGCGGGCTCGGCCAACGGTGCGTCCTATATTGCGGGGCAGAGGGGCAGGAACTTTGTCTTCTATAATGACTACGCCTTCCGCAAAGAATACATGAGTCTGGACAATCTGGTGAAAACCGGTTCATATCTTGGCCTTGACTATATTTACGGAACTCTTTCCAATGATGACGGAGAGTATCCGCTGGATTACGATGCAATGATGGCAGATCCCTGCGGATTTGAAGTGGTTGCCACCAATGCTGTGACAGGCAGGGCAATT
>JAGAFR010000092.1 GCA_017612555.1 Lachnospiraceae bacterium | reverse complement strand
GAATAAAACCTGCAAGGCATTGCTGGGGATGGGGATGAGGAGGACCAAATGAATAAAAAGGCTTTGATATTCGGCGGAGGTGCAATTGCGGTCGTTGCGATCGTTGTTGCGCTTATTTTTATTTTCACGGGAGGGGAAGACGCTTATCGTTCCATTAAGGTCTTCGAGATCGACGGCACGTGTACCGTTGAGCGAGATGGCGATACTCTTGACGCCTTCAAGAACATGTCGCTTTCCTCAGGCGACTCCTTTACTGTAGGAGAAGGCAGCTTCGCCCGCCTCAAGCTTGATGATGACAAGTATGTATATCTCGAGGCAAACACTAAGATCAATCTCACCGCGACCGGTACGGCCAACGACAGTAAGACCATGGTCTACATCGAGCGTGGTTCAATGCTTACCGAGGTTAAGAAGAAACTTTCTGCGACCTCATCTTACGACATCGTTACCCCCAATACTACGATGTCGATCCGTGGTACCAAAACACTGACAGAAGTTATAGAAGACGTTGTTACAGGCCACGTGCAGACCAGCAATGCCGTCCTTGAAGGACAGGTTAAGATCAAGGCCGTTAAGGTCAAGGCAGACGGAACCGTTGTCTCTGTTGAGAGAGACCTCGGAGCCGGCGAAGGTAATGCCTTCAAGTCAAGCAAGGAAGAACTCGTATCACAGGAAGAGATGCAGGCCATCGCCGAAACAGGTGCATCCGTGAGCGGTATCAAGGTTGAGATCGTTTCCGAAGAAGATGCTGATGTCGTATTCGATGTGGCAACATTCGACGCAACCTTCCTTGAGAGCGTAAAGAGCATCCTTATCGCTGATGCTGAGGCAGCGGCAGGCGAAGGCCTTTCGGATGAAGAGCTGGATGCCATTAACGCACAGATAGATGAGGCAATTAAGTCTCTCGATGTGATCCGTGAGGAATCGCAAAACGCGATCAATGCGGCGACGGAAACGGATAACCCCGAACCTGAACCGACACCGGAACTTACTCCGGAGCCTACTCCCGAAGTGATCATTGAACCTGACTGGAATTATACACCCGTAACAGAAACATCGGATGATCAGGACGAGGGGACTACTCTGGTTGATGGCGATACAAGCTTGGTTGTAATCGGAGATGACGTTGACGACGCAGACGATGATGTCGACACCGGCAATGAGATCGATGACACAGATGATGCTGACACCGATGATAATGTCGATGAAGACGGTGATGAGGAAGGAGCCGACGAAGAAGGCAACGATAACAATGATGCCGACGAGGAAGACAACGACGGCGAAGATGAAGAAGATGGCGCCGACGACGAAGGTGACGAAGAAGACGCTGACAAAGAAGGCGAAGAAAAAGAGGATACTAACGAAGAAGAGAAAGAAAAAGAAGAATCTGATGTAGCTGATGAAGAAGAATCCGGGCAGAATTCTGATGAAAGCTCGGACAATACCGGATCAGGCAATGAAAGCTCTTCTGATTCGGGAAGTTCACCTTCCTCAGGAACGAGCACCGGTTCCGTTGTTGATAAAGACAGTGAAGGAACGATTGTTACAATTGCTTCATCGTCCAGAAATTACAGCATGGAGTACGAAGAGAACGGAACGATGCATACTTCAACATGGTCTGTCGACTTATCGTATATCAAGACTTCTGACGGAAGTAAGCCTTCATCAGCGGATGTATCCAGAGTCCTTTCTGCGGGAGATCCCCTTCCGGGATGCGAAGGAAGTCCATATGAGATTAAACTCATGCTCGGAAGCGAGATTACTCATGAATATGAGTTCGTTGGATGGTATACGGTTGATCCGCTGTCTAACAGTTTTGATGAGTCGTATCGTATTACCAGTGTGCCTTCAAGTCCTTTAAGCATATATGCCGGGATCAGAGAGGTTCAGCCTGTTACGAGGACTTATTCGGTAACACTTGTTAACCTCTTCCAGGAAGCAGGTACACTTGTTGTTCCTTCAAGCGGGAAGATTGCTTCACTTGACGGAACTCATGAACTGACTATTACTCAAAATCAGAACAGAGTAACCATTGACGGTTTCCTTGAAGGTGAATCGTTTGTCTTACCGGAGGTTCAGAGGCTTTCTGAGTCTCGTAACGGAGATGATTACAGAAATAAGCTGTATATACAGAAAACAAACGCCACAAACCTTATTACTTACGTTGATTTTTACTGCTATACAACCAATATGGATCTCAATGCCGGTAAGTACTGCATTGAAGGGAAAAATTACGACAGCGATACCACATCCGGGAACATATATAATCCTGTACTTTTCCAAAACATAGCAACGGGAAGCACCCTTCCAAATGAACAGGCAGTTTCGGTTAATGATGATATTACTCTGTATATGAACTTCCTGTCCAAGGCTGTTATAAAGATCAATGCATTTTATGTTGATGGTCTTGGGCTGACAACATATGTCGGGCTTAATGTTCCCGGATCGAATAACGGCGTACAGCCGGTTTCAACAATATATA
The DNA here is from genome assembly GCA_017612555.1 of Lachnospiraceae bacterium. Taxonomy (GTDB): domain Bacteria; phylum Bacillota; class Clostridia; order Lachnospirales; family Lachnospiraceae; genus UBA2868. Next base: position 3,205 of record JAGAFR010000092.1, on the reverse strand, counting down.
CAGGAATTAATACAGACGATAATCCGTACCGACTTATCGAATTGAACGGAACTACTGCTGAAAAGGATCAGCAATGGTGGGCACTTTCAAAGTCGCAGTACGGACAGACTGAGAGGGAAAGTGTCTATGAGCTCTCTGCCTACTATTACGGAAAGAGGTTGAACATTCCTACATTCAACTACACGAGATGGTCCGAAGACTCCTCATACAACCGTGCGATACTTACCAATTACCGTTCAAAAAGAGGAGGAAATGTTGTGCCGTTCATAAACGGGCAGTTTTCCTTCGCGGGTTCCGGAGCTGAGGGCTTCCCGTTCACAGGGGGTGCTTTCTGTGAGTCTGAAGGAGTTATCACAATAACTGCCCAGGATGTTGACTATGTGGTTGTCGACCTCTCCGATTTAGGGCTTGATATTGCAAATATAGGTGATAATAATCCGTATCTGATCAAAGAAACACGGACAGACCGTAAGTATAAGATGGCGATCATGACACCTGGGATGAATTCCCAAAAAACTGAGTTCACAGGCGATGGCAATCTGAATCTTTTTGACGCATATACTGACAATAAAAAGGTCTTCCCTTATAATGTTTCCGCAACTATTGCAGCGGATCGCACCGGTGTGGATAATACTGTTTATGATTGGTCGGTTTATCTACCGGATGATCTTATTTATCCATGGTGTAACATAGGTGGCGTCAGAACGGGTTATACCGTCGAAAATACTCCTTCGGATATTTATTCGGGTATCAGCGGCGGGATCAGTTCCTCGTTTGCTTATGTGGCCAAGACCGGAAATCGTCTGATCGGATACAATATTCAGGGACAATCAAAAAGAAACGGAGAGGAAAATCCGAATACTTTTAATGTAAACTGGATATTCCATCAGGGAGACAGCCATTTTCTGCCTTGCAGTTCCGGTGACGAATCAATCGGTTGCCTTATGTCGATGGAGACGTTCTTAAGAAACTCGCAGATCATCAACGAGTTCACGATAAAACCTCTGTTCGCATCGATAAAACCTTTTGAAGTCAGCCTCGAATATACACAGACCGGAACCGGACGTCAGATATCGGTTATAGGAGATTATAATCTTGTCTTCACCGGATTTGATACTTACTTTATTCAGGATGTATTCACGGGAGATCTCCGTGTGCGTGCCTATGATATTGACGACAGTGACGGACATACCCGTATCACTGACACAGATATCGCGCTTAATACCAAGCTTAGGTACTTACCGGATGCAAACAAATATCAAGTCTGGACGAACGGCGGAAGTCAGTCCACAGCACTTCCGACAGGGTCACCCAAGTCATATACGCCTGGTTCGGATGGAAAAGTCAGGATCCCGCTCACAGATATGTTGAGCGTACCGTCTATAATACCAAGTCTGGACAAGGTTGTCCTTTATGGCCTGTACCTTGATACAGGTGTTAATCATATTGCTTACAGAAGTATTTATGATGATGTTGAGATCAGGGATCACGGATCGGTCGGCGAAACTGTAACGATTGAGGATTACAAGCCTGATACTTTTATGATCAAGCCTGCACAGATAGAATCATACAAGTACACAGTTATTTTCTCTAAGGCTACCGATTCGAACATGAAAGAAACCGACTTTATTAAAGTCATAGATGAAGAAACCTTCGCATTTACTTCGGGTCCCGGAGGATACAGAGCCGATCTGACTGGAAGCGGTCCAAAGGGATATTGGGGCGGATACTTGTCATCATATCTGGATACAAACGATTTAAAATGCTATTACTATGACTATGATGGAGGAGAGTGTAATTTTGGTTATTATGTTTTGTTTCCAAATGAATCTTGTGGTGCATTTAAATCATTGATTCATGACACAAACCCGCAACATTCCTACTCGAACAACTATATTGACCATCACTTTGCTGGTGTGCTACGATATTGGCCTTTCACTTATCTGAAGATTATTAATGGTTATAATGGCGAAACCGTAGTTGATTGGCAAAATGGCAATAATCCTAAGAATTATATTGGTGCATTTACAACAACAGAGGAAATGAGCAGCTATTCCGCAGCTCAAACACTGAGAGATCGTGGTATGGGAGGTGGTCAGGATACCATGTATAGCTTGTATTACAGTGGCGTCACTGGTGAATCTCAATATGCGAATGGTTTTATGAGCATCTATTATGATAACGTCAGTACATATATTTATGTCGGAAACAACAGCAGTGTAACGCAACGTGCTAAAGTAAGCATTTTCACCGAGTACAGTGATACCGTATGGAAGAGTGATTTCCCGTAACCCGTAAATAAATGTGATTCTTACACCCCAGTCTTTTGATCAAAGAGGATTGGGGTGTAAAATTTTGGTGAGTAAAATTTCAAAAAAAGGGTACTAATATGTTGGATAGCAATATTTGATCATGTATAATATTGTTATTGGGTTTTATATCGGACAAGTTTTGTACGGCATTGTCAGGGAACGAGGAGGATCAAATGAATAAAAAGGCTTTAATATTCGGCGGAGGTGCAATTGCGGTCGTTGCGATCGTTGTTGCGCTGATTTTTATATTCACCGGCGGTGAGGATGCTTACCGTTCTATTAAAGTATTTGAAATCGACGGTACGTGCAAGGTTGAACGTGACGGCGATACCTTGGACGCCTTTAAAAACATGGCTCTCTCCTCGGGTGATACTCTGACTGTCGGGGAAGGGAGCTTTACCCGTCTTAAGCTCGACGATGACAAGTATGTTTATCTCGAGGCAAACACTAAGATCAATCTAACCGCGACCGGTACTGCCAACGACAGTAAGACCATGGTCTACATCGAGCGCGGTTCAATGCTTACCGAGGTTAAGAAGAAACTTTCTGCGACCTCATCTTACGACATCGTTACCCCAAACACTACCATGTCGATCCGTGGTACCAAGACACTTACGGAAGTATACGAAGACGTGCTCGGTGCTATCAAGACCAGTGCGGCCGTTGTCGAAGGACAGGTAAAGTTCTCGACTATCCAGAAGGATAAGACGGGTAAGGCCGTAATCGTTTCCACAGACCTTACTGTCGGACAAGGTTACGGTGTCACGACCGAAAGCAAAGACCTCCTTTCAGAAGATGATGTTAAGCACATTGCCGATGATGGTAAGACAGTTGACGGTAAGACCGCTGAGGAGACAACGCACGAAGAACTCGGTTCGGTACTTGAAACACCT
>JAGAFR010000091.1 GCA_017612555.1 Lachnospiraceae bacterium | reverse complement strand
GGGCTCTACAACGAATCTGCCGAACTTCTTATCCTCAGATATCTCAATATTCTTGATTTCGGGTCTTTCAAAATCAAACATTTAATAACCCTCCTTACTGGTAATTACTTAGAGTACAACTCGACAATAAGCATCTCGTTTACGGGTACATCGATCTGTTCTCTGGTGGGAAGAGACTTGATGGTAGCCTTCATAGCTTCAAGATCTGTATCAAGCCATTCGGGATAAAGTCTTCCACCGGTAACCTCTACGACATCCTTGTAACGCTGTAAGGATTTAGCTTTCTCTGAAAGCTCGATAACATCGCCGGCCTTGCACTGATAAGAAGGAATGTTCACGCACTTTCCGTTAACGGTAACGTGCTTGTGTCCTACTACCTGACGTGCTTCTCTTCTGGTACGTGCGAAACCTGCACGGAAAACGATGTTGTCAAGTCTTGACTCGAGCATGACCATAAGGTTCTCACCGGTCATACCCTTCATACGGTCTGCCTTCTCATAGTAATTACGGAAGGGCTTCTCAAGTACACCGTATATGAATTTTGCTTTCTGCTTCTCGCGAAGCTGGAGTCCGTACTCGGAAACTTTTCTTCCGGAGCGAGTGGACTGTCTTCTGGATTTCTTGTCGTATCCTAAGAATGTAGGATCAAGATCAAGTGATCTACATCTCTTGAGGACAGGAGTCTTGTCTACTGCCATTGTTTTTTCCTTTCTGTTAATGTTTTTAGTCGTTTACGATGTCTGTCCTTCCTTCGTCAGGCCAGCCATGCAAATTCGCTTCGCGAAGTTTGCGGGCCTGTTTAAGGGTTACATCTTCATCCGACACAGTGACCTGATTATACGCGACGTCTCTTAGGCGGACGGCATCCGTTGTGAGGAACGGGAGTAACATCACAGATACTCTCTACCTGAAGTCCGTTTGCTGCAAGTGCTCTGATGGCTGCTTCACGTCCTGAACCCGGTCCCTTTACGAATACATCAACCTTCTTAAGTCCATGTACGGTTGCAGCCTTGGTAGCTGTCTCAGCTGCCATCTGTGCTGCATAGGGAGTAGATTTCCTTGAACCTCTGAAGCCCAGTCCACCTGCGCTTGCCCATGACAGTGCGTTTCCGGCATCATCAGTCAACGTAACGATAGTGTTGTTGAATGAAGCCTGAATGTGTGCCTGTCCGTGTTCAACGTTTTTCTTGACACGTTTCTTTACTGCTTTCTTAGTAACCTTTGCCATAAAACTAACCTACTTTCTAAAAGTTGATCCTGTGCCTCTTAAGGCACAACAATGTTAACTATACTTATTTCTTCTTGCCCGCAACGGTTCTCTTAGGACCCTTACGTGTACGAGCATTTGTCTTGGTCTTCTGTCCGCGAACGGGAAGGCCTTTACGGTGACGGATACCTCTGTAGCATCCGATCTCCTGAAGACGCTTGATGTTCATAGCGACTTCTCTTCTGAGATCACCTTCTACCATATAATCTCTCTCGATGATCTCTGAGATCCTCTTAACCTCGTCGTCAGTGAGTTCTCTGACACGGGTATCAGGGTTTACTTTGGCAGCTTCAAGAATCTTATTGGAACTTGTTCTGCCGATTCCGTAGATATAGGTAAGTCCTATCTCTACACGCTTGTCTCTGGGTAAGTCAATACCAACTATACGAGCCATTTACTGTTTCCTCCATGTTAACTGTGATCTGCGCTTAGCGCATTCATCAAACTAATTGATAGGGGTGAATATCACCCGACCGTTTTTACGATCATCCAGACATCTGGTATCAAAAAGTATGAGCGATGGCTCATTACCCCTGTACCTGTTTATGCTTGGGATTCTCGCAAATGATCCTTATCTTACCTTTTCTTTTGATGACTTTGCACTTTTCACAGATCGGTTTTACTGATGAGCGAACTTTCATGTTTACTCCTCCTTTCAAACTAATCCATAAGTTCCCGGCCTAAAAAAGCGCCGACTGATATTATATCACGCCGAAGCGGCGTAATCAACATATTTTTTATTTATCTCACCAGATTATACGTCCCTTGGAAAGATCGTAGGGTGAAAGCTCCATGGTCACCTTGTCGCCGGGCAGTATTCTTATGAAGTTCTGGCGAAGCTTACCGCTGATATGCGCCAGTACTATGTGCCCGTTCTCAAGCTCCACACGGAACATCGTGTTGGGAAGCTTCTCAACCACGGTACCTTCAATTTCGATCACATCTGTCTTTGACATATATTTCCTCCCTGCAGTTTTTTCCTTTCTTCCTCATGCAGCGTCAGTATCTCGGGGTCTGAATCGGTGATCAGGACCGTATTCTCATAATGTGCCGAATACATCCCGTCACAGGTGACGACCGTCCAGTCATCATCAAGCCATTCGACTTCTTCGGTGCCCATATTGATCATGGGCTCTATCGCAAGCGTCATGCCCTTCTTAAGCTTAGGGCCGCGATGTCTCTGTCTGAAATTCGGGATGTTGGGCGACTCATGAAGATGAGTGCCTATCCCGTGTCCGCAGAGATCTTCGACGATCCCGTATCCGTACGGCGTGACATAATCGTCGATCGCCGCGCTGATATCATGAAGTCTGCATCCTGCTTTTGCCTTGGTGATTCCTGCAAAAAAAGAATCCCGCGTCACCTCTATCAGTTTCGCCGCCTCCGGTGAGATCTCTCCCACGCCGTATGTCCTGGCAGCGTCCGAATGATAACCTCTGTATATGAGTCCCGCATCCAGGCTTACGATATCGCCTTCCTGCAGGATGCGGTCTTTGGTGGGGATACCGTGTACCACCTCGTCGTTAACGGATACGCATATGCTTGCGGGATAACCGTTATAGTTAAGGAAGTTCGGTATGCCGCCTAACTTTCGTATCAGCGCCTCTCCCTGTTCATCTATGTCTGCGGTGCTGATACCGGGGCGTATGATCTGACCGAGTTCGTAATGAACTATACTGAGGAGCCTGCAGGACTCCCGCATGTACTCTAT
>JAGAFR010000090.1 GCA_017612555.1 Lachnospiraceae bacterium | reverse complement strand
TCATTAGCTGTTCTGTAACCTGACTCGTTAGGGTCATTGTTGATGATACCAACTTTGATGAGCTCACCTGAAGCTGCTGCAGGAGCTGCTTCCTCTTCTGCAGGAGCTGCTTCCTCTTCTTCTGCTGCTGCAGGAGCTGCTTCCTCAGTTGCTGCCGGCTCTGCGGGAGCTGCAGGAGCTGCTGCGCCGCCACAAGCTGTAAGTGCAACCATTGCTGATGCCATGATAGCTGCTAAAACTTTCTTTTTCATTTTTTATCCTCCCTGGAATAATTTTCTGGGTAACGGACCTATTCCATCACCCGATGGTCCAATGATAGTTTTTTTTAAAATAAAAAACCATGAACATAAATACGTCCATGGTTGAATTTTTTATTCCGTTTCGGTCAATCGGTTGAATTTTTTATCCGTGCGGTTGAATTTTTTATCCCTGTGCCGGCAACAATATGTTGCAGGTGCTTCCCTGTCCATATACACTATGTAGTGTAATGCCGTATTTTTCACCGAATTTGAGCTTGATCCTTTCGTTGACATTATACAGTCCGTATATGGCACTGTCGGCCGGTCGCTCACCCTCAAGTCCCGATGTAACCTCCTCAAGCCGCTCGGGCGTCATGCCGATTCCGTTATCTGTTACGGATATGATTATATCCTCTCCGTCCCTGTCTGATGAAACGGTTATTTTACCGCCACCCCTCTTGTTCTTGATCCCGTGATACAGCGCATTTTCGATGAGCGGCTGGATCGTGATCTTGGGTATGGTATACTCAAAGATGTCGGATGACACATCTATCTCATATTCAAGTATATCCTGATACCTGAACTGCTGTATCTCCAGATAGCTCCTTGCGTGCACCATTTCCTCCCGGATCGTGATCATATCCCTTCCTCTTGACAGAGAAGTCCTGAAAAATGCCGACAGGCTCTTGACCATATCAACGACCCTTTTTTCATCTCCGCCCTCAGCCAGCCATATGATCGTATCAAGCGTATTGTACAGAAAGTGCGGATTGATCTGTGACTGAAGGAGTTCAAGCTCGGTCTCCTTTATCCTTATCTGTTCCTTTGTTATCTGCGACAGGAGTTCATTTATCTTTGATATCATCTGGTTCATGGACTTGGCGAGCGTCCCCACTTCATCGCCGGAGTCATTTGAACTTCTGGCCATAAGGTCCCCTTTTGATATCTGATCCGTTACATCAACAAGGTCCTTGATTGGTTTGGTAAAACTTCCCGGCAGATAGACCGAAAAAAAGATGACCATGAGCGTTAAGAACACGAACGTAATGAAGCTTCCGGTCATGGCCCTTTTGTAGAACCCGTCCATCTCCGCTTTTTCCGCCTGCATGTCCCTTATCTCATAGAAGACATACTGGAAGATTTCTTCCTTAATGAGAGCCGTAACTATCTGAACATCATTTTCCCATATCTCCATGTTTTCGTCGTATTCAACATTTGCGTTCAGGTTCTTTTCTATCCTCTTCTCGTATTTTTCGAGATTTGCGAGGTATTTTTTTACACTGCGGAGCCTTGCAAGATTCTCACCCGACGGAGTGATATCAATAAGACCGTCAACGACCCTGTTCGCATCATCAAGAAGATCGTACAGACCGGAATCTTCGACCGTCTTGTTACCGACTATCAGGAGATATGTTTCATAATCATAATCTTTTTTGAAATCAAGGGAAAAATCACCGGCAAGAACAGCCGATCTGATCATATCACTGTACTTTTGCGAGGAATTGCTCATCATGTAGAAACATACGATGACGAGGAACACGAGGGGAATAACAAGTACAAGATACGAGATACGTATCTTCGTGGCAAGAGAAGTATTGCGAAAATAACTTCTGATCCTGCTCATCCTTCTTCCTCTTCATTTTCTTTTCCACCTCTGTAATTGGTCGGAGTCATGCCCACGGTCTTTTTGAACATATATGAGAAATAATGGGGATCCTTGTAGCCCACGGCCTCGCTTATCTCGCTCGAACGCATACTCGTACACTTAAGCATCTCTTTCGCCTTGTTCATACGGTATTCAGTCAGATACTTGATGAACGTATGTCCCGTCTGCTGAGAAAAGATCGTACTGAGATGATTGGGCGATACATTCACATGGCTTGCAAGCTGATTGAGGGACAGTTCTTCATCGGCGAAATTCTCTTCTATATATTTGACAGCCTCGTCAACGATCTCCATATATCTGTTTGATGCTATGGAATCCCTGCATTTGATGGCACTTTCGATAAGTTCGGTGATATACTCCTTGACACTGTCCACGTTTTCAAGGGAATCCTTTGATACTTCCGTGATCGCATCCGTCTTCTTGCGGGGCGGAAGCTCCTCTACAAATGCCGAAACGGCAAAGAATACATCCATGGCGATATACTGCCTGAAAATATAAGAATTGAACGCATCTGCGCCCACACTGTTAACAAATTCCTCAACATAGAACGGTATCTCATCGAGATTTCCGAGCTTAAGGAACTTGGTGACGTTATTCTTGTCGATACGCTTGGCATCTATATTGCTCATGTCAAACGAACTGTCGGTAACATGGTGTTCCCGATCCGCATCCCTGTTTGCCTTAAAGAACCCGTTGCCTGTCACAAAAAACCTGTTTGCAAGAGCGCATCCCGCATCCTCAAATGATTCATTAAGTCTCGACATCCGGTTGACCGCTTTCCCGATGCCGCCGCAGAACCTTACATGACCGTAGTCCTTGAACACGTCCTCGATCTTAGCGATCATATCTGTCTGGATATCCGCTATCTTTTCCTCGGAATCCGACATTATAAGGATCGCTCTTCCCTCAAGGTCCCTGTCAAAGCTTATACATCCCATTTCATCGACTATCTCGTTAATACGTTCATCAACCGTAACGGAACTCTTTGAATACTCTTCTATCTCATGATGCTCCGACTTGGTAAAGAGCAGTATGATGTTATACCACATTGCTGACAGATCCATTCCGAGCTTCTGCGCTTTTTCAAGAAGTTCGGTTACGGGACAGTCTCCGGAAACGAGGCATTTGAACAGCTCGCTCCTCTCCCTGCGATCGTTCTCTTCCATCTCTTTTTTGAACTGTTCCTTAAGAGCGCGTTCTTCCTTACTCTTAATGATCTTATCGCGAAGAAGATCAAGTTCTCTTAACAGGTCATCTCCCGAGATGGGCTTGGTCAGGTATTGAGCAACACCTATCGATATGGCCTGCTTGGCATAGTCAAACTCTTCATATCCCGACAGTATCACTATCTCGATGAACGGAAGCTCTTTTCTGATGATCCGTGACAGCTCCAGTCCGTCCATAAACGGCATCTTGATATCCGTTATGACTATATCCGGTTCAAGCTTTCTTATCAAAGGAAGGGCAAGCTCCCCATCGGAAGCTTCCCCTATGAATTCATAACCGTTCCCGGCCCAGTCGATATTCTTTTTTATACCTTCGCGAACTACGAATTCGTCTTCGCACAAAAAAACTTTTATCATCTTCCGTCTATGGCTCCTGCAGATGCTCCATACCCATGGACAGTATCGTACTGACATGATCGTCCGCAAGGCTGTAATACATCTGTTTTCCGTCGCGCCTGTTGTTTACAAGCTTGCTCATCTTCAGGACCTTGAGCTGATGGGAAACCGCGGACTGCGTCATATCAAGTTCTTCAGCAAGATTGTTCACGCAGTATTCTCCGTCAAGGAGCTTATACAATATCCTGACTCTGGAGGTGTCGCCGAAGACCTTGAACAGGTCGGCCAGATCGCTCCAAATGTTCGTGTTGTCCATGTCTATGCCCATACCTCCTAGATTATAACGTGTCACTATCCTTAAATCAAACAATACATCTCGCTTCAGAGCAAATCTCACGTTCTCTCAAAATGCGGAATGCGAAGCGTCCGTATCGCATTGAGCACTGCAAGTATCATGACTCCCACATCTGCGAATACCGCAAGCCACATATTCGTCAGTCCGAATGCGGACAATATCAGCACGATCACCTTAACCCCGATGGCAAAATATATGTTCTCATACGCGATCCGCATACACTTTTTACCTATCCTGATCGCTTTGATGACGCCCATCGGATCATCATCCATGATAACGACATCGGCGGCCTCGATCGCGGCATCGCTTCCGAGTGCACCCATTGCAATCCCGACATCCACTCTCGTAAGAACCGGCGCATCATTTATCCCATCACCGACAAAAGCAGTGCATCCTTTTTTGTTTTTGGGTGTATTAAGTATTTCTTCCACAGCGCTGACCTTATCACCCGGAAGAAGCTCGGATCGGTACTCTTTTATCGACAAGGTTTCGGCAACTTTCTCTGCTACTTTTTCGGCGTCTCCGGTCAGCATGATCGTCCTTGATATACCCATTTTGTGAAGGTCCGAAACAGCTTTGGGAGAAGAATCCTTTATGACGTCGGATATGTGGATGTGTCCGGCATACCTTCCGTCGACGGCGATATGAATGATCGTCCCACCGTCGTGGCAATGTGCAGGCTCTATGCCGTTTTCCGTCATCATTTTATCATTCCCGACTATAACCTTACTTCCGGAAACATTTGCCAGCACTCCGTGTCCGGATATCTCTTCAACATCGCTTACAAGACTCTTATCAATATCTATACCGTAAGCGTTTACTATAGATCTGCTTATCGGGTGGGAGGAAAAGCTCTCGGCGTATGCGGCATACTTAAGAAGCTGCTGGTCACTCAGTTCCTGTCTGTGTATTGATACGACCTTGAACACACCTTTTGTAAGTGTCCCGGTCTTATCAAAAATGACCGTATCTATCTTGGAAAGCGCTTCAAGATAATTGGAGCCTTTGACGAGTATGCCTGCTCTTGAGGCCCCTCCAATGCCCGCAAAGAATCCGAGAGGGATGCTTATGACCATGGCGCAGGGACAGCTGATGACAAGGAAAGTGAGCGCCCTGTATATGAAGGACCTGAAATTTGCATCATTTCCGATGACCATATTGATGATCGGCGGGATGACTGCGATGACAAGAGCAAACAGACATACAAACGGTGTATATACTCTTGCGAATCTCGTGATGAAATTCTCCGATCTTGATTTTTGCGAACTCGCATTCTCAACAAGCTCAAGTATCTTAGTGACCGTTGATTCGCCGAAAGGTTTCGTAGTCCTGATCCGTATGACACCGTTCTGATTGATGGTCCCGCTTATCACCTCGTCTCCGGTATGTATCGAACGCGGAACGGACTCACCGGTAAGTGCACTCGTGTCGATGGTAGAGTCTCCGCTTATAACGATACCGTCAATCGGGATACGCTCTCCGGGAGACACAACAAGAATGCTGCCCTTTTCGACTTCATCGGGACTTACCGTCCTGATGATCTCTTCTCCGTTTTCTTCAGTCACGAGATTTGCAACATCCGGTCTGATATCCATGAGTGCCGCGATATTCCTGCGGCTCTTTCCGACTGCCACCGACTGGAACAGTTCACCGATCTGATACAGCAGCATTACCATGACACCTTCACGGTACTCGCCGAGTATCATCGAACCGATCGTCGCAACAGCCATAAGAAAATTCTCATCAAGTACCTGACCGTGTACAATGCCCTTATATGCTTTCTTTAAGATATCGTATCCTATGATCGCATAAGGAAAGAGATACATAACCAGTATGATGCGCGACTTAAGTTCATCCCACGGCACTGCCTGAATCTCATCGTTATTCGGGAACTCGATCGTGTTCTCGGCTATCGCTATAACTATCAGAAGGACTGTCGTTACGATTATCCTTATAAGCGTTTTTTTCTGTTTCTTTGTCATTACCGGATCCCTCTTGGAAAAATCAGTTTACAGGAATATCTCACAGTCGTCTTCGACCTTTTTGCAGTTTTTGAGTACTGCTTTCATTACGGTCTTCTCATCGGCGCCGTCTTCAAACTCAACGTTCATCTTAAGTGCCATAAAATTGACCGTACAGTCCTTTACTCCTTCGGTCTCTTTGGCAGCCTGCTCCATTTTGTTTGCGCAGTTCGCGCAGTCAACTTCGATACCATATGATTTCTTCATAGTGTTTACTTCCTTTCTTTTAAGCCTGTCATATAATTCAATATATGAACATCTATTCATTTGTTAATTTATAATATCCCCAGTTGGGGACATTGTCAATACCCGTTTAGGAATTTTTTCGGTCTGAAGGACCTGATACGCCGAGCTTAGCCGCAGTCTCGTCGATCCGGCGAACAAGTTCCTCGTCCGTGAGCACAGTCACACGACCCTCGTCATACTGCGCATCGACCCATTTCTTGAGTTCAACTATCAGCTCGTCATTCTTGGAATAATGCTTGTCTTCAGGCAGCTTGTAATATGTGTTGATCCAATGTGCTATGCCCGCAAGACCCGACGTATTTGAAACCGCACAAAGAACAGGACGGTTAAGGAATTTCTCGGTATCGAATATATTGTATATCTCTTCGTTCTTAAGAAGCCCGTCGGCATGAATGCCGGCACGCGTAACGTTAAAGTTCTTTCCGACAAACGGTGTTCGCGGCGGGATAGAGTATCCTATCTCCTTTTCGTAATACTCGGCAAGCTCCGTGATCACGGTCGTATCCATTCCGTTTAGCGTACCGCGAAGCTGCGCATACTCAAATACCATAGCTTCAAGAGGTGTGTTACCCGTTCTCTCACCTATGCCGAACAGTGACGTATTAACTCCGCAGCATCCATACAGCCATGCCGTTGTTGAATTCGATACCGCTTTGTAAAAATCATTATGGCCGTGCCATTCGATGAGCTCACACGGAACTCCGGCATGAGTGTGTATCGCATATATGATACCCTGCACGCTTCTCGGGATAACGGCACCGGGATAGTTCACGCCGTATCCCATCGTATCGCATGCTCTTACCTTGATCGGGATCTTGTACTCATCCATGAGCTTCATCAGTTCAAGACAGAACGGTACAACATAACCGTATATATCGGCTCTTGTGATATCCTCAAGATGGCATCTTACCGAGATACCCTCTTCCAGACAGTCACGGACTACGCTTAAATAGTGATCCATTGCCTGGCGTCTTGTCATCTTAAGCTTTAAGAAAATATGATAGTCACTGCAGCTTACGAGTATTCCGGTCTCGGGCATTCCGAGTTCCTTAACGAGCTTGAAATCTTCCTTGCTTGCTCTTATCCAGCTCGTGACCTCAGGAAACTTATATCCCCTCTCCATGCACTTTAAAACGGCATCCCTGTCCTTCTTGGAATACAGGAAGAATTCGCTTGCGCGGATCATTCCGTTCGGGCCGCCGAGCTTGTGCAGATAATCATATATCGTTACGATCTGCTCCGTTGAATACGGAGCTCTTGACTGCTGTCCGTCTCTGAAAGTCGTATCGGTGATCCATATATCCTTGGGCATGTTATGAGGAACTATCCTGTCATTGAACGGGATCTTGGGTATCTCCGAGTACGGGAACATATTCCTGAAAACATTGGGTTTTTCAACGTCATCAAGAATATACATATGCTCTTCTATCTGAAGAAGATTGTTTCCCTCATTCATCGTCACCGGACGATTGGCAAATACGTCCGGATCTGTCACTCTTAAATTATCCTTGTCCATTTCTTTCCTCGCTGATCTTTATGTTATCGAGATCCACCTGATCTTATCTTCTATCTTATCGTAAGTACTGCAGACGCTGTAGCTGTAGCCGTCATCAATATCATATGTCCGTATGTGACAGACCGATCTTCCGCCGACTGTTATGCTTCTTAAGATACGACCTTCATCATCCACCACGCAGAAGCTGCCAAGCTCACTTCTCAGCCCCTGACCGCTGCACTTTACGACACTCTCCTTTAATGTCCACAGTGTTCTAAAGAGGTCATCCCTAATATCATCATTTGCCGCAGCGATCGCAGCATATTCTTTTTCGTGGAAAAACCTCTTCGCTACATTTTCGGCGTTCGAACATCTCTTTTCGACATCGCACCCTACATCCTGCGATGAGATCGCTACCATAACGCGATCCCCCGAATGAGATATATTAAACCGAACAGGCGAATCCGCAAAATACGGCTTCCCGTTTTCGTCCGTGCATATATCCGGCAATTCTCCGTCAACGAGCTTTGCGACATCATCGCCAAGATCCTTTGCCAGATCTTTCATGCCTGTCTCGAGAAGAGCATATGAAAGTATACCACGTTTCCTGTCATCTTCTCTTTTTAGCTTATCGATCTTAACTTTGCGGCTTTGCGGCATCCTCTCATACCATTTTTCTGTCGGTGTGCCGGTTATATCCGCAGCATACACCCTTACCGCGAACGCAGGGATACCGTTATCATCTCTGTACATACTGTTTAACATAATAGCACACTAAAGCGAGATGTCAATTTTCCGGCTGCCATATCCTGTATCGTCCGCTAAGCAGCAGGAACGAAAACAGATACAGGCAGTTATCGTAATACCGTCTGTTGCCGCTCCGAAGCGGCGTATCCCAGAACATGCGGACAAAACGCTGTGCAGCTTCCGAAACATCAGTCGTATCTTCGATAAGTGCAGCGGCTGCTGCATTTACTGCTATTACCGCAACAGGATGAAGGACATCCTCGCTCCGCACTGTCCCGTCCCATTCAAGGATCCTGTTCCATTTATCCTTCCCGAGTCTGTCCATGAATCCGATAAAACATGCACCCTCTTCTTCCTGCCATTTATCTTTTCCGAACCATATATGATCGAGTGCGATGTTCATTATCGTCCTGTATGCGTCGGAATAATACCAGTCATGCTTACCCCAGATCTCGCCGCCTTTTTCGTAAGGGGTCCCGTCATAATATGAGTATTCACTGCAAAGCCCCGATCTGTTATGGCATGCGCTGTGAAGAAACTCCCTGCTGGCGCCTGCTGCAGCCTTGTAAAACTCTCTGTCGGCAGGATCCGCCCACATCGAAAACAGTTCGTAAAAATGCGGAAGATGATATGACGGATCGGTAAAATCGGCTTCGGGGATGAATCGTATCAGATGGTTTCCGGTATCGAACATACCTCTTGATGTGCCGGCAGGTTCTATCATGTTATGAAGAAGACTTCGCGCCTCTTGACCGTAATCAAATATCCCTTCACCGTCACCCCATCTGTGAGACGCAAACAGAAGCGCCATCGCAAAGTACTCTTCACCATCGGGAGCCGGTCCTTCAAAATTCCTGCTCCCGTCAAGATCATGGGACCAGGAAAAATAGCCCTTGTACTGACCCGAATCATTGTACATATACGTCCGGGTCCATTTCCATATACGGTCAAATACATCCTTTCGATCCATCTGAACGCTCATCATCATACCGTATGACATGCCCTCGGTCCGCACGTCCACATTGCCGGTATCGACCATATAGCCCATGTCACCGGTCTCATGATAGATACGCTCATCTTCTGATCCGAAGAACATCGTATCGAATATTTCCGACAGCCTCTTATCAATATCGGAAGGCTCATAGCCCATGCGTTCAAAATAGTTCGTATATTTTCCGTTAATGCCCGCTGCGATCATTACAGTTTCACCTATTCATTGATAGCACAACCTTTGCGATCTCTTTTCCTATAGGCTCTTTGCGCTGCGGATGAAGGTCGTTGAGTTCTCCCCATCCGTATGATCTTACAAGGTAAAAATCATGAATGCTTTGGCACTCTTCCTGCGCCTTCATAAGAGCACGCCAGGCCTTACCGCCATCATATGATATCTCTTCCATTCTGGCGGTAAAATCAGGGAGCTGTACGCATATGTAAGGGATATCTCCCCACATCTTACGTATCCTTTGTACAAACCTTCCCGTAAGCTCCACATACTCTTTGGCTCTGCCGCAATTGGATTCACCCTGATAAAATGCAAATGCCTTTGCGGCTATTCCTGCAAGCGGCGCCATCATGCCGTTATAAAGTGCCGTCGGCTTCCAATTGACAAATACCGGATCGGCAGATCTTGCGCATTTAGCTCCTATAAGATATTTCCATACACCGGTCAGCACTTCGATATGATCCGCACCGCTAAAGCCTTCCAGGAACCCATCCGTTGTTCTGGCTCCCTTACCGTATATGAGCGCATACAGCTTACCCGGAGTGATCCTTCCGTAACCTTTCTCCACACATATCCGGAACACTATGGTGTTTTCACCCTCAGTTATGAGTCCTTCAGGCACATTGTATCTTCTCGGCGGATAGCAAAAATCAGTCGACCCGACAAACTTACCGTTGATATAGCAGAAGTCATAATCAGTGATGGCCCCGAACCATAACAGAGCAGGCTTATTTACATACTCTTTCGGAACAGTGAAAGTTCTTGCTATCCATACGCTTCCTATGAATCCATCAAGTTCCGTATCCGAAAAGAAATCCGGAAGCACTATATCGCGTCCGTCGCTAAGGATTTTATTTCCGTCCTCATATCCTTCCTTAAGACCTGTATCATCAGTGTCCAGTTCATCTCTCCACTTTGCCTCGTTTGCCTCATTATCATGAAGTACTCCGAGTCTGTATTCATCATCTTCAAATCTTCGTGCATCCGAAAGCGCCTCATCGAAGCCGTTAAGGTCCTCTATGCTCATAAAAGCCTCTATGGGCGCTCCTCCAAGCGTCAGATCGACAAGTCCCACCGTAACATCTTCTTCAAGCCTTATGTGCTTTGCCGTAAAATAACCTACAGCCGAAAACGCATCTATCGTATCTGCGGAAAGCTTTTTCCATTCCCCGGTCTCAACCTCGGAAAGCGGCTCGCCGAACACGCCGTTCTCAATAACCTTGAATGTTCTTATCGAACAGTCAAACGGCGGCTCCCATTCATCGGGATATGTGTCCTTTACGCCTTCCATCGGAAATTCCATATTCGACTGTCCGCTTATGATTATGACGTCCCCGATCATCACACCGGAGCATGATACGCTTCCGCCCTTATCACCGGTCGCTTCTATCGTATACGGGCCGCCCGCATCCATCGCAGGAGCCGTTATCTCAAACCGTCCTCTTTCATCGCCTGCGCAGTCATAGGTTTTTCCCGCAAAGGTAACCCTTACTTTTTCTCCTTCCTCACAAAAGCCCCATATGCGTATGTCCTTACCACGCTGCAATACAGCTCCGTCCGAAAAGATCCTTGCAAGTTTAATGGTTGACATAACTATCCTCCTTAGCTCTTTACGAAAAACGTTTCCGAAGGTCCCAGATACGAATACGGAAGATCGACATCCTCAGGGTATATCACTATCTTCTCAAGCACAAAGCCCGGTGATATAGCTCCTATACGAAGTTTATTCAGTCCCTCGGCAAAATCCATGGTCCCTTCAAGAATACGGACGTTATCAACTACTCCCTTTACCCAGTCCTGATCATCATTTGCGACCTTGAATCCTTCGGGAAGCATGTTCACTTCGGTAAGCGGTCCGTTTTCCGAAGCGATACCAAACAGTATCTTTTGTTCACCGGCAGGGGGATTGGACGGGCTTGTATAGAATCTTACCGCATATTTTCCGGCTTTGGGCAAAATGAACTTATATGTTACGGTCGGCGCAGTCATAGGTGCGAAAGTCATATTCTGCGGATATGCTTTTATCGCATCCTTCCCTCTCCCGAGACCTTTTATGATCTCAAATGATGCAACATCGGTATCATGCTTTTCGGCAAAATCCGCCGCACCAATCGATATTATCGGAACACAGCCTCCCTCGCCGGCACATGCCATGAACGTATTATCCTCTATCCTGTCGGTTATCTCGGGATTCCATACGGGTATCTTTATATCCGTAAATGCATCAACCGATCCGACACGTATGTTTCCGACAGCGTATCGCTTTCCCTCGGGAAGCTTCATCCTGTCGACAAAAATGAATATCTTCTGAAGCTGTCCGCATTCCACTTTTTCCTGCGGATCTACGATATCTATGAACTCATCGTCCGATACGACATAATATGAAACCGACTCCTTTGATGCAGTCGACAACTCGATACAGCCTCCGCACACAAGCGGATCTAAAGCATCATTCATGATAAGAGTACTGCCCTGCTCGCGTTTCGGCTCGGCGTGATCACCGGATGACGATATACCAACTATCAGTCTTTTCTTATCTGAGGGCTCAAATGTATGAACCACCGGATACCGGCACACTTCTTCATCCGGATCCACAAGTCCGATGTGCCCCGACAGACACATTCCCTTCCACATTCCCTTGTGAATCTTCTGGAGTTTAGAAACGATCTTCCGGTCTTTTCTGATGCAGTCATTTACGCCTTTAGCAAGCGTATTGGCATATGTGCTTCCGATCGATGCATATGCATGATTCAAACCGGTAAGTATCCACATCTTTTGGGCATTGAGTGTTGCCGTAAGAGGCATATGGACAAGTTCGTAATAAGAAAATGCAAGTTCTTTTCCTGCCGACTTGTATATCCTCTTTGAACACGACATCAGCTCATCTATCTCCTTTAAGAGATTTTCGCTTTCATGATATGCAAACGGCGCGTATACACCTTCATACATGGACTCCGTACGCCTTCTTGAGGCTATCTTCGTATAGCCGAGAAGGAGCCTTACAGTATCTTCACAATCCTCTTCCGAAAGCTCTGCCAAACTCTTTTTCACGAACTCCCTTGTATACTCTTCGGCACTGTTTTTGTTGCCGGTTCCCCATGCGCTAAAATCATAAGCAAGATCAAGAAAGAACGCGAGGGGATATTCATTGGTAAAAAGATTCCCGACATCAGCTATCCAGACATCTGTTATGCCATGATCATATGCGCTTGTCATCTGTTCCCATATCTTCGGCAGATGGTTCGTATTAACCCACTCATATGATACGGGTCTGCCATGGTATGCAAGATGATAATACATCCCGAAGCCGCCTGATGCCGTATCTTCGGGAAGCTTGCAAAGATTCCCGTAGTTATCATCGTATAAAAGCGTCGTATCGTTAAGAAGAGACGCACCTGTTATGATCCCGAGTTCTTCTGCGGCGGTAACTTCCTCTTTTGTCCATAGCACGTTACCCTTAAGCCTTAAGAGAAGTTCGATCATCCTGTCATCCGAATGGATCCCTTCGTTTACGGAAAATCCGCGGAAACGTACCGACGGCACCGTAGAAACAAAAGAAGCATCACAAGTCAGAATAAACTCGGTCTTCTTCTGCGGCATGACATCAAGCCAGTTTACAAACGGCGATACTCCGAGAAGTTCCGACAGTTTCAGAAGTCCGTATACAGTCCCTCTTTTTCCTCCGCCGGCTATGACTATTGCAGAGCTAAACTTAAACCCTTCAAACTCAAGATCATCTATGACGGAAAAAGAATACGCATCACTCTCACCTGCGATCTCAAACAGGTTCAGTTTCCCGTCGACAGCCATTTTATCAAGTATCGCACTGTTTCCGATCGTTCCGAAAAATATCGGATAGCTGTAAAAATCTGCCGTATCCCTGAAGTTGGAGAACTCTACCCCTATGGGCCTTGCACCGAATACCTTCCTCAGATCGTCCCTGACCCATCCTGCTACGGCCCGAACACCTGGATACGCACATTCCTCATATATGAAAACAACCTGATTTTCCGTTATGTTCGCATTTGTGATCTTAAACCCCATGATAATACCCTTCCAATGTCTCAATTATTGACAAGCAGCAACTTCGTGTGTAATTATAACACATATTCTTACGAAAGAGGTTGACGTTGATAATGAAGAAATACTGCTGTTTACTGTTGCTGTTAATAATGATGGGGCTTATCTTTATCGGATGCGATAAGGCTAAGGGATCTGCTTCCCCGGAAGATCTCAAACAAGAGGAAGTATCGGAGGATCAGGAAGTCGACACTGAATATACGGAGAATACTGTTTCCGAAGATACGGAAGCCGAAACTGAACATACGGAGGACACTGTTTCCGAAGATACATCTTCGAATGATGAAACGTCAGAAAGTGTACAGGAATCGGATGTTGTAACAGAAGCGGATAATACACCCGGAAATGAAACCTCCGTCCCGCTCCGCACTGTAGTATGGCTCGGTGATTCCCTGACGCAGGGCTCTCTTGGCGAGGATAACGATAACCTTGCCAATGCCCCTTACGTAAAACTTCAGTCGCTTATCCCGAACAAGGTTGAGGGCTACGGACTTTACGGTTACAATACCCACGATATCTTCTGGGTATATAAAGATAAAGATCACTATGATCAGACCGTTGATCCGAACAAGATTTACATTTTCTGGGTAGGTTCAAATGACTGGTGTCCTATAGACGGGGAAAATACGGATACGGCTCCGGTCACAGCACAGATCGATGAGTTCCTTCATACGGCCGGTGTAAAAGACTATATAGTCATGGGTACAACTCAGAGATGGAGACTCGGACTCGAACGTGCACAGATCATAAATGCTGCGCTTTCCGCTCACTACGGATCACACTACATGGACGTGATCGATATCATCGCAAGAAATGGATTTTCAGAGGATAATACGCACCTCAGTCAGGCATCATACGATGCGATCGCAGAGGCGGTGTGCAACAAGCTCAAGGCATTGGGGTATATCTGATATTATTATTGTATTAAAACCTTTTGTACACCAAATAAAAGAAATGATCACCGTTTTGCAGCAAAAGACTTGGAGTGCGTTGTTACTTGACGAGGATATGTCACGATCTTTGATCGTGACAGCCCAAGCGGCGTTTGAGCGAACCCAACATCGACTTCGTCGATGTCGCCGTGACTCGATTGCTACGCAATCAAGTCATATGACGCACGGAAACGAGCGAAAGCGCCTTTTGCGCAAAATGAGTGATCATTTCTTGATCGTAAATATAATTGTCTCTTAATTCAATTTGTGTAGTTGTCGAAGTACCCCTGCACGAGCACGACCGGCGTACCCTTATCACCTGATCCCGATGTCAGATCGCACAGTGATCCGATCAGATCCGTAAGCTGCCTCGGGGTCGTTCCCTCACTGACCATCTTGCCTACAAGGTTCGCATCTTTTTCTTTAATGCTCTTCGATATCGCTTCCTTGAGTTCATCACCCGAAAGCTTCGCAAAATCATTATCCGCAAGGTATTTGATCTTGACCTCATTGGGTGTTCCGATAAGGCCCTTAGTAAATGCCGGAGATACTACCGGATCGGCAAGCTCCCAAATCTTACCCTTGGGATCCTTGAACGCGCCGTCACCGTATACCATTACTTCAACATGCTTTCCGGTTCTCTCGAGCATGATCTTCTGAACCTGTTCAACAAGTTCCTGACAATCTCTCGGGAAGAGCTTAACCTGTCCTTCGGTTGCCTTGTTCGAACCGAGAAGTCCGTACTTCTCATTGTATCCGCTGCCGTTTACACTGGCGTTCATTATCTCATCAAGACCGAACACCTTCTCGGCACCTGCCGCAAGAAGAAGTCTTTTTGTCCTTGCTCTTGTGTGGATATCACAATTTATGACATTCTTGGTATAGTCAAGTATCGCTCTTGCCTGGTTGGCAAAGATGATCTCGACGTCACATCCTTCTTCCGTGATTATGTCGCTGTAATACTCAACGTAATCAACACCGGTAAATTCATGCTTTGTATATCCGAACAGTTCACGATACTTTGCAAGTGTAAGAACATCGCTGTACGGATTCACACCGGCTTCATCAACCTTATCGATATTAACCAGTTCATTTCCGACTTCATCCGAAGGGTATGACAGCATCAGGACGATCTTCTTGCATCCCATTGCTATACCCTTTAAACAGATGGCAAAACGGTTTCTTGAAAGGATCGGGAATATGACACCAACCGTACCGCCTCCGAGCTTACTCTTTACATCGTCTGCGATATCGTCAACAGTGCAGTAGTTTCCCTGGCTTCTTGCCACTATGGACTCAGTCATTGAGATGACATCTCTGTCATGAAACTCAAATCCCTCTATCTGAGCCGCCTCTATAACGCTGTCCGTAACTATCTGTGAAAGATCATCACCCTCACGGATGATCGGACATCTGATACCTCTTGATACGGTTCCGACTCTCCTGTCAGCCATTATTAACCCTCCGTTATTAAACGTCTGCTTATGAATTCATCTGTGCAGCAACTTCGGCAGCAAAGTCTTCGTTCTTCTTCTCCATTCCTTCGCCGACTTCAAAACGTACAAACTTGTCGATGACAAGAGACTTATCAACTGACTCGAGATACTTTGCAACAGACTGCTTTCCGTCCTCTGCTTTTACATATACCTGATCGAGAAGACAGAACTCTTTCATCTCCTTGTTGATACGACCCATTACCATACCCTCTTTAACCTTGTCGGGCTTGGATGCTTCCTTGGGATCGTTCTCGATCTGAGCCATGATGATCTCTTTTTCCTTTGCAAGGAATTCCTGATCTACATCCTTCTGTGAGATGAACTTGGGTGAAAGTGCTGCAACCTGCATTGCGATGTTCTGAAGAGCTTCCTTAACAGCGTCGGTAACATTACCGCACTTTGCGGACACAAGGACACCGATCCTTCCGCCACCATGCAGATAAGATACTACGCAGTCGCCTTCAACTCTCTCAAATCTTCTTACGGAAAGCTTCTCACCGATCTTAGCGGTCTTCTCAACCACAACATCACGAAGTCCGTCCTTGTCAAGAAGAGTCTCAACATCCTCTCCTTCCTTGCCGCCTGCAAGTCCTGTTGCAAGAGCGGTATCCGCAACCGACTGAACGAACTCCTGGAACACTTCGTTCTTGGCTACAAAGTCTGTCTCGGAGTTAACCTCGACAACAACTGCCTTCTTATTCTCAAGCATAGCCACACGGCAGATACCCTCTGCTGCGATACGGCTTGCCTTCTTCTCTGCCTTTGCTGCACCTGATTTTCTTAAGAACTCAACGGCAGCATCCATATCTCCGTCTGTCTCGCCGAGTGCCTTCTTACAATCCATCATGCCGGCACCGGTCATCTCACGTAACTCTTTTACCATTGCTGCGGTTATATTTGCCATTATAATATCCTCCTGATCATTAATGATGATTATTATGCTTCAGCTGCCTCGTCCTGTGATGCGTCTGCAGTGTCTGTTCCTTCTGCGCTCTCTTCGGCAGTCTCTCCCTGCTTAGCCTCGATAACTGCATCTGCCATCTTTGATACGATCAGTTTAACGGCTCTTATAGCATCATCATTACCCGGAATAACATAATCAAGTTCTTCGGGATCACAGTTTGTATCTGCGATACCTATAAGAGTGATGCCGAGTGAATGAGCTTCCTGTACACAGATATGCTCCTTCTTGGGATCTACAACAAAGATCGCATCGGGGATCTTTCTCATATCCTTGATCCCGCCGAGGTTCTTCTCAAGCTTTTCCCATTCCTTCTTAAGGCCTATTACTTCCTTCTTGGGGAGAACATCAAATGTACCGTCCTGACTCATCTTCTCGATATCTTTAAGTCTCTTGATACGTGACTGGATAGTCTTGAAGTTTGTAAGCATACCTCCAAGCCATCTCTCATTGACGTAGAACATTCCGCAACGCTCTGCCTCGGACTGAACCGCATCCTGAGCCTGCTTCTTCGTTCCTACGAAAAGAATAGTTCCGCCGTTCGCAACGATCTCTGATACCGCATTGTACGCATCATCAACCATTCCAACGGACTTCTGAAGATCAATGATATAGATACCATTTCTCTCCATGTAGATGTACGGAGCCATCTTAGGGTTCCATCT
>JAGAFR010000089.1 GCA_017612555.1 Lachnospiraceae bacterium | reverse complement strand
GAGGTGGTTGCCAGGAACTATCCGATAAATGAGCGTCCTGACGCTATCTTAAATATAATAGACGGAACGAACCTTGAGAGAAACCTGTATCTTACGACACAGCTTACGGAACTGGGCATCCCGGTCGTTGTTGCTGTCAATATGATGGATATCGTAAAGAAGAACGGCGATCAGATCAATATCTCCGAGTTGTCTCGTCATCTGGGATGCAAGGTTGTCGATATTTCCGCACTGAAGGGTGACGGAACAATGGAAGCGGCTGAAGAAGCGATCAATGCGGCAAAGAACGGAAAAACCGTTCCGCAGCATACGTTCTCCGGACCTGTTGAGCACGCGATCGCGCATATCGAAGAAGCGGTCGTTCATGACATGCCCGAGGAACAGCAGAGATGGTATGCGATCAAGATCTTCGAGAGAGATGATAAAGTACTTGACCGGATGAAGATACCTGCCGACAAGATGGCGCATATCGAAAATGACATAGTGGCGGCAGAAAAAGAACTTGATGATGACTCTGAAAGTATCATCACCAATGAACGTTATGTATATATAGCCGAGGTCATCAAATCCAGTTATAAAAAGATGAATGCGGGAGAACTCAGCACCTCCGATAAGATCGATAAGGTGGTTACAAACAGATGGCTCGGCCTTCCTATCTTTGCGGTCGTTATGTTCCTTGTATACTGGATCGCAATGGTTGCGGTCGGAGCACCTGCAACAGACTGGGCAAATGACGGATTGTTCGGCGACGGTTTCCATCTGTTCGGAATGGATGGCGGATATGAAGAAGTGGCGGAGAAATACGCCGATGCATCTGCGATCGTAGACGGATACGACGCGTATGTTGAAGAAAACGGAAGTGCTCCCGTAGGCGAATTCGCATATGAGGTTGAAGATGAGGAAACTCTTGAGATAAGCGAGGAGACAGCAAGTATCGAGGATTATGATGAGGCTGTAAAGACCGTTGAAGAGATCGGCGATGAGCCCGATCCTGCGGATTACGGCACATGGATCCCCGGAATTCCGGCGCTGGTAGAATCAGCACTTGATTCGGCAGGTGCTGCAGACTGGCTCAAAGGACTTATCCTTGACGGTATAGTTGCAGGTGTTGGCGCAGTACTCGGTTTCGTACCGCAGATGCTCGTTCTTTTCCTGATGCTCGCATTCCTTGAGGCATGCGGATATATGGCGCGTATAGCGTTCGTTCTTGACAGAGTGTTCAGGAAGTTCGGACTTTCCGGAAAATCATTCATCCCGATGCTTATAGGTGTGGGCTGCGGCGTTCCCGGAGTCATGGCTTCAAGAACCATTGAAAATGAGCGCGACAGACGAATGACTATAATGACGACAACATTTATCCCCTGTGGAGCCAAGGTTCCGTTTATCGCAATGATAGCCGGTGCAATCTTTGGAGGAAGCGCATGGGTATCGACATCGGCTTATTTTATCGGTATGGCAGCCATTGTAATCTCCGGTATCATGCTTAAAAAGACAAAGATGTTTGCGGGTGATCCTGCTCCGTTTGTTATGGAGCTTCCTGCATATCATATGCCGACACTCGGTAACGTACTCAGATCCATGTGGGAGAGAGGTTGGTCGTTTATCAAGAAGGCCGGTACGATAATCCTTCTGTCAACGATCGTTGTATGGTTCACATCTTTCTTCGGATTTACAGTAGAAGGATTCCGTATGCTTGCGGAAGACGAGCTTGAAATGTCTATCCTTGCAAAGATAGGTAACTGTATCGCGTGGATATTTACTCCTCTCGGATGGGGTAACTGGCAGGCAGCTGTTGCATCGATCACGGGACTTGTTGCAAAAGAGAACATTGTCGGTACGATGGGTATCCTCTACGGCGGCGGAGAACTGACCGCATGGCAGGCGCTGGCTCAGGCGTTTACAGGCATTACCGGATTTTCATTCCTGGTATTCAATCTCCTGTGCGCACCGTGCTTTGCAGCGATCGGCGCGATCAAGCGTGAGATGAACAATCCTAAGTGGACATGGTTTGCGATTCTGTATCAGTGCGGGTTCGCATATGTGATAGCATTTATGATAACTCAGTTCGGATGGGCATTAACGGGCAATACAAACATTTTAGGTTTAATATTTGCAATTGCTGTTCTGGCCGGAATAGTATATATGTTGTTCTTCAAGAAGTACAAGGAAGCGGATAAGCTCGAAATAGCAAGCGCTACAAGGTAGGTACTGCAAAGTTTTTCCACGAAAACTTTGCAGTACGTAGGCCACGCCTCCACGAAGTGGACTCTAAATGGCGTGGCTCTCAAAAAAAGAAAGGTCATTCATGGGAACAATAATCATATCCATAGTTCTTATCGCCCTTGTCGTGGCAATAATCCGAACCATGATAAAGGATAAGAAGATGGGAAAATCAACCTGCGGGGGCAGCTGCGCATCATGCAAAATGTGTGCAGCCTGCAGGCAGTCCGGTAAAACAAGCAATGTAAACGGAAGGATGTAACATGGCAAGGAGGCTTTAGGAACATGGCTGCGAGAAGCATTACACACTCAGCGATTTTTTAAAGACCGTAGCCAATGTTGATGAGAAGACTGCAAAAGAAGACGCAGGGCGGATAGGGCATTACCTGAGTCAATCAACGTATGCGGGGATAAAAAGGTATATAATGGAGTTAAAATCAAAAGGTGAGGTATGCAACTAATATGTCCAGAAAAGCATCGAATTTTCAAAAGGTAGTTATGTCGTGGGGATATCGTGGGAAAGAGATATTCAAGCCGCTGAATACCGGACACATAGATGATCATGTGGCGTGTGTACGTGAGTGGATAGCCAATATATTCTTTTACACTAAGAACAAAACGACGATCATGATCGATGCCGGATACAACTATGAACGGCTGGCTGAGAAGATGAGGTGGCTGGATATAGATCCTGCGGATATCCATGATATCCTTATCACGCATCAGGACACGGATCATGTAGGAGCCGTGGAGCGTGACTCTGACGGGCTGTTCAGAAAAGCGAAGTTGTATATCAGCGCGATCGAGAATCAATACATGACGGGAGAAAAACGACGCAGGGTTATCTTTGGTCTGTATAAACTCCCGATGGTCAAAAGCGATAATGAGCGAAAACTTCTTCGGGACGGTGATGTGTTTTATATAGACGATATAAAGGTGGAAGCTATCCTTGTGCCGGGACATACATGGGGTCACATGGTTTATCTGGTCGATGATGCATATCTGTTT
>JAGAFR010000088.1 GCA_017612555.1 Lachnospiraceae bacterium | reverse complement strand
TTTAATGATTTTTACGATTATTTTTTTTCTTGTGTCTTTTTTCCAAATCGGGCAAAAACAACACAAAATGTAGTGATGAATGCCAGTATCGAAACAGGCATTCCCCAGATGAGTCCCTGAGGGATGTATCGAAGCTCGATCTCATGCTCTCCGGCCGGTGCCTTGACAGCCAGGAGCGCATCCATGACTTTGACCGGTTTGATCCTTTTTCCGTCCATCTTGACGGTCCAGTCATCCTCATACGGGATCGTGAACACGACATACTTAGCCGGATTTTTTACATCGACATGCGCCCGAAGATGCGAGCTTGTGATCTTTTCAATATTACACGATGTGATAACGGCATCCTTGTACCATGCCTTTAATACCTGGGGGCTTTCATAATAGAAGTATGCGTTGTCGATCGTAAGGCTGTCATTATTTATCATGAACTTTACGCTGATCTGATCTCCGGGCTTGTAGTGTCCGCCCTCACGAACAGACCAGTCGTATTCGCTGAAGTAGTTTCCTTTTTCATCTCCGTTAATATAGAGATCAGTATTCTGAAAATCGGGAGCATCAAAATACATATAGATAAAGTTATCACTTGTGATCGCCATTATGTATTCGACACTTGCGTCCTTTTCGGGATCGATCTTCGTAAATACACCATCCTCCTGGGATGCATTTTCCAGCTTGATCTCCGAGATCTTCACCGGACGGTATATCTGGAAATTTGTTCCGGTAAAGCGGCTGGCAATATCGTTCTGCAGCTTGAACGGATCCTTTTCGTTCATATTGATATATTTTACCGAATCAGCCATACCGAAACCGAGTGAGAGTGCATACGGGTTTTCGAAGATCCTCTTTTCCTCCTCTTCCTCATTCGTATATATCCATTTGTAGGGCTTGCATGTTTCGTCATACTGCGAAAGAAGATACTTGACCCCCATGAAAGAATCCGCAAATCCCGTGCTCGCATCCCCGTAGAAAGCCCAGGTTTCA
This sequence comes from Lachnospiraceae bacterium, assembly GCA_017612555.1. Classification (GTDB taxonomy): domain Bacteria; phylum Bacillota; class Clostridia; order Lachnospirales; family Lachnospiraceae; genus UBA2868. The sequence goes on along the minus strand of JAGAFR010000088.1, from coordinate 8,605 downwards.
TTATTCCTGAAACCTAATCTTCCCATAAATGTCTTGGCCTGATCTGTCTCACACGAACTGAAATGAGACAGGCCGTTATACGAAAACATGAGCGGATCGTTATGTGTCCTGCGGTACAGTTTATCCATCCTGAAAAATGAAGGATCCTGTTTGTTGATGATATCTACCATTGCCTGTGTATTATCTATATAGTTCTTGTATGCTTCAAGGCTTTCGTTTTCGTCATACTTATCCGCAAAGTATGCATCAACCGATACGCATCCGTTATACAGACTGTCAGCTGCCTGGAGCACGAACAGTCCGGCAAGAGCGGGGATTATATATCTGTTTTTTTCATGCATCGCAACAATGAGGATCAGAGATGCAGCCATTGTCAGATATGTGATCAGTATGGATCTTGTTCCGGCATATACGCTGCCGATCATATACAGATAAACGGAATAAAGTGCAAACAGTATTATAAGTATATTTGCATTCCATTTTTTAAATCCTTCTTTGATGTTGATGAATCCGTTATATGCGATAAAGAGCATCAGAAATGAAAACAGGAATGAGTTCCTGTAAGGAAATCCTATCGGTGTTGCGAAACCGTGCCACGCGACATTAAGTGCCTCAAACAGGAATCCTGCTATAAGGAATAAGAACAGGATCGCAGCACATATTTTTCTTCTCAGGCTGATCGTTCTGTTGGCAAAATAGAAAAATACAAATATGACTGCGGGCACTCCGCAATAGATCACCGGAAGTCCGTCGGAAATGTTTCCCCGAAACGATCCGGCATACAGTCCGGAAAAGAATTCCAGGATGTTAAAGTTTCTTGAAAACGTAAGACCTTTCAGAACCGCTTTTTTCTGTCCCTGTAAAGACATCAGAACAGACAGCAGAGAAAACGCCGAGATACCGACTGCAAGAAGGGTGCTGTACAGAACAGTCCATGCATTTTTTATCCTGTCCTTCATGTTCTCATATTCTATCTCGCCCGAGAACATAAAGCAGATGAAAAATGCCGCGGTAAAAATGAGGATCATATATCCTATGTAATAACATGATATCACGGACAATGCGGCACTTATTATGTACAGACCGCATGGCCGCCTCTCTTTCATCATCCTGTACAGACCGAGGATCACGAGCGGAAGCATTATCACACTGAAGAAATAGTGAATGCAGTTAATGTATGCCATGTTATATCCCATCATGGCATACGCGGTCGAGAACAGAAGAGATGAAAGTCTCCTGCCCCATATGCCGCGGAGCATCAGATGGAAAGTCAGACCCATAGTCCCGCAGATCAGTATCATCATTATGACTATGCCGACAGGCAGTATGTCATTGGGAAACAGCAGCAGTATAAGAAAGAAAGGGTTGAACAGATAATACGCCGCAAACCCCATCATATCTCCCCCAAATGTTTTGGAGAAGGTGTAGAACATATCGTTACTGCCGAAGAATACCGACTTCATGTAGCCGATATAATCAACGAACTGATACCTCATATCTGCCACAAGGATCGATACTTTCCCGAAGGGTGCGTAATCACCTATGACAAAAATGAGCATCATTATAAACGCCGGTACAAAAAATGCCAGCATTGAAATGAGAATGTTTTTCCTGTTATTTGGAAGCACTGTATGCCTCTCTTACAGCAAGAGCAAACTGATCGGCACATGATGTTCCTCTGCCGTTACAGTCATTTCCGAGAAGCTTGCTTTCGATCTCCGATACGCTCATTCCGTTACAGAGCTTGGAGATCGCCTTTAAGTTTCCGTTACAGCCTCCGCTGAAAGAAATGTTAGTGATGATATCACCTATTATGTCAAAATCGATCTGCTTGGAACAAACGCCGTTTGGCTTGTACGTGTAATGCATATGAACCTCCTGACAAGTGATATTTTTATTATAGTCTAAAAAAGATGGCTCAAGAGCCATCTTTCCTAGCGGAGAAAGAGGGATTTGAACCCTCGCGCCGGTTGCCCGACCTACACCCTTAGCAGGGGCGCCTCTTCAGCCTCTTGAGTATTTCTCCAAAATGCTAAAGTAAAGTCTTGCTTATTATATAAATCGGACAGTGATTTGTCAAACACTATCGCCACTGTCAGTATAATGAGCCTCCGTGGCAGTCCATGACAACTATCACGGGAAAATCATTTATCGTGATCTTTCGCACTGCTTCGGTGCCCAGATCATCATATGCGATCACTTCGGAATCCGTGATGCATTTACTAAGAAGTGCTCCGGCACCGCCAACCGCAGCAAAATATGTGACACTGTTTCGCATCATCCCATCCTTTACCTCGGGGGAGCGTCTTCCTTTTCCGATCATCCCGGTCATGCCAAGATCCATAAGAGTCGGTGCGTACTTATCCATACGGCTTGCCGTCGTAGGTCCCGCCGATCCGATAACGCGGCCCTCTCTTGCAGGCGAAGGACCCATATAATATATCGTCTGGTCCTTGATATCAAACGGCAGGGATTCCCCTTTATTAAGGGCTTCCGTCATTCTTTTGTGCGCGGCATCCCTTGCCACATAAACCGTTCCCGACAGGTATACATAGTCTCCTGCGGAAAGTGATTCCGATACGGTTTTGTCAAAAGGGACCGAAACATGTTTATCCATGTGATATCCTCAAATAACTCTTCTGATATGTCTGTTCACATGACAGCATATATTGACTGCAACGGGAAGTCCCGCGATATGTGTTGCATATGTGTTGATATTTATCGCAAATGCGGTTGTCACGCCGCCAAGTCCCGCAGGACCTATGCCGAGTTCATTGATCCTGTCCAGCATCTCCTCTTCAAGATCCCTGATATATCCTATATCCGAATGCTGCCCGGCCGGTCTTGTAAGTGCCTCTTTTGCAAGAAGAGCGCATTTTTCAAAAGTACCTCCGATGCCCACTCCGACAACCATAGGCGGACATGCATTGGGGCCGGCGTCCTGTACTGCAGTGATGATCGCATTCTTAACGCCTTCTATTCCGTCGGCAGGTTTTAACATAAACACGCGGCTCATGTTCTCGGATCCGAAACCCTTCGGTGCAAGCGTGATCTCCACTTTATCTCCGGGCACAATCTCGAAGTGAATTACAGCAGGGGTATTATCGTTGGTATTGACGCGCTCTATCGGGTCGGATACAACGGACTTGCGAAGGAACCCCTTTGTATATCCGCGTCTTACCCCTTCGTTGACCGCGTCCGTTATGTCGCCGCCGGACAGATGAACATCCTGACCGACCTTTAAAAACACTACCGCCATACCTGTATCCTGGCATATCGGGATCATCTCTTCCTTTGCAATATCAAGGTTTTCCTTGAGCTGTCCCAATATCTTCCTGCCGATATCCGATGTCTCTTTATCACATGCATCATAAAGGCATGCCTTCATGTCGTCCGACAGTTCATGGCATACCTTTATACACATATCCTCTATTTCATTTGTGATCTTATCTACAGATATCTCTCTCATTCGTTTTCATCAAATTCATCGATGATGAATCTCTGTCTTCCTTTGACATCATCATATATTCTGGTGATGTATTCTCCGAGAAGGCCGCATACAAATACTACAAGACCTCCCATGAACCATATCAGGCTTACGATCCCGGCGTTATCGGATTCTTCGCGGTCATCACACAGTCTTCTGATACCGTGGATCATTCCGAGAAGCGTACCGAATGCCGTCATAAATCCTCCCAGGAAAGTCACATACTCGAGAGGTTTGCTTGAAAAGCAGAATATGCCGTGGAATCCCATACGGAATTCTCCCCACAACCTGTTGTACTTCGATACATCTGCTTCCCTTGCTTCCCTGTGATACCTTACCGCTGCCTGCTTGAATCCGACATAGCTTACCATGCCTCTGAAGAACATGTTGGTCTCCGGCATCTTCCGGATCTCTTCTATGACGCGCCTGTTTATAAGGCGAAAATCAGCCGTATCCACGGGTATCTCCACACTTGAGAGGAAATTGATCACGCGGTATGCGGTAAGATCTATGATCTTTCTGATCTTAGTCTCCCCCTGACGGTCTATCCTCTGGGCATAGACCACATCGTAGCCTTCTTTCCACTTATTGACAAGATCGATGATGACCTCAGGCGGATCCTGAAGATCCACATCGATTACTACACAAATATCCCCTGTACAATTAAGAACTCCTGCCATCGTAGCCGCTGCCTGACGGAACCGCCTGCTCATGGTGATGAGCTTGATGTTGCGGTTGCGTTCCATGTTTTCCTTGATGACTTCATATGTTCTGTCCGTTGAAGGATCAAGAGAAAAGATGATCTCGTAGTCGCAGCCGAGCTGTTTCATGACAGCTTCCGTTCTTACAAGGAAAGGCTTGATACCGTTTTCCTCATTGTACACGGGAACCACTACGGAAAGTTTGTACTTGTCATATACGTTCTTCTTTTTTGCCATAACTCTTACCTTATTCTTCGTCGTCTACGCCTTCAAATCTTGTATCTTCTTCGTCATCATCCACATCGACTTCATCATGGATTATCACGACGGGTTCATCGGACTTGGCCACATTGATCACCACATCGTCGATATCTTCCATATCGATATCTTTATCACCATCGGAGATCTTCTCTCTTACCTTCGCGATCTTGGCGACTTTGACACCTTTATCAAGACTGATCATCTTGACACCTGATGTATTTCTGGAGATGACTTTGATATCCTCCATACGAAGCTGTATGATGATACCCTGATCCGTGATCATCATGATCTCATGCTCATCGGTAACTGCCTTCACACCGACAACGTCGCCTGTCTTCTCCATGATCTTGTAGCACTTGACGCCCTTTCCGCCACGCTTCTGAACATGGAATTCCGACAGCTCCGTACGCTTTCCGAAGCCAAGCTCCGATACGATCAGGAGTGAATCACCCTGAGAATCTATCTGCATTCCGACGATCTCGTCGCCGTCTGCAAGATTCATTCCTATAACACCCATTGAAGATCTTCCGGTTGATCTGACATCCGTTTCCTTGAAGCGGATACACATTCCCTGTTTTGTTACAAGGAAGATATCTGAATCCTTATCCGTAGTCTTGACTTCGATAAGCTCGTCATCATCACGGAGCGTGATCGCGATCAGACCCTTCTTACGGATGTTGTTGTATTCGAGAATATTTGTCTTCTTGACGGTTCCCTTTCTTGTTACCATCAGAAGGTTCTTGTTCTCATTGACCTCGGTAACGGGGATCATCGCCGATATTTTTTCTCCGCCCTGAAGCTGAAGGAGATTGACTATGGCAACTCCTCGAGAGTTACGTCCCGCCTCCGGGATCTCGTATGTCTTCTTGCGGTATACTCTTCCGTAATTCGTAAAAAACATGATCGACTGATGAGTATTGCACATGAGAAGATCCTCGATGTAATCCTCATCTATGGTCTTCATTCCCTTGATACCCTTACCGCCGCGGTTCTGAGCTTTGAAATTATCTACGGTCATACGCTTGATATAACCAAGGCTTGTCATGGCGATAACGGTATTTTCCATCGGGATAAGATCTTCATTCGTAAGGTCGGAATCATCAAGACCTATGCTCGTTCTTCTCTCATCTCCGAACTTGTCTGCGATCTCAAGTATTTCAGTCTTGATAACACCGAGCAGGAGCTTTTCATCAGCAAGGATTGCCTTGTACTCTGCGATCTTCTTCTGAAGCTCTGCATACTCCGCCTCAAGCTTTTCTCTTTCGAGACCGGTAAGAGCACGCAGCCTCATCTCAACAATAGCTGCCGCCTGTGCTTCGGTAAGACCGAATCTTTCCATCAACTTGTCTTTGGCTTCGGCTACGTTTGCGCTGCCTCTGATGATGGCTATGACTTCATCGATGTTATCAAGTGCGATGAGCAGACCCTGCAAAATATGGGCACGCTCTTCTGCCTTGTTAAGATCGTATTTGGTCCTTCTTGTTACTACATCTTCCTGGTGCTTCAGATAATGATGGAGCATCTCGAGAAGATTCATTACCTTTGGTTCATTACCTACAAGTGCAAGGTTTATAACCCCAAATGTATCCTGAAGCTGTGTATGCTTGTAGAGCTGGTTGAGTACGATGTTCGCATTGACATCACGACGAAGCTCAACAACCACACGCATTCCTTCTCTGTCTGATTCGTCACGAAGATCCGTGATACCGTCGATCTTCTTGTCTCTGACAAGCTCTGCGATCTTCTCTAACAGCCTTGCCTTGTTTACAAGGAAAGGAAGCTCGGTGATAACGATCTGACTCTTTCCGTTATCAAGAAGCACGATATCGCTGACACCGCGAACCTTGATCTTGCCGCGTCCCGTTCTGTATGCGCTCTCGATACCACGGCGTCCTAATATCACACCGCCTGTAGGAAAATCAGGTCCTTTTACGAGCTCAAGAAGTTCATCTATCTCGGTGTCCCTGTCCTCTTCGACTCTGTTGTCGATGATCTTTACTACAGCATCAACTACCTCTTTCAGGTTGTGAGGAGGGATATTGGTAGCCATACCGACCGCGATACCTGTCGTACCGTTTACGAGAAGATTAGGGAACCTTGAAGGAAGGACCGTAGGTTCCTTTTCCGTCTCATCAAAGTTCGGGACAAAATCAACCGTGTCTTTTCCGATATCCGCAAGCATCTCCATTGAGATCTTGGAAAGCCTTGCTTCCGTATACCTCATGGCAGCGGCGCTGTCGCCGTCCACCGATCCGAAGTTACCGTGACCGTCTACAAGAGGAGCCCTGAAAGACCAGTCCTGAGCCATGTTGACAAGCGCACCGTATATGGAGCTGTCACCGTGAGGATGGTATTTACCCATCGTATCACCGACGATACGCGCACATTTTCTGTGAGGCTTATCCGGACCGTTGTTCAGCTCGATCATGGAATACAGCACTCTTCGCTGAACCGGCTTGAGGCCGTCCCTTACATCGGGAAGAGCGCGGGCCGCTATTACGCTCATCGCGTAGTCGATGTACGACGTTTCCATGGTCTTGATCAAATCAACGTCATTTATTCGGTCAAATATTTTGTCATCCATTCTTGATTTTTTTCCTTTCCAAGGGAACGGCCTCGAAAATGCAATTTTCCAGGGACGCTCCCGCTCATTGTCCTCGGTGCTCACGTTACTAAGCTCGAAAATACCTCGCTAAGTAACGAGCCTGCGGAATGCCCTGAAAAATTCATTTCGAGCCGTTCCCTTTAGGCTTTCTCTCTATATAATCTAAACAATCCGTACCCTTAAATCAAATATCCAGATTCTTCACGAATTTCGCGTTTTCCTCGATGAACTCACGCCTGGGCTCAACCTTATCACCCATGAGCGTCGTAAACGTCAGATCGATCTGCGACTCCATCTCCTCATTCATCGATACCCGGGAAAGCACGCGCGTCTCGGGATCCATTGTCGTCTCCCAGAGCTGCTCTGCATCCATCTCACCAAGTCCTTTGTAACGCTGGATCTTGTTGTTCTGATCACGCCCTACTTCTGTGAGAATGTTGTTCAGTTCCTCATCCGAGTATGCATACCAGACTTTCTTATTCTTCTCCAGCTTGTAAAGAGGCGGATTTGCAAGGTATACGTGACCTTCCTTGATAAGGTCCGGCATGAACCTGTAGAGGAAAGTCAGCATCAGTGTACTGATGTGCGCACCGTCAACGTCGGCATCGGTCATGATTATGATCTTGTCATAGCGAAGCTTTTCGATGTCAAAATCATCATGTATGCCTGTACCGAACGCCGTGATCATTGCCTTGATCTCGGCATTTGCGTATATCTTGTCAAGACGCGCTTTTTCCACATTTAATATCTTGCCTCGAAGAGGAAGTATTGCCTGAGTCGCACGGCTTCTTGCGGTCTTCGCACTTCCGCCGGCGGAATCTCCCTCGACTATGAAGATCTCGCAGTTCTTCGGATCCTTATCGGAGCAATCCGCAAGTTTGCCGGGAAGAGCCATTCCTTCAAGTGCAGTCTTACGACGTGTAAGGTCGCGGGCTTTTCTGGCCGCCTCTCTCGCGCGCTGCGCGAGGATCGATTTTTCACATATCTGCTTGGCAACGGTAGGATTCTGTTCCAGGTAGTAAGTCAGCTGTTCCGATACTACTGAATCCACGGCTGCTCTTGCCTCTGAATTACCGAGCTTCTGCTTGGTCTGACCCTCGAACTGAGGCTCTTCTATCTTGACCGAAATGATCGCGGTAAGTCCTTCTCTTATATCATCTCCAGTAAGGTTTGCTTCGGTATCTTTAAGGAGCTTGTTCGTTCTTGCATAATCATTGAATGTCTTGGTGATCGCGTTTCTGAAACCGGTAAGATGAGTACCGCCTTCGGGAGTCGTGATGTTATTAACAAAACTGAACACGCTCTCGTTAAATGAATCGTTATGCTGCATCGCAACTTCTACAAGAACGTTACTTTGCTTTCCTTCAAAATACAGTACCTCATCATAGAGAGGAGTCTTGCTCCTGTTAAGGTATGTAACGAATTCCTTGATACCGCCTTCGTAATGGAAAGTTCTCTCAACAACTTCTTCGGGTCTCGTATCACGAAGAACGATCTTGAGATTCTTCGTAAGGAATGCTGTCTCGCGAAGACGCGTTTTTAACACATCAA
>JAGAFR010000087.1 GCA_017612555.1 Lachnospiraceae bacterium | reverse complement strand
TCATGATCGATCGTCTGACCACGCCATGTAGCGGTTTCACCAGGAATCAACGTCAATGTATCATGCAGATGGAACGGTTCGCCCTTCACCAGAATGGTCGTTACAATCGAGTCGCACTGGTATTGAACGGACGTAAAGGTATCTACCAAGACCTTTGATTCTGTATAAGTGTTCCATGTTTAAACTGATATCTATGTAAGAATCATGCTTCCGGCTTGGTTTGCCCAGGAGGCACACAGTCTCGATGTCGTTACGCTTGAGCAACACCTTTCCGCCGGCTTCAGTGTCAAAATCAATACGGAATTCAATCTCGGAGTGCAGACAAGTTGTTTACCTCATGATACCGCCATGGAAATAACATTCGTATACTTTCACATTATTGCAATAGATTTCTTCGTATCCCTGAAACCAGGAAAACTCCCCGGTAACGCTGCATTTATATGTATATTCACCTGACTGATAATACTCCGGTCCCCGGTATGGCATTTTTTTATCCGCTTTACGAAGAGCTTCTTTCAAAAAATCACCACTGAATCGCTGATCTAATACCCTTCCAAGATAATTCATCGCATACTGTATTTTGCCATCGACCCAGATTGCTTCTTCACCGGCAAACTTTTCACCACCGACATACGTGTCATGATATTTATATGGTCCGCTGCTGTATGAAAAGTCGTGAGAATCCAGCCTTGTTGAATCTGTCTCATTCATATAGGCGGCATAAGTATTCACATTGGCTTCAAGTCTGAACTCGATCAGTTTGCTGATATCTTTATCCTCGGTATTCTCATAGTTAACCATACATTCCTGATCTCGAACCAGATAATCTACAGTGACGTTGAACAGATTGCTTATCTGAATAAGATTACTAATGTCAGGATAAACCTGGCCTGATTCCCATTTTGCAATCGCCTGTCTTGATATATCAAGCTTTTCCGCAAGTTCTTCCTGTGTCATTCCCTTACTCTTGCGAATTAGTTTTAGTTTCTCTGAAAAAATCATTCTCATCACCTCCAGGACCAATATACAATTTCTCATTGCTGAGATACATCAGCCATTGGTTGCTATTTTGCTACTTTTGTTATACATCATGTCGAGAATCCGGCGATTCTGTCATTTTTCCTCCGAATCTCCACCCGGCAGCTGTTTTATTCCATCCATACTGACCATGGATAATGTCTCCATCTGCTTAACTGCAAGTTCTCTAAGCAACACTATCCTTTCCGACATAATCTTACCCTGTCCGATCAGGATTGCATTGTAGCTTTCCATATTTGCCAGAACAAGAAGCTGGTTCAACTCTGCCTCGTCACGGATATTACCTTTCTTTCCCGGATTTTCCTCTCTCCACTGCTTTGCAGTCTTGCCGAAAAGAACAACATTAAGCACATCAGCTTCATTGGCATACTTGTATGAAATCTGTTCCGGCGTCAGTTCCGGTGGTATCAAGTGATCCTTAATTGCATCTGTATGGATGCGATAATTCAGCTTGGCTATCTCGCGGTTAAGGTTCCAGTTAAGGGACAAGCGACTGTTTTCATCGGACTTTAGTCTTCTGTAATCTTTCATGATATACAGTTGAAATTCCGGAGATATCCACGATGCAAAGGATAAAGCAATATCACTATGTGCATAGGTGCCGCCTCCGTATCTTCCCGATTTAGATACAATACCTTTGGCATTCATCTGCTCAATCCATTTCGTAGGTGTCATGACGAAACGATTTAGACCGGCTTCATTTTTAACCGCCTCGAATTGCACACGGTTAAAACCAGGATTATGAAGTGTTTCCCAAACAGCAAGAAATTCAATTGTATTTCTATTACGCATCCAATTCTGGATAACAAAACGAGGGTCATCCACATTTCTATATTTTGCTATATCTGTCAGCGAGATAAATTCGTTCTCGAAATCTGTTGTATATATGCCAATATCTATCCCTTTAGCATGTATCGTTTCCTTCTTTATCGTCTTAGGCATACTATTTCACCTCCCCAGTCAGGTAATCATAGAGTTTCTCAGCGGTGCTGAAATCGATATCCTTTTCATTCTCGTCAGTAATCATGCCAGACTCATACTTTCGACCATAATCCAATTCATAAATGAAATAGTCGATATTTTCCACTGCATCATTAAGTAGCTTACGAAGCAAGAACACTACAGTGCTCTCGTGTGATATTTGAAGAGCCGCCCCGTTACAGAAATCACATTCCACATTGTCCCTGCTGTTCCGGAATAATTCATTGACTTTGCCCACAAGATCAGAGGAATCTCTTAAACGATTTACTATTTCTACAAATTCTTCCTTGCTAAGATTTGTACTAAACTCCCCTACACTGTCGTGCAACACCCTGTGAATCATCTTTTCTACTTGTTGAAACCGTACAATTCCCAGCGTTCTCTTATCCAGGAAGGATGCTCCGTTTTGCTCTTTTATGACCCACTCGTGGTCAGAATTATTGATGATATACAGATAATCCGTCCAGTTTTCTGTAACATCAATCACCCGTTCTTCGTTACAGGAATACCGATGAATAAACTCTTCCTCGTACCCATAATGAGATTTATTGAAGCGGATCACAAAGTTTTCATAGTTGTTGTAGTTCGTAAAAAATCCCGTCTATGCAACAAGTAGCGAATAATAAGCCTGCATTCGTTTTAAAAACAGGATAGAATTTGTCTCTGTACCCGAGCAATACTCATAAGCACACCTTGAAGCTTGTTTTACTAACAGTTTCTCCATATGAACATGGAATAATTCGCTGAGACGCAGAAGATTATCCACAGACGGCAGGATTGCACCCTTAAACCATCTGTATACCGGTTGCGGGCATGACAATCCAAGATACTGTTGAATATCTTTTACGCTGTATCCGCTCGCATAGGCATATTTGCGAAGATTGTTTCCGGTCTTCTCCATATCAATTACAGTCTTGCTTTCAATCATCTGTTTTGTCTCCCATAATTCTGTGGTAGTCCTCCATATCAACATCCAGCGTAATTGATCTTGTCCGGGTGTTGCTCATTCGCTGTAAAAGGGCGACGCTTTCCGTATGGATCGTATGTGGAAACATATCGGTACAGCGTACACGCTCAAGCGAGTATCCTCTCTGCGTAAGGTATTCCACATCTCTTGACAGCGTTGCACTGTCGCAGCTTACATATACGATGCGGCCGCACCCCGTATCTGCGATAGCAGAAAGTGCCTTGGGATCCATCCCCTTTCTTGGGGGATCGAGAACTATCACATCTGCCTGTATCTCATCCTTGTGGGCGGGAAGATAATCCTCGGCAGCTGCGCATATGAACTGCGCATTGTTGATCCGGTTTGATACGGCGTTCTTTTTTGCATCATCGATAGCCTCGGGAACGATCTCGAGACCGTGTACGGTCTTTGCCTTATCTGCCATGCAAAGTGATATCGTTCCGATACCGCAACAGATATCCCAGACATGCTCACTGCCGGACAGCTGCGCAAACTCAATGGCCGTTCTGTACAGTTTCTCTGTCTGAACGGGATTTACCTGATAAAAAGACAACGGGGAGATCTCAAATCTCTTGTCGAGAAGTATGTCGGATATCGTATCGCTGCCTGCGATCGTATGTATCTCATTTCCCATTATCACATTGGTCCTGTCATTGTTAACGGATACACATATGCTTGTCATACCCGGTATTTTCTGTAATCCATGTATCAGTTCCGCCTGTCCGGGAATGAATTCGGATGAGGACTTTCCCTGATATCTTATGACCAGACATACCATGATCTGTCCGGTCGCAAATCCCTTCCTGATAAGGATATGTCGGACAGTTCCGGATCCTTCCTCATCATATGGCCTGATATCATGCTTCTTCATATGGTCAAGGATGATCTTAAGTATCTCTTTGTTCTCTTCGGGCGCGATCCCGCAGTCTGTACACGGGATTATATGATGTGTCCTTCCCGCATAAAACCCTGCAACCGGATTTTTGTCCGTATCAACTCCAACAGGATACTGGGATTTGTTTCTGTATCGCACCGGCTCATCCATACCGATAATGGGCTCAAATACACGTTCTATCGTCTCGGCAGGCACATGACCTATCCTGATCAGGTCATTCTTCACCTTGTTCTCTTTGACCCTCAGCTGTGCATCGTATGACATCGCCTGGATCTGACATCCGCCGCATCGCCTGTGTTCGCTGCAGAAAGGCTCTGTCCTGTCGGAAGACGGCGTTATGACCTTAAGGCATCTGGCATATCCGTAGTTCTTCTTGACCTTGGTGATCACGGCTTCAACCGTATCACCCGCAATGGCGTCCTTAACAAAAAGGATATAGTCACCTGATCTGCCTATACCCTCTCCGTTTTTACCAATATCGGTTATAGTGACCTCTACGGTCTGATTTTTCCTGTACTCCATAGTGTTTGGATCAATTGGAAGTCTTACGTATGTTGGAATCTATGAGTCTGTTGTATCCGAGCCATCCGTCATCGGATGTGGCGGAGAATATCTCTTTCATCGTCTCCATCTTGGCATCGGTATTGTCTGCAAAATGAAGCGCGACTGCTTCCATCAGTGCGGGCTTCTTCGGGGATCCGAATTCATATTCCCCGTGATGCGCCAATATGCAGTGAGTAACTTCGGAATACAGTTTCTTCGGAAATCCCTCTATGGCGTCCATCTTCTCCATGGCCATATGTGCGCCTATCACTATATGACCCATGAGCTGTCCTTCGTCTGTATAATCATTCTGCGGAAAATCAGACAGTTCACGTGTCTTGCCTATATCATGAAGGATAGCCACGCTTATGAGAAGATCCCTGTTCAGCATCGGGTAAGCCTTCGTGTAGTAATCGCACAGGTTTGTGACCGACAGTGTGTGTTCAAGAAGACCCCCTACAAAGCCGTGATGAACCGCCTTTGCCGCTGAGCTTTTTCTGAACTGTTTGGCAAACGCTTCATCACCGAAAAAAGCATCCAGGAGCTGCTTCAGATAACCGTTCTTAACTCCTGCGATGTACGCCGTAAGCTCCGACCACATCTGATCCACATCGCGTTCGGTAACAGGAAGGTAATCGGCAGGATCGTACTCTCCCTCGGAACACTTCCTGACACGCTTGATGTTGAGCTGATTGGCTCCCTGGAAGCTGTTTACCACAGCATTTACACAAATATAGTCGAGTACTTCAAAATCATCTATTCCGGCTGACGAAGGATCCCATATCATTGCATCAATGCTTCCGGTCTTATCCGCAAGAATGAGCTTTTCATAGGGCTTACCGGTCTTGGTCACATCGGACTTCTTCGATCGGACAAGATAGATATCATTGACCCCTTCGCCTTCCCTGAAGCTGTCTATGTATTTCATTTCAATTCCTCCAATGTGACTTCGTACGTCATCTCCGTATACTCGTCCCTCCCGGGTCTTTCAAGAGTCACGGTAACTATGTCCTGAGGCTGATACTTGAGTATCGCCTGTTTGTAGTCGGTAAAAGAACCTATCTCTATCGTACCGATCTTGACGATCACATCCCCGTTCCTGATACCTACATTCATGGCAGGAGAGTCCGCCACAACTTCCTTGACATAAGCACCGTATGGAACCTTTCTGTCGATGTTCGCTTCCTCCGTAACATCGGTTCCCAATATGCCGAGAGTAGCCAGAGACTGACCGTTTGATATCTTCTCCATACTGTCGGAGATATCGGATACGGAGTATGCTCTCAGAAGATTTGGCATGTTATCCTTCATATCTTCATGACATATTATCCCGACGATACGTCCGTTGTAATTGACGATGACTCCGCTCGCCGCACTGCTGGCATATATGTCAGTGGAAATGATATGTACGTTGGAATCCGTCTTATCAAGGATTATCGAATTGGATGTGATCTGACCCATACCCACCGATCCGGGAGAACCATAGGGAGCTCCGACTGCTACCACCGGAATTCCAACAGCTGATGTTGCAAGACTTCCGAACTGGGCCATCTCGATCTGAGACTGTGTCTTTTCGCTGAGGCGTTCCAGATCTATCGATACGATGCAAAGATCGGAATTGGTATCGGAATTCTTGACTCTTGCGGGATACGTCTCCCCGTCACAAAAAGTGACACGTACGTTCCTTGCCTTGTGAAGTATGTCCGCCGGAGATACCATGAGAAGTTCCTTGCCGTTATCGGCAATGATGATGCCGGTTGTAGCGTTGTTGTTCTCATATGAATTATTGAACCAATCCGTATTGGATGTGACACCGGCAACGGTAACAAGACTCTTTTGCGTTGATGTTGCGATCGCCGATATCTTACGAAGCAGCGATCTGTAATCATCCAGCTCCAGATCCTTTTCTATAGTCTCGACTATGTTGTTGACAACAACCTCTTTTTCTTCACTCGCAGGCTTGTCCTCCGAACTGCCGGCTGCCTCTTCCTCTTCACCGGTAACATGGTCGGTTTCCGGCACATCACCTGCCTCCGGACTCTCTCCGGGATTATCATGTTCCGGCATCACAAAAGGTTCAACAGGCTCTTCCTCCTGTGTTATCTCATCTACCGGAAGCGAAACAGGCTTGGTCTCTTCTGCCGGTCCGAGAAGCTTTTGTATCCTCGGAAAAAACATCACGATAGTCGCGCAGGCACACAGTCCGAACACTATGCCGCAAAATATGGAAACAGCAACCTTCTTAAACAGCTTTCGCTTATTGGCCTTAGGCTTCTTGATCGTCTCCGTTATGAACTCATATCCGCCATCAGGCTGCTGATCTTCATTCTCTTTTTTTTCAATATCTTCTCTGTCACTCATAGGAGTTTATTATACAAAAAAAGTGTGCAAACCACAACTTTTCTGATATCATAATCTCGTTATGAACAAAAAGAATCTGCGTACTTTGGAGTACAACAAGATAATAGAGATGCTCTCCGAGCATGCGTCAACGGAACCCGGTAAAAATAGGGTTCTGTCGCTCATGCCGGAAAGCAGTGCTTTTGAAATAGACAGGATGCAGCAGAACACCGAAGACGCCGTAAACAGGATACTTCGCGAAGGGTCTGTTTCTTTTAACGCAAGATCCAACATGAAAGAGTGCGTTTCAAGACTTCGGAAAGGAAGCAACCTGTCCGCGGCGGAGCTCCTTTCGATCGCACTGCTTCTTGAGAATGTCCTTCGGGTAAAATCATACGGGCAGACAAAAGACGATACCCGCGACTCTCTTTCCGATCTGTTCGAATGCCTCATGCCGCTCTCGCCTGTCTGCAAAGAGATACGGCGTTGCATCCTTTCCGAAGATGAGATAGCGGATGATGCCAGCTCTACCCTTCATTCCATCAGACGGAAACAAAAGAACGTAAATGATAAGATACACTCTCAGCTATCCAAAATGGTTAACGATACATACCGAAGCTACCTGCAGGACTCCGTCATCACGATGAGGGACGGAAGATACTGCATTCCGGTAAGATCCGAGCATAAAGGAAGCGTTCCCGGTATGATCCACGACCAGTCTGCAAGTGCATCCACGTTCTTTATCGAGCCAGCGGCGATCGTATCGCTGAACAATGATCTACGTCAGCTCGAGATCGAAGAGGCAAACGAGATAGAAGTTATCCTGTCATCACTGTCCGATGAATGCCGGGATAATGCGGACATGATCGATGCGGATTTTGACACGATAGTGGAGCTTGATTTTATATTTGCCAAGGCTGCTTTTGCTCTTGAGCTGGGAGCAAGCAGACCTGTATATAACGATAAAGGCATCATTAAGCTTAAAAAGGCAAGACATCCTCTTCTTCCGAAAGAATCAGCCGTTCCGATAGATATCTGCCTTGGTGAAGACTATACCCTTCTTGTGGTAACGGGTCCCAACACCGGTGGTAAAACGGTATCTCTTAAGACAGTCGGTCTCCTTACTCTCATGGGACAGGCGGGGCTTCATATACCTGCCGCGGACAAGAGCGAGCTGTCGATATTTGATGATGTATATGCCGACATCGGGGATGAACAGAGCATCGAGCAGAGCCTGTCGACTTTCTCGTCGCACATGAAGAATATCGTTGAGATACTCGGTTCGGCAACCGATAAGAGTCTGTGCCTGTTTGATGAGCTCGGCGCAGGGACCGATCCTGTAGAGGGTGCGGCTCTTGCCATATCGATACTCGATACGCTGCACAGGAAAAACATCAGAACAATGGCGACCACTCACTACAGTGAGCTGAAGATATATGCGCTCAGCACCGAAGGTGTAGAAAATGCGGGATGCGAGTTTGATGTTGAATCGCTGAGGCCGACATACAGGCTTCTTACGGGGATCCCGGGAAAGAGCAACGCTTTTGAAATATCAAGAAAACTAGGGCTTCCCGATACTATCATCGATAAAGCAAGACAGCAGATATCCGAAAACGACTCTTCTTTCGAGGACGTTATAGCACAGCTTGAAAAAGACAGGATCACCATCGAAGAAAACCGCCGCGAGATCGAACTGTACAAGCACGATATCGAGGTACTGAAGAATACGTATGAGCAGCGGCAGGACAGGATAAACCGCGCAAAGGATAAGATACTTGATGAAGCGCGCGAACAGGCAAGAGACATATTAAAAGATGCCAAAGAACTTGCCGATTCGACCATTCGGGATATCAACAAGCGCGGCGGCGATATAAAACAGCTTGAACAAAACAGGCAAAAGCTGCGCCGTGCCATAGGAGACAACGGCCCATCCGGGACGGTCGGAAACAATAAGGTTTCCCGCAGTGACAATAAGCCGTCCGACTTCACTCCCGGAGTCGACGTAAGGATAATCTCGATGGATCTTAACGGAAGCGTTCACACCAAACCGGATCAAAAAGGGAATCTTTCGGTACATTGTGGTATCATGAACATAAACACAAATATATCGGACCTGGAACTGATCGATGCACCGGACAATAAGAGCGGAAAAGAATTTGCCAAAAAGTTCTCGTCGTCTTCAGGCAGCCTTTCCAAGTCGGGAAGCATATCATCGGAGATCAACCTCATCGGACTGAAGGTAGATGAGGCTATACCAAAGCTTGATAAATACCTTGACGATGCATACCTTTCCCATCTCCTGTCTGTAAGGATAGTACACGGGAAAGGAACGGGAGCGCTCAGATCCGCAATATCACAGCACCTGAAGAAGATCAGCTATGTGGACAGCTTCAGAGCGGGTGAATTCGGCGAAGGCGATGCCGGGGTTACGATAGTGAATTTCAAATGATGACAAAGGAGCTTTATCATGGCCGGAAAACAGAAGATACTCATAGTAGACGATGATGAGAATATAGCAGAACTTATAGAACTGTACCTTACGAAGGAGTGTTTTGACACAAGGATCGTAAATGACGGTGAGTCTGCTCTGTCCGTATACGAAACATACGAACCGAACCTGATACTTCTTGACCTGATGCTTCCCGGTATAGACGGATACCAGGTCTGCAGGGAGATCAGAAGCAAAAACTCAACTCCGATAATCATGCTCTCCGCAAAAGGAGAAGTATTTGACAAGGTATTGGGGCTTGAGCTCGGCGCCGATGATTACATGGAAAAACCCTTTGATTCCAAGGAACTTGTAGCAAGAGTAAAAGCCGTTCTGAGAAGATGCTCGGCCGTAAAATCATCCGAAGCTCCCGCATCAGATGCAAAGGTTGTTGAATATCCCGATCTTGTGATCAGCCTTAACGATTATTCCGTTTTGTATAACGGAAAGTATCTGGACATGCCTCCCAAGGAGATCGAGCTGCTCTTTTTCCTTGCTTCGCAGCCCAATCAGGTATTTACAAGAGAACAGCTCCTTGATCACATATGGGGATATGAATATGCGGGTGACACCAGGACCGTCGATGTCCATATCAAGCGCCTGCGCGAAAAGATCAACGATCACGAAGCATGGAGGCTCCATACGGTATGGGGAGTAGGATATAAGTTCGAGGCCCGCTCCGTATGAAAAAAAACCGAAAGCTCTATTACAAATTCATACTTGCATATGTAGCTTTCGCGGCGCTGTGTGTTGTTGTTGTTCTGGCTATCACTTCACCCATAACATATAATTTTCTGATCAATCAGAAAGCAGCCGAACTGTACAGATCGGCAAACGAGATAAGCAATACATACGCCGGATACTTCTACGACGATTCGTTATCCACGGATGATGTCAAGAAGCAGCTTAACGCCACCGGTAATTTTTCATTCCTTACCATATGGATCATGAACACCGACGGTGAAGTTATATTTAATTCCGCCGCCGACAGTTCCGATGATGAATCATTTACCATCGACGGATTTGCCGAAGAAGATACGAGCAGGAGTTTTTACAGGGAAGGCACGTTCTACGGTCACTTCAACGAAGAGATGCTGTCGGTACTGTCTCCGATCACATACAACTATAATCTGAAAGGCTATGTGGTAATACACTCTCCGATCACAAAGATCCGCGAACAGAGGAACGACCTTATACTTGTAATACTTGCGACAGTAGCCGTTATATTTGTATTATCCACTTTTATACTGATAGTGTTCACGGACATAGTCTACATTCCCCTCAAGAAGATAACGAAGGCAACCGAAGCATACGGCGAAGGTGACTTCACATATCCGATAGACATAGACAAGAATGACGAGATAGGATATCTTGCCGCCAGTCTTACATACATGGCTGACAAGCTGTCACATTTTGAGGACGATCAGAAGAAGTTCATCGCAAACGTATCTCACGATCTGCGATCACCTCTGACATCCATGAAAGGCTATCTTGAAGCTATGGTGGACGGGACGATCCCACCCGAGCAGCACGAAAAATATCTGAACATCGTGAAGAATGAGACCGAAAGACTCACATCTCTTACCAACAATCTGCTGACTCTCAACAACCTCAACATAACAGGAATGAGTCTTGATATCACTGATTTTGACATCAATCAGACTATCAAAAATACTGCCGCAACATTTGAAGGAAGATGTAAGAATAAGCGTATAAGGTTCAATCTGGTTCTTCTCGGAGAGTCACTGTTCGTATCCGCAGATAAGGGAAAGATCGAACAGGTCATATACAACCTGACTGATAATGCGATCAAGTTCAGCAAACCCGACTCGGTCATCAAGATCGAGACAAGTGAAAAGAATGAGACCGTATTCGTATCGGTAAAGGATTCGGGAATCGGTATACCCAAAGAAAACCTGAAGCAGATTTTTGACAGGTTCTACAAGACGGATCTGTCCCGAGGAAAAGATAAAAAAGGTACCGGACTGGGACTGTCGATCGTTAAAGAGATCATCAACGCGCATCACGAAAACATCAACGTGATATCGACAGTGGACGTCGGTACCGAATTCATATTCACTCTGCCAAGATCAAAGACCGACGAAGACGACGATCTATGACTTGGCTCTTAATTCTCCGATAAATACTGCTATCCTCTCCATGGACATCTTAAGCTTTTCAAGAGAATAAGCATACGAAATACGAAGAAATCCTTCTCCGCTGTCACCGAATGCCGTTCCGGGAACGACTGCAACACTCTGTGCATCAAGAAGTGCGAATGCAAACTCCTCACTGGTCATCGCAAACTCCCTTATATCGGGAAATACATAAAAAGCTCCGAAGGGTTCAAAGCACGGAAGGTTCATTTCGCGAAAAGCGTTCATCAAAAACCTTCTTCTCTGGTCATAAGAAGCTCTCATCTTCTTAACATCTTCATCGCCGTTTTTGATGGCTTCAACTGCGGCATACTGGCTGGTTGTGGGCGCACACATGATGGCGAACTGATGGATCTTCATCATCTGCGCGATGATCTCTTCGGGACCCAGCGCATATCCGAGTCTCCATCCCGTCATCGCATATGCCTTTGAAAATCCGTTGATCACTATAGTCCTCTCACGCATTCCGGGTATGGACGCGATCGTTACATGATCCCCACTGTACGTCAGCTCCGCATATATCTCATCCGACAGCACAAAAATATCCTTTTCGATACAGATCTTTGCGATAGCCTCAAGATCATTCTTATCCATTATCGCTCCGGTCGGATTGTTGGGGAACGGCAGTATCAGAACCTTCGTCTTATCCGTAAGAGCTTCCGTAAGCTCCGCTGCGGTAAGCCTGAAATCATTCTCGTTCTTAAGTTCTATAATAACGGGCTTGCCACCCGCAAGTATCGTACACGGCTCATATGAAACATAGCACGGCTGAGGTATTATTACCTCATCACCCGGATCGAGCATGGCGCGAAGTGCTATATCAATCGCCTCGGAACCGCCGACGGTTATTATCGTCTCTTTTTTTGTATCATAAGAAACGTTGAACCTTCTTCTGTAGTAATTGCAAATCTCCTGCCGAAGCTCGACAAGACCCGAATTGGAAGTATAGAAAGTCTTGCCCTTCTCAAGCGAGTATATACCTTCATCCCTTATATGCCACGGAGTCTCAAAATCAGGTTCTCCGACACCGAGTGAGATGATGTTCTCTCTTTCGCTTGCAAGGTCAAAAAACTTCCTGATCCCTGAAGGCTTGATATTTACTATCGTCTGTGACAGAGGGTTTCTCATGGTGTCATGATCATCCTTTCATCTTCGTTCTTGCTGTTAAGTATAATACCGTGATCTTTGTATTTCTTGAGTACAAAATGAGTCGTGGTGCTCATAACGAATTCCATCGTCGAAAGCTTCTCATACACGAATGAAGAGATCTCCCGAAGCGTCTTTCCTTCCATGAACACAAGAAGATCAAAGCCTCCGCTGATCAGGTAAGTTGCCTGAACTTCGGGATACTTGTATATACGCTCGGCAACCTCGTCAAACCCTCTTCCACGCTGCGGTGTTACACGTACTTCGATAAGAGCATGTATCCTCTCCTCTGTTACCTTATCCCAATCTATAAGCGTATGATATCCGCATATGATACCCTCACTCTCCATCGCGGCAAGCTCATTTGCCACATCTATCTCGGATATCCCCAGACAGACCGCAACTTCCTTCAGATCCACTCTGCTGTTTTTTTCGATAAAGTTCAGTATCTCTTCTCTCATGTCAATGTCCTTTCAGTCCATGATCATATTTTATATAACTCATCGGATTTGGGGGGCTCTAAAAACCTCTTCTCATCTCCGTTGATCAGCACTCTGTCATTTCCTTCGGTGACTTTGCCTATAAGCGCTGCATTGATCCCTTCCTGTTTGAGTCTCCTAACCACATCCGACCCGTTGGGTGCGGTGATCAGCATACTGCCGCTTGATATCAGTCCGTAAGGATTGATCCCGTAATACTCGCAAATCTCAACGGTTTCCTGCCTGACCGGGATGTCAAGAAGCTCTATATTAAGTCCGCATCCGCTCGCTTCCGCTATCTCCCACAGGGCTCCGAATATCCCGCCTTCGGTGACGTCATGCATTGCCGTCACTCCGACCGATACCGCGATCTTCGCATCCTCTACCACCGACAGCTGATCTGAAAACCCCTTAGCAGTTTCGATCAGCGAAGGAGAAAACCTCTTCAGAAGCTCCTCTTCATGTTCTTTGGCGATTATGCTCGTACCCTCGAGTCCTATCCATTTCGTGACCACAACATCATCCCCGGGCTTTGCTCCAGATGTGGTGACCAGTTTGTCCTTTTTGACCTTGCCTATCCCCGTAGCGGTGATAACAGGCTGGCTTACAACAGATGTTACCTCGGTATGTCCACCGACAGTCTCTATATTAAGCTTCGAACATACATCCTCGGCCTGCTGCATCATATGCTTAAGTTCTTCCTCTTCCGTTCCCTCGGGAAGAAGAACCGACAGCATCACGCCTATCACTTCAGCCCCGGACGACGCTATGTCGTTTGCGGTCACATGAACAGCGAGGGCTCCTATATCATGGCTTGTTCCGGTTATCGGATCGGTAGAGGTGACGAATATCTCATCATCGGCAAGTTCTATTGCTGCACAGTCTTCGCCCACGCCTGCACCTATGAGGATCTCATCTCTCTTTGTCCTAATCTGTTTGATGATGGATCTTTTCAGTACGCTTTCCGGTACTTTGCCTGTCTTTAACATTTCATATCCCGTTACTGTTCGGGTTCTGCTCCGAATCCGAACAAAGCTGCCGCCTCGGCTGCTGCCTGTGCAGCCGCATTCAGTTCACCTATTGTTGCCTTGACGGCGTCAATGCTTCCCGTTGCTATCGCTTCCTGTATCATTGCCTGTGCGGCAGGATTATCGGAAGCCGTTCCAACCGTAGCCGTCTTCGGTGTAGGCTGATATGTACTCTTATTGACTTCGGTCCTCTCGGTTTCCTTACCGTCAACATACACTACTTTCCAGAGCTTGCCCACATATCCCGTGTGTGCGGACTGTGTGGATATCGTTCCGATAGGCGCTCCCGGATCGGCGATTATCTTTTCGCCCTCGGGTACTGTTTCGGATATCTGCTCGCTCTCAAACTCTACAGTCCTGTTCTTCGGTCTTGTCTCAACACCGTATATGTTAAAGATGACCTGTTTATCGTCCGTGGTAAATCCTTCTATGTAGACCGGATTATCGGAATTGTTGGTAAACTTGAAGTCCTTGCTTGTTCCCGATATAGCGGCATCACTGGACAGATTTACATACGATACTATCATCGAGTGATTGTGCCGCTCATCAACCTGCAGTTCCGCACGCAATACCGCGTTATACAACGTCGAACTGACCTGACATATACCGCCGCCGAGGCTCTCTACGACCATTCCGTTAAGATAGGATCCCGCAAGGAAATATCCGTTCTCTTCGGTAAAGGGACTTACAGTATTGTACATTGAAAAAGAATCTCCCGGCAGGAGTACCGTTCCGTTAACAAGTCTCGTACCGTTGCGCACATTTCCGGATCTGTCGGCACTTGAAGTCTTGAAGCTCGTCTTATAACTTCCGAGCAGATCATGGATCTTCTCGAGATCTTCTGCCGTAGCCTTGGGAACATCCTCTATTATGCACAGATCTATCGTCATGTCTTTCCCGTTGAAATTATCAAGCGCGGACATGATCCTTGATACCGATGCGTTGACATCGATCTTCTCGCCTTTTGTTCCGGGAGTTACCACAAAGCTTCCGTTCTCCTTGGAAAGCTTGGCATCCCGGCCTTCGATGTCGTGAAGCTTTCCCTGTTCACTGACTATCGAAGTGATTATATCCTTGTCAAATTCAGGATTGATCGAATAGACCCTCTTCTCATGCTCAAGGTCTTTTCTCTGTTTGTATCTTGTGACTATGTTGCCGCTCCTGCCCACATACAGCGCATCTGCGACCGTATTCGTATCTTTCCAGTCAAGACCGAGTTCAGCGGCCGTAACGTTTACTTTATTGTCTCCTATCGAATTAAAGGTTATGTTCGCACCGGACATAGCCTTGATCTTGTCTCTTATGAGTTCTACCGCTTCATCATATGTCTTGCCGGACATGCTGATATCATCAAAATAAATACCCTCAAGGAATACGCCGGACAGGTCCCTTTCTATTACAGGTTCGATGTTCATGTCAAAAGAAGCGCCTGTGGACTCCGTATCCGGGCCGTTGCGGATCTTATCTATCGCATCCTTTACTAGGCTGTTTGCTCCGGCAAATACATCCTCTCCCGAAAATGCGTGCGTCTGTTGTACATCCGCAAGCATGATGAGCGAGCCGATGCACATGACCGATATGATCTTTTTGACAAATGCGCCTTTCCTCATAATGATTTGACACACCCCTGTGTTTTGATTATGATACAAGATACAGTAACGTAGGTACTATCATGGCAAGGACGAGTATCAGTATTATAACCGCAGATACCGCCTGCTTTGTTTTTTTATTACGAAAGTTCATCATAAACTGACCTCACTTGATTGTAGAGAGATATTGATCAATTAGGTAATTATATATGATATCACCGCTATTTACAACCATTGTCATTGTCGCAGGATTCATTTTCGTATTTCTGAAAATGACCTCACAAAATCCCGAAAACGGCATCAAGAGTTTCCTGGACAGGGAGAGAAAAGCCAATAATACGCTCAAGCAGCCTCTTGATAACCTTGCGTTCGTTTCGGTACCCCTCGATCAGATCCCCGTACCGGAACCCGCTGTTAACTTAAAATGCGCTTCTCTTGTTGAAACGCTCCGGACTCTTTCGGGTAAAAAGATCGTAAACCTTACCGGAATCTCCAACACTGATCTGAAGCTTACGTATGGGGCAGCGAACCTGCCGCTTCTTACCGAATACGACCAGAACTTCACTACCCTTTGCAAGACCATATATGATCTCGGATGTGAATACAAAAACGCCGGGCTTATCGAAGAGGCAATAGCTACTCTTAACGCCGGCGTTAACATCGGAACCGATATATCCGCAAATTTTACCGATCTGGCGCAAGCTTACGCCGAAAAGGGATTATATGTTGAGATACAGCGTCTCATAAACCGAGCTGATTCTATCCGCTCTCTTACGAAAAATTCCACGATCTCAAAGCTCCAGAACATCCTGGATGAGCATACATCCCAGGTGATCAGGCTTTCCGACTCCGAGCCTTCTTCGGATGAGGCTTCCGGGGAGTCTCCTTCTCCCGACAGTATCCTGCCAACGGACATTCTTGACATTTTGGAGACTGTGCCTTACACAACGTCCGACCAAAAGTAATGAACCACATATTGATAAGTATCCAGTAGTCCTTCGGGACAGCCTTCATCAGTTCGAATTCTATCTTCTCGGGATCATCTTCCGCAGTCAGTCCCAGCCTTTTTGATATCCTCTTGACGTGGGTATCCACGACTATACTGTCGATCCCGTAAATGTTCCCCCGTATGACATTTGCGGTCTTTCGTCCCACTCCGGGAAGACGCGTCAGCTCGTCTATATCACTCGGAACCACTCCGCCGTATTCTTCCGTCAGCATCCTTGCACAGCCTATTATGTTCTTTGCCTTACTGTGGTAAAATCCCGCCTGTTTAATGTCCTGCTCAAACTCGGAAATATCCGCTGCTGCTATATCCGATAACGTCCTGTACTTTACGAACAGATCCTTGGTGATGATATTGACCCTTGCATCGGTACACTGGGCACTGAGAATGGTTGCGACAAGGAGCTGCCAGGGCTCTTCGTAGTTCAGATAGCACCTGACCTGTCTGGAATACATCTTTTCAAATATATCAAGTATCTCCCGTGTACGCTTTGCTGCCATCACTTTTTCCTTCGTGATTGTATAAATGATGCAAGCCTTGCTCCGGGATAGAACCTCAGTATCACGTTCCTGATATAGGCCTCTGTCACATCGGGACCTTCTACCGCAAGCATGCGCAGGAGATGCTCAAGCTCGGCTCTTGTGCTCTCTTCTATCAGATTAGTATAGTCGCCCCTCCTGTAATATTGAAGCGGCATATCACAGGTATAGTGGCCTTTGTTGTATATGGCTGATGCCGATACCCTGTCAACATACATCTCAACAAGATATCTTTTCGGCATCCTGGTGGGAGTGATCACATGTCCGTCCCCTTCCCTGCTGCCCGGCCGGTAGTCGGTCCAATATTCATAATGATGCTTGTTGCGTCCCTTGTGATGCATCCATGCACGGGAGTATCCCTTTGCTTCACGCTCCGCATTGTTGGGGCTTCTGTAGCCCTGGTAATACTTCGCTCCCATAAGGAATTCCGTAGGACTGTATTTACTCAGATCATGTGTCAGTCCCTGCATGAACAGACCCACTCGAAAGCATCCCTGTCTGACCATTTTTCTGTGCTCTCTGACTGTCTGAAAATGCTTAACGAATTTATACATTCTTCACCTCCGATGAAGGTTCATCTTTATCTATTGCGGCAAGCCTTCCGTAGTATACCTCGTGAGTACGCTCGTATTCCCTGTTGTATTCCTCGTTCTTGCCCTGATGGATCGATGCAGTATATGAATGCTTACTGTTCTCAACTTCGGTACTGACTCTTGCGATGGTCGCTATACCGATATTGGAGCAGGTCTTGCCGATCCTTTCGACGTTCGTGAGGATATCCGAGAAGATAACGCCTCCACGGACGGTACACAGGCCTTCACGAAGCCTTACCAGATGATTGTCGTGAAGAGTCGATACGATATCATGAAGAACATCCACACTGGGCTCTATATGGTATGCCGCGCTGATATTCCTCTTTTCAAAGGCCTTCGATGAGAACTCTATTATCTCGCCGACAAGCGTCTCGGTAAGTCCTATCTCGTTAAGAGCTGTCCTGGAAAGAGTGATATTCTCTTCATGGATCGTAGTTGCCGCATCTGCCATCTTATCGGCATAATCCCCGAGATGCTCGAATTCCGAAACAAGCTTATGATACTGTTTGAGTATCCGAAGATGCAGATCCTCACTTACATACGGTGCAAGCTGTATCAGATACTTATCCACGCAGTCCGTCAGATAATCTATGTTCTCTTCCTCTTCGTGGATCTCATCTATGATCTTTTCATCGTAATCCTTAATGACTGAAAATGCCTTGTTGATGTTGGTGGTCGCAGCGTCAAACATTATCGTCAGCACGTCATAACACCCGCCGAACGCGATCGCGGGCGTTCTGAAGAATACGGGGTTGAGTGCCGAAACTTTATCGGCGTATTTGCCGGCAGCAACCTTGTCATCCTTAATGATCTTTCTGGCTGCTTTCTTCAGAAGTCCTCCGGTAGGAAGAAGTATGAGTGCGGCTGCCGCATTGAATATCGTATTGGCATCCGCGATACTGCCCGACCTCATGGTCATATCCCACAATCCGTCTATGACTCCGAGATTCTTAAGGAGCGTGACCACAACAAGCACAAGGACGGTCTTGAACAGGTTATAGATTATATTAAGGAGTCCAACTCTCTTGGAATCTGCCTTGGCTCCGATCGCACATACGATACCGGTTGTAAGACAATCTCCCAGATATACACCGACGATGACAACGTATACGACCTTAAACGGTATCGTTCCTGCCTGCGAGAACGCCTGCAGCATACCGATCGTGGCCGAGGAGCTCTGGAGCACGAATGCTATGAGTGCGCCGGTAAAGTAGCTGAGGAACGGATTATTGCCCATGTTCTCAAACAGCACATCAATGATCCCGCTCTCGGCAAATGAACTGACGGCACTGGTCATGTTCATAAGTCCGGTAAAGAGTATTCCGAATCCGATAGCGATGTTTCCGATGTTATCGGCCTTTTTAAACTTGAATCCCATGATAAGGCCCATTCCGACAATGAGCGCAAGAGGTGCCAGGGTTGACGGCTGGAAAAACTGAAGAAAAGAACCGTTCTCCGCATTGATATCCATGAGTCGTATGATCTGTCCGGTGACGGTCGTACCGATATTGGCTCCGACTATTATCCCGAATGACTGGTCAAAAGACAATACGCCTGCTGCAACAAGTCCGGATGTAATGACTATCGTGGCTGTAGAAGACTGGATCATGGCAGTTATGGCCACACCGAGAAAAAGAGCTTTGACCGTATTATCGGTCATCTTGCCGATAACGATCTTAAGAGTTCCGGAAGAGCTCTCCTTCAGGTTGTTGCCCATAAGCTTCATTCCATAAAGGAACATGGCCAACCCGCCCAGAAGTGAAATGGCACTGAAAACATTCATATTCTATTCCTCACCAGATCTGTTTTTTCTTAATTCTCCCGTATCAGTATACCAAAAAACCGAAAGGATAAAAAGTATGATACCTGCAAGGCTCACACCGGCTCCCGCCCATGTTCCTTCCGGAGTATACTTCATCTCTATCGTATGAGCACCTTCCGGTACTTGAAAGCTTAAAAGCTCCCCTATGGCTGTGCCGGCAGTTACCTTCCTGCCGTCACATGTAACAGTCCATGCTTCCTCGTAAGGAACGGACACTACAACCGTTGCATTTTCCTCTGAATCCGTCGTAAACGTAAGATGTGAACTTGAGATCTCCTCTACGTCCCCTATTGATGAATCAAGCTGCCTTGCCGCTTTTCCCCAGGCCGCCAGCGCCTTGGGATCCTCGTAGTAGAAGCACGCCTCCGATATATTCAGTTCATCACCTTTTATCTGCATACGGATCTCAAGAGTATCACCGGGCTCATAAGTTCCCGCGCAGAGGGTATTCCAGTGATTGACGGTAAAGTATACATCCCTCGATCCGCCGTTTACAAATACTTCCCCTTCCTGCCGGCAAGGTGCATAGAAGTAAAAATACAACGGCATCTTCTCCGTAACCGGTATGTTGTAAACAATATATCCTTCTTCGGCTGTACGGACATATCTTCCGCTTTCTTCTTCCACAGCTCCAACAAGCGTTATCGCCGGCTCAGCCTTGATATATACAGGATCATCACCCCAGTATGATATCAGCCTGTTCTGCTTTTCAAATGTATTGCCGGCGCTTATATCATCATCCGCAAATCCGGCCGGAGCAATATAAGCCATGGGAAGTGCATCATTATTTTTGAATGCACTGTACTGCCCGCTGTATGGCATATGCTCATACGGTTTTTCTATCGTATCAAATCTTGAGACATAGTATCTGATACCGAACAGACTGTCCACAAATGATGTGCTGCCCCCGTTGTAATAAGTAAAATAGACAGTCTTGCAGAAACCGAAGTTTACAAGCCAGTCAAGTATCTCATCTTTTTCGCACGAACTGTCGTGTGACAACCCGATATAGTCAAACATCGCGGGATCGTTTATTGCCCTGTCAAAATCCTTCTCTATTCTGTAGAATCCGTCATCTTCCGACTTGATATATGAAATGACATCACTGATGTAGTGATAATCTTCCTTGAACTTTGATATTTCCGGGAACGATCCTGCGTATGAATTAAGACTGTAATACGACGTCTTTGCACTGTAGAGCATTTCCGCCATCGACACGATAAGGAGCACAGAAAATGCAAGGATACGAACTTTTCCCTGTCGTGTAAGAAAAAGTGATGCACCCACGATCACGGCGATCAGAACAGCATTTATGACAAGCCTTGTCACATCAAGATAGGGATTGCGGACGATCATAAGCCATGCCATATACAGGCAGATGATAAGTGCACTCATCCATATGATCTTCCTTCCTCCGATACCGGTCCGCCCTGCTGTATCGTCATCTTCTCCATCGTCATACACGTAGGATACGAATCCTCTGTAGCCTATGGCGATGACGGTGATGCTGATATAGTACGCATATCTCCAGTAGAACCCTTCCGGATTGTTGAACCCGTGCCATACGGCATCAAGGCTGTTGATCCACATGGAGACTGCGACAACAGCTGTCACCGCGAGGTTGGCGATCTTTTCCCGAAGGGATATCTTCTTTGAGATAAAATACACCACGGCAAAAAAGAACGCGGCTACCGAACAGTATATAAGGGGCCTCAGGTCATTTCTCGCACTTCCGGAAAACATCCCCGCAAACAGCTGGTTCATGGGAAACCGCCTGTAGAATCCGTAGTCCGCTCCTTCGGTCGTCTTCTCTCCGAGAAGCGACAGACCGGTCCTTATCAGGAAAAATCCGTCAATAAGAAGTATCGTTATGCCCGACAGTATGAGATGAGGGAGTCTTTTTATCAGATCCTTATCGATGATCAGTCTTGAAAGGTAAAGCGCCGCCATGAAAATGACGAGCATGAAACCCATATGATAATTGACAAATATGTAATAGCATGTCGATATGATAAATAAAACACGGCACCTTCCTTCTTCCGCATACCTTAAAAAGAAATACAGAACAAGAGGAAGAACAGACAGTGCGCCGAAGTATATCGTAAGCACCAGATATCCGAAAAAAAATGCGGAGAATGCATACCCCGTGGAGAACAGAAGCGACATCCAGGATGTCTTATATCTGTTGTTAAGAAGTATCGATGTCGACAGTCCCGCGATCGCTATCTGAAGCGAAAAGATAAACTCTATTCCGGCAACGATCCGATCACCCGGGAACAGAAACAGAAGAAAGAGGAGCGGGTCGTGAAGCTGGAATGCAGCCAGTCCCGGAAAATCTCCTCCCAGTGTCTTGGCAAGCATGTACGACCAGTCGCTCTTCGAGCTCATCGTATTGATAAAATAGGCATAAAAGTTAACGAATTCAATGTCCATGTCCCCCGTCAGGATCGAGGCCGATCCGTACGGGTACATACCGCATATGATCCAAAAGATCTGAACCATCACAAAGGGGATCAGAAAAGCACATACGTATATCAATGCTCTGCGGTTTCCGGATCTTTTCTCAGTCATTTGTCACGATAAACCTTTCACGGTGATCCGTTTGTGCAGATATGTATAATACCGAAGCCATGCAAATGCCGCACTGACTATCCATACAACGCCCGCCGATACCCATATGCCTGTCCTTCCCATACCCATATACACGGTCATAAGGTACGGGATGGTAAACCTGCCCACGACCTCAACAATACCGTTTGAAAGAGCGAACAGTCCGTCTCCGACTCCGGTCAGTACTCCACGGATCACATATATGCTTCCCAGGGGTATATAGAAAAGGCTTGTTATACGAAGTCCCCTTGCACCTTCGGCGATGACTTCGGGAGAGGTAACAAAGAGTCCCGTGATCTTTCCTCCGAACAGCTGCATCGTAAATATCATTGCAGCAGACAGGACTGCCATTATAAGAAAGCCCTTTTTGTAGCCCATGTATACCCTGTCATATTTTCTGGCTCCGTAGTTCTGACCGCAGTACGTGGCAAGAGAAGTACCAAGCGTACCGTAGGGCTGGTGTATGAGCTGTTCTATCCTTGATGTTGCGGTAAACGCAGCCACCATGACCGTTCCGTATGAATTGACTATCCTCTGAACCGCCATGGATGATACCGCGATGAGAGCATACTGAAGCGACATCGGAACCCCGAGACGCATGACATTTATCACCATATCCTTTGATACATGACAGTCTCTGCGCCTGATCTTAAAATACGGATTAACTATATACGCATAGACCGCACAGGCGACTGCCGCGGCAAACTGCGCAATGATCGTCGCGATCGCCGCACCCCTTATCCCCATCTTCAGATTGTAAACAAACAGGATATCAAGGAATACGTTAAGGAAAGTTGAAAATATGAGAAAATACAGCGGTGATCTTGAGTCCCCCAGGGCACGTATCATCGATGCCAGATAATTGTACATGGATACGAACAGGAGTCCTACGCACATATATCTGATATACATGACGGAATCAAGTATTATTTCGGACGGCGTATCAAGTATCCGAAGAAGCGCCGGTGCCGATACGAACCCGACGATGCCGAAGAACAACGGGATCAACAGCATTATGACACCGGTATTGACTATGCAGTTTCTGACCCTGTCATCATCATGGGCACCGTAGTACTGGCTGACAATGATGCCTCCACCGGCTCCGATACCGTTACACAGGGCAAAGAAAAGAAAGGTTACGGAAAAAGTCGCACCGACAGAAGCCAGCGCATCCGCACCTACAAAGCGACCCACGATAATTGAGTCGGCAAAGTTATATACCTGCTGGAACAGGTTTCCGATAAGTGTCGGAAGAGCAAATAATATGATGTGCTTTACCGGATCACCCACGGTCATGTCGGTTATATGATCTTTCATATCAGACTAAATTATAACCTACCCTCACCGGGTTTGAAAGATAAATGTTCAAAGATCACATGGCGCCCTTATCGCCTTTGATGAGTATCCATATGGTCTTAAGTATCAGCTTAAAATCCATTCCGATAGACCACTCGGTTATGTACTGTGTGTCAAGCTCCACGACCTGTTCAAAATCCGTGATATTGGACCTGCCGGAAGTCTGCCATACACCGGTTATTCCGGGCTTACATACAAGTCTGGCACGATGACGGTATTCGTATTTTTCCCATTCATCAACTGTCGGCGGACGCGTTCCGACCAGCGACATCTGGCCAAGCAGGACGTTAAAGAACTGGGGAAACTCATCAAGACTCCTTCGCCTTATGAAATCTCCTATACCCGTATGCTTCGTTCCGTCAGCATCTATCCTGTTACCTATTATGCGGGGATCAAAATCAAGCTTGAACATCATCCCGTCTTTACTCCGGTTCATGTCCGCAAGCTCACCTTTCATATCGTCGGCGTTCATATGCATGGATCTGATCTTGTACATCTGGAATTTTCTTCCGTTCCTGCCGATACGCTCCTGGGAATATATGACCGGGCCGGGAGACTGCTTCTTGATCATCGGGCCTACGATGGCGATGACGATGACTGCCATGATGCTTCCGATGATACCTCCGACTATATCCATGGCTCGCTTGATCGCATGCTCAAGAGGGCTCGCATAGCCTGCTGCCGATGTAAGCACCGTTACTCCGGCGATCCTGTTACCGAACGGGTGCGTTCCCATATGCCTGATCCCCGATACCGCAAAATGCATCGGTATCGTCATCTGATGACAGTCTTCCATGAATCTGTCTACCCTGGGCGTGACTTTATCGACACCGATATATACGGAGTCTATCCATTCCCTGCATATGTATGACGAAGCCTCCTCAATGTCGCACACAACAGGCACGGAGCAAACCTCGGTCCTCTTATCCTTACGAGTGAACACAAGGCCTGCCACTTTGTATATGTCTCCTTTATTGCCGGCCAGCACCTTAAGAGTATCTTCTGCCAGATCGGGATCCAGGACCGCCAGCATGGACAGTTTTTTATTGTCATTGATCCTGGTATTTTTCAGGACAAGCTTCCACAGAAGCCTTGTCAGATATGATATGAGGATATGCAGTATCATGGTCAGGAACAGGAGGATTCGCGAGTAATCCTCACTGACCTTGAGAGCATACATATATACAACGGCAAAGGCGAATACGGCCAGACAGTTCTTGAGAGTCTCCACAAGCTCGAGGTACTTCCCGCGCTTTAAGACATTGTGCATCGTACTGAGTGACATTATCACCACAAAATCGATAAGGCCGAGCACAAATGCCAGCTCCCTGTATATACCTACAGAGTATACAAGTTCACGGAAGCGCAGCCACATAGCAAACATATATGCTATCTGGAGACTGATCTCATCTATGAGTATAAAATCAAGATGCTTGGTCCATTCCTGTCTGTATCTTTTGTACATCTTTATTTGCCGTAGTAATTTCCGTAGTACTTACCGTAGTATCTTCCGTAATATCTGCTGTAATACTTGCCGCCCAGCTCAACCTTGTTGAGCACGACGCCGAGGATGTTGCACTCTGCTTTGCGAAGCTGGTCTATGACTCTTTCCGCAAAGCTCCTGCCTGTGACCTTAGTCTGTACGACCAGTACAACGCCGTCACATTCCTTGGCAACGATGGCGCTGTCGATAACGCTTCCGAGAGGCGGCGTATCTATTATTATGTAGTCGAACTGCTCCCGGAGTGTCTCAAGAGCATGTCCGAACTTCTTGACTCCGAGAAGTTCAGCGGGATTGGGCGGTACAGCTCCCGTCGGTATCAGGAACAGCTTCGGGATATTGGTCATGAAGATGCACTCTTCAAGAGGCTTCCTGCCTGCAAGAAAATGTGCCAGTCCGCCTGTAGTCTTGGACATCTGGTATCTTCCGTTCAATACCGATTTACGCATGTCGGCATCTATGAACAGCACGCGTTTTCCGGCCTCTATCATCGATATCGCCAGATTGAACGATACCGTTGACTTACCCTCCCCCGGAACACAGCTCGTAAAAGCGATCACCTTGACATCATCACCGCAGAAATCTATGTTGGTACGAAGCGTCTTATACGCCTCGCTGAGGCGAAAATCAAGTGTGATCTTCTTATTGATCGTTATAACATTTCTGTCATTATTAACTGTTGCCATCATTTCCCCCCTCTGTTACGCTCTTTGCCTCACGAACGAGCTTAGATGCATCAGACAATGTCTCCGTCATGACCACGTGGGAGTGTTCCGGCATCTTCTTCTTTCTTCTCTTGTCCGAGCCGGAATTGATAAGATCCTCATCAAGTACGGGGATCGTTCCCAGCACCGACAGATTCAGATATTTTTCAACATCATCAGGATTCTTGATCGTATCATCCATTATGTATATGATGATAATGATCATCACTGCGATGAACGCTCCTCCGACACCACCTATCACGGTATCCCTTATGATCTTCGGGCTTGATATCTGTGTCGGAAGGTTACCCTCCTCAACCACATTGACTGCCTCCGTGTTCATAACGTTGGCAATATGCTCAGCAGCCGATATCCTGACTCTGTCCGCAATAGCCCTAGCCATGTACGGATCCGTATCTTCAGCCGTTATGGACACTATTCTTGTGTCGGTCGGAACCGATACGGTGATCTTCTTTTTCAGCTTTTCGGTTGTGATATCAAGACCAAGTTCGCTCTTAACCTGCTCCAGTACGGGACGGCTCGTTACAAGCTCCCTGTAGTCCTTGGTCAGCTGAGCTCCCGACTGCAGGTCACTGTATGTGAGTGCATCGGAATTCTGCCTGTTGATCACATATATCTTTGTAGTTGATTCATACTTAGGGATTATAAGAAAAAAACAGACCAGATATGTGATCACAGCCACCAGAACGGCGCTGCCAATCACTATCCATATCTTGGACAGAACTACTCCCAGAAGTTCCAGGATATCGATCTCGATGACGTCCCCTCCGTCATTTACCGAGCGGTTATTTTCATTCATTTGATTCCCCTCTTTTAATGATTAGATTCCCTTATATATACTCATTTCTTATGATCTTGGCCGGATTAACGGTAAAGATCCTGTTGCAGTATTCCTCTGTGTACTTCTTCTCAACATACCCGGCGGCCCTGTCGATAAGAGGAGCCCGGCTCGAGGTATCATGCGCATCCGTTGCGATAAAATGCACCTTCTCTTCCTTCAGGAGTCTTTTTACAAAAGACTTCGTCCTGAAACCGGAATAAAGCGCTTCGGCGTTTACCTGTATATAGGCACCTCTCGTGATAAGATCATCGATACCGCCGTGATCAGTCGTAAGAGAAGAGTATCTCTCAACATGTGCTATCACCGGAATGTATCCCGCGTTCCTTACGGATACAACAGCTTCTTCCATTTGGCGCTTATCTATCGTATATGAAAACTCCAGAAGAACATAATCAGATCCTGCAAGAGTCAGTATGCGTCCTTCGTCAAGCCACTCGATAATGCTCGGATAGTAATACACTTCGCATCCGGGAAAGAGCTTCATATCTGAGATCTTATCATCCGATGCAGCCAGTTCGCATAGCCTGTCAAACCGTTTCCGTACAGTATCCGCGTCTGCTTCCATATGTCCCGGATGATAATGGTATGTGGCGATAACGGATCTGATCCCTTCATCATGCATGATATGGAGCATCCGTATCGACTGCTCCATATCACGTGCGCCGTCATCCACTCCCGGGATGATATGGCAATGGATATCCGTAATATCTGTCATTTCAGTGAAGCGTAGCGGGCATTGTGGTGGCATTGCCGATACTGCCTGCATTTGCAGCGGTACCGGGCGCCTTATCAAGCACAACTATGGATACCGTGCCGAACGCGGGTGCCACAAATCCTACATATCCGTTTCTTACGGTACACGGAATAATTGTCTTCTTACCGTTGGGCAAGAGGATAAACGCAAATACGTTGCTCGCTCCGTTGGGAATTCCTGCAACTGCCACTACGGTAGGGATGTCGCCACCCTTATAGTCCGCAGGTGCCACGATGGAAATCGAAGTCTTGACGGTCGCGGTCACTCCCATGCCGGCTGCACTTTCTTCAATATATGATGCTAGCTGACTCAGTTCCTTCTGCGTCGGAGCCTTGACCGATGCAGCTGATCCTCCGGGTTTTCCGGGTGTTACGACCGTTACCGTTCCTGCCACGGGACTGGGTGCACCGTATACAACGGTTCCCATAAGCATGGCAAATACAGCAACAAGTGCTGCCATTATTCTGATCTTCTTCATAGTTCTGATACCTCCTTTGGTCTGTTCGGCAACAGCTATTCTGCCTTAACGTAAAACCTGTCGACTACAAGCTTCTTCAAAGCTTCTTCGTCAACGATGTAACCCATTTCATATTCATAGTCTTCTATCTCATCCGGTTCGATGCGCTTCATCTGACCCGGCACGGATACTATCTCACTTTCATCAAGCGATAAGTCAAGCATCAGCTTGGTAAGATACGTCATCTCATCAAGTGTCAGGTTGGTCCTGATCTTATCTGCCTCTTTATTATACATATTGATCGGATACATCAGATTCCGGGATGTCTCTTCCTTGACGGCGGGAAACAGTTTCTTAAGGTATGTCATCTGTCTCTTCATCCTGCCCATGGCGCTGTCGTCGATATCCGTATCCCTTCTTGCCACGAATATCACCGCATCATCTCCGAGAAGGAGGTAGTCTGTCACTCCCTCTTTCATCTTCGGATCCCATTTGGTCAGATCCTCAGGGATGTCAACCCTGATCCCTCCGAGAGAATCATTTATATCCGGTATCGCCGATATATCTATCGCAACGTATCTGTATATAGGAACATTATACAACAATTCGCTCACGGTGTCCGCAACCGCTTCATTCGTCTTCTCGCCCTGAGTTCCGAAGCTGTGCTGTATCGCTATCGGCCCCTTCTTCACCGCCGCAACTTCATCATTAAGATCGAGCACTTTGATATCCGTTACGGTATCTCTTGGGATGCACATGAAGCTCACGGTCTTCTTTATCGCATCGACCGTTCCGAGGACTATCGTATCTGCCTGATACGGATTGACGTCCGTATCGGTTCCTCCCTTCAATCCGTAATCGTCTATCCCGATCACAAGGATGTTGATGAGGTTGTCATTGTACCTGTACTTCTGTCCTTCAAAATCTGTCGTCACGCCTTCTTCGAACTTGCCTGCCACCTTCGCGTTGGGATTCTCCACAAGCTCGTTCACCTTCCGGTCCGGCATGGTGTTTTCCTCATTGGCGCGGAACATTTCTGCCGTCAGTATGTCCGCCCGCTGCCATTTACGGAAAACGACAACGAATGCAACGAGCAGTATCGCTATGACAGCCGATAATATGATGAGCACTGCCTTTGCCCATTTGGGCACGCTCTTTTTTTCCGATTGACTGTTCTCCAATCACTTGCCCCATCTGACCTGCCAAAGGACCGCATGAACAAACAGACGCTTACTGTCATCTTTGCAATGAGTGACCAGAGTGATCACATGATCGTCATAGTAAGGCTTTGCTTCGTTGCGTATGTTCATCGACAGATCCCTGACGTTTTTTATTGAATCAAAATACTGTCCGAATGCCGTCGGATCGGAAAAATCATTGTTCACCAGTATATGATCGCTCGATCCGATATAGCACGCATATATCCTGTATATAAGTTCGGCATCTTCCAGGTAGATCTTTACCTTATCATGTTCATCAAAGAAATCCGAATCCCTGAACAGATGAAGCCGGGAAAACATGGTTCCGTCCTCGGGATCGTGTCCGTATATGACAGTGACCGGATCCGAAAGATCAGGACTGTTCATCGAATCGGTTATTATCATTCCCTTATCGCTGGGTTGTCCGTCTATATCATGCGTAAAGTAAAACGGATCATTTGCATCCTCGCAGTATGCGATGGGCTCTTCGATGTCGGTTCCCGGTATCTCTATAACGGCGTATACATCCGGACATCTGCTCCTGTATCCTTCAAGATCGATGTCGCGTTCCATATCGCCGCTGCTTTCGTAAAATCCGTACCATGCTTCGGGTTTTACTATCTTCCCGGAGGATTCGTTCTTCGCTACATCATCAAGCAGTTCTTCCGCCGATGCTTCTGCTTCCGCTTCGGTGATAAGGTCTTGGGCCTCTTTATTTCTTCCGGCAAAATACCCTATGGCAGCCGTCAATGCGATCACCGTTATCACCGCAATAATGATCGCTGCTGTTATGCCCTTTGTGGTCTTCATCACAGATCACCGGTTGTATTCTTTACAACCTTTATCACTCTTGAGACAGTCTCACTGTCATCGTAGGATACCTTCTTGATCTGTCCTACCATGTAGTGGATCTTGGACTCTTCCGTCACACGCCTTTTTTCCTCTTTGCTGAGGTATGCCCATTCCACCGTATCATATCCGGAAGGGACCATATTTGATCCGCACTCCGGACAGAAGTATCCTGCATCCTCATCGGCATGTGCGGTAACGGTGTTGCATTTATAACAGATAAATACGTATTCTTTGGGGCGTTGCTCGGCAGTTTCTTCGGGATCGGGATCAGGCCATAATTCCGACCACAGAGCCGGATCCGGCTTCGGGAACCTCTTTGCGATGGTCTCTTCCCGCTCCTTTTCGCTCATGCCGTTCCACTGTGCCGATCCTATACCGAGGGACACGAAATCTGCGCCGCATCTGGGACATTTCTTCGGCACACTATCCATCAGATCCAGATATTTGCAATTTTCGCAGCATCCGACGTGCATGATCTCCCCTTATACTCCCCTTTAACAGTACATTTACTTAATACAGTACATTTACTGATACAACTTCATGTCTGTAGGAACTCCCCCAACCGGTGTAACTACCGTTATATCCATCATGGGTCTGTTGGTCACTCCCGAGTAGCCGGCATACAGACCGTATATATAACCTGCTTTTCCCTTAAACTGATTCTTAAACAGCTCATACTTTGCCTTGTCACAGTACAGTCTCATGTACCACTGATATCCGTCACAGTCATTGACCATGATGGCAAGCCAGTACATGGATCCCACTTCCCTGACCGGCTGGACATCCATTATCGTACCGAGCAGATAGATCGGTGTTCCCCCAAGATGGTTATCCGAATTGTATGAATTGAACTTTGCAAAATCGGCATACATGAATCCCGCACTTGCAGGTCTCGGAACGGTTACGGGAGTTGCGCCCCTCTTCGGATTTGTCCTGGAGCGGAACTTACTTCTCCTCTGGCTCTTGGTCATCAGATCGCCTTCCGATTTGGATGATCCCGACGAAGTTGTTGTCTTGGAACCCGAACCGCTGCTTGCGGTGCTGTTCGTTGTGGTCTTCGTTGTCGTATCCGATCCTGAAGACGTGGTATTGTTACCGGTCTTGCTTGTATTGCTGTTTGTGTTACTGTTAGTATTGCTGTTTTTATTGCTTGTATTGCTGTTGCTTGTCGAGTTGCTTGATTTACTGGCATCTTTCGATGTAGTAATCGGAAGATCATCGGTCGTCATTGACATGTTGGTATCATCATCAAGCCCGATCTTTGCCGCACACGTCTCGCACATCGTATATCCGTCATCAAGCGCAGTACATAACTGCATTGTTTTTTTGGGGCTTGGAAGCTCCGAACAACTGTCGGTTATGTGATACCACGTTTCATCCTCGTTATAGTAAACAAGCGTAGTCTTTTCGAGCGTCTCCGCACTGACGCTCTGTTGTGTAAGCAGCAGGGCGCACATGAATGCGCCCGCTGCCAATATCATTTTGCTCATCATTCTGACTTTCATAATACTAAACCCCTCTTATTTATCCTCTTTTATTACCTGTTCTTTACTTTTACATGAACATCTTTGCTTATTCCCGCACAGCGAAGAGTTACCCATGCATCTCCTGCGTGGTCGGCTGTGTAGTGACCGTCGCTGCCCTTAAGTACTCCATCCATACTGCTGTAGGAAATATTGTGGATAGACGCTTCGTGTCCATCGGATTTAACGGCTTTTCCTCGAATATCAACAGAGTCTCCCACATAATACTCGCCGCCGCCATCTACCTCAATACGTACCGGAAGACTGCAAGTCTTGGTGGATACTTTACTGCGGAAAGTCTTTCCTCCGTCACTAAATACAACCCTGACCTGATACTTTCTCTCATCGCCTCTCTTAAGCGTAGAATCAACATATTTGGTATCACCATGTACTTCTTCCCATGATCCTCCGTTGTCTAAGCTGACCTCATAATAGATCTTATCCCAGTATGGCTGATCTTTTTTGTCCTTGCCCCATGTGAGCTTGATCTTGTTTCCGCTTCCCCCATATTCACCTTTGAGGTTTGTTACAGGCATGGGCAGATTCTGGATCTGGCCGGAATAAGCCAGCTTCCAGCTTCCGGTTTTATCTGTGGCTCCCTGGATCAGATAGTAATAGTAATCTCCAACCTCTACTGTTCTGTCATCATACGTCTTCTTTCCGGTAGACTTGCCGTCACCATAAACGGTATCTACATATTCCCATCCGCCGTACTGGGCCCTGCCCATGAATTCCTTCCATTGATCAAGACCCCACGCATCGATACGTTCCTCGAATTGCTCACCTGTTTCTTCGCCGGGTTTATACTCATCCCAAATATCCGGTTTCCAGTCATTGCGAAGAGATGTCTCTGCGGCATCGACCTTCAGTCTGAACAGCCTGTATTGAGTGAGCCTCTTAGTCTGGTTAAAGGTAAACTGTACATCCTTTATTCCGTTGTTCTCTCCTTTGAAGTTCTTGACCTCCGCATACTTTGCAGTTGCTTTGATCTTGATCTCACCGGAGCTTACCTTATTGTACTTCGGATCGTTTGCCTTCTTGGTGTCATATATCGGACGGACGAAATAGTAATATTCCTTATCTGTCTCAACATTTTTTCCCTTATCCGTGAACTCGTGATACAGGTATACGCCTCCCGCGTAATTGTATTTCTTGTAACTTCCTCCCGAGATCTTCTTATAAGGCTTGATATTGGTCACATCAAGTTCCTCAATGTTTCCCCATGATTTATCAGCTCTGTACAGATTATACTGCTTTACGCAGTCATCATGTCTCCAGTTAAGGTAGATCGATTCGGGATCACCTTCCATGGACATAAAGTCACGCACCGAATCAACTTCGGTCTTGTTCTTCTCTCCTTCACCTCTGGCACCGGGAGTGTTTCCGGTCTTCGATACGGCACGGATAGCGTACCAGTATTCTGCCTCCGGAGGGAATGAAGTATACTGCATCGCATAGACCGGCCAGTTTGATTCCTCATCACGATAAACCTCCAGCAGATCCGGGGCATTGAGAGCATATGTCTTCAGCTTCTTGTATGTTCCGTTTGGCTGATCGCTTCTTAAGAGCTCATAAGCTTTGATATCCGATTCATCGGGACGTCCCCAGAAGAACACCATTCCGCTCTTTGCGCATGTTCCGGTATTCTGATCATCCTTTGTACCGTGAATGTATGTGGTATCCCAGTCAAAATCACCGGGATCTTCCCCGTTGATACGTTTCCAATGGATCTGTGCGCGATATTTATTCTCTTTGTTTTGATTCTTCTTGGCGTCATTGACGTCATATCTGATGCCTGCAAAGCCTATGATGTAACACGGATCCGCACCCTTCTTACATGACAAGACGTTTGACGGTGCCGATACGAATGTACTGCCGTCTATATGTACAACCGAACTCACTCTTGCGTATCCCGCCTTGCTGACAGGTATCTGAGGTTCATCGTTGGTATAGGGCAGCTGTACCGCTTTGGTGCTTATCTTCTTGCTGATCGGGTAATCTCCGATAGTGTAAACATCGCCGAAACGTTTACATGTGTAATCCGTACTCCAGTCATTCCTGAAGCCCTCTGTTACCTTGCCGCCGTTTTCCTTGTTGACCTTTGCCATCTGCAGTCTGTAGGACATTACTTCTGAGTCCTTCGACTGTGTACATGTAAATTCATATCCGGTCTGGATCTCAAGCAGATAAGGTGCTACAGGTGTAACAAAACTTCCCACATGCTTGTCATCCTTGTCATAGCACTCAAGCAGGTACAACAAAGAGCTGTCAAGGATATTATCACCGTTCATGGCGGGAGTCAGAGTTGCAGACTTGGAAGTCGACTTACCCCCGGGGTTCTTTGACTTGTCAAGGGGCCAACGTTGTACTTTCTTGTAACCGTGTACGGCATCAGGATCCGTTGAATCCTCTATAAGTTCGTACAGTTCATACTTCTTGAACGTCTTCTGTGTCTCATCCTTACCGTTCGGTGCCCAGGATATCTTGATCTGCATATTCTTGGTAACACCGGCCTTCATCTGTATCCCGGTAAGTCCGTCGACCCAATCAATAGGGGTTTCCGGAACGATCTTGTCTCCTCCGGGAGCATCTGCTCTTCCTTCGATGTTGTACTCCGTACCGTCATCCTTCCATCCGATGACCGCAAATCCGGAATGTACTGTCTCTTTTGTTTCTTCATCTTCCCATGTGAGTTCTCTTCCGAAGAGGATCTCATAGTCCTTATCATTGTCGGCTTTGTCGATAGGCTGATCGTCTCCGCTCTTATTGAACATGTGATATATGGAAACCTCGGAACCGCCTGCAGGAATCTTTACTCCGACATAAAGCGTCTTCTTCTGGTTTTCCTCGCCCTTGAACAAGAC
This sequence comes from Lachnospiraceae bacterium, assembly GCA_017612555.1. Classification (GTDB taxonomy): domain Bacteria; phylum Bacillota; class Clostridia; order Lachnospirales; family Lachnospiraceae; genus UBA2868. Next base: position 6,652 of record JAGAFR010000087.1, on the reverse strand, counting down.
AGCCGCATACAGATCCTTATCCGGATCGGCAGTTGTGGCATTATTCTTGACAACAACACGTTCGGGATGTCTTACTATCGTGTATTCATCCTGGCTCACAGATGCCAGATCAACAGTCTCATTACCGAGATGTTCAAGTACAACCTCCGGTAACTGATCTCCGTTGGAAATATCTTCCGCGGTATACCTTCCCGCATCTTCATCCTTTACAATAACCTCTTCCGATTCTGCAGCAAGGGGCTTATCCTGCTGCTCGTTCTCAGGCTCGGAAACCACCGCGGGCTCTTCAGCCACGGGTTCATTGGTCTCTACAACCTGAACATCCCCGGTCTGTACATCTACAGTCTCTTCTGCCATAACAGCCGAGAACATGCTTACCGTCATAGCTGCGGTGAGCATCAATGAAACTATGATCTTTGGTGTTTTTCGCATATGATCTTTTCTCATATTACCTCCATTTAATTAAGAATCAAACTGCCTTCCGGAATCCATTCCGGATCTTAAAACAACGCATTTTCTGTAAATAGTGACACTTTGGTAAACATAATATTATTACAAAATCGCTCCAATATCAACAAAAATCGTCGATTTTCCGCATAAAATCAACCCGTATTGTGTTTTTGACGGCATAAGATTATAATTTTCAGTGTATATGTAGTCTTCAGTCCGGAAAGGAACAGGCGATGAACAGCGAAAAGACAAAGCTTCGAAGGTATGAAAACGACCTGTATGTCAGCGGTACGGGAGTTATCATTCTGGGAGCATGGAGCATGATAAAATCATTTATGGAGATCCTCCTGAGTCCTGAATCATATTGGGACATTGAGGCCGAAGATCCGGCCGGCAGGATTTTTCTTATTGTCTTTATTGCCATATGCATACTTGCCTTCCTGTCCATTCTGATGACAATGCATATCTACGTCGGACTGAATGCTGCCAGAGCGGCAAGAGGAATGAAACACAGGAAAGGGTACGTTGCGGGCGCGATCATAATGCTCGTGGTCACTTTACTCAGTTTTTCCGCATATACCGATAACGACCCAAACGATCTTGATACTACAATAGCATCATTTTTCGTAGATCTGACCACGTTGTATGTATTCGGCGCAGTCATATTATCATCGTTTCGGATCAGGAAGCTTAAAGAAAAGCAGGTTCAGGAGTAGCAGTCATGCAGATGGATTTTCACTATCATGCAACATATTGTGCGGCATATCTTGCAGGGTATTCCCATGAGGAAAGCCTTGATATAGCTTACAGTGCGCAGTTTGTCGATCACTGCTCAAGAACTCTTCTTGCAAAGATCAAAGGTCCCGGTGAGGCGGCAACGACACAGCTCCAGCTTGAGATGATGGATGCCAGGACCGATCCGCTGGGGCTTCAGGATATCACAAGGATATGGTCATCCTTTCATTTTCTTCCAAGGGATCTGCATGCAGTTAAGCCGGGCTGCAATAAATACTACCTTCAAAAATACAGACTCATCTGCGGACCGAACAGTGATCTGGTCGTAAAGACGGTTGAACTTGCCAAGGGCAGGCCACTTCAGTCGGTGGGAATAGCGATGCATGTGCTTGCGGATACGTGGGCTCATTCGTATTTTGCAGGAACCCCTTCCCTTGTCATCAACAACACCAACTATGAGTTCTACGAGCTCTTCCCCGACGGGGACGGTTACAGTGAAAAAAGGATCACTTTCCGCCACAAGACATCCGTCCCGGACGATATGGAGAACAGCATATATACAAACAGTCTGTATCAGAGGAGCGAGAATACGATCATGAACCTCGGGCACGGCCGTGCGGGGCATCTGCCCGATTACAGCTATGCCAGATACAGATACCTTCCCGCATGGGGTGAATACGAAGAGATCGTCAAGGATAATCCGAGCGATTACATGAAGGCTTTTACCCAGATGATAGAGGCCATGAAATATATCAGAGGTGATATCCCGGCGTTCGAAAAAGAAACATATGACACGGAAGCGGTTCAGCCGTGGAAGGACAGGATCAAAGAGATACTCGAAAAGAGGCAGCTCATTGCCTGCGATGACTGGAAAGCCTTCGGGGAGGAACTGTCGGGAAAGCCGATGACGGACTATGCCATCGATACGTACTTTGATGAATATACGGGATGTCCAAAAGAAGAAAAAGAAAACACTTTCCTCGGAAAGTTCATTCACGGAGCCATAGCTCATAAAGGTATGGTGATCGAAGAGATATTCAAGTCGGGAAATATGCTTGCGGGATTTGCCAAACCGCAGATCAAACAGGAGGCTGAAAAATGACACTTGTACAGAGAATAACAAGAGTTCTGATCGGTCTTGGAATGCTCGCCGTTGCCGTCATGTTTTTATCAATGCCTGCAAACGAAGCATATACCATCGTTATATACGTTCTTGCAACCGGCCTGACGATCCGGGGGATCAAGGATATCACCTTTTACTTTACGATGGCGCGGCATATGGTCGGAGGCAAGCTCATACTGTTCCAAGGGGTTATCATCCTGGATTTTGCATTCTTTACGGCATCACTTTCGGATGTTCCCAAGATCTACATCCTTATGTATCTGCTCGCGATCCATGCATTTTCCGGTGTTGTGGAGATACTCCGCGCAATGGAGGCCAGAAAGACCGTTGACGGGCCGTGGAAGCTGAAGTTCTCCCACGGGGTCATCAACATCGCTCTTGCGTTGTCATGTCTTGTATTCATCAGGCATTCAAAGACCGCTCTTATAATCTACAGCATCGGTCTTGCATATTCCGCTGCCATCAGGATATTAAGCGCGTTTAGAAGGACCGCTTTCATAGTCATCGAATAATTCTATGGCCGTAACATATGCATCATATGTTCTTTCATCAAAACACGCCCAGATGACCTTCTCTATGCCGCTGTTCTCACCGCGTTCAAATCGGCGTACAGCTCCTACCGCGGTCTTTGCGGCCAATTCCACCGGATAACCGTATACGCCCGTTGATATGGAAGGGAAGGCTATCTTACTGAAGCCGTGCTCCATGGCGATCTTCAGGGAATTGTAATAACATGACGCAAGGAGCCTCTCTTCTCCTGCTGCACCGCCGCGCCATATCGGTCCGACGGTATGGATCACATACCCTACGGGAAGATCATATCCTTTTGTTATCTTCGCCTCTCCGGTAGGACATCCGTTAAGTGTCCTGCATTCCTCCAAAAGTTCCGGTCCCGCCGCCCTGTGGATCGCACCGTCAACTCCTCCGCCACCGAGCAGAGATTCATTGGCCGCATTGACTATGGCGTCCACATCATCTATCTTCGTAATATCCGCTATCATCGCTTCAAGTATCATACTGCCTCCTTTTAAAATCCACTTACATACATATTACATTTTTTACATTCGGTAAATCAAGCGCTATCATACTATTGCACGATTGAAAGGACTGCATTAAAATGATATATGCGAGTGAACACACTCTTTGAGAAAGGAATGGTGATCCTATGAAAAAGAAAATGATCATACTCGGTCTGTTGACCATTGTTTCATTTGTACTCGGAGCTGCTCCCGTTATGGCTGAAACAGCGCCTGCAGCTGCTCCCGTTCAGTTCAGTGAAGAACAGATAAAGCTTGCACAGCTTAACTGGAATGCATACGTGGAAATGACCAAAGCCAAAACTCCCGAACTTGCCTATGCATTTGCAGGCCAGATCACAACCGTGAATCCTGATTCTGTTATCGGTAAGGCAGCTCTTATCAACCACTTTTCACCGTTATGGGCATGGGGAAACACACCTGCAACGGCAGTACAAAGCGGCGTTCCGTTTACGAATAACCCGTATTTTGATTACTACCCGAATTACTACTGCACATACCAGTACAGGTAATCATTACTCCCGGTCAGAGTATCTGACTCTTATTGAAGGTCGGACTCCAAAAGTGAAATCAACATCGTTTCCCATCAGATTTGCAGCTCTTCCAAGGATATATACCGCATCGTGCTGCGTCTTTCCGGGAGACCTGAGCCACCAGTTGACACCGCAATCTCTTATATAGTCACTTACGGTATTGGATTCGGTATATGAAAACAGATATACCTTGTCATCGGTGTCATTTCCGCAGTCCGTTTCATACGTAGAATCTGCGTCGGTGAATATGTTATGTGAGGTTATTATCGAAGCTTTCTCTCCGTCAGTAAACTTGCTGTTATAGAAATCTTCATTAAGCCATCTGCGCAAAGAACAGTTTTCCCATGTGATGTCCGTTTTGGTGTCATTGTATGCTTTTTCCGCAACCGGTCCCTGACAAAGCAATGTACAGATACCGTCCGTTTTGTCTGCTACATACCAGGTATACCTGCCGAATGCCACCACATCACCAACCTGCGAATCGGATATCGCAGCCAGTTCGGCATCCTCCTCCGCGCCGGTTCTGTTTGCAGACGTCGGGACTATATTATCCTTAACGTGAAGATTCAGAGCGGGACGGACGGCACCGAATTCATTTCCCGCAATATCTCCGATGGGATCAACAACGTTTTTTTTGTCGATGTTGTTACCCACATATGTCGCATAATCCTTATTCACACCCGGTGATCTCAACCACCACCACTGGTTATCCATATCCTGCCAGTAGCCGCACTTCAGCACGTCTTTGTCAAGGGCGTTCGCTTCATCCACGCTCAGCAGAAAGATATGATCATCCGTATCGCTTCCGCCGGGGGTGCCGTATTCGCTGTTGTCGGGATTGATATTGTGCGTCTTTGCTATAAGTGCTTTTTCCTCATCCGTGAATGTATTATAGAACTTCTCATTGAGCCAGGCTCGCACACCGGACTCTTCCCATGTACCCTTTGTATTAAACCCTGCTTCGTCATACGCCATCTTTATCACAGGCTTTTCGCACAAAAGTGTGTAGTCTGTCCCTGATCTTGCGATCACATACCACCTGATATCGCCGAACACAACGATATCTCCCACAGATGCATCCGACAGTCCCACGGCTTCCTTGGCGATTTCGCGGGATGAGGAGCTGCAACCGGATATTAATAATGCAATGGCAAGCACAGCAGCTGCCGAAACAGTAAGAATTGTTTTTTTCATCTTTGCAAGCCCTTGATGTTTTTCCATTCAACATCATTGCCGTATTCAAGACCATATCACACCGTCATCGTTGAGATCATTCTCAATATAATTCTTAACGTTCGGATAGTCATTAATATCAAGATCAAATCTCATGAGTTCGATTCTAAGCTCATCTACGGTATTGTACTTTATCCCCAATTTCCAAAGAATTCCAAGAAAATCATTTAAATCCTTAACATCGTCTCTGTCTGTCAACATCAATCCTGACAAGTTCTTTTCAGCCCATCCGCATTTATCAATCATAAGTTCTTTCGTGTTCAATACATAAATCTGTATATGTTTCATTTTCCACGATATAAGCTCCCATTTACCTTCAACTGATGCCATATCGCTTTTAGAATGGTCATTTAGCCAGTCTTCCGGCATATCAAGCTCTTTACCGACTTTTTTTATGATTCTCTTAAAACAATCAGGAATCCCAACTGTACTATCAACATCCGCGGTAACAGCTCCAATCCGTAATTCGTGGTACAACAAAGCAAAACCGCCTAAAGCCTTTACTATTAGAGGATCCATTTCTTCAAATTCTTTGTTGCCCGATCCGATCTCTATATCAACTGCTTCATCAAGTTTTTCAAAAGCAGTTTTAAAATCTTCCAGTCTACAAACATCCATCACATAATACCATCTTCTCAGTATAATACGTTATAATGTCTATATATAGGCGCCCCGGCTTTTTTAAAGGGGTTTAATACCAATTTGTGAGATAACGGAAGAATCTTTTTCAATTCATTCAGATTCCCGCACTCATCAAGCAAAGCAGGATTCTGAGACAGGATTGAACAATACAAAAGCACCTTTGTTTCATCGGACATAGCATTTGTATCCATCTCCTTGATCTCATATAGTCTAATCCTACCGTCACATGTTCCAACTTTATCGTGAGCATGTTCTATCATCTTCGATAAATACCTATGAAGTGCATTATAGTCCGAGTACTCCCATTCTTTTTGATCCTGATAGTATATCCTTGTATTTGACAAAATTATTCACCTATATTCCCAAATTCATTAATCTTGTGATAACACAAAAGACGAGGATCCTTCCCTCGCCTTCATTTTACTACCGTATTCTGTTTATTTCAATGTCGCAACGAGGTTCTTGACCGCGTTCTGTGCATCGGGTGTCAGCCCGGATAAGTCCAGCGAATTATCGCGTTCTACACCAAGCAGATAGTCCGTGGACACATTAAAGAACGTAGCCAGCTCTATCAGCTTCATATATGACGGACACCTCTTCTCCTGCTCGTATGCACTCACGATCGATTTGGTGACATCAAGCTTATCAGCCAGCTCCTGCTGCGTATATCCACATGCTTTTCTCAGATGCTTTATCTGACTTCCTATCCCTATTGCTTGGGCCATTGTCCACCTCGTACTATAGATGTTATTGAAAATCAGCCCTTAACCGAGAAACCCACCGGATCACTCCGGCGGGTTCCCCGTTTTTAGGCTTTAACCTTGAGGGTTACCCCTCGCTGGTCTGTGTTACTTGTGTTTAGATCTTACTTACCAAAAGGCTTAGCTACGATCTTAACC
>JAGAFR010000086.1 GCA_017612555.1 Lachnospiraceae bacterium | reverse complement strand
TTCACAGAGGAGCAGATCCAGGAGTTCGTTGATCACTTCATCATGAAGCTTCGTTGCGTTAAGTTCGCTCGTACACCTGAGTACAACCAGATCTTCGCAGGCGATCCCGTTTGGGTAACCGAGTCTATCGGTGGTATCGGTGTTGACGGACGTCACATGGTTACCAAGATGAGCTTCCGTTATCTCCACACACTTGAGAACCTCGGTGCAGCTCCCGAGCCCAACCTTACGGTTCTCTGGTCAACAAGACTTCCTCAGAACTTCAAGAAGTTCTGTGCTAAGACATCTATCAATACATCTTCGATCCAGTACGAGAACGATGATCTTATGAGACCTGTACACGGTGATGATTACGGTATCGCTTGCTGCGTATCTTCAATGGTCATCGGTAAGGAAATGCAGTTCTTCGGAGCACGTGCTAACCTTGCCAAGTGTCTCCTCTACGCTCTTAACGGCGGTATCGATGAGAAGACCAAGAAGCAGGTTGGTCCCAAGTATCGTCCTTATGTAGGCGATGTTCTTGATTACGATAAGGTTATGGAACTGTTCATCGACATGGTTGAGTGGCAGGCAGATGTATATGTAAATACTCTTAACATCATCCACTACATGCATGACAAGTACTGCTATGAGAGAGCAGAGATGGCTCTTCATGACAGAGACGTTAAGAGATATTTCGCAACAGGTATCGCAGGTCTGTCGATCGTTGCAGATTCATTCTCAGCTATGAAGTACGCTAAGGTTGAGTGTATCAGAGACGAAGACGGTATCATCACAGACTTCAAGATCACCGGAGACTTCCCGAAATACGGTAATGATGATGATCGTGTTGATGCTATCGCGAAGGAAGTTGTTCATAAGTTCATGACAGCTATCAGACGTCACCATACATACAGGAACGGTATTCCTACAACGTCAATCCTTACCATCACATCAAACGTTACATACGGTAAGGCAACAGGTAACACACCTGACGGACGTCGTGCAGGACAGCCTTTCGCACCCGGTGCTAACCCGATGCACGGACGTGATACTCACGGTGCAATCGCATCACTTTCATCAGTATCAAAGCTTCCGTTCAACGATGCACAGGATGGTATCTCAAATACATTCACGATCATCCCGGGAGCACTCGGTAAGGAAGATCAGGTATTCGCAGGAGATATCGAGTTAGATTTAAATAAATAATGTAGACAGGAGGTGGTGTTATGGACCAGATTGATGATCTTGTAGCTTTTCTTGACGGTTCGGTTGAGTCCGGAGTCGGACACCTGAACGTTGATGTTGATGAAGCGCAGCAGGAGATGAGAAGCACCGAAACAATGGGCTGTACGGATTGCTCCAGAACACCTCTTGCATGCAGTGTCCCCACGCTTCATCAGGGACTTGATGACTATAGTTGATTAAAATAAAAAAGGAGGAAAATATCATGGCAGCAAATCAGGCACAGGTTGATAACCTGGTAAATCTTTTAGACGGATATGCAACAAAGGGTGGACATCACCTTAACGTTAATGTTCTTAACAGAGACACTCTTCTTGATGCTCAGGCTCATCCGGAGAACTATCCTCAGCTTACGATCAGAGTAAGCGGATATGCCGTAAACTTCATCAAGCTTACACCGGAGCAGCAGGCAGACGTAATCTCAAGAACGTTTCATGAGGCTATTTAATCTGATTTTATTTGGCAAGCCCGGGACTTATGTTCCGGGCTTGTTCATATGAAAGGAGCAGGATGACCAAAGGTCGCATACATTCACTCGAGAGTTTCGGAACCGTTGACGGACCCGGAACAAGATATGTCGTGTTCGTTCAGGGCTGTCCCATGAGATGCCTGTACTGTCATAATCCCGATACGTGGGCTATGACAGGCGGTGAGCTTATGGAGCCTGAATATATATTTGAGCAGTATCTGCATAACGAAGCGTTTTACAGGAACGGCGGGGGACTGACGGTAACGGGTGGCGAGCCCCTTATGCAGGTTGATTTTCTGATCGACCTGTTCACGCTGTGCAAGGAACACGGTGTGCATACATGCATAGATTCGTCGGGTATCGCATATCGTCCGGAGAACAGGGAGTTCATAGAAAAGCTGGATCGTCTTATGAAACTGACGGATCTTGTGATGCTCGATATCAAACATATAGATCCGGAAATGCATAAAAAGATAACCGGTCAGCCGAACGACGGTATACTCGCTTTTGCCCGGTATCTGTCGGATAAGGGAGTTGACATATGGATAAGACATGTCATTGTTCCGAACCTTACGGATGATGATAAATATCTGTATGACCTCGGTTATTTCATAGGAGGACTTAAGACGCTCAAGGCACTCGATGCGCTTCCTTACCATACAATGGGTAAGCCCAAGTATGAAAAACTCGGTATTGAATATCCTCTCGGGGATACGCCTCCGATGGACAAGAAGGATCTGGTCGCCAAAAAACAGGTGATCCTTGACGGCATCAAGGCAAGGAGAAAAGACGACGGAGTAGACCGTTGACCATGAGCTTTGCTGACAGATTAAATAAAAAGTTCAAGATAATACTGGCATCGGGATCCCCACGAAGAAAGGAACTGATGGAGCTGGCGGGTCTGGAGTTTGACATATGGCCTTCGGAAAAGGAGGAAACAGTCACTTCTTCGGTCCCGAGGGAAATATGCATGGAGCTGTCCCGACAAAAGGCGGAGGATGTGGCGGCATCCATCAGGACATATAATGATTCCCACCCCGATCTTGTCAGTCCTACGGATATGCTGATCATCGGTGCAGACACGATAGTCGCTCTGGAAGACACGGTATTCGGAAAGCCTAAGGATGAAGAAGATGCAAAAAGAATGCTTAAGGCCCTGTCAGATCATACTCACAGCGTCTATACCGGAGTTACCCTCGTATTCATGAGCAGCGGGGGACGTGTCGGAGAGCATGTGTTCTGTGAAGAGACGAAAGTTACATTCTGCAAACTTGATGAAGAGGATATAGATTCGTATGTTGCGACAGGAGATCCTCTTGATAAGGCAGGTTCCTACGGAGTCCAGACATCATCGGCAGTTTTTGTCAGATCGATAGAGGGTGATTTTTACAATGTTATGGGACTTCCGATCGCAAGACTGATGCAGGAACTGAAAATGATAGTGAACTAAATATATTGTTTTTAACGGCAGGATGATGTAAAATCATCTGGTGAGACCATAAGATGGATATGGCGATATTTGTTTATTTATAAAGGAGGGATTTAAAATGGCATTTGTTATCAAAGACGGATGTATCTCATGCGGAGCCTGCGCAGGACAGTGCCCTGTTGGTGCTATCGCTGAAGGCGACGGCAAGTACGAGATCGACGAGAATACATGTGTAAGCTGTGGAGCTTGCGCAGCACAGTGCCCTGTTGGTGCTATAGAGGAAAACTGATAGGCGTCTACGCTACAAAAATCAGGATGTCGACTGCATTTGCAGTCGGCATTTTCTTTTTTTCCCATTTGCGTTATAATATACTTTAATGGGTATCATGGCATATCATGCGATGTGCCGGAAGAGGTGTGAAGTGGGCAACAGCAACATCAGATTCAAGGGACAGATACGGACATATATCATGTGGCCGATGTGGATGACGATACTGGTCGTCGTATTTGCCCTTGCAATGTATTTTGTCGACGTCAGGGCCGGGGTTATGGCAACGGCGTTTGCCGTGATCTATGCGTCAGTTGCATTCTTCCTGTTTTTCCATAACAGGAACAAGGTGTTCAAGGATATGATATCCTTCGCGACCCAGTACGGACAGGTGCAAAAGCAATTGCTGCGTGATCTGGAGATACCGTATGCACTGCTTGATGAAGCCGGCAAGATCATATGGACGAACGATGCATTTGATCAGACGATGCAGCTGCCCAAGAAACACAGCAAGAGTATCACGACTCTTATACCCGAGATAACAAAAGAAAAGCTTCCCGGTATGGAGCATGAGACCGAGATAATAATAACCGTGGACGGGCATGATTTTCGCGCCAGCATGAACAAGGTGTCGATGGAAGCTCTCATGGATGCACCGGAAGCAGTCGAGGCTGTTGATTACGACAGCTATCTGATAGCTCTGTACATGTTTGATGTTACAGAGGTCAATTCCCTTTCCAGGCAGATCGAAGAACAGAAGATGGTATGCGGACTCATCTACATGGACAACTATGATGAGGCGCTTGAGAGTGTTGACGAGGCAAGAAGGTCGCTTGCTGTCGCGCTCATCGACAGACAGATCAACAAGAAGTTCAAGAACATTGATGCCATAGTCAAGAAGCTCGAAAAAGACAAGTTCCTTGTCATTATGACACGAAGGGACCTTAACGGCATGATCGAGAGCCGGTTTGACATACTTGAAGAAGTCAAGAATGCCAACATCGGTAATGAAGTATCGTTTACGCTGTCGATAGGTATCGGTGCGGGAAGCGACTCACTGCTGCAGAACTACGATTATGCAAGGACAGCCATAGATCTTGCTCTCGGTCGCGGAGGCGATCAGGCGATAATCAAGACAGATGATGAGATCAGCTACTACGGCGGTAAGCGTGAGATGACCGGCAAGAATACGAGGGTCAAGGCAAGAGTCAAAGCCCACGCATTCCGTGAGATCATAGAAAACAGCGATCACATCATGATAATGGGTCACCGCATACTGGACGTGGATGCTTTCGGTTCGTCGGTCGGTATATACCGCGTGGCGAAGACCTTTAATAAGAAAGTAAGCATAGTGGTCGATGAGGTCACAACATCGATCCGTCCGATGATAGAGATGCTCAGACATGACGGACATCATGAAGAGGGTGTATTTGTTTCGAAAGAAAAAGCGATAGAGATCGCATCGTCATCGGATTGTACGCTCGTTGTCGTTGATGTTAACAAGCCGAGTTATACGGGCTGTCCCGAACTGCTGACACTGTGTCATACGATAGTTGTGCTCGATCATCACAGACAGGGAGCCGAGAAGATAGAGGCCGCAACGCTGTCATATGTTGAGCCGTATGCATCATCCGCTGCCGAGATGGTATCGGAAGTACTGCAGTATATCAGCGATAACGTCAAGCTCATGCCTGAGGAAGCGGATTGTCTGTATGCCGGCATGATGATAGATACGAACAATTTCATGACCAAGACAGGTGTCAGAACATTTGAAGCGGCTGCATATCTTCGCAGGAACGGTGCGGATGTTACAAGAGTCCGCAAGATGTTCCGTGACGATGCCGCATCATATAAGGCAAAGGCAGAGATAGTCAGCACGGCCGAGATATATGACGGCGCATTTGCGATCGCGATCACGCCTGATACTATTGTTGAAAGCCCTACGATAATAGGTGCGGAAGCTGCCAACGAGCTGCTCAATATAGGCGGTATCAGGGCATCATTCGTTCTTACGATGCATCAGGGCGAAGTGTACATCAGTGCGCGTTCGATCGATGATATCAATGTCCAGGTCATCATGGAAAAGCTTGGCGGAGGCGGACACATGAACGTTGCCGGCGCCCAGCTGTCTGACGTATCGACAGAAGATGCCAGGAAAGCTCTTATCAAAGTATTGCATGATATGAAGGAAGAAGGAGATCTTTAATGAAAGTCATATTATTAGAGGATGTTAAGTCCGTCGGAAAAAAAGGCGATGTTGTTGAAGTATCGGACGGATACGCCAAGAATTTCATATTCAAGAAAAAACTCGGAAAGCTCGCGGATTCGAAGAACATGAACGATCTGAAGCTTCAGAAGGCAAATGAGGAAAAACTGGCGGCGCAGAATCTTGCTGCGGCACAGGATTTTTCCAAGGAGATAGAAAAGAAAACAGTAGTCGTTAAGCTTAAAGCCGGAGAAGGCGGCAAGCCCTTCGGAAGCGTATCGAGCAAGGAGATCGCTCAGGAAGCAAAGACACAGTTTGATATGGACATAGATAAGAAGAAGATCGTACTTGCAGAGCCGATCAAAGCATTCGGAACATTCGAAGTGCCGGTAAAACTTCACACGCAGGTTACGGCAACGCTCAAAGTTAAAGTGGAGGAGTGCTGAGCATGGATGAAGCTGTCCTCAAAAAACTGCCGCCTCACCACAAGGAGTCTGAAAGAGGCGTTGTGGGGGCGATGATGCTGGATCGTGACGCAGCCATAATCGCAATGGGCGCTCTTACAACGGATGATTTTTACCTCAAGGAATGTGCGTATGTGTTTGATGCGGTAAAGTCTGTTGTGGATGAGGGCGCGACAGTCGATCCGACAACGGTGTCCAACAGGCTTATGGAGATGAACGCTCCCGCGGAGATCGCATCCGGAGAGTTTCTTCGGAACCTGTGCATGTGGGCATCAACCGCCGCGACTATCGAACAGCATATAGACATAGTCAAGAAAAAATCCCTGCTTCGAAAGATGATAAAACTTTCGCAGGATATAGAGAATAAATGCTACTCCGATTCGGGAGATGCTGATTTCATTCTTGAAGAAGCCGAGAAAAAAGTATTCGAGATCACCAACAGCAAGAACACGGCCGATCATGTGCCGATCAGACAGATCGTCAAGGAAGCCGTTGAGAAGATCGGGATAGCAGCAAGAACAGACGGAGTCGTTACGGGCGTAGCGACGGGTTTTTCCGATCTTGATTACAAGACTGCGGGACTTCAGCCGTCGGATCTGGTACTGATAGCTGCAAGACCATCAATGGGTAAGACCGCTTTTGTTCTTAATGTTGCACAGCACATCTGTTTCAAGGACAAAAAGGGTGCGGTCATCTTTTCTCTGGAAATGTCGAGGCAGCAGCTTGTGAACCGTCTGCTGTCGCTCGAATCACATGTTAATTCCAATTCGATCAGAAACGGAAACGTATCCGCCAAGGACTGGGAAGGCATCATAGAAGGTGCCAGCGTCATAGGCGAATCCAAACTGATAATAGACGATACTCCCGGAATATCCGTCGGGGAACTTCGGAGCAAATGCCGTAAATACAAGGCCGAAAACAAGGATCTGGCCGTTATCATAATCGACTATCTGCAGCTCATGTCAGGTTCCGGAAGATCCGATTCCAGGCAGCAGGAGATATCGGATATATCAAGGTCTTTAAAAGCACTTGCAAGAGAACTGAACATCCCTGTTGTTGCTCTGTCGCAGCTGTCCCGTGCGGTTGAGAAGCGTGACGATCACAGGCCGATGCTGTCGGACCTTCGTGAATCCGGTGCCATAGAGCAGGATGCCGATGTTGTTATGTTCCTGTATCGTGATGATTATTACAATCATGATACGGATAAAAAGGGAATAGCGGAAGTCATAATAGCCAAGCAAAGAAACGGCCCCATAGGTACGGTCGAACTCGTATGGTTGCCTGATCTGACCAAATTTGCCAACAAGGCAAAGAGCTAGGAAAAGGAGATTTGCATGGACAAGCCGATTTTGTATCGTAAACGCATCATTCCGGAAGAAATAGTCCTGCTTGACAAGGACGAGGTACTGTTTCGGGACGAGGGGCATATCGTGACCAGATGGAATGCGATAAGACCGAAGAAGGTACTTCATCACGGATGTTCATGCTATTTTCTGAAGGAGGGTTTTAAGGTCAGCAAGTTCTACCGCGAGGACGGGGAGCTGATGTATTGGTATTGCGACATAATCGACTATACGTATGATCCGAAGGATAATTCATATGTGTTCACGGATCTGCTCGCGGATGTTCTCATATATCCTGATAAGAGGGTCGAGGTTGTTGACGTCGGAGAGATAGCGGATGCACTCACGGACGGTACATTGTCGGTGGAAAAGATGATACCGGCGCTCCGGAGCCTTGATATGCTGCTGAAGCTCATATACTCGGGAGAGTTTAAGAAGATACAGGATATGATAAACAGTATAGAAGAAGGAAACGGGCCTGCGTGATGAACACGATACACAAAAGTGTGGATCCGGAGAGCATCGATACGTCGGTCATGGATGAAGCCGGAAGTATCATACGCAGCGGCGGACTTGTTGCGTTCCCCACGGAAACGGTTTACGGACTGGGCGGGGATGCACTTAATCCGGCTTCCTCAAGGAAGATATACGAAGCGAAGGGAAGACCGTCGGATAACCCGCTCATAGTGCATATCGCTGATATGGGTGATCTTGAGAAGATAGCGGAAGATATTCCCGATGTCGCATATGCCCTTGCAGACAGGTACTGGCCCGGACCTCTTACGATGATATTTAAAAAGAATTCCGTTGTTCCTTCCGAGACAACGGGAGGACTTGATACGGTAGCGGTAAGGTTTCCGTCACACCCGGTGGCACAGGCTTTTATCAGGGCAGCCGGAGGATATATCGCAGCTCCTTCCGCAAACATTTCCGGAAGACCTTCGCCCACGACCGGAGATCATGTCAGGGCTGACATGGATGGGCGGATCGATATGATTATAGATTCGGGACCGTGTGATATAGGGCTTGAATCCACGATAATAGATCTGTCGTCGGATGTTCCGATGATGTTGCGTCCGGGATTCGTAAGCGCTGATATGTTAAGGGAAGTTCTGGACGAACTTGATACGGACCCGGCAGTTTATCGCGAGGTCGGTCCGGATACGAAGCCTAAAGCTCCGGGAATGAAGTACAGGCACTATGCCCCGAAGGGGAAGGTTACGATCGTATCGGGCAAAAAAGACGATGTTGTAAGGTACATCCGGGAAAAACTTGATGAGGATAGCGGCAGAGTAAAAACGGCTGTGCTTTCGGATTCAGACGATCGGGAACAGTATGAACGGGCTGATCTTGTCGCGGATATGGGAGACAGGAATGACGAAGCGGCTATAGCTTCAAGGCTCTACGATGTACTGCGAAAATGTGATGATGAAGATATAGAGGAGATCTATTCTGAAGAGTTCAATACCCCGCAGCTCGGGCAGGCCATAATGAACAGGCTGATCAAGGCAGCGGGACACAATATTGTAAAGGTTTAGGAGAGATGAGATGAAGATTGCGATAGGTGCCGATCACGGCGCATTTGACAGAAAAGCGGAGGTGATAGAGCATTTACGCTCTGCAGGTCATGAGGTTAAGGACTTCGGGACATACACCCCCGACAGTTGCGATTATCCTGCCATAGGAAGAAGCGTTGCCGAGGCGGTGGCTTCGGGAGAGTATGACAGGGGCATTGTGATGTGCACAACGGGAATAGGGATTTCCATCGTGGCAAACAAGGTACGCGGCATCAGATGTGCTCTTTGCTCGGATGTAACAAGTGCAAGACTTACGAGGATGCATAACGATGCAAATATGCTTTCGATGGGAGCGGGGATAATAGGCCCGAACCTTACGATGGATATAGTAGATACATTCTTGAACACTGAATTTTCAAATGAAGAAAAGCACGTCAGAAGGATTTCGCAATTAAAAGAGATGGAGGACAAGGCATGAAACAGTATCCGGGAATCGACAACATTTACGTAATGGATCATCCGCTCATTCAGCACAAGATCGGGTATATCAGAAGGACTGATACGGGGACGAAGGATTTTCGCCAGACGATCGGTGAGATAGCGATGCTCATCTGCTATGAGGCTACGAGAAATCTGGAGCTTGAGGATGTACAGATAGAGACCCCGATCTGCGCAACGACAGCCAAGACACTTAAGGGTAAAAAGATGGCGATCGTTCCGATACTTCGTGCAGGACTCGGAATGGTGGATGGAATGCTGAGCCTAATTCCTACGGCAAAGGTCGGACATATCGGCCTGTACCGCGATCCCGCAACATTAAAGCCTGTTGAGTATTACTGCAAGCTGCCTGAGGACTGCGCGAACAGGGAAGTGTTCGTGGTGGATCCGATGCTCGCAACGGGCGGATCTTCAAGTGCGGCGATCACGATGCTCAAGAACAAGGGATGCACACATATACATTTCATGTGCATAATCGGAGCACCCGAGGGTGTTGAAGTCATGCACAGGGATCATCCGGATGTTGATGTTTATATAGGAGCTCTTGATGAGAAGCTCAATGACCATGGTTATATAGTTCCCGGTCTCGGTGATGCGGGAGACAGGATTTTCGGTACGAAATGATGAGTGACAAGAGACAGGATTACATTTCATGGGATGAGTATTTTATGGCGGTGGCCAAGCTTGCCGGCATGAGATCAAAGGATCCCAACACACAGGTCGGAGCATGTATCGTAAGTGAGGATAACAAGATCCTGTCAATGGGATACAACGGTTTTCCGAGAGGATGTTCCGATGATGATTTTCCGTGGGCGAGAGAGGGAGAGACTCTAGAGACCAAGTATGTGTATACGGTCCACAGCGAACTGAACGCGATACTCAATTACAGGGGCGGCAGTCTTGAGGGCGCCAAGCTCTATGTAACGCTGTTTCCGTGTAATGAATGCGCCAAGGCGATAATCCAGAGCGGGATCAAAAAGATCATCTACGACTGTGATAAATACAGCGCGACCGATCCCACTATAGCATCCAAAAAGATGCTGGATGCAGCGGGCGTATCTTATTACAGATACGAGCCTTCGGGAAGAGAACTTACGATATCGGTATAGTATGCACAAACGCACACCCGGATACAACTTAATAGCTTATCTTCTGTGCGCGGTCTGCATTTTCTCCTGTATGGCAAAAGAGGAGACGGTAAATGTTCACGCCTCGGTTGAGAGTACGTCCAAGAAGATTAAGGAAGCCGAAGAACTTAAAAAAGCGACCGAACAGATGAAGGATGCGACCGAGCAGAAGAAGGAAGGTCTCGTGGATCAGAAGCAGGAGCTTGAGTCGTATCTTAGCGAACTAAACGATAACCTGACGAAGATCACCGAGAACATCGGAGAGATAGAAGACAGGATCTCTGACAAGCAGGAAGAGATAACACATGCCGAGGAGGAACTTGAAGCAGCCAGGAGCGAGGAAGAGGTTCAGTATGAACTGATGAAGAAGCGTATCAAGTTCATGTATGAGCGGGGAGACAGAACGCTTGTTTCAACATTCTTCAGGGCAAGAAGTTATGCCGATTTTCTCAATAAGGCAGAATACACTACCCGCGTTGAGGATTACGATAAAAAGATGTACGACAACCTCGCACAGATCCGCAAGGATGTTGAGGAAAAAGAATCGGTACTGAAGGAAGAGGAGGAACAGCTCCAAAGCCTTAAAAGACAGGCACAGACGGAAGAAAAGAAAGTCAATAATCTTGTGACTTCCACGAACGGGTCGATCGCACAGACCGACGGACAGATATCGGCTGCCGAGCTTGAGACGGCTGCATATGAGGCGGAGCTTGCGGCACAGGAGGAGAACCTGGCGGCACTTAGAAAACAGCTCGCGGAGGAACAGGCAATGATCGCCAAGGCTTCCAAGATGGCATGGCGCGATATATCCGAGCTGGAGTTCCAGGACGGGGACAGAGACCTTCTTGCGTGCCTTATATATTGTGAAGCGGGTAACCAGCCATACACCGGACAGGTTGCGGTCGGAGCGGTAGTCATCAACCGCGTAAGATCTGCCGCATACCCCAATACCGTTTCGGGTGTCATATATCAGAGAGGACAGTTCTCGCCTGTAGGAAGCGGAAGGCTGGCCACGAGACTTGCGCTCGGAGCCACGTCGGCATGTTATCAGGCGGCTGACGAAGCCATGAGAGGAGCCACTCCGGTCGGCAACTGCCTGTACTTCAGGACCGTCATTCCGCAGATAAACGGAACCATAATCGGGGACCATGTATTTTACTGATGATATGTCATATGTATAGACTTTTTGCGGATTCGCGGTTATAATTTATTAATGTGACCTGAGAGGACAGTAATTGAAGTATCAAAAAGAAGTGTTTCGCAGTTTTACGGTAGTGCTGCAGTTTGGTATCAATATGATAGTTCCAATACTGCTGTGCACATTTGCAGGGATATTTCTTGACAGACTCTTCTCCACTTCATTCATAGTGATCATCATGTTCTTTTTGGGAGCCCTGGCAGGCTTTCGGAACATATTCGTTATCGCAAAGAACATGAACAGGCATACGACCCATTTGGGAAGCGATACGGATGCTAAGGTCTCGGGTAACAACGAAGAAGATTTTGCGGAAAAGATGGACAGGGTATACAGGGATCACATGAATGAATAGGCTCAGGATCATCCTCAGAGAAAATCATACCCTCCATGAGATGATGACAGGTATAGCGGCTGCCAATGCAGTCCTTGCGATCATCGCACTGCTTGTTGATAACAGAAGAGCTGCACTTACTGCAGTTGCCATAGGGACGATAACCGCGATCGTGTATACGATCCACATGGCAGTCACGGTTGATGATGCGCTTTGTCTTGATGAAAAAGGTGCGGCAGCACAGCTTCGCAAGAACATGCTGATAAGATATCTGTTCGTGTGCGTTGTTGTGGCCGTAAGTTTATACACGAAGGTTGCCGATCCGGTATTTATGGTGATATCGGTGATCACGATCAAAGCAGGTGCTTACCTGCAACCTTTCGTACATAGAATATTCAGTAGGAGGAAAGATAATTGAACGGTGTTCTTTTGGCATCAGATGTCAACTTCATGATCAAGGGAATATTCTCTTATCAGTTGTTTGGACATACTGTCTGGATCACGACGACTCATGTCAGTCTTCTGATAGTTTTTCTGCTGTTCGTAGTATTTTCATTATGTGCTCACCGTGTGATCGTAAATGCAGATCCCTACGCCAAGCCCGGTACGTTCCAGAATATCGTCGAGCTTATGGTAGAGATGCTCGATAACATGATCACGGGCTGTATGGGCAAGAGCGCGCCCAAATTCCTCGGTTACATTTCGACATTATTCGCTTTTATCCTTGTGAGCAACATCTCGGGACTTCTCGGACTTCGTCCGCCCACAGCCGATTACGGCGTTACGTTCCCGCTCGGTGTTATCACATTCTGTCTTATTTTCTTCAACAAGATCAAGCATCAGGGTGTGGGAGGATTCCTCAAGGGATTGTGTGATCCCTGGCCGATATGGGCTCCGATCAATATCATCGGAGATATAGCGGTTCCGGTATCCATTTCCCTGCGTCTGTTTGCAAATATACTGTCAGGAACGGTCATGATGGCACTTGTCTACGGCCTGCTTTCCAAGATAGCATGGGGATGGCCGGGATTCCTGCATCTGTATTTTGACCTGTTCTCAGGTGCGATCCAGACGTACGTATTCTGCATGCTGACGATGACATACGTGGCTGACGCGATTGGAACTGCAGATTAGGGATACCGCGAAGCGGAGGGACCCTTGTCTGCACCGCGAGAGCCTATCGACGAAGTCGATCCAAATGCTCGAGCGTCCTTAAGTAATATATAAAAAAATTCAGTCATAAAAAACAGGAGGAAATCACATGAACATTTCAGGTCAGGAGTTTATTTTCGGTTGCTCGGCGATCGGCGCAGGTCTTGCTGTTATAGCAGGTATCGGCCCCGGTGTAGGTCAGGGTATCGCAGCGGGACATGCAGCAGCAGCTGTAGGACGTAACCCCGGTGCAAAGTCTGATGTTACATCTACGATGCTTCTTGGTCAGGCAGTTGCCGAGACGACAGGTCTGTACGGCCTGCTCATCGCGATGCTGTTATTATTCGTTAAGCCTTTTACATGATCATAAGGAGGCATTAGAATGGAACGTCTTTTTGACTTGGATTTCCAACTGCTTCATGATGCAGTCATCACAGCGGTTGCCGTATTCGTTCTGTTCCTTTTCATGTCCTACATGCTGTTTAAACCGACGCGCGAACTGCTTCGCAAGCGTCAGGAGAGGATAGAGGCCGACCTTGATTCCGCAAGATCGGATAAGGATGATGCAGAGGCTCTGAAGAACGAGTATGAAGCAAAGATGGCAAACGCCCAGAAGGATGCAGATGCAGTTCTTGCCGAGGCGCGCCAGAAAGCTGTCAAGAATGAAGAAATGATCATATCCCAGGCCAAAGATGAAGCAGCGGGTATCATCCGTCAGGCTCACAATGAGGCGGAACTTGAAAAACGCAAGGCTGCCGATGAGGTTAAGACGCAGATCATAGATGTTGCGTCACTGTTGGCCGGCAAGGTTGTCGCAGCGGGTATCGATACGAAGATTCAGGATTCACTCATTGAAGAGACCCTGAAAGAAGTAGGTGAGAGCACATGGCAAAGCTAGTCACGAAAACCTATGCGGATGCACTTTTCCAGCTTGCTGTGGAAGAGAACAGAGTTGACGAGTTTTATCAGGAGGTGTCACAGCTTCAGAAGATCCTGGAGGACAATCCGGATCTGGCGAAGGTCATGAGTCACCCGAGCGTTGATAAGAACGAAAAGCTCGCAGCCATCAGGAATATCTTCACGGGCAGAGTCTCGGGAGAGTTATGCGGGCTTCTCTTTCAGGTTGTGGAAAAGGGCCGTTATGAGGAGATCGACGGGATCCTTGCCTGCTTTATCGACGAGGTCAAGGAATATAAGAAGATTGGCGTGGCGACGGTTCTCACACCCACGGCTCTTACTGATGCGCAGAAAAAACGCATAGAGCAAAAGCTCCTCGATACTACCGATTATGTTAAGATGGAGATCGATTACAAGATCGATGAATCTCTTATCGGGGGCATGAGGATCAGGATCGGTGACAGAGTTATCGATAGCAGTATATCCACTAAGATAAATGAACTGGCGAAGAGTCTTCGCCGGATTCAGATAAGTACAGTATAGAAAGGTAAAAGATCCATGAATTTAAGACCAGAAGAGATCAGTTCGGTAATCAAGGATCAGATCAAGAGATACGCAGATAATCTGGAGGTATCCGAAGTCGGAACAGTTATCCAGGTGGCTGACGGTATTGCACGTGTACACGGTCTTGAAAAGGCGATGCAGGGAGAACTCCTCGAGTTCCCGAACGAAGTATACGGCATGGTCATGAACCTCGAGGAAGACAACGTAGGTGCGGTTCTGCTCGGTGCGGGATCCATCAACGAGGGAGACACGGTCAAGACTACGGGACGTGTCGTAGAGGTTCCTGCAGGCGATGCATTGCTCGGACGTGTTGTAAATGCACTCGGACAGCCAATCGACGGTAAGGGTCCGATACAGACGGATAAATACCGCAGGATCGAGCGTGTTGCGAGCGGCGTTATCACGAGAAAATCAGTTGATACACCTCTTCAGACCGGTATCAAGGCGATCGATTCGATGATCCCAATCGGACGCGGACAAAGAGAGCTTATCATCGGTGACAGACAGACCGGTAAGACGGCTATCGCCATCGATACAATAATCAACCAGAAGGGTCAGAACGTTAAGTGTATCTATGTTGCGATCGGACAGAAAGC
>JAGAFR010000009.1 GCA_017612555.1 Lachnospiraceae bacterium | reverse complement strand
TGCAGTTTATAACAAGGGGAATCAGAAATATCCTACGAGTAATCCAACTTTTTTATATGAAGCCCATTTGCTGGAAAATCAGCAGTCTGACAATCAGTTTAAGAGAAAATTAGCCGATAGGTTTAGGAACAATATTTCTGTTCCGAATCTAAAGAGCGGGGTAGAAGGTATAGACACACTTGCTGATAAGCTTGCCGAATACAATATAGATGACATCATTACAACCAATGTTGATAGAGGAATTGAGATTATCCTTTGTGAAAAGAATGGATATAAAGAGCTTATGCCAGAAGATGCTGGATGCGATGTATCTGAGAAGGTATATTCTGTCAGACGTAAAATTGGGCTAAAGCGAGGACGCCATGAATTAAGCATATGGAAGATTCATGGGGATATAGATAACATAGCCTCTATGTCGTTGGGCTTTGATCAGTATTGTGGGTCTTTAGCAAAATTGGAAAATTATTTAAAAGGGATGTATTACTCAAGTACAGGTATAGAGTGTAAAAAATCTATTTGGAAAAAATGCCTTGAGAATACATCTGTTAACAATGGCGGATCATTTGATGGTATTTCTTGGGTGGAGTTATTTTTCAATTCTAATGTTTATATAGCTGGATTTGGGTTGGATTTCGCAGAGATTGATATCTGGTGGCTTCTAAATAAAAGAAAAAGAATGATAAAACAGGGAATACCTATTCAAAATAGGATAGTTTATCTGTACAGTTCATTTGATTATGTGGTTTCAAATGTATCGGAACATTTAAGTGAGGAGGATCGTCATAAAAATCGATTATTCGATGAAAAGAAGACCATGCTCGATATTTTCGGAGTAGAATGTAAAGAAATTGAAGCTGGTAAGAGATTTATCTCGTCGATTTTTGAAGCAATTAATTAGTGTTTGATGAAGTGTCGACTATTGCGCACGTTGGGGAAAAAGGTGTTAAAAGTGAAAGTCCTTTTATATATCTCTTTTCTGTCTTGAAAAATGGCGGATTGCACGGGTAAGTAAGGAGTGTTATTATTTAGGTGTGAAACGGAGGTGATATTATGGCATCAGATATTCTTCAAAAGGAAGTTGCAGGCTTGTCTGAGGCCGATATTGGCTTGCTGATTGACTTCGCACGATATTTAAAATACAGGATGAACAATACTGCTTCAAAATCCAGGGCAGAGAGTGAGCGTAAGAAGAGGAAAATAGGCTTTATATCGGATGCTTTTGTTTCCATAGCATCAGATTTTGATGATACACCGGAATGCATGAGGGACTATGTATGAAGTTCTTGTTGGATACAAATGCATTGATAATCATGATGTTTGGGGAAGTAGCTAATGGAACTCTTTCGCTGGATACGATGAATAATATGCAGGAGGCCGATGAACTTTATGTTAGCGATATCTCCTTTTGGGAAATGGCAATAAAGATCAAGATAGGCAAACTAAGCATTAGCCAGCCTCTAACATGGATAGCTGATCAGTGTAAAGAAAACGGGATTACTTGCGTTCCGGTGACAATAGAACAGTTTGCGAGAACAATGGAATTACCACTATTTAAGGATCATACAGATCCGTTTGACAGGCTCATCATTTCTGTTGCAAAACTGAATGACTTGACATTGATATCAACTGATGGAGCTATCAGAAATCATTACAAAGAATACGGTATTGATATGATCTGGTAGCATGGATGGTTAAGATTCTGGTTAAGATTAACCTTGGCGGGATGCCCGAACCTCCTTTCTTTTCGGCACTTGCGAGGTTTATGATTGACAACTTCGAATCTTGTCACTCCGATGTAGTTATTGCAGGTATTCCGGGAGACCGGGGTCCCTTTTTGATTAATGACCATGCACAAATGAACGGAGGATACTTATGAGATCAGCGGTTTTGTACACGGAAGAGATCGATGAAATGAATGTTGCCGTCGAGGAGTTGTTTGAGCAGACGGCGGATTTTGAATTCGGAAAATCATCGCTCGCGATCATATTCACCGAGGAAGAAGTTGACTATCTTGAACTTTATGAGCATCTGAGGAAGAAATGGGATTTCCCCATGATAGGAAGTACTGCGATGGCTTCGCTCCTGGGCGAGCAGGGGTACTGCGGCGGAGGGATATCCGTTCTGCTCCTGAGTGCGGATGACTGCACTTTTGCCGCCGGGATAGCCTGCGGCCTTAACCGCAGCAATTATGAAGAAAAACTCACTGATGCATACAGACAGACCACGGCAGCGCTTGATGAAGCTCCCAAGCTTGTACTCGCCTATGCATGCATGGCCAACGGAGAAGGAAACGTCTCGGGAGACGAGATGGTCAATATGATGGACAAGCTGTCCGGCGGAGCTCCGGTATACGGCGGTCTTTCATCTGATGATTTTAACTTCACCAACGTCAAGGTATTCTGTAATGACAAGGCTGATGACAAGGGACTTGTCATGGCTACGATCAGCGGAAACGTCAACCCGATGTTTATCCATGTCAATTCCATAAAGAACAAAGCAAGTTTCTCATATGAAGTCACAAAATCGGTCGACAACAAGGTGCTGATGCTCGGTGAGAGGACTTTTGTCGATACGCTGAAAAGGGAAGATATGGAAACGGACAAGGAGGACGTTCTTGCCGATTACATCATGTCACCGTTCGTTCTTTCCGTAAAAGGTGATGATGACGATAATGTGGAAGTCGGAAGGGTGCTGTCGAGCCTGAATCTTGAAGAAGGCTCGGGACTCTTTTACGGGCTGATACCGGAGGGAACGGTACTCAACATCGGACTTCTTAATAAAGATGACGTGCAGTATACGATCGAGCATGCTTTTGACGAGGCGTTTGCGGCAAGGGAAGGTTCGAAGTATTCAACGCTTCTGTGTACATCGTGCTGTGCGCGTTATGTCGCTCTCGGAGCCAACAGCTCATCCGAGCCCGCAAGTTACCAGAACAGGCTTCCCGAGGGGACGAACCTTGCGGGAATGTACGCATACGGAGAGTTCTGTCCGGTAAAAGGAAGCAAGACCGGAAAAGAATACAACATGTTCCATAACTTCACATTTACGATCCTTGCACTTTGACGGAGAGAAAAATGGAGATCAATACGGAAGTGAACGAGACGGATCCCGAATACCAGCTCCGTCAGGAAAACAAGAAACTTCTCAGAGAGATCAGAAAACTGAATAAGAACAATGAGATGCTCCGTATGGCCAATGAGCAGGCGGCTCATACTCAGGCATTCATCCAGAGAGAGAACCTGAAGCAGATCTTTTATAACGAACAGTTGTTAAAGACGTTCCCGGATCTTCTCATCGTAACGGATTACGATCTTGAGACCGTTATGACTTCGGATGTGTTCTTTGAATACAAGAACGGTGTAAGCCGTGATGATATCAAGAACGGACTATCCGTCAGGGCTACGCTTCATGGTATCCTCGAGGACGATGTGATCGATGAGCTGATGAACAACTGCAGCAAGGTCCTTGGTGGCGAGAGCGTGGAGCCGTACATGATCAGAAGGGAACGCGACGGCAAAAGAAGCGATGCACGTCTTAGCATCAGACGTATAAGGCGTGACGATGAGATCGCGGGACTGACAATACTGTTCACCGATATGACGGACGTTGTCGCTGCACTTGAACGTGCCGAGGAGGCTGACAAGGCAAAGAGCAACTTCCTTGCGAACATGAGCCACGAGATCCGTACGCCCATGAACGCCATAGCCGGAATGACCGAGTTCATCCTCAGGGATTCGCACGATGAGGCAGCAAGAGACCGTGCCGCTTCGATCAAAGCAGCTTCGCGTACGCTCATATCGATAATCAACGATATTCTTGATTTTTCCAAGATAGAGTCGGGCAAGCTCGAACTTATAGATGATGATATCCAGACGGTATCGATGCTGAACGATGTCAGGACGATGACCGAGGTCAGGCTGGAGAACAAGACCGTCAGTCTGATATGTGAGATGGACGAGAGCATCCCGTCCGGACTCTTCGGAGATGAGATAAGGATCAAGCAGATACTTATCAATCTTCTCGGCAATGCGGTCAAGTTCACGAGCAAAGGATGCATCACGTGGAAGATCACCAGCAAAAAAGAAGACGATGAACACTGCCGGCTGAACATGAGCATCAAGGATACCGGTATCGGTATCAAGGAAGAGGATCTCGAGAATATCTTCTCGAGTTTTACTCAGGTTGATACAAAGAGAAACAGGTCTGTTGAAGGTACGGGGCTCGGACTGGCGATCAGTAAGAGACTCGTTGAGATGATGGGCGGGACGATCAGCGTCAGCAGCGTATATGACTTCGGGACCATCTTTTCGTTTGACCTGCTCCTCAAAGTTACGGACTGGACTCCGCTCGGTAACTTTGAAAACAGGATGAGTGAGACGGGACAGGAAGCGTTCAGCGTGGACTTTTCGGCACCGGATGCACAGGTGCTTGTTGTCGATGATAACGAACTTAACCTTGACGTTACCGAAGGAATATTGCAACCATACGGCATACATGTAACGAGAGCATCGAGCGGCCCTGAGTCGATCGAGCTTTTCAAAGAGAGCAAGTTCGACATTATCTTCATGGATCATATGATGCCCGTGATGGACGGTGTCGAGGCAATGAAGAGGATCAGGCAGATGCCGGGAGGCAAAGATGCCGTGATCATAGCGCTTACCGCCAATGCTTTAAGCGGGGCGGATGCGGAATACAGAAGCTCGGGATTCGACGGTTTTCTTGCAAAGCCTGTCGAGATGAGGGAAATGGACAATACGCTCAGAGAGTATCTTCCGAAAGAGAAGATCGTCGACGGGGCAGCGGGGCCGAAAACTTCCGCTGAGGATGTACATGTTTCCGCCGTTCCCGAGATAGATGAGAAAACGGGTCTTAAATACTGCATGGGTAACATGGATCTGTACAAAAAGATCCTGACCAAGTATGCGGAAGTCACGAAGATAAGTGATCTGGAGTCGTCATATGCTGCGGCAGACTGGGAAGCCTACAGGATAGCGGCGCATTCGGTGAAGAGCACTTCACTGAACATAGGTGCCGCAAAGCTTTCGGAGCATGCCAGGGAGATGGAATACGCGGCACGTGACGGCGATACCGAACTGATAAAGAACAGGCATGAGGGATTCCTTGAGGAATACCGCTCGGTTATAAATGCCATAAAGGAAAGTCGGTAATGATCTTCGGGGATTCCGCAAAAGCGGAATCCCCGTTTTACGTTTTACCGGAGGAAATAATGAAAACATATTCCAGAAAAATACTTGCGATAGCGATCCCGATCATGCTGTCGAACCTCATCTCGCAACTGCAGATGATGATAGACCGTATATTCATCGGGAGACTGTCGCTCGAGAGCATGAGTGCCGTAGGCAATGCGACGACGCCCATGTGGACGACGATGAGTCTTATCTTTGCCCTTACGACCGGCGCGACGATACTGGTCAGCCAGGCATACGGCGCGAACGAAGTCGAAAGGGCCAGGGATCTTCTCGCCGCGCTTTTCAAATTCAATAATGTACTGGGTGTACTGCTGTTTTTGTTCTGGCTTCTGTGCCCGCAGGTCGCATTTCACCTGATGGGCGTGGATGAGAGCATAATAGGTATGAGTATAGACTACGCACAGTATTTTGCACCCATATTCATACTTACGGGTGTCGGTGCTTCGGTCAGCTGTCTTCTTGAGGTGAGTCAGAAGACGCAGATCATGATTTGGTACGGGCTCTCGAGATCTATAGCCAATGTGATACTTGATTATGCGATGATATTCGGACATTTCGGCTTTCCGGCAATGGGGGTCAGGGGTGCCGCTCTTGCGACGACCGTTGCCGAGCTTCTCGGTGACCTGATCGTTCTTGTTTATGTTCTGACAACAAAGGATCTGAAGCTTCGCCCGTCATTTGCAAGGATCCTTAAGGCGAGGTCGGCCCTGTTCGCGGAAACGGTCAGATACGGTGCGCCTGCGGCATGTGAGGATTTTGCATGGAATCTCGGAAACCTTTATCTTATCGCAATGCTCAACAAGGTTTCCATTGAAGCTGCAGGGATACATTCCATCGTATTTGGAGTGGAACTGATCGCCGTTGTGCTTGTCACATCGATAGGAACCGCAACGCTCACGCTTTCCGGATTTGAGACCGGGAAGAAGAACATCAGGGGAGTGTGGGATGTCGTACTGACATCGGCGATCCTGAGCTGGGCTATTTGTGCTTTTAACCTTGCAATATTCATGCTGATCCCTGTTAAGATACTCGGACTCTTTACCACCGACAGTGCGGTGCTCGCGGCAGCAGGCATCTATCTGTTCGTTGTAGGTATCGATCTGTTCCCGAAGAGCGGAAACATCATTTACGGTTCAGGTATCAAAGGCTACGGCGAACCTTCATGGATGCTTAAGACTCAGCTTTTCGGAACCGTATTTGTGATCGCGCTGAGCTCTGTTGTTGTCATGAGATTCCATATGGGGATCATGGCCATATTCGTCGTGGTCGTGATCGACGAATCACTCAGGTTCATATTAAACAGCGCAAAACTGCGCAGAATCAGGGCTAAGCAGGTCTGACCCCGTCCGGTCAAAAAATAAATCCTACAATTTTTATAAAACCTATTGACATACTAGGAGAATAGTATTATAGTCTTCTCAACAGCTAAATGAAAGGAGACACTATTAATGTACAGATTCATTATGAACAAGTGGAAAGACTCAATGTGTTGCCGATGTATGGGGAGCACACAGACAGATTAATATAAATTGACTATATATAAGGAGATTGAAAAAATGAGCGATTACAAATTTGAAACATTACAGTTACACGTTGGACAGGAACAGCCGGATCCGGCATCGGATGCACGTGCGGTCCCCATTTACCAGACAACATCTTATGTATTCCGTAACAGCAAACACGCTGCCGACCGTTTCGGACTTGCGGATGCGGGAAACATATACGGAAGACTGACGAACTCCACGCAGGATGTTCTCGAGAAGAGACTGGCTGCCCTTGAAGGCGGAAGCGCAGCACTCGCAATTGCATCTGGAGCGGCAGCCATCACATACACGATACAGGCTCTTGCCGCAAACGGCGGACACATCGTGGCTCAGAAGACGATCTACGGCGGAAGCTATAACCTTCTCGCACACACTCTTCCTCAGTACGGCATCAATACGACTTTTGTGGATGCGCACAACCTTAGTGAGGTAGAGGCCGCGATCAAGGACGATACGAGAGCAGTATACCTTGAGACACTCGGTAACCCCAACAGTGATATCCCCGATATCGATGCGATAGCACAGATCGCACACAAGCACGGACTGCCCGTGGTTGTTGATAATACATTCGGCACTCCCTTCCTGATCCGTCCGATCGAACACGGAGCCGATATCGTTGTTCATTCGGCTACGAAGTTCATCGGCGGTCACGGCACCACACTCGGTGGTATAATTGTGGAGTCCGGTAAATTCGACTGGAAGGCAAGCGGCAAGTATCCTAACATCGCAGCTCCCAATCCGAGCTACCACGGCGTATCGTTCTATGATGTGGTTGGACCTGCTGCATTCGTAACATACATACGTGCGATCCTGCTCCGCGACACGGGCGCCACCTTATCACCGTTCAACGCGTTCCTTCTTCTGCAGGGTGTCGAGACTCTTTCATTGAGACTGGAAAGACACGTTGAAAATACAAAGAAGGTTGTTGAATTCCTGAGCAAACATCCGAAGGTTGAGAAAGTCAATCATCCTTCGCTTGCCGATCATCCGGATCACAGCCTTTATGAGAAGTACTTCCCCAACGGCGGCGGTTCGATCTTCACGTTCGACATTAAGGGCGGCCAGGATGAGGCATGGAAGTTCATCGATAATCTTGAGATATTCTCACTGCTTGCAAACGTGGCGGACGTCAAGAGTCTTGTGATCCATCCGGCATCAACGACTCATTCGCAGCTTTCCGATGAGGAACTTGCGGATCAGGGCATCAGTAAGAATACGATCAGACTGTCGATCGGAACAGAGCATATAGACGATATCATCGCGGATCTCGAAAAGGGATTTGCGGCTATATAAAACGTAACAGCAAAGGAGGCACGCAAAATGTCAAACATATATAAAGGCACACTCGGCCTTGTGGGGAATACCCCTCTTGTCGAGGTAACAAACATAGAAAAGGATCTCGGCCTTGAGGCAACCGTCCTTGTAAAGCTTGAGTATTTCAATCCGGCAGGGAGTGTCAAGGACCGTATCGCAAAAGCGATGATCGAGGACGCCGAGGAAAAAGGAATCCTCAAGGAAGGTTCCGTGATCATTGAACCTACTAGCGGAAATACCGGTATAGGTCTGGCTGCGATCGCAGCGTCAAAAGGCTACAGGATCATCCTTACGATGCCCGAGACGATGAGTGTTGAGCGAAGGAGCATATTAAAGAGCTACGGTGCGGAGATCGTTCTCACTGAAGGCCCGAAGGGAATGAAGGGCGCGATCGAGAAGGCCGACGAGCTTGCGAAAGAGATCCCGAACAGCTTCATCCCCGGACAGTTCGTCAATCCCGCCAATCCCGCGATCCACAAAGCGACAACGGGTCCGGAGATATGGAAGGACACCGACGGCAAGGTTGATATATTCATCGCGGGCGTAGGTACCGGCGGAACCGTCACCGGAACGGGAGAATATTTAAAGAGTCAGAATCCGGACGTTAAGGTCGTGGCTCTTGAGCCCGAGGATTCACCGGTGCTCTCGGAGGGAAGAGCCGGAGCCCACAAGATCCAGGGCATAGGCGCCGGATTTGTTCCGGATGTTCTCAATACAAAAGTTTATGATGAGGTGTTCAAGGCTCCCAATCAGGCAGCGTTTGAGACCGCAAAGCTCCTTGCAAGAAAGGAAGGCATCTCGGTCGGTATATCTTCGGGAGCGGCTCTTTATGCGGCTGTCGAATACGCGAAGAAGCCGGAGAACAAAGGCAAAGTCATAGTCGCACTTCTTCCGGACAGCGGAGACAGGTATTATTCAACGGCTCTGTTTACAGAGTAAAGATGAAGGAATGAAATGAGAGTATCAACAAGAGTTGAATACGGGGTGCTGGCGCTTGTCGACATAGCGCTGAACTCGGCCGGAGGCAGCAGTGTATCCGCGATCGAGATCTCGCAGCGGCAGGGGATATCCAAGAAGTATCTCGAACAGATACTTCCGCTCCTCAAGCAGGCCGGACTGATCAAAGCCCACAAGGGCCTCGGAGGAGGATATTCGCTTTGCTGCAATGCCGACAAAGTAAAGATGTCGGATGTCCTTAATGCCCTCGACACCAGCATTCTCGAACCAATGGAATATGAGGAGAGCGACGGCAGCAAAGAACTGTCGCGAGCCATCAACAAATGTCTTTGGGGGCCCATCAACGATCAGTTGAAAGATTTTACCGAAGGGATGAGCCTCTCCGAATTCAGTCAAAAATGCGGAAACCAGATGACAAACGGCTGGGATATGTATATTATATAGACTGAGATGAAAGGCAGACTGTGGACAACAGGATACACCGTATTGAATGTCACGTACTTCGCGGCATTCTGTACGCTACATGCGTACGCTGCGGTGTTTCTTCTGTCCAGAGGCTTTACAAATACACAGGTCGGTATCCTTCTTGCGGTCGCGAACATCACATCGGCGCTGTTCCAGCCGCTCGTAGCGGGCATTATCGATAAGAAAGGGTGGCTGACCAACCGCAGATTCATACTGATATCCTGTCTGATAATACTGGCCGGATCCGTATTGCTCCGTTTCATAAACGGCAATATGCCGGTCATTTTTGTTGTCTATGCACTCATCTACATGATCCAGTTTGCGTACCAGCCGGTCATGACCGCGCTTTGCTTTGAATATCAGAAGATGGGATGCAACATTTTCTACGGCCTTGCAAGAGGACTCGGCTCCGCCGGATTCGCGGTGACTTCGGCCCTCATCGGAAGAGCCGTCGAGAAGAGCGGCGCAACGCTCCTTATGACGGTAACGGCCGTCATCATGGTCATATCCGCGATCGCGGTATTTTTCTTCCGTCCTTCGGACAAAATCACACCTGCGGGGGATGAGAGCCGGGATCACAAAGAGGAGCCTGTCAAAGAGACGGCAAAGCAGGGCGGCGTAAAAAGGTTTTTTGCCGACTATCCTGCGTACGGTTTTTTCATAGCGGCAACCGTTTTCTTTTTCTTCGGCCATAACATGATCAATGATTTCATGATCCAGATCGTAAGGTCTCTCGGCGGAGGCGAGACGGAGCTCGGTTATGCCAATTTCCTCCAGGCTATCCTGGAACTTCCCGTAATGGCACTTATAGGATTCGTTCTTCGAAAAGTATCGCCCGCAAAGCTTCTGTGCTTCTCGGGTGTCGCTTTTTTTATAAAGATACTGATACTCGTGTTTGCACCTGATATGGCATGGCTGTTCATCAGTCAGGGCTTCCAGCTTTTCGCCTATGCCGTGTTCATTCCCGCGTCGGCTTATTATGTCAGTCAGACGATGGCCGACAGCGATCAGGTCAAAGGTCAGGCTTATTTTACGAGCGCGATCACGATAGGCGGCGTATTCTCCAATCTCATCAGCGGTGTGATCCTCGATCATCTCGGCATCAGACCGATGCTGATAACGGGTACCGCGGTGGCCCTCGCGGGAGTGCTGACAGCCTTTGCGGCGCTTAGGAAAGACTGACTTTCTTTTTCACCCTTACTGATGATATAATAATATGTTGTAAAAATATCGGTATAAATGAGGAGTCTTGTATTATGAGCAGGGAGCTTGCAAAAACTTACGATCCTTCCGGCATGGAAGGAAGATTATATGAGAAGTGGGAGAAGAGCGGATACTTCCACGCCGAGGTGGACAGATCGAAGAAGCCTTTCACGATCGTGATGCCGCCTCCGAACATAACCGGTCAGCTTCATATGGGACATGCCCTTGATAACACGATGCAGGATATACTCATCCGTTTCAAGAGGATGCAGGGATACAACGCGCTGTGGCAGCCCGGAACGGACCATGCGAGCATTGCGACGGAAGTTCGTGTTATGTCCGAACTCAAGAAGCAGGGCATAGACAAGCATGATCTCGGACGCGAGAAGTTCCTTGATAAAGTCTGGGAGTGGAGAGACGAATACGGCGGCAGGATCACGAGACAGCTTCGCAGGATGGGAAGTTCGTGTGACTGGGAGCGTGAGCGCTTCACGATGGATGAAGGCTGTAACAAAGCCGTTACGGAAGTGTTCGTCAATCTGTATGACAAGGGTCTGATATACAAGGGTGCCAGGATCATCAACTGGTGTCCTGTCTGTAATACATCGATA
>JAGAFR010000085.1 GCA_017612555.1 Lachnospiraceae bacterium | reverse complement strand
GATGACAAGGTTGCTTCAGATTCAGCTAAGTGGAAGATCGTTACACAGCAGACAGCTGAGTGGAACGCAGAGAAGGCACAGCAGATCGTTCAGTCAGTTATCGACTCAGGCGAGAAGTTCAACGTAATCTACGCTGAGAACGACGATATGGCTAAGGGTGCTGTTGCAGCTCTTGACGCAGCTAACATCTCACACGGCGTTGGCAAAGACGTTATCGTAATGGGCTTCGACTGCAACAAGTGGGCACTTCAGGAACTCCTTGACCAGAACTGGAA
Source organism: Lachnospiraceae bacterium (assembly GCA_017612555.1). Classification (GTDB taxonomy): domain Bacteria; phylum Bacillota; class Clostridia; order Lachnospirales; family Lachnospiraceae; genus UBA2868. The sequence continues at coordinate 66,659 of JAGAFR010000085.1, read as the reverse complement.
CTATGACGGACAGTGTAATCCTTTCCAGTCAGAGTACATCCTTCAGGTTATCGACGAGCTTCAGGCCGGCAACGAGCCTGCTGAGAAGACCATCATCATGAACGAGAAGGGCTTTGATGCAACAACTATCACAGCAGATGATGTTGAGAATTATGGAATCTAATTAGGTAAGATTTGAGGGATTGAGCACCTGTTGCACTTGTGGAACAAGGTGCTCAAGCGCGAAACGATCCGTTACCTAAATAGTTATGAAAAGTACAAAAACGGCGCGAGAGCGTACATATTTATTACGCAACTCGCGCCATTTTTATGAGATGATCAAGAAAAGAATTGGGAGGTGAATCCACTCATTATGGGAAAAGCAGTACTGAAAATGCGTGGTATTGACAAGGTATTCCCCGGAGTACATGCCTTGCAGAATGTGGATTTCACATTATGTGAAGGAGAGATCCACGCGCTCATGGGAGAGAATGGTGCCGGGAAATCCACTCTTATAAAGGTTTTGACCGGGGTTTATACCAAGGATGAGGGTGAGATATTACTCAATGACAATGCCGTCTCCATCAGATCGCCGCAGGATGCCCAGAATCTCGGTATCAGTACGGTGTATCAGGAAATAACACTGTGCCCTAATCTTTCGGTGGCTGAGAATATGTTCATCGGAAGAGAACAGAAGAGTGTTCGAAACTGGAAAAAAATGAATGAAGATGCGGGTAAGATACTTGACGAACTTGCAATACCCGCAAAGCCGGCACAGCAGCTCGCAAGCTGCTCGATCGCAGTTCAGCAGATGGTTGCGATCGCTCGCGCGGTTGATATGGATTGTAAGGTCCTCATCCTCGATGAGCCTACATCATCTCTTGATGAGCAGGAGGTTGAAAAACTGTTCAAGCTCATGAGAGACCTTAAGGCAAAAGGAGTCGGTATCATATTTGTTACCCACTTCCTTGACCAGGTATATGAAGTATGTGACAAGATCACGGTTCTTCGCGACGGTCAGCTTGTAGGAGAGTATGAGATCAAGGATCTTCCGAGAGTACAGCTTGTATCCAAAATGCTCGGAAAAGAACTTGACGATATGTCCGATATCAAGAGCGAGAATGCCTCGTATGAAAAGAAAGCAAACGAAACACCTGTATTTACCGCTACTAACTTATCAAGTACCGAAGCGGTACATCCCTTTGATTTTCATATCAACAAAGGTGAGGTCAACGGATTTACCGGACTTCTCGGATCGGGACGTTCGGAGTGCGTAAGAGCTATATTCGGAGCGGACCGTAACCTTTCCGGAGAGAAGACCAAGGACGGAAAGCAGGTTAAGATTTCGAAACCCATAGATGCGATGAAGAAAGGTATCGCGTATCTTCCCGAAGACCGTAAGGTTGACGGTATCGTCGGTGACCTTTCTGTAAGAGAAAATATAGTACTGGCATACCAGGTTCTTAAGGGTGCGCTGCATCCTTTCAGCAAAGCTGAAGCTTACAAGTTTGCCGATGAGTATATCAAGCTTCTAGATATCAAGACAGCTTCGGCAGACACACCCATCAAGTCTCTTTCGGGTGGTAACCAGCAGAAGGTTATACTTGCAAGATGGCTTCTTACTCATCCGGATTATCTGATCCTTGATGAGCCTACGCGTGGTATCGATGTCGGAACCAAGGTTGATATCCAGAAGCTTGTGTTAAAGCTTGCAAGTGAAGGAATGGCGATCACGTTCATATCATCCGAAACCGATGAGATGCTCAGAACCTGTTCAAGACTCATCGTAATGCGTGACAGACACGTGGTTGGGGAACTTACGGGAGATGATCTTAACCAGACCAAGATCATGAGTACAATAGCCGGAGGTGAAAGTGATGGCAAATAATACAAAGTCAGGTTCCGGGGTGTTCGGAAAACTGATACACAGTCAGATCATAATACCGCTTGCGGCGTTATTGCTTCTGATCATATTCAATCTTATCATTGATCCGTCGTTCTTCGTGATCACTCCGAAGACCAATTCGGCGGGCAATCCCGTTCTGTCGGGTTATCTTATCACGATACTTGACTACGGCTCGGAGCTGGCGATCCTTGCAATAGGAATGACGTTGGTTACGGCAGCATCGGGTGGACAGGATATTTCGGTCGGTGCAACGATAGCGATATGCGGATCGGCACTCCTGCGCGTACTGTGCGGCGCCAATTCGCGCCCGGAAACGATTCAGGCTCCCATAATAGTCGGTTTCCTTGTTGCATGTGTAGTAGGAATGATGTGCGGAGCGTTTAACGGTATACTCGTTGCGTACTTCAAGATACAACCGATGGTCGCGACGCTCATACTGTTCACGGCGGGACGTTCGATCGCCGCGTGGATCAACAACAACGAGCTTCCCATAGTTCCGGATCCGAAGTTCGCATACTTCGGAGGTTTCATTCCGGGAATACCCGTTCCCGCACCGGTGTTCATTGCAGCTGTCTGTATGATAGTGATCTTCCTGGTGCTCAAGTTCACGACACTGGGACTCTATACACAGGCAGTAGGTATCAATCCCAGCTCTTCAAGACTTAACGGTCTGAACCCTGAACTTGTGAAGTTCATATCGTTCGTGATCCTGGGACTGTGTGTTGCGGTAGCGGCACTCATTAAGACATCAAGACTGTCAACGATCAATTACTCGGTCATCGCAAAAGATATCGAAATGGATGCGATCCTTGCCGTAGCTCTTGGAGGAAACCCGCTTTCAGGCGGTAAGTTTAACATGTGGGCATCGATAATCGGTGCATACGTAATACAGTTCCTTACGACAACGCTTTACAAACTGAAAGTTAGTTCGGATGCACTGTCGGCATATAAGGCTGTTGTAGTTATAATACTTGTCGTATTCTCGGCACCTACGGTAAGAGAATGGCTGGGCTCGCAGTTCAAGAAGCTTACGGCCAAGAAGGAGGTGGCGTAAATGGATAAGAAGCGAAAGAATATATCCGACACCACGATCCTCCTTACGATCACGATCGTAGTTTTCTTTGCGATGTATATCGGAGCTATGATCTTTCAGGGGAAAGGTTTCTTAAAGCTTCAGACATTCCTTAACATACTGAATGCAAATGCGGCTCTGATCCTTATGGCATGCGGACTTACACTGGTCATGATCATCGGAAGCATCGATATCTCGGTCGGTGGTGTTGCAGCGCTTGTCAGCATGTGCTGTGCCGTATACCTTGACAGGAATGTGCTCAGCCCCGAGAAGAATCTGACACCGGGCAATGTGGCAGTGTCCATGCTCATTGCGCTTGGAATAGGTCTTGCATACGGTCTTGTTCAGGGATACCTTATCGCATACCTTGATATACAGCCGTTCATCGTATCTCTTGCAGGTATGTTCTTTGCAAGAGGTATGACGACCATAGTTCACACGAATCCGTTCAACGTTGAGAACGAAGCATTCAATAAGCTTAAAGAGCCTATCAGGATAGCATTTCTCGGCACGGTCAACAAAAAGGGTAAGCTTGTTCCCGCCAAGATCGAGATCGGTGTGTTCGTTGCACTCCTTATCGTGCTGATACTGTTCTTCGTACTCAGGTACACAAAGCTTGGACGTTCGTTCTATGCTGTGGGCGGTAACAAAACGAGCGCACTTATGCTCGGTATCAATGTAAAGCGTACGAAGTTTTTCGCACATCTTATGTGCGGACTGCTTGCGGGCATAGGCGGGTACGTATACTTCCTGCATGTAGGATCCGGAGCGGCCAGTCATGCATCGGGTGCAGAGATGAACGCCATTGCTTCATCGATCATCGGAGGTACGATGCTGACGGGAGGAGTCGGAAACATCATCGGAACTCTGTTCGGTGTGCTCTCGCTTGCAACTATCCAGAGCATAGTATCCTCAGCCGGATTCGATCAGGCTTGGTGGACGGGTATCACGGTTGCCGGAATGTTATGTCTGTTCCTTGTGGTACAGTCGATCGTGATAGCACGCAAGAAAAAATCACTGAAAAAACAGTAATGAGATCTCTTGACCATAAACTCATACATGGATTCATCATTGTGAGCCTCTGTTGTCTTCTGGCGGGATGTATACCCGCCGGGGACACAGGGGCTGACAGTGGTATTACCGGGGAAGAACTGATCACGGTCGGTTTTTCACAGCTCGGAGCCGAGTCCGATTGGAGAAGTGCCAATACGGAGTCAATGAAGTCCGTGTTCACAAAAGAAAACGGATATGAACTGATCTTTGACGATGCGCAGCAGAAACAGACCAATCAGATCACTGCCATCAGAAGTTTTATCCAGCGGGATGTGGACTATATCGTGCTCGCACCCGTTACCGAGAAGGGATGGGATACCGTTCTGTCAGAGGCAAAGGAAGCGGATATCCCGGTCATAATCGTAGACCGCCAGGTGGACGTGTCGGACGAGAGCCTGTTTACGTGCTGGGTAGGATCCGATTTTGAACTCGAAGGGAAGATGGTGTGCATGTGGATATCCAAATTCCTGGGCAGAAAGGGCATAAAAGGCGAAGATGTTCATATAGTTGATATTCAGGGAACCCTGGGAAGTACTGCGCAGCTCGGACGTACAAAGGGATTTGACCATATGGCAAAACTGTACGGATGGGATGTTGTGGCGTATGAACAGGGTGATTTTACAAGAAGTAAAGGAAAAGAAGCCATGTTCAAGATCCTCAGGAACTATGAGGATGTTAATGTGGTATACTGTGAGAATGACAACGAGGCCCTCGGAGTGATAGATGTACTGGAGGCATCCGGCAGAAAATGCGGAGGAGATATCGCAAACGGAGAGATCATGGTCGTGTCGTTTGACGGTATCAATAAGCAGGCACTCTCACATCTTATGACGGGAGAGATATCCTGCATCGGTGAATGTAATCCTATGCACGGTCCCCGCGTTGAGTCTGTCATAAGAAAACTGGAGGCCGGTGAGGAACCGTACAAGTACCAGTATGTCAGCGAAGGTTTGTTTTCGGCTGATATGTCTGTTACCTCGGTAATGCTCGGGGGCAAAGAATATAAAGTGACCAGAAAGCCATAAACGAAAGAGTTGAAAGGAGAAGGAATCATGGATGGAAAGAAACTGATAGCAGACGGGAAGGCGTATCTTGGAATAGAATTCGGATCGACCAGGATCAAAGCCGTTGCGATAGATGAAGAAGGGACCGTTCTTGCAACCGGGGGACATTCCTGGGAGAACAGGCTTGATAACGGAATATGGACATATACTCTCGATGATATATGGACCGGGCTACAGGACTGCTACAGCGATCTTGTAAAGGATATAAAAGATAAGTACGGGGTTGTTCCGACAAAGTTCGCATCGATCGGTTTTTCGGCGATGATGCACGGATATCTTGCGTTCAACAAGGACGGAGAACTTCTTGTTCCCTTCAGGACATGGAGAAATACCATCACGGAAGAGGCAGCGGCCAAGCTCACCCGCGAACTTGATTTTAACATACCTCAGAGATGGAGCATTGCTCATCTGTACCAGGCTATACTGAACAAGGAAGAGCATGTTAAGGATATCGATTTTGTTACAACTCTTGCGGGATATGTTCATTATAAGATGACGGGACAAAGAGTACTCGGAGTCGGAGATGCATCCGGCATGTTCCCGATCGATTCCGCTACATGTGATTATGATAAGAGCATGGTGGAAAAGTTTAATGCACTGATCAAGCCTTGCGGATTCTCGTGGGATCTTCTCGGAGTGCTTCCGAAGTCGCTTACGGCAGGTGCCGATGCGGGAACGCTTACTGCAGAAGGTGCAAAGCTTCTTGATGTATCCGGGAATCTTGAAGCGGGTATACCGCTGTGTCCTCCCGAGGGGGATGCGGGAACCGGAATGGTAGCGACCAATTCCGTCGGCCTTCGTACCGGTAATACTTCTGCGGGAACGAGCGTGTTCGCTATGGTGGTTCTGGAAAAAGCTCTTTCCAAAGTGTATGAGCAGATAGATATGGTCACCACACCTGACGGAGCTGCTGTTGCGATGGTTCACTGCAATAACTGCACAAGTGATATCAATGCATGGGTAGAGCTGTTTAAGCAGTTCGGTGAAATGATGGGGTACAGTATCGATATGAACGATCTGTTCACGAAGCTTTACAGCAAAGCGCTTGACGGCGACAGTGACTGCGGAGGACTCCTGTCATACAACTATATCTCGGGCGAGCCTGTTACCGGATTTGATAAGGGAGCGCCGCTCTTTGTAAGGACTGCGGAATCGAAGTTCACTTTGGGAAATGTAATGAGGATGCACCTGTACTCTGCGCTTGCCGCACTCAAATCGGGACTTGATATTCTTATAAACGAAGAGGGAGTTAAGGTTGACAAAATGTATGGTCATGGCGGATACTTTAAGACAAAAGGTGTGGGACAGGCATTTGCGGCAGCAGCTATCCATGCACCCGTATCCGTAATGGAGACTGCCGGAGAAGGCGGACCGTGGGGTATGGCGATACTTGCTTCATTTGCGGACGGAAGAGCTCCGCAGGAGAATCTGGAAGATTTTCTTAACCGCAAGATATTTGCAGGTGCAAAGGGAAGTACGATCGAGCCTTCGCCGGAAGACGAAAAGGGCTTTGATGAGTTCATGAAGACATACATGGAAGGCCTTAAGATAGAACGTGCGGCTGTGGAGGTGTTATCATAATGCTGGAAGAATTAAAGAAACAGGTATATGAAGCAAATATGCTTCTTCCCAGATACGGACTCGTTACGTTCACATGGGGAAACGTGTCGGCGATTGACAGAGAAAAGGGATTGTTCTGCATCAAGCCGAGCGGTGTTGACTATGAGAAGCTCACACCCGAAGACATGGTCGTTATGGATCTTGACGGCAACAAAGTAGAGGGAAAGTATAAACCTTCAAGCGATACTCCCACCCATTTGGAACTGTACAAAGCTTTTGATGATATCGGAGGTATAGTTCATACTCACTCGTCCTATGCAACAAGCTGGGCGCAGGCGGGACGCAGCATTCCCTGCTACGGAACAACGCATGCCGACTATATATACGGAGAGGTACCGTGCGTCAGATGCCTTAACAAAGAAGAGATAGACAGCGCATATGAGACAAATACCGGTCTTCTGATAATCGATGAGTTTAGAAAATCAGGCAGGGATGTTATGGCTGTTCCGTGCGTGCTGTGTAAAAATCACGGGCCTTTTGCGTGGGGTAAGAATGCAGGTGACGCAGTTCATAACGCGGTAGTTCTCGAAGAGGTTGCCAAGATGGCATATCGCGCAGAAACCATCAATCCGCAGATACAGCCTGCACCGCAGGAACTGCAGGATAAGCATTATTACAGAAAACACGGTGCCAACGCTTACTACGGACAGTGACATGTTTCGGAGGTGTATATGTTCGATCAGACATCATCTATGTTCGATGGATATCGTTCGAGACTGAAGAAGATCAAGAAAAAGACTTACGAAGAAAGATTTGCAGCTTTTTTGACTGAGTACAGGGCATGCTTTGATGATATGGCCCAGTACATCAAGGGAAGAGAAGATGCGGAAACGGCTGCGGCGGAAGTTGCCAACATATTTGCCGAAAATGTCTTCAGTGAATACGGCAGCAACGGAAAGCTCTCGGCAAGCGACAAGACCGATCTTTCTTTGTATATGATCTATTATATATTTCCTTCGATCCTCAAGACAGACGATGCGAATGCACATCTTCTGTGTGATGCGATAAGGGATGAGTGGAGAAAACGTACCGACAATCCGGCTTTTGACTATACAACGTACGAGGATTTACATGGATCGTTTCAGGAAAAGCTTTTCGGACTTTTTTAGTCTGATAGTACTGGCATTTACAGTAATCTGTTTTCTGATCATGAAAGATACCGGAACAACTGCGGCTCTTTGCTGGCTTGCAGTTGTTTTTTCGGTGTCATTTTTTATGAGACCGTTCATTCCTCAAAGAAGTATGAAATATCCGGATGCGGGATTCGGGATATGCTTCGGAGCGGGGCTCTTTCTGTGTTTTTTCACAACGTGGACGGTGTGCGCGGTGTTCGGTATTGAGTATGCAAGACCGGCTGCTTATATAGTTTCGGCATTTTTTGCGATCGCGGGTATCGTGATAAGGCTGTTTGTTACGAAAGAGCCTTATATCACCCGCACCGAGTTTAAGAGATTTTTTACCGGATTTGCTTTTTTTGCCGTTGTTTTTCTGATCTGGTTCTGGGTGATAGGATTTAACCCCCAGGTGGATCCGGGAACGGAAAACTACATGGATTTCGGATTCATGCAGACCATATTCAGACAAAAGGCGGCAATACCATATGATCCGTGGTTTGCCGGAAACAAGCTTAACTATTATTATCTCGGACAGTCCGCATCAGTCTTCATGTGCTATCTTTCAGGAACCACTCCCGAGTTTGGTTATAATATGATGCTCGCGACTTTTTCCGGGATGGTCTTTGTGATGGTATATGAGCTTGTATTTGCACTTGCGGGTGCACTTACAGGCAGGAAGGAAGACGGCTTTTTCAAGACTTTCGGCGCAGTCATCGCAGCGGTGTTTGCGACGTTTGGGGCAAATCCGCACTGGATACTGTACGGGATGATCGAACCTACCGTAAGCCGCATGTTCGGTACGGAAAGTTCGTACTGGTTCTCGGATCCGACGGTTTATATCAGTACGGAAATGGGTGATATCGATAACGGTAAGAATGAATTCCCGGTATACTCTGTCATACTCGGAGATCTTCATGCCCATGTCATCAATCTGATATTTGTACTTCCCCTTGTTGCCATACTGTTCGATCTTGTCCTGTCGGACAAAGACAGGAAGAGCAGGCTCCCCGACATCTATTCGCTGACGCTCATATCGATGTTGCTTGGATATTATAAAGGTGCCAATTACTGGGATTTTGCGATCTATTTCGTCATAACCGGAGCGGTGATCGTGTTTACCGATATCATCAGATACGGTGCACGATTACAGACTTTTATACAGATATCCATTAAGGCCGTTTTCGTGACGGCTGTGTCTTATGTTGTCATTATCCCGTTCTCGATCGGATTTGACAAGATGGAATCGGGGATAGCGCTGTGCGATAATCACACGGCCATATCCAAACTGGCGGTCCTGTGGCTTGCGGCATTCGTGATCTCGATAGGGCTTCTGATCGCCATGCATTTCAGAATCGGGAAGACCGTATTCCGTGATCGTGTGGCGTGCGGCGGACTGACTGCATTTATACTGTGTACGATGGGCCTTGTCATAACACCGGAGGTTATTTACGTAATAGATATATACGGTGAGGGAAACCAGAGATTCAACACGATGTTCAAGTTGACTTATCAGGCGTTCACGCTGTTTGCGATCATCACGGGAGTGGCGCTTTCCGTGGCGCTGTGGCGCAGCATATCCGAACGGGGACAAAATATCGTTTCCGTAGGGGTTACGGTTCTTCTGACTGTTTTCTGCATAGCTTCTGCGGATTACTGCAGGGATGCTGTAAGTGACTGGTACGGGGATGTGTTTGATCCGGGCAGAAGGGTTGGGATATCATCGTTTGCAAACCTTAGAAACGACAGTGTCTACGGATTTGAAATGACGGCGGCCGATCATCTGAATGAGGATGACAGAAAGATCATCAACATCATTGAAGCCGCGGGAAACAGTTATACCCATGAGAGCGCCCTGTCGGTGTATTCCGGGGCATGTACGCCGGTAGGATGGTTCGTACATGAATGGATGTGGCACAACGATGCTGAACCGGTAAAGGAAAGAGCGGATGAAGTGGCTTATTTTTACTGCTCGGGAGACGAAGGGTTCTGCAGGCAGTATATCAAAGACCATGACATTGATTATATTTTTGTCGGACCTGCCGAAGTATGTAAATACCCGGTCAACAGAAACGGGTTCTGGAAACTGGGAGATGTGTGCTGCGAGACGATCTGGCAGGACAGTGATCTGGCGCTGATAAAAGTGGATCGTTCCCGGATATGAAATATATCAACACTGTATAAATCCGAAGAAATGTGGTAGAATTACCCCAAAGGTTTTATCGTCCCGGAGGATTTATGAAAAGGTGTTATGTTGCACAGGCTGAGGAGAAGATAGGTACAAAAGCGTATCCTCAGGTGCTTGAACAATTAAAAGAAAACGGCGGACTCATATCCCCGTCGCTCATCATATTTTCTTCTGACAATGCCAACTTCGGCTGGTATTCACGTATGCTGTCCAATTCATTCCCTGCGGCGACCGTAGTCGGAATGACATCCAACGTTATGTACTCACCGCAAGGTGTTATAAGAAACGGTCTTTCCGTGATGGCCATAACTGATGGTATATCGGTTTCTTCGGGAGTCCTGTTTGAGGTTTCAAGGTATCCTTCGCGATCTGCGGATTCCATAAGTCAGGCACTTGAAAAAATAGAACAGGATAATACGATATGCCTCGAGTTCAATGCATCGGTTGACAGTTGTGAAGAGATCATAATGGATACGTTCCATGATGTCATGGGCGATTCAAGTGTTCAATTGTGCGGGTGTACCGCGGCGGCTGCACAGAATCCCGACAGACCTTCGGCTGTATCGCTTAACGGTATATTATACATGGATGCGTGTGTCTTTGTGATGATACATAATGAAGCTGGCAGGATAGGGATAATAAAAGAGAATATGTTCAAGATGACCGGGCATTTTTTTGTTGCCACGGATGTTGACTGTGATGCCAGAAGAGTATATGAATTCGACCATAAAACTGCTACGTCTGCCGTGGCTAACGCTCTTAAAGTTCCCGAGGATGAGCTTGCGGTCAATTCTTTTTTCCATCCGATGGGAAGGCTGGAAAAAGACGATCTCGGCATAATAGCCGTAAGGGAACAGTCCGAAGACGGCAGTATGAGGTTTTTCTCCAGGATATACAATCAGACAAGGGTGGTATTGCTCGATCCCATCGATCCGGTGGAAGATGTTTGGAATGATACAACGGCAAGGGTACATGAACTTGTTCCGGATCCGTCATTTTGCTTCGTGATCAATTGTTTCCTGCGTACGAAGTATTTTGTGGAAAACGACAAGATGGGTGATTACAACAGATCATTGACATCGTTCTATCCCGATTACATCGGGGTGTCCGGATACGGAGAACAGTTTGATTACAGGCATCTGAACCAGACGATGCTGATACTTGCATTTGAATGATACAGGGATGATTCAATGAGAAGATATAACGAAGGAATGATATATACGGATGATAAGTGCGTGGCCTGTAACCGCTGCGTGCATGTCTGTCCTGCCGTCGGAGCCAATGTTACCGCGAATGATGCCGGCAGGATAAGTATAGATGTATCCGACAAGAACTGTATTCACTGCGGAAGATGTATCAAGGAGTGTATCCACGAAGCAAGAAAGTATAATGACAGTCTGCCGGATATGCTTCTGGACTTAAAGAGAGGGACAGAGATCTCGGTAATCGTAGATCCGACGTTTGTCGTCGCCTATGGCAGGAAGACTGCCGCACAGGTATTCGGATATCTTCGCTCTCTCGGGGTGAAGAGCATACTTGACGGATCCATAGGCGGAGAGATAAGCTTGTATTATCATGTCAGATACTTAAGAGAGAATGCCGACGAAAACGGTATTTGTGACAGGTTCTTTGCACATACGTGTCCGGGCTTTTCCAATTACGTTTCAAGATATGCCCCTGGTGCCGTGAGCAGGTTTATCCCTGTACAGCTCCCCAATGTATGCGCCGCCATATACTATCGTAAGTACAAAGAGATAAGCGGAAGGTTTGCTCTTTTATCTCCCTGTACGGCGATCTATGATGAATTCAGTTCATACAATTCCGGACGTAATATCAATTATCTGATAGGTTTCTCAAGCCTGTTTGAACATATAGGGGAAAGGGATATCTCCGTCTTTGATTCGTCGTTTGATGAGAAGTTCGACAGTGTGGGATCGATAATAAGCGAGAATGATTCTTTCTCATATGTCGTATCAAGATATCTGTCACCGAGGCTGATGTTCAAGTCGCGTACGGGGATCGATGAAAAACTGGGCGGTTTCCTTCACAACATAAGGATGCTTGAAAATGCCAGCCATCCCGCGCTCATGACAGTTGAAATGTGTAATACCGGATGTATAAACGGCCCGGCCATCGGAAACGGATCCATTGATGTTGCCGGTTCGGTTGAAGGTTATATCAATGAATACACTAAGGCGATGCAGGATCAGGATAACGGGGACTTATCCCCGGATGAGAAGTATGCAAAGCTTGAAGAAAAGTTCGCATATCTCAAATCTTTTGATTTTGAGTGGGAAGGTGAAGAGGACTATCATCAGAAGTGTTCGGTGCCGGAAAATGTCGTGGAAGAGATATTCGAATCCATGCACAAGACGACGGAGATCAAAAAGAGCCTTAACTGCCAGGCCTGCGGATATGCCAGCTGTTATGAGATGGCATGTGCCGTTGCCAACGGTTATTCGCGGATAGAAGAGTGTGTTCATTATCTTAATGATGAGATGAAGAACCAGCTGGAGATCGATTCACTTACGGGACTGCCTAACCAGAGGGGATTCTACAAAGCCGCGACCGGACTTATCAGAGGGAATCCGGGCAAGGAATACATCATAGCGGTAGGCGATATAAACGGACTCGGAGGCATCAACGATCTGTATTCCAATACGGGCGGAGACCTTGTGATCGGTTATATAGCAAAGATACTGGCAGAGTTCTCCGACAAGAGAGGGGTATGCGCCAGACTCGGGGCCGGAGTGTTCGGGTGCTTTTTTGAAAATACCGTGGATAACCTTGATGCATTCAGGAAGGATACACAGCTGACCGTATCGCATATGGGAATAGAGTATCCTCTTACCATGAAGTTCGGGATATATGAACTCAAGGACCGTTCCATCACAATCGGCCGCGCAGTACTGTATGCAACATATGCATTCAGGACGACAAGGGATAAGAGCAGGAACACATACATATTCTACACCGAAGAGATGTCAAAGAGCATGTATGAGGAAGCCGAAGTTACGCAGAAGATGAAGAAAGCCAAAGAGAACGGAGAGTTTGTTCTTTATCTTCAGCCCAAGTATGATCATGTCACCGGAAAGATGGTGGGTGCCGAGGCGCTTTCCAGATGGATAAGAGATGATGGAGACGTTGTGAGTCCCGGTGTCTTCATTCCGGTTTTTGAAAAGAACGGATTCATAACGGAACTTGACAGGTATGTGTGGGAGAACTCATTCAGGACCGTTACGAAGTGGCTGGATGGAGGGTTTACGGCCGTTCCGGTTTCAGTCAATATCTCGAGGATCAGCCTTAATGATGACAGCGCGGTAACGGCGATAGAGACATTGACCCGCCAGTATCCCACTGCCGGCCGGTATATACAGTTCGAGATAACCGAAAGCGCATGTGTGGGAGACAACAATGAGGTCTTCGGAAGACTTCAGAAGATAAGGGACCTGGGATTCAAAGTAAACATGGATGATTTCGGAAGCGGTTATTCATCACTTAACCTTCTTAAGGATGCTCCGATAGATATTGTCAAGCTGGATATGGGATTCCTTCGCGGTGAAGGGAATAAGGATAAGGGGAAGATCATCATCTCACATGTTGTCAACATGACCAAGGAGCTGGGATGCGATATAGTTGCGGAGGGCGTTGAGACCAAGGATCAGGCGGATATGCTGTGTGAGATGGGATGCAAAGTGATACAGGGATTCTACTATGCAAGACCCATGCCGGAGGAGGAGTTCGTTAATCTTCTATAGCGCATGGGAAGGGCATTTTGGAGCGTTCGTATATAATGAAACGATACTACATCAGAATGATCATATCGTCCGTGCTGATGTCTATGGTTGCTTTGTGCGGCTGTAAGCAGCAACAGGTTGAAAAGAGCAGTTTCGGTCAGGTGGATGTTTTTGCTGACGGGGACGTGCTTGTTGATGATGTTGACGGCGAGTCCGAATCGGATGAAGAAGAGGCGGAGGAGGAAGAACAGTTCGCATCATCCGACAGACCGATCAAGACTTCTTCAAAGCTGGATGTGGATCTTCTCCCTCCTGAAGTTGAAAAGATGGTTGGGCTCTGTGATGCGATCAACATGACGTGCGTTGAACTGCAGAGTGCATATAACTACAACAACACCGATTTTGTCTGGCACTGTGTTCACCAGTATGTAAGTAACTGCACGGATGAAGATATGGGCTTTGTCAGAGTCGGGGATTCCTGTGAAGCAGATCCCAAGATCGTAAATGCGGTTATATACTCGATGTTCGGGAAGCTTAACTCCATACCGAAGGTATCCGGGGTTTCTTTTGAGGATACCGGACGGGATGCCCATGTTAAGATAAGTAATGACCTCAAGTATCAGTTTGCTTTCGGTGACCGCGGACTGTCCGAAGCGCAGGTCAGAAACGCCACTCAGTATTCCGACGGATCACTTGAAATGGAAGTGGCGCTTGTCAACGGTGATACCGGTGAGGAAACGGTAAGTTTCATATATACCATGAGAGCCAATACGAGAGATACGACAACGGGTGCACTGTTTGCCTATGAGATTACCGGTGCCAGACCTGCCGACCGTGCTACTTCCGACAGGATAGATGGTATGCCGTTCCTTGTCCCTGTAATGCAGGTATACGGGTATGATTCGTACGATAAAGACGACCCGAAGTACCAAGAGGTAGAAGAGGTACTGTACTACGATTCGTTCAAGGAACATGTGCCCGGGGTTGATGAACTGAACGCCAGTATCTCGCATGAGATACTTGAGTACGCAAACAGTCCGGTGGACGCCTCCTCCTGGCATGAGATATGCTCGTATCCGCTGACTACGGATGAATACGTGCAGGTGGCGATTACATTTGTAACCCGTCCCGGGGACGTATCAGATCCCGATATCAGGTGCTACGGTTATGACAAGAAAAAGACAAGGGCATTGGACATGAACGATGCACTTGCAATGATGGAGACAACAGACGAGGAACTGCTTACACATATCGGACAGCTTGCAGGAAGCGGATCCGATGTTGATGTAAGAGGTTTTATTGTACGTCGTGACGGTTCCGTTGATATCTTCTGTATGATCGATACGGCGGATAAAGGCTTGGGGAAAAAGCTTGCCGCATATAACAGCGGTACCGATGAAATAAGATTTGTATCAGACGATGGTTTCGTGATACCGGAAGAAGAGACGGATGTTATGAAGCCTGAGTTGACACACGGACGGAAGGATTGAAGATCAAATGTCCGCAAATGATAAAAAAAGGACCGGAAAAGACTTTGAAAGAGCCTTTTCCGAGGGAATAGAGAATAATGATTGGTCCAGACTCAACGACGTCATTGTTAAGAGTGTTGATAACTTCCTTGATGATGTCGGAGACAGGATGAACGATGCCATTGCGAATTCATCACAGACGGCACAGAGACAGAGAGTTCTCAAAGCGGAACGGCAGCGCGTCAGGGAACAGATGGAGAAGGAGCGCCGGGAGAGGGAAGCCGCACGACTTGCCAGAAAAGGCAGGAACAGGACCGCCATGGCAAAGCCATCTGCGGCTAAGACGGAACTTGCATTTCCGTATACCGATGTCGGAACCGGATCGAGTGTTGCAAGGTGCCTTGTGGGAGGAATAGGACTGGGTATAACCACTGCTTACTCGATAACGGGAGTTCTGGCGGGGGCCATATCCGGAACCGTGACCGGAATGGGCGTGTTCTTCTCGGTTGCTTTTATGGCGGCCTTCGGACTTGTACTCGGCAGAGGCATAAGAGGACAGAAGATGTCGACGATCGCCGCACGTTACGTCGAGGTCATAGGCAGGAGACAGTATATAGATATCAAGACGCTGGCTCTTCTTCTTAACAAGACCGAAAAGAAAGTAGTGCGGGAACTTCGAAAACTCCTTGCGGCAGGATACTTTCCCCAGGGGCATTTGGATCAGAGCCAGACCACGCTCATACTCACGGATGAGGTCTTCTCTCATTATCTTGAGCTTAAGTCCAAGGATGCGGCTGATATTATAGATACTACCGCGAGGTCGGAAGATGAGGTGGAATTTCCGATGCTGTCTGCGGAAGAATCAGCCGAACTGTCAAAGATGATCCGTGACGGTCAGGACTACATCAGAAAGTTCAACGAACTCAATCGCGATATTCCGGGCATAGAGATCTCGGCCAAGCTTGACAGGCTGGAGGGGCTCCTGAAAGAGATTTTTGTAGGCGTCAGAGAACATCCGGATCAGATGTCGCGCATACATGAACTGATGGATTATTACCTGCCCACATCGGAGAAGCTTGTCAGGGCATACAGGGAATATGACAGAGTGAGCGAGCCGGGGCCCGAGATCATATCAGCCAAGAAGGATATCGAAAAAACGCTTGATACGATCAATGATGCGCTGGGCAAACTTCTCAATAAATTATTTAAGGATTCTGTCCTTGATGTCACCACGGATGCACAGGTCCTGCAGACCATACTTGCACAAAAAGGACTCTCAAGCGGGATAAAGGACAGTACGAAAGGAGAACATGATGAGTGAAGTGATTGATGCAGTCGACGCAAAGGAATTGGAGCTTGATCTGATGGAGGTCCCTGAAAGCACACAGATAGTTGAGACAAAGGCAGAGGACCTGTCGCCGGAAGATCAGGAGAAAGTCGAACAGTTCATGCAGGCGATCGATATAAAGGATTCACAGTTCGTATTGCAATACGGTGCCGCTGCACAGAAGAATGTCGCAGAGTTTTCCGAAGGCGCCCTGAAGAGTGTCAAGACCAAGGATATGGGTGAGATAGGCTCCATGCTCTCGGGAGTTGTCACCGAACTCAAAGGATTTTCCGTGGAAGAGCAGAAGGGAGGATTCCTGGGTCTGTTCAAAAAGGGATCCAATCAGATCACATCGCTCAAGGCTAAATACGACAAGGCGGAAGTTAATGTCAACAAGATATGTAAAGCCATGGAAGGGCATCAGCAGGTGCTTCTGAAGGATGTGGCCATGCTTGACAAGATGTACGATGAGAACCTTGATTACTTCAAGCAGCTGAGCCTTTACATAATAGCCGGTAAGAACAAGCTTGAGGAAGCCAAGACGGTGGAGCTTCCGAGACTTTTGGCAAAAGCAGAGGAAACCGGTCTTCAGGAGGATTCCCAGGCGGCAAGGGATTATGCGTCGATGATCGAGCGTTTTGAGAAGAAGATCTATGACCTGGAGCTTACAAGGAATATCTCAATGCAGATGGCTCCCCAGATCCGTCTGATCCAGAGCAATGACACGATAATGGCAGAAAAGATCCAATCCACGCTCGTTAATACGATACCGTTGTGGAAGAGCCAGATGGTGATCGCCATAGGTTTGGATCATTCGGCGGATGCTGCCAAGGCTCAACGTGAAGTTACGGATATGACGAACGAGCTTCTCAAGAAAAATGCTGAAGCGCTTAAGATGGCATCGATAGAATCGGCGAAGGAAAGCGAGAGAGGCATAGTGGATATCGAAACACTGACAACGACCAATCAGATGCTGATAGAGACATTTGACGAGGTCATGCAGATACAGGCAGACGGAAGAGCAAAGAGGCAGGCTGCAGAGACCGAACTGCTTCGTATAGAGACTGAGATGAAGGACAAGATCCTGGAGATAAGCAAGGAAAGCCTGAAAGTTGATTAGTTCTATTGTTTTTGATTATTGTGCTCTTATCGTAGAGACACTGATAGTAGTTTCGATCGTAGTAAGAAGGATGACAAGAGGCCGCGTTAACAGGTGGGCTCTTGTCCTTATCAGTGACATAATACTTACAACGATAGCCGATATTGGGGCCCAGACTCTGGAAAAGATCGGGCCCGGGAATGTCGTCTGGAAGTATATCGCAAATACATTCAGCCTGTGGGGAACATCCATGACTTCCGTCATATTCTGCGGGTACCTGTTCGCAATGGTCGGTATCTGGTACAGGATCCGCGAAAGAAGACTGCTGGCGTATACTTATAACATTCCCATCATTCTCATGACGGCACTTATCTTTGTCGTCAACCCCTTAACCAAGATCATATTCTTTATAAATGAAGACGGATTCTATCAGAGAGGACCGGCCTTTTATACGTTGTATGCTCTTTCGTATACATATATTTTCGTGGGTTATTATCAGGTCATCAGGTACAGAAAACTGTTCGGCAGGATCAAACTCTTCAGTGTGCTGATGGTATTTGCGATGAATGTCAGCGCAAGTATCATTCAGGCTGTCAATCCTCAATACTGTGTGCAGCTGTTCTTTACCTCGTCATCGTTCCTTATGATGGTACTCGGGATCCAGTCTCCTGAAGAGAGGATGCACGGCTCCACGGGACTGTTCTCGATGAACGCATATGTTCAGGATATCAATAAATATAAAGAGATCAAAGCACCCGTAGGAGTGACTCTGTCGGTGATGACCAATTATAATTCCCTGATCGAGATGCTTGGATTCTTCAGTGTTCAGCAGATACTGTTTGATATTTCCAGAAGGCTTGAGAAGTGGGCAAGAGACGAAAGGGTGGATGCCGATCTGTATTATCTTGGCGGGGGCAGATTTGCGGTTATAGTTGATGAAAGATACAAAGATGACATGCTGACGATCTCCCAGGGAGTCAATTCGGTAATGACTACAGAGGTTGAAGTGGGAGAGATGACGGTACGTGTCATGAACAATGTATGCTTTATAGCTTTTCCGGGTGATATAGACGATCCGGATTTCCTGTTCGCATTTGACGGACGGCTTGAAAGTGAGGCATACAGCGGAGAACTTCGCTACGCGGAAAAACTGTTCAACAAGAAACGATTTGAACTGCGTCGGGACATTTCCAAGATCATAGACAGGGCATTTTCCGAAAAGCTCTTTTCCATGAACTATCAACCGATCTGGTCCGTAAAAGATAAGAGATTTGTAAGGGCCGAAGCTTTTCTGCGCCTTAATGATCCGGATTTCGGCCAGATCAGTCCGGACCTTCTCATAAGCGAAGCAGAAAAGATCCATTCCATACATGCCATCACTACTTTTGTCATTGACGAAGTCTGCAGGTTTATTTCGATGCCGGATTATCTGCTTATGGGATTCGAATACATAGAGATCAACCTGTCGCCGGTACAGTGCATGTGGAGCGATCTTCTGACGGTGCTTTTATCGACGCTTCGTACCTACAATGTTCAACCGAAGAATATATGCTTTAATATCACCGATGTTGAGAATCAGGAGATGTTCGAGAAGATGCTTGACAATATCAATGCTCTTTCCCAGGTCGGGTTCGGAATATTCATGGATGATTTCGGCGCCGGGATATTCGAGGTCGAGAGGATCGCCAAAATGCCGCTTTCCGGGATCAAACTTGATCGCGTATTTGTAAGGGAAGGACTGGAGAGCAGCAATACGGCTGTATTTGAAGGAAGCCTTCGCATGATCAGGGACCTGTGCATCGATGCGGTTGCCGTGGGAGTTGAGAACAAGGTTATGGAAAGCCGGCTGATGGAACTTGAATGTAATTTCCTGCAGGGATACTATTATTGTATGCCGCTTGAAAAGAAAGAACTCATAAGATTCATTCTTATGGGGTAGGGACAGTGTATGAGTACTGATATAGCAACATATGACTATTGTGCGTTCGTTTTGCTCTTTATCGTCGTTATCTACAATTTTCGCAGGAGTGTTCACGGAACACACAGAGCGAAGATAATGACGATAATAGTCGCGTGCACTTTATCCGCTGCGGTATGTGATGCCACAAGGGTAAGATTTGCGTCTCTTAAAGAGGTATCGGATTTCAGGTTCCTTAACATCAATGCGTTTTATCTGCTCTTTCTGACACTCATCCCGCCCTTGTTTTTGCTGTATACAATAGCGTCAACGGACATGTGGCACAGATTTATGCGACTTAAAACAGCCACCGTTCTGTGCTGTATTCCCATGTTGATCTATATCCCGGTATTTGTCATCAACTATTTCTATCCGGTAGCGTTTGAGGTGGGTCCGGATAAGACTCTGATCAGGCATTGGGGATATTACTATTCATACGGCATCTTTTTGCTGTATATCCTCATATCGGCGCTTTTCATCAGGATATATGTAAGACCCGTGGATAAGAGAAGAGCTCATATACTGACCGTTCCGGTGATCATCGTTTTGTCCGGCGTGTTCATAAGTGTGATGGCACCGGGGCATAATATCGTGTGCTTCACGATATCGCTTTGCATATTGGTTCTGATCCTGATCAACAAGAGGGTGGAAGACTCCGTGGATATGGCTACGGGCATGCATACCTACAAAGTCTTTGCCGAGGATATGAATACCAATTTCAAAACAGGAAAGCAGATGGAGATAATCCTTCTGAACATAGTGAATTTCAAGTATGCACTCAGGATCGTAGGATATGATGCGATGAGGGGAATGCTCTCTCCCATGTCTTCGGAGATATTTCGTATCATGAGGCGTTACCGTGCCCAGTTCATGTGTTATTACAACGGCGACGGAAAGTTTGCGATCGAGCTTTCAAGAAAACATTACGATTTTGCTCATGAGATCGCCGAAGAGATAGCAAGATCCGTAAGACATAACATACGTCTGGAAGTTGCGGATTTTGAGCTTGAGATAAATGCCTGTCTTGTGAACTGTCCTGCCGATATCTCGGATGTAGACTCGCTGTTCATGCTGATCGCCGATCTGGATCTGGCAAGTGGTGAAGGAAGAGTGTTGTCAGCATCGAGTATCACGGATACAAAAGAGTTTAAGATGAAAAAGGAAATGACCACGATCATTGACAGGGCTCTTACGAATCACTACTTCTCGGTATTCTACCAGCCGATCTATGATACTGCGACCGGGACGTTTGCCTCTGCCGAAGCACTTATACGACTGCGCGACCCCAAGTACGGATATATCTCTCCGACACTGTTCATCCCGCTGGCTGAAAAGAGCGGAGCCATTCATGCCATCGGAAGCTTCGTGCTGGAGGAAGTGGTCAAGTTCATTGCCACGCCGGAATTTGAAGAATTGGGAGTCGATTATATCGAGATCAATCTCTCGGTCATGCAGTGCCTGCGCAGCGATCTGGCAGATGAGATCATAGACCTTGCCGGAAAGTACAGAGTCGATCCGTCTAAGATCAATCTGGAGATAACTGAAACAGCCAGCGGCTACTCCCAGTCCAAGCTGTACACCAATATAACCAAGCTATCGGAATACGGATTTTCCATATCTCTTGATGATTTCGGAACGGGTTATTCGAATCTTATGAGGATAGCATCGCTGCCTCTCGATATCGTCAAGCTTGACCGTGTATTTGTGCTCATGGAGGAAGAGGGCGGAAATCACGTGATCATAAGGAATCTCATTGAGATGTTAAAGAGCATGAAGCTCAAGGTTCTCGTAGAAGGGGTGGAGACAAGGGAAATGATGGATTCGTTCACAGACCTCGGAGCGGATGAGATACAGGGATTTTATTTCTCGCGCCCCCTTACCAAAACCGCGTATATACGCTTCCTTAAAGAAAAAAAACCGGCTTGAATCATTAGTTGTTGGAAAATCATGCATTTTCTGCTATAATTAGACAGAATGTTCCACAGACAGAGGAGGAGACACAATGCTAGCGACATTAATTCCATTATTTGATGAGAATACTGCTGTTTGCGCATATTCACTCTTTGCACAGAAGCAGAATTTTCTTCTTAATCCCAGCATGCTTGGGACCGGATCACTTGATGGCGCCGGAACGATACTGGGGTTGGAAGTTGTAGAGAGTCTTGGAGCCGGTACACTTGCGGATAATCAGGAAGTATTTGTTGAACTGTCCAAGATCTCAATGTTCTCGCCCATAGAAGAGAACTGTTCACTGCCGCATGAAAAAGTTGTTCTGCTGTTCGATCATTCGATCCCGGCAGAGACCATGTATATCAAGAGACTCCAGCAGCTTAAGTTTATGGGTTATAAACTGGCGATCAGGAACCTTGCCATTGAGCAGTTCCAGGAATATGCGCCGATACTGAGCCTCCTTGACTATATAATGCTTGATTACAAGAAGATCAATATGACGGCTGCCCAGAATTTCTTCTCCAAGGTTTATCCGGGGATCAAGCTTATCGCCGTCAATGTTGATTCTCTTGAGGACTTTGAGGAACTGTCCAAAGGAAAAGCATATTCGCTGTATGAAGGAGATTTCTACAGACTGCCCATCACGAAGGGAACGACAAAAGTTGCTCCTTTGAAAGTTAACTATATTGAGCTGCTCAAGATAGTCAACAATCCTGATTTTGAACTGACCAAAGCTGCAGATATCATCGGAAGAGATACGGCACTTGTAATTGAACTCCTTCGTATGGTCAATCATATGGCTGTCAATTCGGAGATCACATCAATAAGACATGCGGCGGCAATGCTCGGCCAGAAGGAACTGAAGAAGTGGATCAATGCGGTAGTATCGCATCAGCTGTGTGCAGACAAGCCTAACGAGATCACCAGACTGTCGCTCCTTCGTGCCAAGTTCGCAGAGAATCTTGCACCGGTATTTGAGATGGCATCGCTGTCCAATGAACTGTTCCTTATGGGTCTGTTCTCGGTCCTTGATATAATACTTGACAAGCCGATGAAGGAAGCTCTTGCGATGGTCAACGTTTCCAAAGAGATCACGGAAGCACTTGTGAACAAGACAGGTGATCTTGCGCGTATCCTTGACTTTATAGAGCGCTATGAGACTGCTTCGTGGTCGGAACTTTCCCGTCAGATGATCGTGTATGATATCAAGGAAGGTCCGGTCTATGACTCATATGTCGAAGCGCTTTCATGGTACAGAGATCTGTTCGGATCCGAAGATGAGAAGAAGAAATAACGGAGCATAGGACAGCCGGCTTATGATGGGGTATGAGATAACGTCAATCGAAGATAATTGGATCTTTATCAAACACGATTATCGGGATGAACTGGACGGTTTTATCATGCTGATGAAAAGCATAGAAGGGGAGCTTGGCGGCAGGATCATCCAGATGGACGGAGAGGATATCCAGTACACGATCCAGAACGATCCGTTCGGACTGATATTCAGATGGGACGTTCAATCGGGAACAGCCGTTATAGTTCCGGATTCCGAAAACATCGACGATGTGGTTTCAATGCTCGAATCTCATTTTGACAGACTTAACAACTGATAACAGGCCCCTTCGCTTGCGGAGGGGCTTTAATATTCCGCTATGAATGACAGATATGCAGACATAATCGTAGATATCTCTCATGAGAATCTCGATCGCACATTTCAATACAGGATCCCGCAGAATATCGAGGAGAGCGTTTCGGTCGGAAGCCGTGTGATGATCCCGTTCGGAAGATCGGACAGGCAGGTAGCGGGTTTTGTGCTTGAGATCTCCGACAGGCCGGGGTTTGATCCCGGCAAAACAAAGGACATCATTTCAGTCATTACGGACGATACCCTTGTTGAGCAAAAACTGATCATACTGGCAAACTGGATGAAGGAGCGGTACGGATCGACTATGAACCGTGCTCTTGCCACGGTATTGCCTGTTAAGAAGAATGTGCGGACTGCGGTAAAACGCGACGTTATCCTGAAGCTTTCCCGTAAAGAGGCAGAAGAAAAGCTTGCGATATTTGAAAGGAAAAACAATGTCGCAAGGGCCAGACTGATCTCGAGTCTTCTTGAAGATGATATGATCGATATTAAGCTGGTCACGGGAAAGCTCAATATATCTTCGGCAACGATAAAGGCGCTGTGTGAACAGGGTATCATAGATGTTGTCGAAAAGCGCATGTACAGGAATACGATAAGTGCGGCGGAAAGAACGGGACCGGTAGAACTGCTTCCCGATCAGAAGGCGATAGTTGATGATTTTATAAGCGATTACAGAGCGGGTATCAGGACCACGTATCTTCTTCACGGAATAACCGGGAGCGGTAAGACCGAGGTGTACATGGAGATCATAGATCATGTCATATCCGAGGGCAGATCGGTGATCGTTCTCATTCCCGAGATCTCACTTACATATCAGACGGTAATGAGGTTTTACAGAAGGTTTGGAGACCGGGTATCGACTCTGCATTCAAGGCTGTCGGACGGAGAAAGATACGATCAGTTTGAAAGAGCAAAAAAGCATGAGATAGATATCATGATAGGTCCCAGATCGGCACTCTTTACCCCGTTTGACAACCTGGGACTGATCGTGATGGATGAAGAGCATGAATCAAGCTACAAGAGTGATCAGATGCCTAAGTATCATGCAAGGGATGTGGCGATAAAGCTTGCTTCCATACATGGTGCATCCGTTGTGCTCGGAAGCGCGACACCGTCCGTAGAGTCGTACAATGTAGCCGTAAACGGGAAATACAAACTTTACAGTCTTAATAAAAGAGCCAAGGAAGCATCGCTTCCGGATGTCAGTGCGGTCGATATGAGAGAAGAACTTGCATCCGGAAACAGGACTGTCTTTTCGCACAGATTAAAGGATGCGATATCGGACCGCATCATGCGCGGCGAACAGGTCATGCTGTTCATCAACAGGAGAGGTGTATCTTCCTTTGTTTCATGCAGATCATGCGGCGAGGTGATCAAATGCCCTCATTGCGATGTGTCACTGTCGCAGCACGGCAAAGGTAAGCTCATATGCCATTACTGCGGTTATGAGCAGAATGAAGTAAAGACGTGCGGCAAGTGCGGAAGCAGACTGATAGGTGCTATGGGCGGTATAGGTACGGAGGCCGTGGAGCAGCAGATAAAGAGCATGTTCCCGCAGGCTGTCGTCCTCAGGATGGATGCCGATACTACAAGAAAAAAGGGTGATTATGAAAGCATATTGTCGACATTTGCCAACCGCGAAGCGGATATACTCGTTGGAACCCAAATGATAGTTAAGGGACATGATTTTCCGTATGTTACGCTGGTGGGTATACTCGCTGCGGATATGTCGTTATATGCCAATGACTACAGAGCCGGCGAGAGGACGTTCCAGTTGCTGGTACAGGCTGCGGGAAGAGCCGGAAGGGACCAAAGAAAAGGTCAGGTCATCATCCAGACATACAGACCCGATCATTACGCTGTGGCAGCCGCACTTACTCAGGATTACGGTGCGTTCTATGAAGAAGAGATGGGTTATCGGAACCTTCTTTCATATCCTCCCGCGGGACATATGCTTGCCATATTGATAGAGAGCGGAACGGAAAAAGAGGGATCCGATGCTGCAGATGCGTTGGCAGCAGCCATTATGGATGGTATAATGACGGGTGTTGCCGTTATAGGTCCGACGACGGCGACGATAAAGAAGATCAAAGACATATACAGACATGTGATATATGTCAAGAGCATGGATACGGATAAACTGATAATGATCAAAGATAAAGCCGAAGCTGCTGTATTTACCGCATCCGATATAAGGATAAGCTTTGATCTTGATCCGATAGGAGGTTATTAAATGGCACTCAGACAGATAAGAGAGATAGGAGATCCCTGCCTGAAGAAGACTTGCAAAACTGTCAGCGTGATGAACGACAGAACGCTGGAGCTTATCGATGATCTTCTGGAGACGATGTATGATGCGGAGGGAGTTGGACTTGCGGCTCCGCAGGTCGGCATACTCAAAAGGATCGCCGTGATCGATGCGGGTGAGGATTATCAGGAGGGACCCCTCATACTTATCAATCCCGAAGTGATTGAAACATCCGGGGAGCAGACGGATTATGAAGGGTGCTTAAGCGTCCCGGGTAAGGTCGGTCTTGTCACGAGACCGGACCACGTAAAGGTCAGGGCATATAACATAAACATGAAGGAGTATACCGTCGAGGGAGAGGGGCTTCTGGCAAGGGCGCTGCTTCATGAGATAGAACATCTCGACGGGCATATGTATGTTGAAAAGGCGGAAGGTCCTCTTCTTACCAATGAGGAGCTTGCCGAAATACTGAAAGAACAGGAAAGCAAGGAGCAGGAGCAATGAAGATACTGTTCATGGGTACTCCTGATTTTGCCGAAGGAGTTCTGTCGGCCATATATGAAAGCCGCCATGAGGTGGTCGCGGTGGTGACACAGCCCGACAGACCCAGGGGACGTTCGCAGACTCTTATTGCAAGTCCGGTCAAGGAATTTGCGGCAAAGCGCGGCATACCGGTTTTACAGCCGGAAAGGATAAAGAGTCCGGAAGAGATCGAAAAGCTCCGCGCAATCGATGCGGATATATATGTGGTAGCGGCGTTCGGACAGATATTGTCAAAAGAGATACTTGATATACCCGGGTACGGATGCATCAACGTACATGCATCCCTCCTTCCCGAGTACAGGGGTGCGGCACCGATCCAGTGGGCAATAGCGGACGGAAAGGAACAGACCGGAGTAACGATCCAGCAGATGAATGAAGGGGTAGATACGGGGGATATAATCGCATCTTCCGTTGTAGATATCTCGTCGGATGAAACAGGCGCTACGCTTTTTGACAAGCTTATGAACGAAGGAGCCGTCCTTGCGGTCGATACACTCGATCTTATGGAAAGAGGCGAGGTGCGCCGCGTGCCGCAGGATGAATCTAAAGCTACATATGCGAAGATGATAAAAAAAGAGATGGGCTGCATTGATTTCGATACATCCGCAGTCAGGACGCAAAGGCTTGTACGGGCATTCGACCCGTGGCCCGGGGTGTATACGTACCTGAACGGTAAGGTACTTAAGATCAAAAAGTGCTGTGTATATGACGGAGATCTTTCGGGGGAGCCGGGAGAAGTGATCACGGTTTCGGATGATGCCATTGTGATAGCGTTTGCCGAAGGAGCTCTTTCGGTGACGGCTGTGCAGCTTGAAGGGAAAAAACAGATGCCGGTGCATGATTTTCTTCTCGGTAATCCGGTAAAGACCGGAACGAAACTTGGAATGACAGAACGGAAAGCAGGTGAAAGATGATGAGAGGTTTCGGATATTTTTACAATGATGCAAGCATAATACTGGTGGCCATAGGAGCACTTCTGTGTCTTATAACATCGGGTGTGGTTAAGTCTACTTTTGCGAAGTATTCCAAGGTCATGTCATCATCAGGCCTTACCGGAGCACAGGTGGCAGAAGCCATACTTCGCAAAGCGGGAATATATGACGCAAAGGTTGAGGCTGTATCGGGAAGCCTTACAGACCATTTTGATCCCTCTACCAAGACAGTCAGTCTGTCGGAGAGCGTATACGGCAGCAACAGCATAGCTGCCGTAAGCGTTGCCGCACATGAATGCGGACATGCCATGCAGCATAATGAGGATTATTTCCCGCTCAAGGTACGAAGCAGCATACTGCCGGTTGCGAATTTCGGTTCGAAGTACGGACTGTGGATAGTGATACTCGGGCTTGTAATCAGTTTCTTCAGACCTCTGGTATTTGTCGGGGTAGTGCTGTTTGCGTTCGGAGTGCTCTTTCAGATAGCAACTCTTCCCGTGGAGTTCGATGCATCAAAAAGAGCTCTCGAGACAATATCGGAAATGGGGATACTAAACGATACGGAAATGACCGGCGCGGGGAAGGTATTAAAGAGTGCGGCGATGACATATGTTGCATCCGCTGCGGCATCGATATTGTCGCTCATCAGACTGATCCTCATCGCGCAGGGAGGCAGGAGCAGGCGTGACTGATACAAGAGCCATTGCGTACGAAGCGCTCCTTGCCGCCGAAGACGGAGGAAGCAACACTCTTTCCAAGGATGTTTTGGATAAATATTCATACCTTGATAAGCAGTCGAGAAGTTTCCTGAAAAAGATCATCGAGGGAGTTACCGAGAGAAGGATCACTCTGGATCATGTGATCGACTGCTACAGCAAGATCAGTACGAAAAAGATGAAGAAGCAGATAAGGGTCCTTCTGAGGATGGGCACGTATCAGCTTCTTTTTATGGACGGGGTTGCGCAGTTCGCAGCTGTAAACGAAACGGTAGCGCTTGTCAGGAAGAGTGCATTTCGTAACCTGTCAGGTTTTGTAAATGCCGTGCTCAGAAAGATCGCCGCAAATAAGAACAACATTCCGTGGCCCCGGAAGGAGGACGATCCGACAGGGTACCTGTCGGTCATGTATTCATGCCCGAAGTGGATAGTTGAAAAACTCATAAATGAACAGGGCATGAAAAACGCAGAAACCGTTCTTGCCGCGTCTGTAAGCGTAAGAGATGTAACGGCAAGGGTGAATCTGTCAAAGACAACACCGGAAGAGGTGCTGACCGGGTGCAGCGGACATGTATCCGATGTTTGCGGCAGCATGATAGTGCTTGATGATTACGATACAATAGCCGACATCCCGGCATTTAAGAGCGGGAAGATATGTGTGATGGATACGGCATCAGCGCTTGTAGGGTATGTATCCGGAATGAAACAGACTGATACGGTGCTCGACCTGTGTGCTTCGCCGGGGGGAAAATCGATGCACGCAGCCGATATATGCACTCAGGGTCATGTTTTTTCTTTTGACATATCGGAACAGAAAGTTGACAGGATCCGCGAGAACGTACAAAGGTGCGGATTTTCCAATATAAGCGTCTGCGTGGGCGATGCAACGGTGTACAACGAAGAATTGTCCGGAAAAGCCGACGTTGTGATCGCGGATGTTCCGTGTTCCGGCCTCGGCGTGATGGGGAGGAAGAATGATATCAAATTCTCGGTCACTGCCGAGTCGATAAATGAACTTGTAAAACTGCAACGTGCCATATTATGCAACGCAGTAAGATATGTTAAATGCGGCGGTACTTTGCTGTTCTCGACTTGTACGGTATCAAAGCAGGAGAATCTCGATAATTTCGAGTATATTGTAAATGAACTTAAGTTGAAACCGGTTGATTTTTACGATCTTGTCCCTGACGGTTTGAAGGATGAGACGGCAAAGAAAGGTTATCTCCAGTTGTACGGAGAAAGCGGACTGTCGGACGGATTCTTTATTGGCAGATTTACAAAATGAGCGAAAGAGAAGATATCAGATCATTTACATATGATAAGCTCAGGGAGCGTATTGCAGCCCTTTCACAGAAGTCTTTTCGTGCAGACCAGGTATTTGACTGGCTCCACGTAAAGAAGGTGGATGATTTTGATCAGATGACGAACCTTTCCAAAGAACTTCGGGATAAGCTTGCATCAGAGTATGAGATATACGAAGTAAAGGCCGTCAGCACTCTCAAGTCATCCGACGGGACCCGCAAGTACATTCACAGGCTGCATGACGGCAACGTCATAGAGACCGTACTGCTTCGGTACGAATACGGCAACAGTGTGTGTATAAGCTCGCAGGTGGGCTGCAGGATGGGATGCAGGTTCTGCGCATCCACGGTGGACGGACTTGTAAGAGACCTGACAGCGGGAGAAATGGCGGCACAGATCTACTCGGTTGAGGCAGATATAGGAGAGAGGGTCGGGCATGTTGTAGTGATGGGAAGCGGAGAACCGCTTGACAATTTCGACAATTTTACGGATTTTATCGAACTGATCACAGATAAGAGAGGAGCCTGTATCGGAGCCAGAAACATAACCGCGAGCACATGCGGTCTGGTCCCGAAGATCAGGGATCTGGCAGACCGACGCTACCAGATAACTCTTGCCCTGTCGCTTCATGCAACTACCGATGAAAAAAGAAAGACGATAATGCCTGTTGCAAATAAATACGCTCTGTCCGAAATCATCAGCGCGTGCAGGTATTATTTTGATACCACCGGCAGACGGATAACCCTTGAATACAGCCTGATCTCCGGTGTAAACGATGGGGAAGAAGACATAAGGCTTCTTGCCGGTATCGCAAAGAGCCTCGGGGCACATGTGAACCTGATACCGATCAACCCGATAGAGGAGAGGCAGTACCGCGCAACAAGCCGAAATGACGCGGTATTGCTCAAAAATAAACTTGAAAAAAACGATATAAATGTTACTATAAGAAGGGAAATGGGACGCGATATTCAGGCTTCCTGCGGTCAGTTGCGCCGCAAATATATCAAATCGCAGTAGGAGAGAGTAATGCTCAATACTTATTCAATGACCGATATCGGCCGAAAGAGAAAGCTGAATCAGGATACCGTATATACATGCGAGCATCCCCTCGGCAATCTTAACAACCTGTTCATAGTATGTGACGGTATGGGCGGTCATAAGGCCGGTGATTATGCATCGGCATATACGGTCAAGGCTATCGAGCGTGAGGTAGAGGTGTGTGAGGATAAGTCACAGATCAAGATACTTCGCGAGGCTATTACGGTCGCCAATACAGAGATATATGAGAAGGCTTCTACAGAGGCTGATTTTGCCGGAATGGGCACAACCTGCGTGGTCGCAACGATATGCGATGATGTATTGTATGTTGCAAACGTTGGGGACAGCCGGCTGTATCTAATAGACAAAGAGATAACACAGGTCACCAAGGACCATTCGCTTGTGGCGGAGCTTGTCAGGAAAGGTTCTCTTGATGAGACACAGGCCAAGTCTCATCCCGACAAGAATATCATCACAAGAGCGATCGGTGCGGCGCCTTCGGTAGAGATCGATTTCTTCGAGGTAGAGCTCAATCCGAATGATGTGATACTGATGTGTACCGACGGTCTTACCAATATGGTGGACGATGATGAGATACTGAGGATAATAAAGACCAGTATAGACGTTCCGGATATGGCCGAGAATCTGATCAAAATGGCAAATCATAACGGCGGGAAGGATAATATAGGGGTTGTTATCATTGAGTCGTCGGAGGAGAGATAAATGCTTGAAATAGGAACTTTTTTAGGGGACAGATATGAGATACTCGAACTGATCGGAAGCGGAGGCATGGCCGATGTATATAAGGCCAAATGTCACAAGCTCAACAGGTTCGTTGCGATAAAAGTACTCAAGCCGGAGTTTTCATCCGACTCCGGATTCGTGTCCAAATTTAAAGCTGAAGCACAGGCCGCAGCGGGGCTTATGCATCCCAATATCGTCAATGTATATGATGTCGGCGAAGAGAGAAGGATGTATTATTTCGTTATGGAGCTTGTCGAGGGTATCACTCTCAAGCACTATATCGAAAAGAAGATACGGCTTACGGCCAAGGAGGCTGTCAGCATCGCCATCCAGGTCTCGATGGGAATTGAGGCTGCGCACAATAACGGAATAATCCACAGAGATATCAAACCTCAGAATATAATCATTTCCAAGGAAGGAAAGGTAAAGGTTGCGGATTTCGGTATTGCCAAGGCTGCTACGAGCAATACCGTCACTTCGCATGCGATGGGATCCGTACATTATACGTCACCGGAGCAGGCAAGGGGCGGCTATTCCGATGCCAAGAGCGATATCTATTCCATAGGTATCACGCTGTTTGAAATGGTAACGGGGCACGTTCCTTTTGACGGAGAGACGACGGTTGCTGTTGCCATCAAGCACATACAGGAAGAGATGCCTTCACCGAGGATATACGTTCCGGACGTTCCGATAAGCGTGGAACAGATCATTTCCAAGTGCTGTCAAAAGAACCCCGACAGAAGATATGCCAATGTCGGTCAGCTCATACGGGATCTCAAGCACTCACTTACGAATCCAGATGATGAGTTCGTTGTATTCTCCGAACCTGCAAGCGAAGGCGGGACTAAGAATATATCCGATCAGGAGAAGATCCAGATCAGAAACCAGACCGCATATGCAGGCGCAGAGATACCTGTACCTGTCGTGGCGGAAGAGCCGCGTCCTCAGCCGAGAAAGCCCGTATATGAGGAAGAGCCCGAGGCTGAATATGAGGATGATTATGAAGATGTATTCGGAGTAAGGGACAGAAAGCCGGCAAGGAAGAGACGGGAAGAAGTGAGAAGAACTTCCGGGAATAAGCCGCCCAAGTCCGGCAGCGGTAAGCCGAAGAGCGGCGGAAGAAAAGAATACTACGAGGATGAACTTGATGATGACGTCGACCCCAAGATGGAAAAGGCGGTCACGATTCTGCTTGTCGTTGCTGCGATCATCATAACGATCATTGCGGTGGTCGTGATAGGAAAAGTGTTCGGTGCATTTTCCGGAGATTCATCTTCCGATAAGGAAGAGTTGACGATAGAGACTTCATCGGATAAGGCGATCGTTCCAAACGTTGTCGGAATGACTGTTGCCGAGGCCGGAGAAGCACTTACCAAAGCCGGACTTACAGCCAAGGCCACTTACAAGGAGTCCACGGAGTATGACAGGGACTACATAGTGTCGCAGGATATCGAAGGAAATACCGAAGTGGATGCCGGAACCGTTCTCAATCTTGTCGTATCAAGCGGTAAGGTTGTGGGAGTAAATGTACCGGATGTTGTCGGGCTGTCTGAGGCGGAGGCCAAGGTGATGCTGGAGAATGAAGGATTTTCCATGCAGAAGCAGCTTCAGGAAAGTGACAGTGTGGAAAAAGGAAAAGTCATCTCACAGAATCCTCTTGGAGCAACGACAGCCGCAAAGGGAAGTCCGATCACGGTAGTGATCAGTTCGGGGATGAACGTTGAACAGATAACGATGCCGGATCTTACGGGCAAGACCGAAGAAGAGGCAAAAGTAGTGATAGAAGAGGAAGGCCTGTCGATAGGAACCGTTGCCGAAGAGGATTCGGATTCGGTTGAAAAGGGTAAGGTCATATCACAGTCACCCGCTGCAGGCGGAATGGTAGATAAGGGAACGGCTGTGGATCTCAAGATCAGTCTCGGCAAGAAGACCGTATCGTATTCATGTTCCGTGGAAGTAGGTTCCCCTGCCAACTTCATGGAAGGGTCTGAAGCGGTCATCGTACTCATGTCTCCTGCGGGCGAGGAACTGGGAAGATTCTCTACGACATCATTCCCGTATACTGTTTCCAAAAAGGGAATAAACGATATCCCCTCTGGAGCCATAACGATAACATATCTGTCGGCTGAGGGTACATGGGAGACTACCAATCCCACGGCAGTCACGTTCACGGCGGAAGACTGAGTATGAAGGGCAGAATAGTCAAAGGGATCGGCGGATTTTATTATGTTGATACCGATGAGGGACTGTTCACGTGCAGAGCCAAGGGGCTGTTCAGACATGACAAGATGAAACCTCTTGTGGGTGACCATGTGGAGATTGACATAGTTCCGGGAGAAGAGATGACGGGAAATGTCTCCGAGATACTCCCGCGAAGTAATGAGCTGGTAAGGCCGAACGTGTCAAATGTGGATCAGGCACTCATCATATTCGCCCTTGCAAGTCCTGAGCCCAATTTCGTTACTCTTGATAAGATGATCCTGCAATACAGAGCACAGGGAATACCTGTGCTAATATGCTTTAATAAAGAGGATCTTGCGGGAGATGTGCTTGCGGACGGAGTCAGTTCCGATTACAGAGAATGCGGGTGCCGGATATTCATCACAAGTGCCAGACAGAACGAAGGTATTGATGAGCTCGTATCGGCACTTAAAGGTAAGACAACAACCGTAGCAGGACCGTCCGGTGTGGGTAAGTCGTCGATCATCAACTGCATCACTTGCTGTGATCTTCAGAAGACCGGTGAGATATCGGAAAAACTGGCCAGAGGAAAGCATACGACAAGGCATTCCGAGATAATACGGATAATGGAAGATACATATATAGTCGATACACCGGGATTCGGATCTTTTGAACTGTTTGATATAGGACCGGAGGAACTTGCCGGCTATTATGAGGAATTCTCGGATCACTCAAGCTGCCGTTTTACACCGTGTTCGCATACACATGAACCGGATTGCGGGGTAAAGGCTGCAACGGAAGCCGGAGAGATCTCAAGGCTCCGATATGAGAACTATGTATACATATACAACGAACTGACAAGATCAAGGAGATATTGACAATGGTTATTCTGTCACCTTCAATTCTCGCCGCTGATTTTACGATCCTAGGCGAGCAGATGAAGAAGGCTGAAGCGGGAGGAAACGATTACTTTCATTTTGATGTCATGGACGGCATGTTCGTTCCAAACATCTCATTCGGTATCCCGGTACTGACAAGTGTCCGCAAGGCAACCCAAAAGGTACTTGATGTGCACCTGATGGTAGAGGCACCCGAGAGATATATCGATAAGTTCATAGATGCGGGGGCGGATATAGTGACCGTTCATCAGGAGGCATGCGTACCGCTTTCGGAGACTATCGATAAGATTCATTCAAGGGGGAAAAAGGCCGGTGTTGCGATCAAGCCGCACACAGGCATTGAATCCCTGATCCCGTATTTCGGACAGGCGGATATGTTCCTTGTGATGACCGTAGAGCCGGGATTCGGCGGACAAAAATACATGGAAATGTGCACCGACAAGATCAAAAACCTGCGCCGGATGCTGGGTGACAGGGGACTTGATACCGATATTCAGGTTGACGGGGGGATAACACGAGACAATGTCACAACGGTACTTGATGCCGGAGCCAATGTGATCGTGATGGGCTCATCGATCTTTTCCGGAGATGTGGCAGATAATACGGCTTATTTTTCAAAGCTGTTCAAGGAATACGAATAAGGCGGTAAAGGAGAGTATACATGAAGAATTATATCAAGATAGCGCGTCCCGATCATTGGGTCAAGAACGCTTTTATCCTTCCGGGTGTGGCGATCGCAATACTGCTGACTGATTTTGTTTTCACACCGGATGTCATCATAAGGTTCATTCTCGGATTCATGGCAACGTGCTTCATCGCATCGGCAAATTATGTCATCAATGAGTGGCTTGATGCCGAATTTGATAAATACCATCCCACCAAAAAATTCAGACCCGTTGTGTCGGAGAATATGAAGCTGTCTCTGGTCCTTACGGAATATGCGCTGCTCATCATCCTCGGAGTTGTGCTTTCGTGTTTTGTCGGACGAGTATTTTTGTACATGGAATTATGGCTTCTGGTAATGGGTGTTCTGTATAACGTGAAGCCCATAAGGACAAAGGATATTCCTTATCTTGATGTTCTGTCCGAGTCCATCAACAACATGATACGTCTTCTTCTCGGATGGTTCATCATAACACAGGAGTACCAGCCGCCCAGCAGTATTCTCATCGGATACTGGTTTGCGGGAGCGTTCCTCATGGCTACAAAGCGATTTGCAGAGTACAGGATGATAGGTGATCCGTCCGTTGCCGGCCTTTACAGAAAAAGCTTTGCGCATTACACGGAAACGAGTCTTCTTGTATCATCATTCTTTTACGCGATGTGCGCAACGTTCTTCATCGGTGTGTTCATGATCAAGTACAGAATGGAATACATAATCGCGATGCCGTTTGTGTTCGGACTGTTCTGTTTTTATCTGTACATTGCGTTCAAGCCGGATTCCGCGGTTCAGAAGCCGGAGAAGCTATACAAGGAAAAATCGCTTCTTGCATATATAGCGATACTTGTGATCATACTTGCGATCCTTACGTTTGTGGATATTCCGATGCCGTCATACTGGACCAGTCCCACATTGTTCAATGTATAGAAGATGAAAAAGAACATCGGCGATTACAATCTGTATGTATTTGATCTTGACGGGACGTTGTATGATCAACCAAGGCTTCGAATGATCATGGCTAAGCGTCTTATCTGTCATTATATGTTTCATCCGTTTTCGGTCAAAGACCTGTTCATTCTGAAATACTTCCGCGAGGTGAAGGAAGAATGGACCCAAGGCTCTTCTGAAGAAGAGATGATGAAAAAGGTCGCAAAGGATAAGAACGTTGATATCGAAAGAGTCCGTCGCATTGTCAGAAGATGGATATATGACGATCCGCTTTCGGCGGTAAATGCCACAAAGGATACCGCGCTTATAGAGTGGATCGCATCGCTTCGGAAGAAAGGGAAAAAGGTTGTTATACTGTCTGATTATCCGACGGCTGACAAACTGTCGGCGATGGGTGTGGAAACGGACGGACAGTACTCGCCGGATGATACAAGGATAGACGAACTAAAGCCCTCCCCCAAAGGGCTGTTTGTGATAATGGAAGATACGGGTGAGGATCCCGGCAACATCCTGATGATAGGCGATCGAATGGAAAAGGATGGGAAAAGCGCTGTTGCTGCCGGAACAGACTATCTGATACTTCCGAGAAAGGTTAGAGACAGAAAGATCTATGAGATCGAACATTAAATACATGGTAATACTGCACCTGTTCCTTGCGGTCTATTCCCTTACGGGCGTAGCATCAAAGTATGCGGCACAGTGTGAATTCATGTCCGTAAAGTTCATTCTGTATTACGGGGTAGTGTTATTCGGATTGTTCTTATACGCGGTCGCATGGCAGCAGATAATAAAACACATGCCTCTTGTCACGGCCTATGCAAACAGAGGAGCCACCGTGATATGGGGGATACTGTGGGGATACTTTCTGTTCGCGGAGCAGATCACTATCCGTAAAGTGATCGGTGCGGTAATAATAATATGCGGGATAGTTTTTATAGTTACAGAGGATGCAAGAGAAGAATCCAAAGACCGAACGGAGGACCGGATTGAGTCGTAAAGAGATAAAGCTCCTTGACTGTACGCTGCGGGACGGCGGTTATCTTAATGACTGGGAGTTCGGAAAGAGCAATATAATCAACATATTTGAGCGCCTTGTAAGTGCCGGTGTCGATATAATCGAGACCGGATTTATCGATGCCGGAAGAGACTATGATGAGAACCGCACGATCTTTCCCGATACCGAGTGCATCGGCAGAACGTTCGGAAAGCTTGATAAAGGCGGATCCATGATCGTAGGCATGATCGATTACGGAACATGTCCGATAGAAAATGTGATGCCGGCCAATGAGTGTTTTCTGGACGGGATCAGAGTCATCTTTAAGAAACATAAGATGCACGAGGCGATTGATTTTTGCAAGCAGGTTAAGGATAAGGGATACAGAGTCTTTGCTCAGGCTGTTTCGATCACGAGCTATGATGACGATGAATTATCGGAACTGATCGGACTTGTAAATGATCTTAAACCGTATGCTTTTTCGCTCGTTGATACATACGGACTGCTTCATAAAGGACAGCTCCGTCATTATTTTGATTTTGCGTGTTCGCACGTAAGCAGCGATATAGGGATCGGCTATCATGCGCATAACAATTTCCAGCTTGCATATGCAAACTGTATAGAGCTTCTTGACGATCCGCCCGCCGATCGTTTGCTTATCGTGGACGGGAGCCTTTACGGCATGGGTAAGAGTGCGGGAAACACACCGATCGAACTTCTTGTCATGCATATGAATGAGTATCACGGAACCTGCTATCATAACAGCCAGATACTTGAAGCCATAGAGGTCACTATGCTCGAGATGAGCAGAAAATTCAGGTGGGGTTATTCGTTCAAGTTCTTCCTTGCGGCTTCACACGACTGCCACCCGAACTATGTGAATTATCTCATGGATACGGGAAAGCTGTCGGTCAAGTCGATAAGTGAGATACTGTCTTCTCTCGAAGACGAAAAAAGGCTTTTGTACGATAAAGACTATATCAGGGAAAAGTATTTTGAGTATCAGAAGAAGCATTTCGGTGATTCGGATTCGGTACAGGCATTTACTTCGGCACTTAAGGGAGCCGATATACTGCTGATGGGGCCGGGAAACAATATATACGCGCAAAGAGACAGAGTACTTGATTATCTGGCGCATAAGAAGTGCGTTACCATATCCATCAACTTCATTCCCGAAGATTATGATGTTGATTATGTGTTCATGAGCAATGCCAAAAGATATGTTCAGTTATGCTCCGCACTTAATGAACAAAAGGAAAAATCAAAGCTTATCGCTACATCCAATATCACCAGGACACTCGGAGAATTCGATCATACACTCAGCTACAGTGACCTTCTTGATGAAGATGCGCTCATGCCGGATAATCCGCTTATCATGCTACTCAGGCTCCTGTCCAAAGCGGATGTGGCAAGCATCGGACTTGCGGGTTTTGACGGATACAGGGAGACCTCGGTATCCAACTATGTCAATCCGAACATGGAGTATTCGTACAGCCGCAAAGAGGCTGATAATATCAACGCCGATACGGTCAAAGGGATCCGCAAGTTAAATCTTCGCATCAGTCCCGTGTTTGTGACGGAGAGCATATATGAGACGTTATGATGCAGTGATCTTTGACCTTGACGGAACTTTGCTTGATACGTCGGAAGGCATATTCAGGTCGGTTTTATATGCGATCGAAACACTTGGATATGAGAAAGTCTCTTCCGATGTTCTTCGGACATTCATAGGTCCTCCGATCCAGAAGTCTTTTGCACGCGTGTACGGACTTGAAAAAGAAGAGGCCGATAAGGCCGCGGATGTGTTCAGGAACAGGTATAAGGAAGATGACATTTTGCTTGCGGTGCCCTATGAAGGCATATTTGAAACTCTTGCAAAGCTTAGGGAAAGCGGCGTCAAAACCGCGGTAGCAACATATAAAAGACAGGATTATGCCGGGAAGCTGCTGATGCATTTCGGATTCGACAAGGCAGTGGATGCGATATGCGGATCCGATGCCGAAGGAAAACTGTCCAAGAAAGATATAATAGATAATGCGATAAAAATCCTGGGGGCCGACAGATCCCGAACGGTCATGGTGGGAGACAGCGATAATGATGCGATCGGCTCTTCCGGGACAGGTGTGGATTTTATCGGGGTCACTTACGGATTCGGCTTTTCCGGAGCCGCGGATGTAAATAAGTTTCCCGCCATAGGGACGTCTGACAGCCCTGAAGGGATACTGAGGTATATATTATGACAATGAAAGTGTCCGAGTATATAGCGGAATTTTTTGTACAAAAAGGTGTGACAGATGTTTTCCTCGTAACCGGCGGAGGCGCCATGCATCTTGATGATGCGATCGGGCATAAGGAAGGGATCAGATGCATATATAATCATCATGAACAGGCTTGTGCGATCGCAGCCGAAGGATATGCAAGACTGACCGGAAGAGTGGCTCCGGTGTGTGTTACGAGCGGACCCGGAGGTACAAATGCGATTACGGGAGTATTGGGTGCATGGCAGGATTCGATACCGATGTTCGTTGTATCGGGTCAGGTCAAATGTGAGACGACTACATGGTCTACGGACGTACCGCTCCGTCAGCTCGGAGACCAGGAGTACCAGATAACCGAAGCCGTTGCCAACATGACCAAGTATGCCGTGATGGTGACTGATAAGGATACGATCAGGTACCATATGGAAAAAGCATGGTATCTGTGTGGCAGCGGAAGAAAGGGACCCGTGTGGATAGATGTTCCGCTTGATATACAGGCGGCGAAGATAGATCCCGAAGAGCTGAAAGGATATGATGGGGACGGATCGGAGGATCCGGTGTATGACAAAAGCAATACGACACTCATCATGGAAAAGATCAAAGCCGCAAAGCGTCCGGTCATACTGGCGGGCACGGGAATAAATGTTGCCGGTGCAAGAGATGAATTCTTGGAATGTGCGCATGCTCTTAACATACCGGTACTTACGGCGTGGAATGCGCATGATCTGATGCCGACGGACGATCCTCTGTTTTGCGGAAAGCCGGGAACCGTGGGACTTCGCGGCGGTAATTTTGTGGTGCAGTCGGCAGATCTGCTGTTCGTGCTCGGGTGCAGGATGAACATCAGGATGATCAGCTACAATAAGCATGAATTTGCGAAGGAAGCATATAAGATTGCAGTAGATATAGACGAAAATGAACTGCACAAGCCGACCGTACATGTGGATATGCCGGTTCATGCCGATGTCAGGGATGTAATGGTTGATATCACAAAGAGCATAAGAGAGCATTCCGATTACGACGCGGGCTTACATGAAGCATGGCTTGCCCGTGCCAAAGACGTAAATGCAAGATATCCCGCAGTCCTTGACGGATACAGACATACGGATAAGCTTAACCCCTATGTGTTCTTCGAGGGTCTGTATGATGTACTTGAAGAAGGAGATGTGATCGTTACCGGTAACGGCGGTGCATGCGTTATGGGATTTCAGGCTGCCGAGATCAAGAAAGATCAGCGGCTTTTTACCAACTCGGGATGTGCTGCAATGGGATACGGTTTTCCGGCGGCGATCGGAGCAGCGGCAGCATCAGCATCAGCGCGAGTTATATGCGTAGACGGTGACGGAAGCTTTATGATGAACATCCAGGAGCTTCAGACCGTGTTCTATAACAAAATGAATATCAAGATATTCATTCTTAACAACAACGGATATCATTCGATAAGACAGACACAGCAGAACCTGTTCGCGGGAAGGGATCTTATAGGAGTGTGTGAAGGAAACGGCATATCTTTTCCCGATCTTGAAAAAGTGGCATACGCTTTTTCGATACCTTATGAACGCATAGACAGTGAAGAAGGACTGAAGGAAAAGATAAGGGATGCGATCGGAACCGACGGGCCCATATTGGTTGAAGCGGTTGTCGATGACAAACAGAATTTTGAACCCAAGCTCTCTTCAAAGGTCCATCCCGACGGCACGATAACAAGTGCGGATAACGATGATATGTTCCCGTTCCTTCCGAAGGAGGAATACGATTCCGTTAAGGAGTATTTGAAAGGATAAAATATGAGCAAAATATCTATCATCATACCTGTATATTACAATTCGGATACGCTGATGCTCCTCTATGAGGATATGAAGGCCAAGATACTGGGAAGGCTCGGTGACTACGAGATCGTAATGGTCGATGACGGATCCGGAGATGACTCATGGTCGGTCATGAACAGTATCAGAGAACTTGACGATAACGTCAAGTGCGTCAGGCTGTCGCGTAACTTCGGAGAACATGCGGCACTGCTTGCAGGACTGAGTGTGTGCACCGGAGACTGTGCAGTCACGAAACAGGCCGATCTGCAGGAAGACTCGGAACTCATAATCCAGCTTTACGATAAATGGAAAGAGGGCAACAAAGTCGTACTGGCCGTAAGAGGCGAACGGGACGAGCCGGCGATAAAGAAATTCTTTGCAAATCTGTATTACTCGATAGTACGAAAAACGATCGACGACAAAATGCCTAAGGGAGGTTTTGACTGTTATCTTCTGGACAGGCAGGCGATCGAAGTGCTTTTAAAGCTTGACGAGAAGAATTCGTCCCTGTCTCTTCAGGTGCTTTGGATAGGGTTTAAGTCGGACAAGGTGTACTTTCACAGAAAGGACAGAGAAGTCGGAAAGTCACGGTGGACATTTTCGAAGAAGTTCAAACTTGTGGTTGACAGTATGATGAGCTTCTCGTATTTCCCGATAAAGTTCATGTCGGGACTCGGTGTGGTGATGGCTCTGCTTTCTTTTGTCTGGATACTGGAAGTGTTGATAGAGTATTGTATCATCGGTACTCCCGTAAAGGGATGGTCGACGCTGATGTGCCTTGTTCTTTTTTCATCCGGTATGATACTGCTCATGCTCGGAGTACTCGGTGAGTATCTGTGGAGGACACTTGATGCCACAAGGAACAGACCGGTGTTCATAGTGGATTCGATAGTTGAATCGAAAAAGGCGGAAAAAGAATGAGCGTTTACATAGTCATCTTTATTGCCGCATCCCTTATATCGGCTTTTTCACAGATACTGTTGAAAATCGCGGCCAGACAGCAATACAGGTCATGGATCTTTGAATATCTTAACATACGTGTGATCTGTGCATATATCATCTTTTTCCTTGCGACGCTTCTGACCGTCTACTGTTATAAAGTTGTTCCGCTGTCCATAGGAGCGATGCTTGAAGCGAGCGGTTACGTGTTCGTCACCGTACTCGGAAGGATCATACTTAAGGAGAATATCTCAAAACGAAAGCTCATGGGAATGGCTCTTGTAATCTGCGGAGTCATAATCGTGGCTGTTTAATGGGTTTATGATAAAGTTACTTAAGAAAAACTATGGTCTCATATGTCTGGC
The DNA here is from genome assembly GCA_017612555.1 of Lachnospiraceae bacterium. Lineage (GTDB taxonomy): Bacteria > Bacillota > Clostridia > Lachnospirales > Lachnospiraceae > UBA2868. Next base: position 24,905 of record JAGAFR010000085.1, on the reverse strand, counting down.
AGTCTGTTTTCTATGTCTTTTATGGCGTTCGTTCAAGGGATTTTGCTGGACGGATGAGAGCTTCTATATCTCTACCGCAGACCGTTTTTACCGGGGCAGCGTCCCGCTCGTCGGCGAGTGGTTCAGGACCCAGATGTCGTCGGTCTTAATGATCCCGTTTTATGCATTATATTTGGCCGTTGCCGGGACGAATGCAGGGGTGATTCTGTACTTCAGACTGTTGTATCTGCTGCTTTCAACGTTCGTTGCGGCTTGGTATTACAATGTTCTGAAAAAAGAATATCCCAAACCGGCGGGGCTTGGGGCGGCACTGTTCATAATGTGCTATGCGCACCTTAACAACGCGACTTTTTCGTACTACATGCTGTCAACCGTTCTGATGGAGCTGTCCCTGATACTCATATACGACTATAAGAATACGAAAAGCCGCATTGAGCTTGTTGTATCGGGAATGGTGCTTGCGTTGTCGGTATTGTCCATGCCGGCTTTTGCAGTCGTTTATGTTCTTGTGCTGTTGGCTGCGATCATTGTATTTATCATCAAAAGAGGGCAAACGCTCCGGGACATCATAGTCTATTCTCTTACGGGAACTTTGATCCCTGCAGTCATATTTGCGATATACCTGTTTTCGCATGTGGATATCGATTATTTGATAAATGTCCTTCCGGGTATACTCGTTGACAATGAGCATAACGAGTCGCTGGGATATTATATCAGAAAACCCAACAGGTGCCTTACGGATGTGTTCGGTATATACACTTACGTAAGTTATGCGCTTATCGCCGTATCATTGGTATTTCAGAAGTTTCTTAAAAAGCATCCGTTTTATGAGATCGTGGTATTTACGGACTGCATTTTGTTTGCGATAATGGCGTTTATATCATTCGGACATACGGGGTATATCCATGTGGCGTTCTTTATGTTCGCCGTTCCAGTATTCTTTATCTCGGAGAGGAAGAATCACGCTCTGTTTTGGCTGACTGTGATCCCGGCCGGGCTCATTGCACTTGTTTATTGTTTTACATCAAGTGATTTTCTGTATGTGGTCGCGCTCGGCCTTTCTGTAGGGATACCTGCCTGCCTGTGTGCAGTCAGTGATCTTATGCGAAGTATCGGCGATGAGGTGGAAGGTTCGTATCTTAAAAAGACAGCAGCCGCTCTGGCCGCCGCTGTATGCGCTTCATGCCTTCTGGTCACGGCGGGACTCAGATTTAAAAACGTATATCGTGATGCTCCGATAGATAAGCTTACAAGCGTCATTCCCTCCGGAGTGGCAAAGGGGCTGTATACGACGGATGAGCATCTGCGGCAGTATATCGAAGTAGAGGAAATGATCGGTAAGTATTGCGCCGGAACGGACGGCACACAGATCATAAGCGGCAACCCAAACGGAAACGTCATGTTTTCCAAGATCCTTCCGTGGGGTTATACGGAGTCAAAACTTGATTGCGGGTTCCCGTCCACATGGCGGACGACGGCTTATGATGACGATCAACTTGATCTGTATTATAAGATCAACCCAAAATCCGTTCCGGATGTTATAATAGTACTCGACAGTCAGTACGGATCTTATGATGCGGCCGGAGATGTGGATGATGATCATGAACCGAATCTTGATGAGATGAGCTCGTACTGGAAAGATTATATCCGGGATAACGGATTGACGGAAGAGCAGGCCGGATGTGCAAGGGTATACAGAAGACCTGCACGCTAAACGGAAGGAAAGGAAGAATGGTATGATACCGATAAATGATCTTGGAAGAGGATTCAGACTGTATCAGAAGGAATATGAGGATAAGGCGCTTGAGGTACTAAGAAGCGGATGGTACGTACTCGGTAAGGAAGTATCGTCTTTTGAAGAAGAGTTCTCCAAAAAACTCGGGGACTGTACCTGTGCCGGAGTAGATAACGGACTGGATGCGATAACATTGGGACTCATGGCTTCCGGAATACAGGAAGGAGATGAGATCATCGTCCAGGCTAACGGATATATCGCGACGATGCTCGGAATCCTCCAGTGTGGAGCCAAGCCCGTGTTTGTCGAACCGGATGAATACTATCAGCTTGATGCATCCAAGATAGGAGCGGCAGTTACATCAAGGACAAAAGCTGTTCTTGTAACTCACCTGTATGGGCAGGCCACGCGTATGGACCCCATACTTGCGGAATGTAAGAAGTACGGGCTGGATCTGTTTGAAGATTGTGCACAGTCCCATTTTGCACCCTATAAAGGTGTTAATACAGGTCTGTTCGGAAAGGCAGCTTTTTTCAGCTTTTATCCGACCAAGAATCTGGGATGCTTCGGAGACGGGGGCGCGGTAGTATCGACTGATCCGCAGATCACCGAGACGGTAAAGGTACTGCGTAACTATGGGAGCGACAGGAGATATCACAATATCAAGATCGGATTCAACATGCGCCTTGATGAACTGCAGGCGGGACTGATGAGGGTCAGGCTGTCCCATATAGATGAGCTTCTTGCCAACAGAAGACATATTGCAAACAGGTATCTTGAAGAGATGAACAATCCGCTTGTAACTATGCCTCTTACCGCGGACGGATGCGAGCATACATGGTATCAGTTCATAGTAAGGACGCAGGATCAGGAAGGTTTCAGAGAGTACCTTAAAGATAAGGACATAGCAACGGATATCTCCTGGCGTGTACCTCCGTATCTGCAGCCCTGTATGACGGAAAGATTCGGATTCAAAGAAGGAGATTATCCTGTCACGGAAGATCTTTGCGCACATATCGTCACGCTTCCCATGATGGAATACATGGATGACGATGAGATCACAAAAGTGATCGATGCCGTGAACAGTTACAAGGGCTGATCATGAATGACTTACAGGCGGTCCGGAAAACATGATCCGGAACCGCTTTTTTATTTCCCGGTTAACCGGATGAGTGTATTATAAGGAGGAAAATGATGGTCAAAGTGGCCTACAGCGGAATTGAAGGGGCGTTTGCGCACGTAGCTGCAAGAAGGATGTTCCCTGATGCGCTGCATGTATCATATGCAAACTTCAAAGAGGCATATGACGCTGTTGTATCGGGAGAGTGTGACATGGCGGTCCTTCCGGTGGAAAACAGCTATGCCGGACCCGTTGAGGAGGTAGGGAAGCTGTTGGAAAAAGGAGAACTGTCCGTTACGGATGAATATGTGCTTAACATAGTTCAGAATCTGCTTGGAGTGAGAGGAAGCAGGATCGGTGATATTAAAAAGGTCGTAAGCCAGCGCAAGGCGATCGAGCAGTGTGACGGATACTTAAAAGAAAAAGGATATGAGATCGAAGAGGCGGTAAACACCGCCGTTGCGGCAAGGAATGTTGCAAGAAAACAGGACATGTCGGTGGCTGCGATAGCAAGTCTTGAAGTCGCTGCCATATACGGCCTTAAGGTGCTTGATGAACATATCAACGAGAGGGACGATAACAATACAAGATTTGTCGTTGTATCACGTAAAGATAATGTTACAGATACAGAATAATAAAAGATAACAAGAACAGGTAAGGAGAAAAAACAATGGGAATGATGTATGAAAAGCAGCTGTCGATACCTGCGGAGCTTAAGGAGATGTATCCCCTGACAGCGAAGATGAACGAAACGATACAGGAGAGGAAAGCGGAGCTCATATCCATATTCGAGGGCAGGCGCAACAAGCTCATCCTGATCATAGGACCTTGCTCTGCGGATAATGAAGACTCTGTACTTGACTATATCAGAAGGCTCGTGCCCGTTCAGGAGAAGGTTAAGGACAAGATATTCATAGTTCCGAGAATATACACGAACAAGCCCAGATCTACGGCGGAAGGATACAAGGGGATGCTGCATCAGCCGGATCCTACCGAAAAACCAAATCTGTTCAAGGGGATAGAAGCTACAAGGCACCTTCACATGCGGGCTGTCATGGAGACCGGATTCGCATGTGCGGATGAAATGCTCTATACGGAAAACTACGGATATCTTGACGACCTGCTCCTGTATGTTGCTGTAGGTGCACGCTCCGTCGAAGACCAGCAGCATCGTCTGACATCGAGCGGCATAAGCGTTCCCGTGGGAATGAAGAATCCGACTTCGGGAGATTACAGGGTAATGATGAATGCAATAAGTGCCGCGCAGAACGGACATACTTTCATATACAGAGGGTGGCAGGTCCATTCCGACGGGAACAGGCATACCCATGCCATACTTCGCGGATACACTGACCAGCACGGATCGATGAAACCCAATTATCATTACGAGGACCTTGTGAGACTGTGCGACTGTTATGATGAAATGGAACTTGAAAACCCCGGTCTTATCGTTGATACGAATCACTGCAATTCCAACAAGAATCCTTTCGAGCAGAGAAGGATAGTAAAGGAAGTACTTCATTCCGCAAGACACGATGACCGCATCGCATCGATACTTAAAGGCTTCATGATAGAGAGCTATATAGAGGACGGCGCCCAGGAGCCGGGAGGCGGATGTTACGGAAAATCGATCACGGATCCGTGCCTGGGTTGGGAGAAGACCGAAAAACTCATATACGAGATCGCAGATCTCCTGTAATGACGTATTGTATATTGCCGGACGAGAGTATATCATAAATGTGTCCGGCGCTAACGTTAACAATGTAAGATCAGAGGAACATTAATGAAGAAGATTTTAAGGCAGAGCGGGATACTGATGCCGGTGGCATCGCTTCCCGGCAAATACGGAATAGGAACATTCGGAAAGGAAAGCTACAACTTTGTCGATATGCTTGCCGAGGCAGGTCAGAGCTACTGGCAGATACTTCCCCTCGGACCCACAAGCTACGGAGATTCACCGTATCAGTCCTTTTCCACATTTGCGGGCAATCCGTATTTTATCGATCCGGAGATGCTCATTGAAGAAGGACTGCTTACGCAGAAGGAAGCCGACTCTTACGATTTCGGGAAAAAGTCGGATACTGTCGATTACGGCAGGATATACAGCTCGCGTTTTAAGATGCTTGCAAAAGCGTTCAAGAGATTTGACGCTTCCAAGGATAAAGGATTTGCTGCGTTCTGTAAAAAGAATGCATTCTGGCTTGAGGATTATGCGCTGTATATGGCGATCAAGAATTCTTTCGGCGGCATAAGCTTCATAGAGTGGGACGAGCCTGTAAGAAAGCGTGATAAGAAAACGCTTGATGCGTATGTCGCCAAGCATGCCGAAGAGATAGCTTTTTACAGATTCCTTCAGTACAAGTTCCACCTCCAGTGGAAAGCTCTTAAAAAGTATGCCAATGACAGGGGGATCAGGATAATAGGAGATATCCCGATCTACGTTGCGTTCGACAGCGCCGATACCTGGGCAGATCCGAGACTGTTTCGTTTTGATGAAAACGGATACCCGACCGCAGTGGCCGGATGTCCGCCGGACGGGTTTTCGGCAACGGGACAGCTGTGGGGGAATCCTCTTTATGACTGGGAATATCACAAAAAGACCGGTTATAAATGGTGGATACAGCGCTTCAAACATTGCTTTGAACTGTATGATGTTGTAAGGGTTGACCATTTCAGGGCATTTGATGCGTATTATGCGATACCCTACGGTGATAAGACCGCTCAGTTCGGAAAATGGGAAAAGGGTCCCGGATTCGAACTGTTCGCCCGGATGAGGGAAAAGCTGGGTGATGTTGATATCATAGCTGAAGACCTTGGTTTTCTTACAGATTCAGTGATAAGACTCGTCAGAAGGACCGGATATCCCGGAATGAAGGTGTTACAGTTTGCTTTTGATTCAAGGTCTGATTCCGACTATCTGCCCCATAACTACGGACCCAATACTGTCTGTTATACGGGAACGCATGATAACGAGACTACGGTCGGATGGTTCAAAAAGCTTAAGACTTCCGACAGAAGGATGGCGCTTTCCTATATCAACCGCAGATCATTTGATAACGATAAGGATATAGCGTTTTCATTTATCAAGCTTGCCATGGGATCGGTTTCCAAACTGTGTATCATCCCGATGCAGGACTGGCTCGGACTCGGGGATGAGGCGAGGATCAATACGCCGTCGACACTGGGCGGAAACTGGGTCTGGAGGATGAAAAAAGGAGCTTTTTCCAAAAAACTTGCAGCCGATATCAGAAGGATAACAAAACTGTACGCAAGAATGTGATGATTTACCCCCGGGATTTTATGAAAAATGTTGACTCAGAGCGCCAAAACACGATAAGATTATAGTACTTCGCACATTGAGGAAAGCGCTGTATGAGATCAAATACCAACACTGTCATAAAAGTATGTGTGATCGTTTATTTTTTCATGCTCATTTTGACCCTGGGGCATGTTTATTTTTGCACCGATATGCAGGAGTTTCTCCGCGCCGACAAAGATGCCGCTGCGCGTGACTATACCGAGGGGTGGACTCTTGATTCCGGGGTGGTTGTCCGGATCGATGAGATCTCGGCAGGAAGCTTAGGCGGCAGTTATGTGGCTACCAAGACTCTTCCCGACTCCATGGCGGAGACGGATTCCGTTTATTTTTCCACGAGCAATCTGAATTTTACCGTATACGTAAATGATGAGGAGATATACTCCTTTTGCACCAAAGAAAACCTGACAGGTACCGGAGACGGTATTTCCTATCATATGATAGGACTGGGGACCAAGGATGAAGGCGCCCTTTTCCGCCTGGAGGCAGAGACGGCTTTTTCGGACGGAACGAGCGGACGCGTCAATGAGATGAAGTTTGGCCCCGAGGAGTTGTACCGGCATGCACTGATGAGACGGAATGTTACCGGAATGAACCTGTCCGTTCTGATGGTGATCTTCGGCGTTGTCATCATAGCTTTCTTTTTCGGAATGGCTCACAGGAACCCCATTATGCGCAGCCTTTGGGCGCTTGGTCTGTCAGCTGTTCTCTTCGGATTGTGGAGTCTGTGTGATACGGGCCTTCCACAGCTTTTGACCGGCAGTACATATGCATCGCGTGAGATCGTTTATGTGATCCTGCATTTGGCCGGTTTCCCGATGATCTATTTCGTCAATTCCAAAACAAAACAAAAGAAGAGAGTATATCCGTACGCATCGTTTGCTATAACGGTGTTTTGCCTTGGATGGTTGATACTGGCAAGACTTGCATACGGTATAGATATGCATACGATGGTAGAGGTGATCTATCTGTCATATGTCGCACAGCTTGTCTGCCTGCTCGTCATGCTCATGGATAATGAACTGTACTGCCGTAGAAGATCCATATCGTCTTATATGAAGTATTTCTATATCGGAGCCTCTGTTTTTGTGGCAACCTCTTTTATTGACATGGGTAGATACCTGGCAGTAAAGAGAGGATCCATATGGCACGGAAGCTGGTTCAGATTCGGACTCGTGATCTTCTTTTTGTTCATGGGATTTCAGATATTTGAGTGGTGGTCCAGGGAAAAGTCATCACTGGAGAGAGACCGCTTCGTCAACCATCTGCTTCAGTACATCATGGGTGAGCTGGACCCGGATGATAAGATAAACAAAGTGCTTGAGTATCTGTGCACCGAGCTTAGGGCTGACCGCGCCTACATATTTGAAGACATGGGTGACGGGACGTTCGATAATACATACGAATTCTGTGCTCCCGGGGTAACACCGGAGATAGATAATCTTAAGGGAGTAAAATATGTCGGTGTTATAGACTCATGGTATGAGGAATACAAAAGGGGCGGTCATGTCCTGATATATGATCTGGAAAAATACCGCGAAGTGAATGAGAGCATGTATGAGGTCTTAAAGCCTCAGGGAATAAACACTCTTGTTACGGGGCCGCTCATCCTTAACGGAGCATATATCGGCTTTTTCGGGGTGGACAATCCTCCGGTGGAGATGATGGAAGAGATATCCGAGATCATCAGGCTTCTTATGTTCTTCCTTTCGGAACTTGTCGGAGGAAGGGATAATCAAAGACGGCTGGTTGATTACAGTTACCATGACGCGCTTACCGACGTTGGTAACAGACGGGCTCTTCGCGAGTTTGAAAGAGACAGTCTGGATACCGCAAGACCGTATGGGGTTGTCATGTGTGATGTTAACGGATTAAAAGCCGTAAATGATAATGAAGGACACGAAGCCGGAGATGAGATGATAAAGAATGTGGCATCCGCTCTTTCGGATGTGTTCGGTCGGGACAACGTATACCGTGTCGGCGGCGATGAATTTGCGGCATATTCATTTGATGAATACAGACAGACGTTTGAGAGTAAGATAGATATGGTAAAGAGCACAGTCGCCGAAAAGGGGATTCATGTGGCGATGGGCGGATCCTTTGCGCAGTACGGAGACAAGGACTATAATTCCCGTAAGATCGAAGCAGACAAAAGGATGTATGATGAAAAGAGGGAATTCTACCGTGACAATAATGACAGGCGCGGGCGCGGTCCTTTGCCGGAGATGACAAATGAATGAAATGAATCAGCAGAATACAAGAGTGCATAATACGGTTCTGGCGATCCTTACGATCGCCTCGATCGGTACCATCATCGAGAATGTTTCCCAGGGATGGGAATACTGGGTGCCGCCGCTTATCCTGATAGGTGTCGTGGCTTCCTGGGTACTTCATATACTTCAATACAGGCAGAGATCTTTCAGGGAGAATTATTACCTCATCTTTTCGATGATACTTGCGTTTTATCATGGCGTTCACGATACGAGTACTTTTGATATCGTGGTCGTATCGTTTCTTCTCATGACTGTTGTTGCGCTGCTTCGAAGAGCCGAGTTTTTGAACCTTATCCTTACGGAATTCTTTTTTCTTATCATCATGCAGGTTGTAAGAAATGCATCTGCAGGACTTATCACTTTTGATTCGCTTACAATATCCAGGATAATCCTTCATTGTGTTACTGAGGTCTGCGGATTCTTTGTACTTCGTGAGATCATCTTAAATGATGCGGTTGATACACAGGAACTGGAGCGATTGAATGAGGAAAGGGAAAATGACAAAAGCGATATGGAAGACTTCCTGGCCAATATATCGCATGAACTTCGAACTCCCGTAAATGTCATAAACGGTCTTTCCACTATCATACTGAAAAAAGAAAAAAGGGATGATGTTGCCTCGATATGTGATGCGGGATTCAGAATGGCCCGTCAGATCGAGGATATACAGGATTACGGTGAGATACAAAGAGGAGATGTCCTTCTTGAAGAAAGTAAATACGATGTGGCATCAATGATCAATGATGTCATTGCCGGCTACACATTCTACCAGAAGGAAACCGACAAAGACCTTATAGTCGATCTTGATCCCAACACACCGTCAGTTCTGTTGGGTGATGCCAGAAGGATCAACAAGATACTCGGTCATATACTGGATAATGCTTTCAAATTCACACACAGAGGAGGAGTATACCTTCGTATCACGACAATTGATCATGGGGATACAACCAATCTCATCATGGAAGTGACAGATACCGGTGTAGGCATGAGAGCGGACGAGATCGAGAAGATCAACAACGGAATGTACCAGAGTAACAGAACGAGAAGCCGCAGTACCGGAGGTGTGGGGCTGGGACTTCCGATAGTGTACGGATTCGTCCGGAGAATGAAAGGATTCATAAGCATCAGCAGTATAAAGGGGAAAGGCACTACGGTGCGTGTGTCGATCCCTCAGTCTGTTGTGGATCCGACTCCCTGTCTTCGTATAAATACAGACAGATTCTACAATGTCATATATCATCTCAATCCGGATAATTATAAGGATTCCAGGGTATGGGAACTGTACAGGGAGATGGCGATAAACACCGCTTCGGATCTCCGTATCAATATGTATTTTGCACCTACGGCTGCGGATGTTGAAAAGATGATCAACCGGGGAGACATCACCAACATATTCATGGGCGAGAAGGAATATCTGGCCGATCCCGAATTCTATGACAGGATATCAAAAAACGTTACCATCGCGATAAGCACGACCGGAGACAAGATAACGAAAAAAGACAATATAATCCTTATGCCGCGTCCTCTCTACGGATACCCGATAGTGAGAGTACTAAACGGCGAGAGCGGTGTACTGGCTCCGGCCGTAAAGGGTCCTGAGAAGCCTGTTCTTGATAATGTAAGAGCACTTGTTGTTGATGATGAACCTCTTAACCTGATCGTTGCCAAAGGACTGTTTGCCGAGTATAACATGATCGTGGATACCGCAGGCTCAGGTCCGGAAGCTATACAGAAGTTTACAGATAATGAATATGATGTGATATTCATGGATCATATGATGCCTAAGATGGATGGCGTGGAGGCGATGAAGAGGATAACCGATATCGCCTTCAACCAGCAGAGGACGGCAAGGGTGATCGCGCTTACCGCCAATGTTGTAAGCGGGGCAAAAGAGATGTTCCTGAGAGAAGGTTTTGCTGGGTTTATCGGAAAGCCGATCGATATCAATGAATTCGAACGAACGATGAGAGCTGTCCTTCCAAAGGGCGCTGCCGGCAAAGACACTGAAGGAGGCGGAGTATGAGGTTTGATAAGCATATCAAAAAGATCATATCCGACTCTTCAAGGAGTCTCAGGGAGCGGGTATTTGTCGTTCTTACACTGGTTGCTATTGTCGTTTGTGCCATTGCACTGGTGGGAGATATCATCTATGGCGACAGCATAGTCGAGATCATAATGCTGGCCGTAACTACAATAACGGTTCCTTTCATAACGCTGATGTCAGTGCGCATGAACAGGATCAATCCCGCAATCAGGATCATTTCTTTTGCACTAGTATTCATCATCATTCCCATCGTTTTCTACTTTGGAGGAGGTACGGAGGGAGCGGTAATACCGTGGATGATATTTGCGTACCTGTATATAGGTCTTGTTTTGTCGGGAGGAACGCGTATCGCCACGATCATCATACTCACTGTCGTAGTTGCGGCTTTATTTGTATTTGGCTATTATCATCCCGAACTTACGCAGAAATATACAAGAGAAGTAAGATATATCGATACCGCACTGGCTGTTGTGGAAGTCGGGTATGTATGCTTTGTAATGACATGGTTCCAGAGCCTTCTGTACACGCAGGAGAGCAATATGGCACGGGAAGAGATGAAGAAGGCTGAGAATCTCAGCAGATCGCAGAACAGATTCTTTTCCAATATGAGCCATGAGATCAGAACGCCTATCAATTCCATACTCGGGCTTAACGAGGTGATCTTAAGTGACCCCAGCGCGTCCGATTCGATCAAAAAGGACGCGGGTAACATTCAGGGAGCCGGCCGCATGCTCCTGTCGCTCATTAATGATATTCTTGATTTTTCCAAGATAGAAGCCGGAAAGATGGATATCGTGCCGGTCAACTATAATATGGCGGAAATGATATCGGATATAGTAAATATGATCTGGCACAGAGCTGAAGAGAAGGGACTGGCGTTCAATGTTGAGATCGATCCCTCACTTCCGTCGGAACTCTACGGTGATGAGATGCGTATCAGACAGATACTCATCAACCTTCTCAATAACGCCGTCAAATACACCAAAGAAGGATCGGTAACGCTTCACATCGAAAAAGAAACACAGGAAGATGACCAGATAGTCATCATGTACAGTGTTTCGGATACCGGAATGGGGATCAAGCAGGAAGTCATTCCGTTCCTGTTTGACGCTTTCAAGAGAGTGGATGAAGGCAGAAATGCCAGGATAGAAGGAACCGGTCTGGGACTGTCCATCGTTAAGCAGCTTGTCGACCTGATGGGTGGAAGGATAGCGGTTGACAGTATTTATACACAGGGATCGACATTTACGGTAACACTTCGTCAGAGAGTCACAAGATCTGATGTCATCGGATCGGTTGATATCGGCAGTTACGGAAAGACGAACGGAAACCGTGATCACAGCGTATTATTTACCGCAAAAGACGCGAGGGTTCTTATCGTTGATGACAGTGTGATGAACCTTACGGTTGAAAGAAAGCTGATTGAACGCACCGGGATCACGGTGGACACTGCAAAGAGCGGGGAAGAAGCACTTGCCAGGACGCTTGCGGAAAGATATGATGTCATACTCATGGACCATCTGATGCCGGAGATGGACGGGATCGAGTGTATGCAGCACATAAGAACCCAGGTTGCCGGTCTTAATAACAAGATCCCGATAATCGTTCTGACCGCGAATGCGGAAAGTGAGAACAGACAGATGTATGAGCAGAGCGGATTCGATGATTATCTGCTTAAACCCGTTACCGGGAGCCAGCTTGAGGAAATGCTCATCAATCACCTGCCTGCATCCAAGGTTGAGCGAACGGATAAGATGGATAATGCGATGGTAAGGATGAACACGTCAAGGGATTACAGCCGTAAGATCCCGGTACTTGTTACATGTGCAAGCACGTGCGATATCCCTGCATCGGTGATCAAAAAGAATCAGATAGAGACAATACCATATACGGTAACGTCTTCCGGGCATACATTTTATGACGGGCTCGAGGCATCCGGAGATGAGCTTGTCAGATATATCAGCCGGGGCGCGGAGTTTGAGTGTGCTCCTCCCACTGTTGAAGAGTTCAGGAATTTCTTCGGAAGCAGGTTGAAGTATGCTCATAACATAATATATATTTCCGGAGGCGCGGGAATAAGTGCGGAGTATGAGAGAGCCTGCGAGGCAGCAAGGTCATATGATAATGTTGCTATCATAGATTCGGAGGCGTGCTCAACGGCAGTCGGTTTCCTGACTCTTATAGCGCAGAGGATGGCAGCAAGGGGAGAAACATTTGAGAAGATCATAAGTGAGATCGAAAACGCACAAAAGAGGATCAAGTGTGCATTTGTCCTCGACAGTATATTCTTCCTGCAAAAGATAGGTTCGGTCAATGAAGGCGTTGCCGCATTCCTGCGGGCACTCAATGTCAGGCTTGTGATCAGATACAAGAATGGCAGATTCGGTCCCGATAAGTTCATACTCGGTGGATTTGAGAGGTATTACAGAAGATTCATCGATCATATGATATCGGCATTTGTAAGACCGGATAAGGATATAGCGGTAATAGTATACGCGCAGTTGTCGGAAGGGCAGAAACAGAAGATAGTCTCATACCTTAAGAGAGCATGCGATTTTAAACGTATCGTATTCCAGAGAACGTCGGCGATACTTCCGATCCATATGGGTACGGATGCTTTTGCGATAGTATTTATCGAAGAGGGAGACAGCTCATATGATATCGGGCGTATGTTTGATGAAGAAACAGAGGATATGATCGATGAGTCAAACGATGCAGATGAATATGCAGCTGTAGAAGAATTGCGGGAAAACGAGGGGGTATCAGATGAGAAATGGTATGATGGTATTCCGGGTGTGGATGCCGGGCTTGGTATAAAAAACAGCGGATCTGAGGAAATATACTTAACAGCGGTTAAAATGTTCCGTGATTCGATCGAATCCGACAGGGACAGAATAATGGAATACTTAGCATCCAAAAACTGGAAGGAATATACGGTAAAGGTCCATGCGCTTAAGAGCACGTCTCTTTTGATCGGTGCAAAGGAGCTGTCTGATGAGGCACTTGCTCTTGAAATGGCAGGCAAGAGTGGTGACGAAGATTATATAGAGAAGAATACGGCAAAGACAATGGAGCATTTGATGAGCCTCGCGACAGCTCTTTCAAAAGCTTTGCCTGATGAATCATGAGGTAACGGTAGGGCAGACTTATGGGAAAAAAGAACACAGATCAGAACAGGATTATCCTGACGGTATTTTCCGTGTTGGCAATTTTCCTGATCATTTATATCGTAACGGTAACGGTGGGACTCGACAAAGCTTCCGACAGCAAACTCCGTGATTTTAACGGCGGTTGGACTGACAATTCCGGGAACAGTTATGATATAGAAGATGTACGAGTGGACGATTACGGAGTATCCTCGATGGTCTCCAGGAAACTTCCGATGAACATAACTGACGGGGACTGTCTGTGCTTTGAATCATATAACGTCAATCTGGATGTCTGGATAGACGGAGTTGCCGCATACTCTTTTAAATCCGAAGAAAACATCACAGGTTTGGGATACGGAACCGCATACCATGAGGTCGGTCTGTCCGAGTCGGATGCGGGAGGGACGGTTCAGATACGTTTTGAGAGATCTAATCTCAGCATTACCTCCAAGCGCGGACATCTCGAGAATATGTATGTGGGTGGAGCGGTTCCTTATGTGTATATGGTGATGAGGAGTAATCTCCTCACCGTTCTGTCATCGGGGCTGATCATTTTCTTCGGTCTTGTATTCCTGCTCATAAGTTTTGTCATATCCGATAATGAGAGACTTCCCTTCGATGTTGCATCATTGGGATTAGCGTCACTCATCATAGGCGCATGGCTTCTTGTTCTTTCCACTGTGTTCCAGCTCATCAGCGGACATATATACATAGTCCGTAACCTTGACAGATTTCTTATCCTTGTGGCAGGTGTTCCGCTGATCTGTTTTTTCAACTCACTTACATATAAAAAGAGCAGGATATATCCTCTGATCGAATTCTGGCTCAATGTGGTGTCGATAGCGTATCTGTTGATAACCAGATTTGTATTCGGCATTGATATGATGAACACATTCCAGAAGATGCTCATATTATTTTTCGGACAGATCATAGTACTGACGATAGTGATCTTTGTCCGGCACGAACGTTACTGCAGGACGAACGGTATCAAGTCGGGACTTCGGTTTTATTATGTGGGAATATCTGCTTTTATAATCTTTTCGCTTACGGATTACTGTCTGTATTATTTCAAGAAGATGATAGGAAACACATACGGGACACTGACAAGTGTGGGAACATTTGTCCTTATCCCGATAGTACTGGTTCAGTTCATAAGATGGTGGACCAAGGACCGGCGTGTTGTTGAGATTGAACGTTTTACCAACAGGGCGCTTCAATATGCGCTTTCGTCCGATTCGCCGGATGAGAGTATACGACTGATGCTTGAATACATGGGTACGGAACTTCGGTGTAAGAGAGTGATAGTGTTCGAGGACTCTCATAACGGAAGATTCCACGGTAGATATGCGTGGTTCGACAGCAGCCTTGAAAAGAAATCGATAGATCTTCTGTATGTTCCGTACAAAGGGGCTGTTGACAGGATGATCAGTTCATACAAGGAAAACGGGAACAGATACGTACTTGAAGATGTTGAACGCTTTAAGGACGAAAACCCGAGCATATATAACATGCTGATGACATACAGGGTTGAGAACGTTGTTGCCAACCCGCTCGAGGTTGACGGCGTTGTGACCGGGATACTCCTCCTTCTTGATATGCCTGCCAATAACATCGATGAGGCATCATCGGTCGCAAATCTGACTTCATATTTCCTGTCACAGCTGATACTGCGTCGTGATGATCAGAAGAGGATGAGGATATATACATACAATGACTCTCTCTCCGGTGCGCAGAACAGGCGAGCATATGATGAGTTTGTTTTCAACAGGCTTGATCTTGCATCGTCGTTCGGATATATGATGTGTACCATATCGGATCTTGAAGAGATCAGTGATAAGGGTGGATTTGAGGCAGGAGATGCTGTCATCGCGGATATGGTCACCGTTATGAGTGAAGTGTTTGGAAAAGAAAATGTCTTCCGTCTTGCGGGATCAAGATTTGCCGCATTCGGATTTGAAACCGATGAAACATACTTCTATGATGATGTTGCGCGTTTTGAGAAGAATGCCGGTGATAAAGGTATAAGCGTCCTGGCCGGTGCGGTCTACTGCATAAACGGTGCAAAGGACATTAAGACAGTTGTTAAGAGGGCTAACGAGAAGATGAAGGAAGCGATCGATGATGCTTCCAAAAGGCGGGGATAATGGCGCTTACATCATACGGATCGGTTGAGGAAGCCGTAAAAGGGTGCTTTGGTACAGGTACATCCGTTGCCGGAAAGGTGCGCTTTGGGGCGGGTGATATCAATTCCACATATAAACTGACCCTTTCATCGGGTGATCATGTGCTGATCAAGACCAATTCCGCAAAGAATGCGGATTTTTTTGATGCCGAGGAAGCCGGTCTTGCGGCTATCGCAGCTACGGGAACGATTGCAACACCGCACCTGTACGCGAAGGGGGTAGACCGGCAAAACGGGATCTCATTTCTGATGATGGATCTGATAGAGACCGGTCGGGCCGGGAATGATGCCATGGAGAGGATGGGCAGGCAGTTTGCCGACATGCATCTTGCGGATGCGGCATCTTTTTCAGGCGGCGGGAGATACGGATTTCTTCGTGATGATTATATCGGAGCATCTGTTCAGGCTAATACTCCCAAGGACAACTGGATAGATTTTTTCCGGGAGTGCAGGCTTGAGGTGCAGTTTAAGATGGCAAGCCATGCTTTCTCCGGGGAAAACATAAGAGATATGCAAAGCGTTCTCGACAGGCTTGATGATCTTCTGACGGAGCCTTCCAAACCTTCACTCCTTCATGGAGATATGTGGGGAGGAAATCATCTGATCGATAAGGATGGACGTCCTGTGCTTATAGATCCCGCGGCATATGTGGGGCACCCGGAGGCGGATATCGCCATGACGCAGATGTTTTCTCCCGTGCCGCAGGCGTTCTACGCGGGTTATTATGAAAAGATACCGAAAGAATACGGTTATGAGGACCGCAGGGATCTGTACAACCTGTACCATGTGCTGAACCACTATAATCTTTTCGGAGGCGGATACCTTGCTTCGGCAGTCCGCATCATATCGCGCTATGCGCACTCCGTATAAGATGTTGGAGAATTCAAATATGTTCTTTAAGAAGCATACGCAAAAAACATATGATCCCGATATCAAAAAGCCTATGATCAGAGCAAGCATATGTAACGGCGAACAGGTCGCGGGCTTTTTAAACCTTCAGACCGGCGCCTTTGAAGAGATCATGCTGATAAGGGATGAAGAAGACCTGGATCTGTTCAAAAAAGAGTATGGTATAACGGGCGAGATAGAGAAGAGGTATTGACGGGTAAAAAGGCAATTCGTTTATCGATTGAGAAATCACGTGTAATGTGGTAGAATTCCATATGTTGCGTGATTTTCACATTAATTTTAGACCGGAAGAGAGGTTTACATAACATGCGTCTGGGCATTGTCGGACTTCCGAATGTGGGGAAGTCAACACTTTTTAATTCACTTACAAAGGCAGGTGCGGAATCGGCAAACTATCCGTTCTGTACGATAGATCCGAATGTCGGTGTCGTAGCTGTACCCGATGAGAGGATCAAACTCCTCGGTCAGCTATATAATACGAAGAAAGTCACTCCGGCAACGATCGAATTTGTTGATATAGCCGGACTTGTTAAGGGTGCATCCAAGGGTGAGGGACTTGGCAATCAGTTTCTTGCAAACATAAGGGAAGTCGATGCGATAGTTCATGTTGTCAGATGCTTTGAGGATACGAATGTAGTCCACGTTGACGGCTCTATCGATCCGCTGAGGGATATCGAGACCATAAACCTGGAACTGGTCTTTGCGGATATAGAGGTTCTTGAAAGGCGTGTGGCAAAACAGGGACGCGCTGCAAACAATGACAAGAAGATAGCGAAGGAAGTTGAATTCCTGAAGAAGCTGATCGCTTACCTTGAAGACAATAACCTTGCGATAGGCTTTGAGTGTGCGGACGAAGATGAGGAGGCATGGCTTGCTTCATATAATCTGCTCACCGGCAAGCCTGTGATCTTTGCGGCAAATGTTGCCGAGGATGATCTTGCGGATGACGGTGCATCAAATGCAAACGTTGCCAAAGTAAGAGAGTTCGCCAGGGAGAACGGAAGTGAAGTGTTCGTGATCTGCGCACAGATAGAGCAGGAGATCGCGGAGCTTGACGATGATGAGAAGGCGATGTTCCTTGAAGATCTGGGACTTAAGGAATCCGGCCTTGATAAGCTGATCGCCGCAAGCTACAGGATACTGAACCTTATGAGTTTCCTGACGGCAGGTGAGGATGAATGCAGGGCATGGACGATCAAGATAGGAACAAAGGCGCCGCAGGCTGCCGGAAAGATCCATACCGATTTTGAAAGAGGTTTCATCAAAGCCGAGGTAGTAAACTATAAGGACCTGCTTGATTGCGGGAGCCTTTCCGCTGCAAGAGAAAAAGGCCTGGTGGGAATGGAAGGAAAGGATTATGTGGTAAAGGACGGAGATGTCATCCTGTTCCGTTTCAACGTATGATGAAGTAAAACAATTTTGAAAAAAAATTCATATACCTGTAAAAAGAGTACCAAAACAATATTTAGTGGTTTCGGTACTCTTTTTTTGCCTCCATGCTCTATATGTGGTTTTTGTCATATCCCCCACTTCTCACCACTATGCGAAAATTCGGCAATTTTACGGTACTTTTTGTGGTGATATCGGGTTGATTTTTTAAGGTTCATGGGTTAATATGGTCACGTAGTGGTGAAAAGTGGTAGAGAGTGGTAGATAGGAGCAAACACCATGTTCATGGGTGAATACAACCACACAATCGATCCGAAAGGGCGTTTGATAGTGCCCACAAAGTTTCGCGAACAGCTTGGGGAAGCTTTCGTGATAACGAAGGGGAATGACGGTTGTCTTGCAATCTATACCAACGAGGCGTGGGAAACCTTTTTGGGTAAGATCCAAACTCTGCCGGCCAATAACCATATAAGAACCTATGTCCGTAACATCGTAGGCTCATCCGTCGAAGTGGTAACGGACAAACAGGGAAGGATATTGGTCCCCGGCAACCTTCGGGAACATGCCGGGCTTGACAAAGATGTTGTTCTTGTCGGAGTCATAGACAAGATAGAAGTCTGGGACAAGGAGCGCTGGGGAGCGCAGACGAGCATCGACAACATGGATGACATCGCTGAGGAAATGGCAGGACTCGGACTCTCCATCTAGGGGATGAGAAGGAAGGAGAGGGGCGTGGAGTTTAAGCACAAACCGGTTCTGCTGCGGGAAGTGATAGACGGACTTGACATCAGACCTGAAGGGACCTACGTGGACGGCACGTTGGGAGGCGGTGGACATTCGTATCACATTCTCGAAAAACTGAACGATCAGGGGAGATTGATCGGAATAGATCAGGACGGAGCGGCAGTTGCAGCCGCCGGGGAACGTCTTGAAGAATTTAAAAATGCGACTATAGTGCGCAACAACTACTGCAACATACAGCAGGTGCTCGGATCGATGGGGATCACGTCGGTAGATGGTATTCTGCTGGATCTGGGAGTATCATCTTACCAGCTTGATACGCCCGAGAGGGGATTTTCTTATATGAGCGACGCTCCTCTTGACATGAGGATGGACACGAGGAGCAGTAAGACGGCGGCAGACATAGTGAACAACTATTCACAGAGCGAACTCGCAAGAGTGATACGCGTATATGGGGAGGAGAAGTTCGCCGCCAACATCGCCAAACATATCACGGCTGCCAGGGAAGGCGGCCCGATTAAGACAACAGGAGAGCTTGTCGACATCATAAAGGCCTCGATCCCGATGAAGATACAAAAGACGATGGGACACCCGGCCAAACAGACATTTCAGGCTATACGCATTGAACTCAATCGTGAACTTACCGTATTGTCCGACACCCTTGATACGATGATAGATCTGCTCAGTCCGGGGGGAAGGCTTTGTGTCATAACCTTCCACTCGCTGGAGGACAGGATAGTCAAGAACAGCTTCAGAAAAGCTCAGAACCCGTGTACATGCCCGCCGGATTTTCCGGTATGTGTATGCGGTAAGGTTTCAAAGGGTACGGTCATTACGAAGAAACCGATCCTGCCCTCGGAAGAAGAAATGGAAGAAAATCCGAGATCAAAAAGTGCCAAACTTCGGATATTTTGTAAAAGTCTTTGATATTAGCCACAATATATAGTATACTCGAAAGGAAGTGTTTTTGTGGGTAGAAGAAATGATGCATATGTATACGGCAATACAGCAAGAGCCTTAAGACCTGTCAGACAGGATGAAAGGTCGCCCAGAAGACACAGGACCGTAGCCCGTAAGAACATAGACAGGGATACGGGAATGAACCCGGGATTCATGATCTTTATGACACTTGCCATGGTCCTCACGGGTATTGTTTGCGTTCAATATATCCGTATGCAGTCCTCACTGACAACATATGTCGGGGAGCTGTCTGCTATGGAAATGGAATTACAAAGCCTCAAAGCAGAGAATGATGATTACGAGAGCCGTATCAAAGGCGCCATAGGGCTGGAGAACATCAAAAAGCGCGCTATGGATGAACTCGGAATGACATATGCGAGCGATGACCAGATCGTTGTATATAACAGCGACGGAACAGACTACGTCAGACAGTTCGTATCTCTTGAGTGAGCGGGGCAGATAGCGGTGTAGTTTTGGCAAAGCATAACAGACAAATCGGATCGGGAAGATTTACACAGAAGATGCAGATAAAGCTGGCAGTATTGTTTATTATGATACTGGTGGCTTTTGCTTTTTTAGGCGTAAGGCTGTGCATCATCAACCGGACCGAAGGGGAGAAGTACAAAAAGAGAGTATTGTCTCAGCAGGCTTACGACAGCGTCACTATCCCGGCAAAGCGCGGGGACATCGTTGACCGTAACAATACGAAGATGGCTGTCAGTCAGAAGGTCTACAATGTCATTGTCGATGCCAAGACACTCAATAAGGACGAGGGCGCCAATATTGAGAGCACGATCACCACATTGTATTCTACGGATATTGAATTCCTCTATACAAAAGATGAACTTCGTTCATACATAAGAGAAAATCCCGACAGCCAGTACAGAGTCATTGCAAAGAAGCAGAGCTATGAAGTCGTGGGAGAGATAATGAACAGGGTGAACAATCCGAACATGTACCCTGATTTTAAGGGGATATGGCTTGAGGATACGTATGTAAGACAGTATCCCTACAATTCACTCGCGTGTGACGTCATAGGGTTCGTTCAGGGTGACAATGAAGGCGCATACGGCCTTGAAGAGTTTTATAACAGCACTCTTGTGGGAACCAACGGAAGGGAATACGGGTACCTTAATGATAACGAGAACCTTGAGAGGACACTCAAGCCCGCACAGGACGGTAAGACACTTGTAACGAGTATCGATGTCAACATACAGAGTATAGTTGAAAAGAACATCCTTGCATTTAACGAAGAACACAGGAACGAGGCAAGAGAGGGCGCGGGATCTTCCAATACCGGCGTCATAATAATGAATCCCAATAACGGTGAGATACTTGCAATGGCAAGCTATCCCGTGTTCAATCTCAACGACCCGAGAAATACTGACAATCTGGATATCAAGGTCGATCTTGAGCCCGGACAGTTCGGAGGGATGAAGGGAATACTCGACGGGGAGACGGAACTTGATCTTGAGAACATGGATGATACCGAGATCGCCGAGGCTGTCAGAAAAATGGCGGAGGCAGAGGCCGGAAGCGAAGAAGGGTCCGAAGAACGGAAGACAGAAGAGTCCCCGGAGACTGCGGAAGAGAGTGCAGAGGGCGGTAACGGTAATATAGATATAAATGTAGGAGGAGATAAGGAAGACGGAGAAGAAGGTGCTGAGAATCCAGCTGATCCGTACGCGGGTATGACATATGGTGAGGCATATGAAAAGGCTTATGAGGAAGCCAAGATGGAAGCTCTTAACGCGCTGTGGAAGAACTTCTGCATTAACTCCACATACGAGCCCGGTTCGACGATGAAGCCGTTTACTATGGCGGCGGGACTTGAAGAAGGGATACTAAAGGGCGATGAGTCGTATGTATGTAACGGTGTTACCGAGGTGGGAGGACATCAGATCCACTGCAGCAACCGTCTCGGACACGGTACGCTTACGTTCGCCGGAGCCCTCGAGCAGTCGTGTAACGTTGCGTTTATGAAGATCGGTGGAACGATAGGCAAATCTATATTCATGAAATATAATCAGATATTCAATTTCGGACTTAAGACAAATATAGATCTTACGGGTGAAGCGCTCACCAATTCGCTTGTATTTGACATCAATACGATGACACCGACCGACCTTGCGATCAGCTCGTTCGGACAGGGATTTAACGTTACGATGATACAGATGGTATCGGGGTTCTGCAGCCTTATTAACGGCGGATATTATTACAGACCTCACGTTGTTACCAAGATACTTGATTCCGCGGGTGCAACGGTTGAGACGGTTGAACCGAGGATACTCAAGCAGACCGTATCGGAAGCTACAAGTGAGAAGATAAGGGAGCTTTGCATAGGTGTTGTTGAAAATGGAACCGGTAAATCGGCAAGACCCGCGGGATACCGTATAGGCGGTAAGACCGGTACTGCCGAGAAGTATCCGAGAGGTACGCCGAACTATGTCGTTTCCTTTATGTCATTTGCTCCGGCTGACGATCCGCAGATAGTGTGCTACGTTGTTGTTGATGAACCCAACACGGGAAACCAGGCCGTTTCAAAATATGCTGCCGTTCTGTGTAAAGATATTCTGACCGAGGTCCTTCCGTATATGGGTATTTTCCAGACGGAAGAGCTTACGGAAAAAGAAGCCGCTGAGCTTGCGGAAAAACAGCAGGATTTCTCAAAAGGATCGACTGCCGAAACAGAGGAAGAGACACAGGGCGAGATCATTGTCGATTCCGAAAAAACCGAAGAGCAGGGAGCTGCGCAGTCAAACGGCGCCATTACATTTGTTGATGAAAACGGCAACGCACTTGATGAGGAAGATACAACAGGCAGGAAGGTAGAGATCGATCCTGCTACGGGTTATGCGATAGATCCTACTTCCGGAGTGCTTCTCGATCCGCAGACCGGTGCACCGGTGGATCCTACCGTTACGGATCTTACAAACTGATATACGGGTTTTTATCGTAATGAGTGAACAGGTAAAGAAAAAGAAGAAAATTAAATACTTTTTTGATTATACAATGCTGTTCATTGTTATATTTCTACTTCTTTTCGGACTTGTAATGCTGTATTCGACAAGTTCTTACGAAGCTAACATCAAGTTTGAGGATTCGGCGTTTTATTTCAGAAAACAGGCGATCGCATCAGCTATCGGGATAGTTGTAATGCTGGCGATAATGCTTTTTGATTATCATATAGTACAAAGATTTGCCGCGATCGCATATGTTGTATCGCTTGTCCTCATACTGTTGGTGCTTACTCCGCTCGGATATGAAGCCGGTGGTGCAAGAAGATGGCTTAATCTCGGTATGTCGCTTCAGCCTGCTGAGGTTGCAAAGCTTGCGCTGATCATTTTCTTCGCGTCGGTTGTGTGCAGATTCGGTGAGCATATCAAGGAAAAGAGAGGATTGCTCATAGTACTGGCTCTTGCGATCCCGCATTCATTCTGCGTCCTTACGATCACCCAGAACTTAAGCTCGGCCATAATCATCTTCAGTATAGTCCTGATGATGCTGTTCGTTGCGACGCCGCAATACAAGGAGTATTTCATAATCGCGGGCATAGCTGTAGTGTTTGCGGTCGCAATGGTCCTTCTGGTCAAATATGACATCCTTCCCACGGGGCTGTCGTACAGATTTGCCAGGATAAAAGCGTGGATGGACCCGGAATCCTATGCCGCCAATAAAGGTTTCCAGACTCTTCAGGCACTGTATGCCATAGGTTCGGGAGATATATTCGGGAAAGGTCTCGGGGAGAGCATTCAGAAGCTCGGTTACCTACCTGAAGCCCAGAATGATATGATCTTTTCCATCATATGTGAGGAGCTGGGACTGTTCGGAGCGATAGCGATCATCCTTCTGTTCGTGCTCCTGATATGGAGGTTCATGGTAATAGCCAATAACGCGCAGGATATGTTCGGGGCGCTTCTTGTTGTGGGTGTTATGGCACACATATCCATCCAGGTCATACTTAACATAGCAGTCGTTACCAATACCATCCCCAATACGGGAATAACGCTCCCGTTCATCAGTTACGGCGGATCTTCGATAGTGTTCCTTCTGGCGGAAATGGGGCTTGTCCTGAGTGTATCAAGAAGCATACGCCTGGAGGGATAGGATGATAAAGCCGCTGTCCGTCATAAAAAACAACAAAGTCCTGAGGATCATGCTTACTGTGATAGTTGTCCTGGCCCTGATCAGCGGACTGCTGTCTTTTCTGTGGTACAAGTATTCGATAACGAGCGTTACCGTCAGCGGAAATTCCCATTATTCCGAAGACGAGATAAAGGATATGGTATTTACCGGACCGTATTCGTACAATTCGCTCGTGCTGTCGCTCATGTACAGGAACAAGACGATAGAGAACATACCGTTCATAGAAAAAATGGACGTTGATATATTGAATTCGAATTCTGTCAGGATAAATGTATATGAAAAAGCCGTGGCGGGATATGTGGAGTATCTGGGTCATTTCATGTATTTTGACAAAGACGGTATCGTGGTCGAAAGCTCGAACAGGGCCATCGAGGGGATCCCGTTCGTGACGGGACTGTCATATGATCATGTGGTATTGCATGAGCCGCTTCCGGTTAAAAAACCGGCTGTTTTTTTAACTATCCTCAGCATCACCCAGCTCCTCGGGAAATATGATATCGAGACCGACAGGATAGCTTTTGATTCGGATGAGAACATCACATTGTATTTCGGGGATGCGAGAGTATCCCTGGGAACGGATGATTTTATTGATGAGAAGATCAATGAGATGCATCTGCTCCTTCCCAAGCTGAGGGGATATTCGGGAACCCTTCACATGGAGAATTATGTGGGCGAAGAAGTTAACTTTTCTTTTGATATAGATAAGGACGAGAACGCTGCCGATAGCGAAGAGACAGAAGAGGAAGAGATCGGGGAAGAAGAAAGTAAAGCCGGAGACGAATAAAAATTTCATTATTTTTCAAAAAAAGTGTTGATAAATTAAATCTCAAGTTTTGAAGCACAATCGGCTCAATCCCAGTAATGACAAGGGGTTGAGCCGTTTCATCTGTATGGCGTATTTGCCTCTATTTTGATGGGGATGAAATTTTTTTGCCTGTCGG
>JAGAFR010000008.1 GCA_017612555.1 Lachnospiraceae bacterium | reverse complement strand
GCCTTATCCTTGCTTGTATAGAAACCTGTACACTCAAGAACAACGTCTACACCGAGCTTGCCCCAAGGAAGGTTCTTAGCATCAGCTTCCTTGTAGATCGTGATCTTCTTGCCGTCAACGCTGATAGAATCCTCACCGAATGTAACCTTGTCGCAAAGAGCGTAACGTCCCTGTGTGCTGTCATACTTAAGAAGATGAGCGAGCATCTCGGGAGATGTAAGATCGTTGATAGCTACGATCTCAAATCCTTCTGCGCCGAACATCTGTCTGAAAGCAAGACGGCCGATACGACCAAAACCATTGATTGCTACTTTTACTGCCATGTTATTTTCCTCCTAAATAATTAAATTTAAACTATTAACTCTTATTCATTGCACAGCACGAATATTATAGACCTTTAGTCCTGTACTGTAAAGAAGATTTTTACGGGATCAACTATGCCGACCGCATCACTCCGAATCCATGTGGTTCATCCAACGGTACTTCTGCAATTCACGCAGCCATTCCTTGATCTGCCTCTGATCTTTTGCGTATTGAAGGTTCATTTTTGCCTGCTCAATAGAAATACCGGCAGCTCCTCCCCCATGCTTTAGTATCTCTTCTGATCTTGATTCATATCTTCTGGCATTTCTTTCGCATTCAGCGATCGCTTCACTAAGAGTCATCGTATCTGCCTCCGTTCTCACCCTGCCAGACTCAGGAAATTTTCCATCATCTTCTTACCCTGAGGCGTAAGTATGGATTCGGGATGAAACTGCAGCCCGAACAGCTCATATTCCCTGTGGGATACTGCCATTATCTGATCGTCTCCGGTCTTGGCAATGACCTTTAAACAATCGGGAAGATCATCCGCAGCCGCGGCAAGTGAGTGGTACCTTGCAACTTTTACTCTTGTCTCAAGTCCGGCAAATATCGGAGAAGAAGTGTCGAGGCTTACCTCAGACTGCTTGCCGTGCATGAGCTCGTTGGCATAGGTGATCGTTCCTCCGTATGCTTCGCATATCGCCTGATGACCGAGACATACTCCGAGGATCGGAACACTCCCCCCGAGTTTGAGGATGACCTCTTCACACACGCCTGCATCGGAAGGTCTCCCCGGGCCCGGTGATATTATGATGACACCCGGATCGTAATCCCTGATCGCCTCCACGCTCATCTCATCATTTCTTATAGTCCGAAGCTCATATGAATCTCCGGTAAAGACTCTCGGGTTTGACATGGTCGACGAGCAGCTCCCCCACTTTTTGGTGCAGATCTCACCTATATATTGGTAGAGGTTATACGAAAAGCTGTCGTAATTGTCTATGAGCAGTATCCTTTTAATACTCTTTTTTGCCATATCAGTCCATCTCCTGCGCCTTCTCAATGGCCGTCATGACTGCCTTGGCCTTGTTGAGACATTCTTCGTATTCGTTTTCCGGAACGGAATCGGCCACTATTCCGGCACCGCTCCTGACAAACACTTTGCCGTTTTTCTTAAATGCAATACGTATCGCGATACAGGTATCGAGATTACCCATAAAATCTATATATCCTATAGCGCCTCCGTATATCCCGCGCTTGTTGTTCTCGAGCTCATTGATGATCTCACACGCTCTTATCTTGGGTGCACCCGAAAGCGTTCCCGCCGGCAAGATCGCATCTATCGCATCCAGCTGACCGAGCCTTTCTCTGAGCTTTCCCTTTACGGTCGAGCCGATATGCATCACATGTGAAAACCGCTCGATCGACATATATTTTTCAACCTCAACGGTACCGAACTCACTAATACGTCCGATGTCGTTTCTCCCCAGGTCAACGAGCATGTTGTGCTCTGCGCACTCCTTCTCATCGGAAAGAAGCTCTGCTTCCAGCTCTTTATCTTCCTTCTCATTGGCTCCTCTTCTTCTTGTTCCGGCAAGAGGAAAAGTATGAACATACCCGTCCTTGATCTTTACAAGCGTCTCAGGCGAAGCGCCCGCAACCTCAACGTCATCACCCGAAAAATAGAACATGTAAGGCGACGGGTTGATCGTGCGAAGCATTCTGTACATATCAAAGAGACTCCCTGAAAAATCAGCCTCAAGACGGTTACTGAGTACTACCTGGAAAATATCTCCTTCACGTATATGATCCTTGCCCCGGTTTACCATTTTGCAGAACTCATCTTTATCAAACAGCGCTCTGTAGGAAGAAGTCATTCGTCCTTTTTCAATGTCGGCTTCTTTACCGTTTGTGAGGATCTGCGCTATCTCATCTATATCCTTAACGGCCCTTTCATAATCGGCCCGGATCCCCGCCTCATCGGGAACATAATCGTCCTGCCCCGCAAGCAGCACCGCCTCTCTGTCGGCGATCTTGACATTGGCTATGATCACTATCTTCTGCTTGACATTATCGAATGCAATGACTTTGTCAAAGAGCATCAGATCCATATCCTTGAAATGCTCTTCATCCTCTGCGTACAGATTCAGCGAAGGCTCACTGTATTTGATGTAGTCATATGCAAAATATCCGACGAGTCCACCGGTAAACGACGGAAAATCCTCAATCATCGGACTTTTATATTTCTTGACTATATCCTTAATGTATTCACCCGGATGCCGGATGGTAAGATCATCCACAACCGCACCGTCATCCCTTGTAACGGTAAGGTGTCCGTTAAGACATGTAAAACAAAGTCTCGGATTAAATCCGAGAAACGTGTATCTGCCCCAGTTCTCCTGATTTTCCACACTCTCAAGCATGAACACGTGGTCACTGACTGCCCGCAGTTTCCTAAGTGCCTGTATCGGAGTGCAGATATCGGAAAATATCTCTCTTTTTACCGGCATGTAATTGTACTGCCCGGCAAATTTAACTGCCTCATCTATCGAAGGTGTATATCTGTCCATCGACGCATCCTCCCGCGATTTTTCAGGAACGAATTATATCATCCGGACGTACCAAAAGCAATTATTGTTTCGACGTCGCGGATTTGTTATACTATGATTCGCTATGATAAAAGCAGATATTCACACACATACAACATATTCGACCGACTGCGAATCTCCGATGGAGACTATGATCCTTGAAGCAATATCCCGCGGTCTTGATACATTGTGCTTTACCGAGCACATGGATAAGGATTACCCCATCGATCCGAAAAGAGACCCTTCTCTTCCCACGGAATTCCTCCTTGATACGGATGCATACAGGAAGGGGTTCCTGGAGATGAAGGAAAAATACGGCGATAAGATCCGGCTCCTGTGGGGCGTGGAGCTCGGTCTGCAGCCGTGGCTGGCCGATTGGCAGCAGAATTATGTAAAAAGCCACCCTTTCGATCTCGTGATCGGTTCAATGCACAATCCCAAAAACGTCGACCCTTACTACCCGACTTTCTTCGAAGGAAGGAGTGAGCAGGAAGCCTACACAGAGTATTTTACCGAGACCATTGAATGTCTTAAGTCATTCTCCGATTTTGATGTCATCGGACACATGGATTATGTCGTAAGATACGGCCCGAACAAGAACAAAGAGTATACTTATGAAAAATACAGTGAATACATCGATCAGATCTTAAATATGATCATCGAAAAGAACATCGCGCTCGAAGTCAATTCCGGCGGATACAAAAACGGACTCGGCGAACCGAATCCGTGTGTTGATATAATTAAAAAATATAAAAGTCTCGGCGGTGAGCTCGTTACTATAGGAAGCGATGCTCATACACCGCAGTTCATGTGTTTCGAGTTCGAACGCATCGAAAAGATCCTCCTCGAATGCGGTTTTAAATATCATGCGATATTTATCGACAGGAAGCCTGTCCTCTATCCTCTCGGATGAGCCTTCGCGTATACTTCCCTGATCTTGTTGTGATTCATCGTGGCATATATCTGCGTTGTAGATATGTCGGAGTGACCGAGCATCTCCTGGACCGCGCGGAGATCCGCACCGTTCTCCACGAG
Organism: Lachnospiraceae bacterium; assembly: GCA_017612555.1. GTDB lineage: Bacteria > Bacillota > Clostridia > Lachnospirales > Lachnospiraceae > UBA2868. The sequence continues at coordinate 52,573 of JAGAFR010000008.1, read as the reverse complement.
ATGCGCCGCAAATGAATGACGCAGCGTATGGGGTGTAATATCAGCTGTTATTTTTGCTTTCTTGGCGTAATACTTGATCAGTTTCCAGAATCCCTGGCGGCTCATCTTCTGACCCGATATGTTGGCGAACAGTACTTTGGACGTGGGGTCTTCCACGATCGCTTCTCTTCCGCCGTTCATATATCTCTCAAGCGCATGCTTTGCCTCTCTTCCGAAAGGTATCACACGCTCTTTATTTGCATCCTTACAGGTGATGTAGCACATCTGCATGTTAACATCCGATATCTCAAGGTTCATAAGCTCCGAAACCCTTATGCCCGTTGCATACAGGAGTTCTAACATTGCCTTGTCCCTGATCTCTTTGGGTGTGTCACCCTTGGGCTGCTCAAGGAGTCTCGTAACTTCATCCATCGTCAGTATCTCAGGCAGCTTCTTTTCTATCTTGGGAGCCTTGAGCACTCCGGTAGGATCCTTTACGATCAGGCCTTCGTTGGCACAATAATGGAAAAAAGCTTTTGCCGATGCAACAGACCTTGATACGGTCGCTGCGGCAAATCCGCTCTCATTAAGATACTCGACATACTTAGCAAGCGCATCTTCGCTTACATCCTTGACATCAAAAATACCGATGCCCTTGAAGTAATCCTGCATCTTGCTTAGATCTCTTTTATATGAAAGTTCCGTGTTCAGGGATTTTTTCTTGACGTTATGTAAATAAGTTATGAATCCTTGAATAGCCTTTTCCATAAAAAAATCTGCCTCCGACGTCTAATTATAAGCAGATTCCTTTACAAAATCAACACAAAAATTCCTTGATTTTATCGCATTTATCGCACTTTTTGGCACTTGACACAACATGTCGGAGAAACCGTTTGGGAGCGTAACTATATGTTGTGAAAAGTTTACAATAAAAATTTTACATAAAATGTAGATAGGGGGAACCGCAAAGCGGTGGGACCCTGTCTACACGTGGAGCGCTCATCGCCGAAGGCGATCCAAATGCGCGACACTCATCAGACACTTGAAATAGTATATCTGTACGTCATGATCCCCGCGATCGTTTTCGCATCCACGATCTTCCCGGCAAGCACCATATCCGCCAGCTCATCAATCGTATGATACTCAACATCGATGAACTCATCGTCATCAAGATGCTGCTCGGTCTTCGTAAGATTCCTTGCAACGTAGATGTCTATCTTCTCATTACAGAACGCAACGGTCGTGTAGAGACTTAGGAGAAACGTAACATCCTCGATATCGGCGCGATACCCGGTCTCCTCTTCAAGTTCACGGTGCGCGCAGACCCTGGTGGGTTCATCCGCACCGTCAAGACCTCCCGCGGGTATCTCAAGCGTATATGAATCGATCGCGTTCCTGTACTGTCTGACCATGATTATCCTGCCGTCATCCATGACAGGGATCACGGCGGCAGCGCCTTTGTGCTTGATAAAATCAAAGTTCTCGCTGCTTCCGTCCGGAAGCTTCATATGGTCCCGGTATACATCTATTATCGTTCCGTTATGGATGAGCGTTCGCCCAACTCTCTCGGGTCTGTCCGGCATTGTGTAAACCTCTTAATTATTATCTTCAAGAAGCTTTCTGACGGTTGCAAGCTTTACGCAGAGCGTGAACACGTCCAGCGCTTTTGCGAGTTCTTCTATCGGCGGGAATGTCGGTGCGATCCTTATGTTGGAATCCTCGGGATCCTTCTTGTACGGATATGTAGCTCCGGCTCCGGTCATCGTCACTCCGGCATCCTTGCACATACCCACGACTGTCTTGGCACAGCCGGGGATGGTGTTAAATGAAACAAAATATCCTCCTACAGGATTCGACCATGTACCGATGCCCAGGCCGTCAAGTTCCTCTTTCAACCTCTTCTGAACCAGCTCAAACTTCGGACGAAGGATCGCTGCATGTTTTTTCATATGCTCCCTCATACCGTTGGCATCTTTAAAGTATCTGACATGTCGGAGCTGATTGAGCTTGTCGTGCCCGATGGTCTGTATCGTGATCACGCTCCTGATGTAGTCGAGATTTTTCTTACTCGTACCAAGAGCAGCAAGTCCGCTTCCGGGGAATGTAACCTTGGATGTCGAACAGAACTTGTATACCATGTCGGGATGACCTGCTTTTTCACACTCGGAGAGTATCTCGAGAAGCTTATCCTGTCTGTCGTCGTACAGATGATGGATGCAGTATGCATTATCCCAGAATATCCTGAAATCCTCCGCGGCGGGAGTAAGAGCCGCAAATCTCTTAACGGTTTCATCGGAATACGTTACGCCGCCGGGATTCGAATATTTCGGAACGCACCATATACCTTTGACCGCCGGATCGTTGTTTACATATTTTTCGACCAGATCCATGTCAGGGCCTTTATCGGTCATGGGGATATTGATCATCTCGATGCCGAACTGTTCGGTGATTGCAAAATGCCTGTCATAGCCGGGAACCGGACAGAGGAATTTTACCTTATCGAGCTTACACCACGGCGTTGAGCCGCATACACCGAGGATCATCGATCTTGCGACCGTATCATACATTACGTTGAGGCTTGAATTACCGAATACGATGACATTCTCATCGCTGATCTCCATCATCTGGCCCATGAGCCTTCTGGCTTCATGTATTCCGGTAAGTTCACCGTAGTTACGGCAGTCCTTCCCCTCTTCGGATATAAAATCAGAATCCGGATACAGCATTCCGAAAAAATCAGCTTCCATATCAAGCTGCTCGGCCGAAGGAAGACCTCTTGCCATGTTCAGCTTCAGTCCTCTTGCCTTGATGTCTTCATATTGTAAGAACAGTTTCTGCTCCAGTTCCACAAGTTCATCTCTTGAATACTCGCTGTAAGGTTTCATAATAATGCTCCTCTCCTTCTTATCCGGGAACCTGCCTTTAAATTTCATAAATTATACAATATTGTGCGTTCATAGACAATAATAATCGAGTTGCTATTGCGCGAGCGCATCTAATGAGTTATATTAGATGTGTTGATATTAATGATTATAAGAGGATATTGACTATGGGTCAGGCATCAGCAAAACTTCGTCAACCACGGACCAAACTGAAAGATCGCGTTCTGCCGGATTACACTAAAGGCGAAGAGATCTTCAATATGGTCAGCCACATTGTAGGCGGCGCTCTCGGTATAGCCGCTTTAGTGCTGTGCGTTGTAAGATCCGCGATGAAAGGTGACCCGTGGGGTGTTGTATCCTCTTCCATATACGGTTCATCACTCATCATACTGTATACGATGAGCAGTGTTTATCACGGTCTTCACAAGAACATGGGCAAGAAAGTCATGCAGGTCATAGATCACTGCACGATCTACTATCTGATCGGAGGGACATATACGGTGATATTACTTACCGGAGTGCGCCGCATCCATCCCGGCTGGGCATGGACGATGTTCGGCATAGTATGGGGCCTGTCGATCATGGCTGCCGTGTTTACTGCGATAGATCATAACAAGTATCAGCGTCTTTCCATGATATGCTATATCGCCATCGGCTGGTGCATCGTCATAGCCGCAAAACCGACTATCGAGGCTGTCGGCTGGCCCGCCATCCTCTGGGTTCTCGGCGGCGGTATCTCCTATACCATCGGCGCCGTTCTCTACGCCATCGGCAAGAAAAAAGGAAAACGGTACATGCATTCCGTCTTCCATCTTTTCGTGGTTGCAGGCAGCGTCCTGCAATTCTTCGGTATATTCTTCTGTGTATTATAGATCACTGTTTTTTCTTTTTTTCATAATCATCGATCGCGGACCGGATCGCCTCTTCAGCCAGGACCGAACAATGCATCTTGTAATCCGGAAGTCCGTCAAGCGCCTCCGCAACGGCCTTGTTCGTAAGTTCCATCGCTTCGCTGACGGGTTTGCCTTTTATGAGTTCCGTCGCCATGGAGCTTGATGCGATCGCGCTGCCGCATCCGAAAGTCTCGAACTTGACATCACTTATTATGTCATTATCTATCTTCAGATACATCTTCATGATGTCCCCGCACTTCGCGTTTCCGACTTCGCCGACACCGTCCGCATCTTCGATCACTCCGACGTTTCTCGGATTGCGAAAATGATCCATTACTTTTTCACTGTACAGAGCCATTTTATTCCTCCCGTTCACTCTTTATCAGAGAATGTGCTTCTTTACACCCGACTCAAGATCTCTCCATATCGGCGAGAAACTCCTGAGATATCCGACTACTTCTTTTACCGAGCTGATGATCGTCTCAACGTCTTCATCACTCGTATCCTCTCCTATGGTAAGGCGCAGCGATCCGTGGGCCACATCATGCACACGTCCTATCGCAAGAAGAACGTGGCTCGGATCGAGCGAGCCCGAAGTGCAGGCCGACCCCGATGATGCCTGTATCCCCTTATCGTCCAGAAGGAGCAGGAGCGATTCACCTTCGATTCCTTCAAAGCAGAAATTGACGTTGCCCGGAAGGCGTCTCTTTGCGTCCCCGTTAAGAGCGCTGTGCGGTATGGTACGAAGGCCTTCCATGAGCCTGTCGCGCTTAGCTTTGATGCCTGCGGTGTTTACCTTAATACCTGCGACGGTATCCTTAAGTGCTGCTGCAGCGGCTGCTATCGCCGGGACATTTTCCGTACCCGCTCTTCTGCCCTTTTCCTGAGCCCCGCCTTCTATAAGGCTGCTGATCTTTATGCCTTTTTTGACATATAAAAATCCGACGCCCTTTGGTCCGTGGAACTTATGCGCAGATCCGGAAAGCATATCGACATTGTCGCTTATAACGTTTACCGGTATATGCCCGAGTGCCTGGACCGCATCGGTATGAAAGATGATCCCGCGATCCCTGCATATCTGCCCGATCTCTCTTATGGGCTGGATCGTTCCGATCTCATTGTTCGCATACATTATCGTTACAAGGCATGTGTCATCAGTTATGGCAGTTGCGAGCTCTTCCGGCCTTATGATCCCGTCTTCATGTACATCAAGAAGCGTTACTGTATAGCCCTGTTTTTCAAGTTTTTTTAATGTATGAAGCACTGCGTGATGTTCAAAAGCGGAAGAAATTATATGCTTCTTTCCTTTTTCCGCCCCGATATTTGCCGCAGTGATGATCGCCTGGTTATCGGATTCGCTTCCGCCCGATGTGAAAACTATCTCCTTCGGATCCGCGCCTATAGCATCGGCAACGGTTCTCCTGGCCTCTTCAAGCACTTCCTTTGCCTTCTGTCCGAACTCATAGAGACTCGAAGGATTTCCCCATGTCTCTTTCATAAGGCTCGTCATGGTATTTATCGCCGCATCACTCATTTTGGTCGTGGCGGCATTATCTGCATAGATCATTGCTTACTCCTCTTTGACATTTCGCATTTTGGATTATATTCCTATTCACCTATCGTGTCAATAGGTTATTGGGGCAAAAATAAAGGCAGACAAAAGAAATCCCCTGTCCACCTCTGTCTTACAATAACAGTTCGCAACGGATATCCCGCGGAAGCAGCCCCTGGAAAAAATCTCCGTCTACCGGGCTTCCGACAACGCTGCCGTAATGTGTCGGTATAACGACTCTCGGATGGATCATCGTGGTCAGCCTTGCGGCTGCAGTTGCATCCATTGTATATGTTCCTCCGATGGGAAGGAACGCCACATCGCACTTGATATCCCTGATCTCCGGGACAGGGTCGGTATCTCCCGCCACGTAATATTTGTTGGCATCGATCGTTACAACATATCCCATCCAGCCGTTTCTTCTGATATGGAACGGTTTACCCTGATTGTAAGCGGGATAAGTCTCAACCATCAAACGTGCGACCTCGCGTTTTTCACCGGGACGTACCTTTACTATATGACTTTCGGGTATGGTAGTGATGTCCCCGGTAAGATGTGCCATCGATTCAGGGATGATAAGATATCCGTCGGGCTTGACCACCTTGCGTATATCCTCCGGTGAGAAATGATCGTAGTGCTCATGGGTGACGAATACGTAGTCTCCGTCAAGCGGCTGCCCTTCGATCTGCCACGGATCAAAGTATAAAGTCTTCGAAGCTTTTATCCGAATACTGCTTTGTACGTTTACCGCGATATTGACTCCCATACAAAACCTCTCTACAGTACCCGGATTACTGCACCTGTGCCCTTATCGCATCCAGGAGATCTGAATACTCCTCATAAGCCGGAATATCCGGATGATCTGCTTTTATACTGTCGGTCGTTCTGAAGAGAAAACCTGCCTTGCCGGCTTCTATCATCGCCAGGTCATTAAAGCTGTCTCCGGCAGCGATCGTATCAAAACCTATTGACTGAAGCGCCTTTACGGTCGTAAGCTTCGACTGAGGGCAGCGCATCTTATATCCCGTTATCGTTCCGTCCTGCCCCACCTCAAGAGTATTGCAGAAAAGAGTCGGCCAGCCGAGCTTCTTCATAAGAGGCGCAGCGAACTGATCAAAAGTATCACTGATGATAATCGCCTGCGTGATGCTGCGAAGCTCATCAAGAAACTCCTTCGCTCCCGGAAGCGGATCGATCCCTGCGATCGTATCCTGTATCTGTTTAAGACCGAGTCCATGCTCCTTCAGAATGCCGAGTCTCCACTTCATCAGTTTATCGTAATCGGGCTCATCTCTTGTCGTTCGTTTGAGCTCGTCTATTCCGCTCTCTTTTGAAAATGCGATCCATATCTCGGGCACGAGAACGCCCTCGAGGTCAAGACAAACTATGTTCATAACACTTCTCTCCTTTTCTCAGGTTAACATAATAATACACAAGCTCCGGCGTAAAGTCAAATTTATTGACAGCGCACGGCAAAACTAATATACTGAATAAGCGCATGATCAAGTGCGAGTTTAATCATCAGGAGGTTATCAACAATGAAAAAGATCACAAAACTGTTAGTTGTTTCTGCAGTACTTACAATGCTCTTTGCAATGCCCGTTATGGCAAAAGAAGTAAGCTTCTCATCAGAGAACACGGATTATCTTATCACTCTTCTTAATGCAAATACGGCTAAGCTCAACGGAGACCTTGCAAACTTTATCAAGGTTCAGTGCGGCCCCGGTGCAGATGCCATCATCGCTAACCAGACAGCACTTGTAAACAGCAAGATCGCTGCAGTTAACAAAGAGTGTGCAGAGAACCACATCGCATTCCTTAATCAAAAGATTTATAACCTTAAGCAGCTCGAAGCTACACGCCTTCAGCAGCTCAACTACTTCAAGGGTCTTCTTACCGTAAGTCCCACATGGGCTCCTCAGGTTGCTTCAGCTCAGAAGGAATATGATACTGCTGTAGCTGCAAGAGCAGCTGCTGAGCAATATCTTGCAACAGCAAAGATTAAGCTTGCTCCTTATATGTAAGATCAAACTTTGATCATATTATTTTTCGGGATCGACAGGCGTCGATCCCGAATTTTTATATTCAGGTACCGGGAGGACATATATGAACATCTACATCACAGGACATAAGAATCCGGATCTTGACAGCGTCTGCAGCGCTTATGGCTATGCAAAGCTCATGAACCTGCAGGATCCCGACAATACATATATTCCGGTAAGGTGCGGACACCTTAGCGGCAGTGTCAAGAACATCCTTGAATTTCTTGATATAGATATCCCCAAGTATAAACGGGATGTTTTTCCTAAGGTGCGCGACGTTATGCTTAATGCCGATTACAGGATCGATGCCGATGATGAACTGACCGTTGTCGCCGCCATATATGAAAAAGACAATCCGAGTGCCATTCCCGTTTACGATAAAAGCGAATTTTACGGTCTTCTGACCGTTGATGATATAACCAACTGGACGATGCGTGAGCTTGCCAAAGACAACAAGATAACATCGATCCCCAAAGTCCGTCAGATAATGACTGCTCAGGAGCCGCCCGTAAATGCCGACGAACTGTTCGATGAGGCAAGGACTCTTCTTCAAAGCAGCCCCAAACGCGGACTTGCCGTATTTGACGAAGACGGATATGCGGGATTTGTAACAAGACGTTGTTTTCTTAAATGTCCCCGGAACAATGTTATCCTGGTGGATCACAACGAGTCCCGCCAGAGCATACAGGGGATCGAGACAGCAAACATCATCGGGATAATAGACCATCACAGGCTTGATGCGATCAAGACGGATCAGCCCATATTCATAGACGCCGAACCTCTCGGCAGTACGTGTACGATCGTATATCAGCAGTATATCAGGAACAATCGTACTCCCGATCCTCAGACTGCCAGGGTACTTTTGTGTGGACTGGTATCAGATACACTGATCCTGAAGAGTCCCACAACTACAGGCGTAGACGTTGTCGCTGCCCATGTCCTTGCTTCGATCGGCGGGGTCAGTCTCGAACAGTTCGGCCTGGAGATGTTCTCCAAAGTCGAGGGACTTAAGGAGCGCGATCCCGAATCCGCCATATCTTCGGATTTTAAGATCTACGATGAAAAGAATGTTAAGATCGGCATCGGACAATGCGAGGTAACACAGCTTAATGACCTTAAGGATTATTCCGAAGTATTTGCCGAAGGTCTGGAAAGTGTCAGAGTCAAGAACGGTCTTGACTGGGCGGTACTGATGATAACCGATGTCATACACGAACACAGTGCACTTATAAGCACAAAGCATAAAGCATGCAGACATCTTCCCTACAAACCGATCGGTGAAAAACTGTATGATATGCCGGGTGTAATGAGCCGTAAAAAACAGCTTCTTCCCGAGATACTGCACGCTGTCGGAGAATGACAGATAAGGGGATGACCGGGTTGATATCGGAGCCGATTTGTAGTATTATTTCTGTACGGTTTTTTAATGCTTTTTTATAGGAGGTTTTCATTATGAAGTCAATCGTTAAGTTACTCGTTGTTTCTGCATTTTTAACACTTATCTTTGCAATGCCTGTTATGGCTAATCCTGCAGCAAGCATCAGCGCTGAGAACACAGATGTTCTTATGCAGAAGCTTCAGGCAAATGCAACCAAGGAATACAATGCATTCCAGGAACTTGCAAAGGTTCAGCAGGGTCCCGGCGCAGAGGCTGCTGTTGCTAATCTTGCTGCAACCGTAACCAAGGATGTTGCTGCTGTTAACAGGAACAGCGCTATCAACCACATCGAGATGCTCACTGCAAAGGCTGCTCTTGAGCAGAAGGTATGTGCAACACGTAAGGCACAGCTTGACTGGTTCACAGCTCTTTCAGCAGGAAACAATGCATATGTGCGTGAGCTTGCTCAGGCTCAGGCTGATTATGCCGCTGCATCTGCAAGACTGGATACTGCCAATGCAAACCTTGCTTATGCACAGTCTGCTCTTGCAAATCTGATGTAAAGAGTTTGATATCATAAAGAAACTAAAAAGGTTCCGGTCTTTCGACCGGAACCTTAATTTTTACTTTGCGTAATCGGTTACACGACTCTCTCTTATGAGACTGACTTTGATCTGACCCGGATACTCAAGTTCAGCTTCTATCTGCTTACTGATATCCCTTGCCAGAAGAACCATGTCTGAATCGTTGACCTGTTCAGGAACAACCATAACGCGGATCTCTCTACCTGCCTGAATAGCAAAAGATTTTTCGACTCCCTTGAAGCCGTTTGTAATATCTTCCAATTGTTGTAATCTGTTAGTATAAGTCTCAAGTGTCTCTCTTCTTGCCCCGGGACGAGCTGCGCTGATCGCATCAGCTGCCTGTATGAGACAAGCTATGAGTGACTGCGGTTCCACATCGCCGTGATGTGATTCAACCGAGTTGATAACGATCGCTGATTCTTTGTATTTCTTACAAAGCTCGACGCCAAGCTGGATGTGCGTTCCTTCCTGCTCATGATCTACCGCTTTACCGATATCATGAAGGAGTCCGGCACGCTTTGCCATTCTGACATCAACACCGATCTCCTGAGCCAGAAGTCCGGCCAGAAGTGAAACCTCGATGGAATGCTTGAGTGCATTCTGTCCGTAACTCGTTCTGAACTTCATGCGACCGAGGAGTCTTACAAGCTCAGGATGTACTCCGTGAACTCCGGTCTCAAGCAACGCTGCCTCTCCGGCCTCGCGGATGCCGTTCTCGACTTCCTTCTCGGCCTTCTCGACCATTTCCTCGATCCTCGACGGATGTATTCTTCCGTCTACGATAAGCTTTTCAAGTGCGATCCTTGCGATCTCTCTTCTGATAGGATCAAATCCGGATAAGACAACTGCTTCCGGAGTATCATCAACGATGAGGTCGATGCCTGTCATCGTCTCAAGGGTTCGGATATTTCTACCCTCACGCCCTATGATGCGGCCTTTCATCTCATCACTCGGAAGCTGTACGACAGAGATCGTCGATTCAGCCACATGATCTACAGCGCATCTCTGAATGGCGCCTACCACATACTCTCTTGCCTTCTTACCGGCTTCTTCCTTGAGCCGCATATCCATCTCTTTGATCTTGAGTGCGGTCTCATGCTTTACTTCTTCTTCAACGACTTTTAACAGATACTCTTTTGCCTGTTCAGAGGTTAAACCTGAAATCCTTTCCAGTTCCTGCAACCTTTGCTCATTAAGCTTGTTGATTTCTTCTTTCTTTTTAGCCAGTGAGTCTTCTCTTGATGCAAGTGACTGCTCACGACGTTCCAAAGTCTCGAGCTTCTTGTCAACGTTCTCTTCCTTCTGCTGAAGTCTTCTCTCGTTCCTTGAAAGCTCCGCTCTGCGCTCCTTGGTCTCCTTCTCGAGCTCATTCTTCGTCCTTATGGACTCTTCCTTGATCTCGAGCAGGCTCTCGCGCTTCTTCGTCTCAGCGGTCTTGAGTGCATCATCAATGATCTCCCGAGCTTTCTGCTCGGCATTTCCGATCTTGCCTTCGTCGGCCTTGCTGCGGGCATTATACCCGATCTTGTATGCCGCAAAAGACGCGATCACCAGAAGTATCACACCGGCAATGATAAGAGCTAATTGCACAGTTTACCTCCTTATGAAATTGTCATAGTACAAAAATATATATTGTATAAATGTACTTGCTATAATACAACTATTAAATAATATACATTTGGTCAAGTTATGTCAAGTGATTTAATCTCTATCTGGATCCCTTGTCATAAGGTATACCTTCGGCCTTGGGCGCCCTTGATCTCGATGATGTAAACGCAAGAACAACAAGCGAGATGATATACGGCATCATGTTGTACACCGATCCGGGGATCTTAAGCGCAGCCAGAAAATCAAATCCCGAGTAAACGTTCGAAAGTGCCCTGAAAAATCCGAATAAAAGTGCTGCAAGTCCGATGTTGACGGGCTTCCACTGTCCGAAGATCATAACTGCAAGAGCCAGGAATCCGAATCCTGCAACTCCGACTTCAAACTTCCACTCACTGACGCCGGCCGTGATATATACTATTCCGCCTATTCCGGCAAGCATACCGGATATCAGTACGCCCCACAGACGCATCTTATATACATTGATACCCACACTGTCTGCTGCCTGAGGATGCTCTCCGCATGCCATGAGACGCAGTCCGAACCTTGTCTTGTAAAGCATGATATAAGCCAGTATGAGCGCGATCACCGCAACAAGAATGAACCAGTTGAACTCGATCTGTCCGATGTTCGTAACAAGAGCCTTCTTGGTCCTGACGTATTGAACGGTCGATGATACATTGTCCGGATTCTCGGCTATGTTTATCGACTTAACCATGACGGTAGCAGCGGCAGCCGCAAGCATGTTAAGTGCGGTCCCGACAAGTGTCTGATCCGCCTTGAAATTGATACACGCGATCGCAAGCAGCATTGAATACACAAGTCCGCATGTCATGGCGCTGAGTATCACCAGTATCAGTATCACCAGTGAGGGCGTCGCAGGGTCGATATACTTAAGAGTGAGTGCTCCTCCGAGAGCGCCCATTATCATTATCCCCTCAAGTCCCAGATTGATGATACCCGAGTGTTCCGAGATACAGCCTCCCAGGGCTACGAGAGTAAGGACCGCTGCAAATAAGAAAGTGTATTGAAGAAGTAACAGCATTATCTCTTACCTCCTTCCCCTGCGTTTTCCTTTTTAGCTCGTAATCGCTTGTTAAGATACATCTTAAAGAACAATACGAAACCGCACAGATATATGATTATGGATGAGATAAAATCGGATATCTGCGAAGGATAGATATTCTTATCAAGGTATGAACCGCCGCTCGTAATATGCTGGATAAAATATGAGGCGAATACAGTTCCTATAGGATCAAGTCCTCCGAGGAACGTAGCGGCAATACCGTTAAATCCCATTCCGGGTACGGATGACTGAGTGACCGACCACTGTTCGTATCCGGACAGGAACAAGAATGCAGCTCCGCATCCGGCAAGAGCTCCGCCGATGAACAGTGAGATGATTATGTTCCTCTTTTCCTTCATGCCGCTGTACCTGGCCGCTTCTCTTGCGGCACCCGTTGCGATTATCTCATAACCGAAAACGGTCTTGCTGAGTATGATCTTAAGTACGATCGCGATTATAACCGAAAGCGGTATCGCTATAGTAACGTACTTGTTATTCGAAAACAGCCGCTCAAGCCCGAGTGAAGGAAGGAGAGCCGCGGGATTTTCCGAGTTGATCGTTACCGTGTACGGACTGGCTGTTTCCTTAACCCCTGCAAGCAGCATGTTAACCGAATACAGTCCTATCCAGTTGAGCATGATGCCTGATATTACCTCGTTAACGTTAAGGTATGATTTTAACACACCGACAATAATGCCGAATATCCCTCCGGCTATGATCGCCGCAAGAAGACATACGGTCCAGTGCATATGAAGCGACAGCGCACAGTAAAGTGCCGCACCCGCACCTGCCACATACTGTCCGGCGGCACCTATGTTAAAGAGTCCCGCCTGGTAACAGAACTGGATCGACAATGCGCACATAAGAAGAGGCGCTGCCTTGACAAGCGTATTGCCGAGATATTTAAGCTCAGCTGCCTTTGACGGGTACGTGAAGTAGTTCTTGAGTATAGTGATTATGGCTGCCGTCGCACCCGATGCATCTATTATCAGAAGTGCAATATATCCTACAAGAAGCCCTATCACGATGCACAGAAGTGCCGCTAAGACAGACTGAACGGAATTCTTGGAAAGAAAGTCGCGCATACTCTTTTTCTGACTGTTATCATTCATTACGCACTGACCTCCTTTCTCTTGGCTCCTGCCATGTATAATCCAAGTTCCTCGGTTGTTGTATTCTTCGGATCGAACTCTCCTACCAGTTCTCCCTCATACATCACAAGGATCCTGTCCGAAATGCTCATTACTTCTTCAAGTTCAAGAGATACAAGGAGTATTGCGTGTCCCTTGTCTCTGTGCTCAATTATCTGCCTGTGGATGAATTCGATGGCACCCACATCCAGTCCTCTTGTAGGCTGAACGGCGATCAGAAGATCCGGGTTCTTATCGATCTCACGGGCTATGATCGCCTTCTGCTGATTACCGCCGGACATACTGCGGACTATGGTCGATTCACCCTGTCCGGATCTGATATCGTACTGATCTATGAGCTTTTGGGCATATTGATCTATCGCTGATCTCTTCAAAAATCCCGCCCGCGTGGAAAACTCCGGTTCAAAATACCTCTGCAATACAAGGTTGTAAGCAAGCGAGTAATCAAGAACAAGCCCGTGCTTATGACGATCTTCCGGGATATGGCTCATAACAGCCAGAGAGCGCTCTCTGATGGGCGCATGCGTTATATCCTTACCATTCAGGGTGATCCTGCCGCCGGTACACTTCTCAAGTCCCGACAGACCGTATACGAGCTCCGTCTGCCCGTTGCCGTCGATCCCGGCGATACATACTATCTCACCGGCTCTTACATCAAACGATACATTGCTGACCGCATTATTGTGATGGAGTTTGCTCGGAACGGTCATATTCTCAACATGAAGTATGACATCGCCCGGATGGCTGTCACACTTCTCGGCAACAAGCTGTACATCACGTCCTACCATCATACGTGAAAGTTCATTCTGATCGGTATCCTTGATGTTAACGGTACCTATGCATTTACCGCGCCTTAAGACCGTACATCTGTCGGCTACAGCCATGATCTCTGCAAGCTTGTGGGAAATGAACAGGATCGATTTTCCTTCCTTCGCAAGATTCTTCATGATCTTAATGAGTTCATCGATCTCAGCCGGAGTAAGGACTGCCGTCGGTTCGTCAAAGATAAGGATCTCATTGTCACGGTACAGCATCTTCAGGATCTCCGTCCTTTGCTGCATTCCGACCGTGATATCTTCGATGATCGCATCCGGATCTACCATAAGTCCGTACTTGTCCGACAACTCCATTATCTTCTTGCGGCACACGTCTTTTTGTAAAAATCCGTGCTTTACCGTCTCATCTCCGAGTATGATGTTATCAAGTACCGAGAAACACTGGACCAGTTTAAAATGCTGGTGGACCATTCCTATCCCAAGATCATTGGCATCATTGGGGTTGTTGATGGTAACCTTTTTACCGTCCTTTCTGATCTCGCCCTCTTCCGCCTGATAAAGTCCGAACAGAACGCTCATAAGGGTTGATTTTCCGGCACCGTTTTCTCCCAGGAGCGCATGTATCTCTCCCTTTTTCAGCTGTATCGTGACATTATCGTTTGCAATGATCCCCGGAAAGCGTTTGGTGATGTTGAGCATCTCGATAGCATATTCGCTTGATTCTGCCACTTAAGTAACCCTCCATAAATGAATCATATTTATAAAAAGGCCGGAAGACTGTTGATCTGCCGGCCTTGGTCGCTAAATGCGATTATTATTTGATGTTACCCTGGAAATTGATCTTAACTGTTGTAGCGCTGGGTTCCTCTGCTGATGAATCATTGGAAACCGTAACCTTGCCGTTTACCATGTCGGCAACGAGTGCCTTGTAGTCAGCTTCCGTAAATGAATCATTCCAAACGGTCGAACCTGCAAGACCTACATAGTTAAGTGACATATCATCTGCTGATACAAGTCCGAGGTTCTGAACCTGTCCTGCGTACTGATCCCACTTGCCGTCCTTGATAGCCGTAAGCAGTGTATTGACTGTTGCTGCAAGACCCTTCATTGCTGAAGTGATCGTCATGCCCTCGCCGTAGCTTCCGTCTATCGTAGCTGCCTGGTCAACGTCAACACCGATCACCTTGCCGCCTGTCTTTGCAGCAGCCTCAGCAGCCGATGTAAAGATTCCGCCGCCGCATGCGAACACGATCTCTGTACCGCCCTGGTACCATGTATCCATTGCAGCGGTAATATCTGAATCGCCATAGAACTGGTTACCGTATGCATAGTTGACTTCAACGTCTGCGCCAAGCTCTGCTGCAGCAGCATCTGCACCCTGAACAAATCCGTAACCGTAACGGATAACTGCCGGAACTGCCATACCGCCAAGGAAACCGAGCTTCGTGTAACCCATCTTGACTGCGGCATATCCTGCCATGTAACCTGGAAGTTCCTCCTGGTAAACCGCTGAGAACACGTTCGGAGCAACCTTGCCGCCAAGATCATACTCTGAAACATCAAGAGCTACGAACTTAACATCGGGATATGTCTCTGCCGTTTCGCCAATAGCCTCACCGAATGCATAACCCGGCATAACGATAACGTTATATCCGTCTGCTACTGCCTTGTCGATCATCGCAACTCTCTCTGCGGTTGAATCACCTTCGGGCTTGTAGTATGTGAAATCTACGCCGTTGGCATCTCCAAATGCCTTACATGCTTCATAAGTAGACTGGTTGAATGACTGGTCCGTGATATCGCCGTAGTCTGTTACCATAGCGACCTTCATGTCGCTTGCAGCTCCTCCGGCAGCACCTGTACCCGAGCAGGCAACAAGCGTTGTCATCATTGCAACAGCCATAACAACTGCAAATAATCTCTTCATTCTAAAAATCCTCCCTTTCCTTCTTGAGAGCCAACCGTTTTATGGCCGGCACCACTCCATATATTATAGAACATTTGATAACAAAAGTCATCCCTGATTAATTCAGGATCATTATTCATTACACACTTCGGAATATACTGCTTCGATATCGGAAACGGAGAATCCTTTCCCGTACAGATATGCGAAAAGCTTCTGCTTTCCGTCATAATCAAGATTTGTTATGTCATGGCATCGTTTAATGATAAGTTTGCGGATCAGTTCTCTTTCCGGAGATATTGAGCAGTCGCCCATCTCTTCATCATAAGACTCAAATGCGGATTCGATCACATCCCTGCCGATACCTTTTTCTGCAAGTTTGGATCTGATCTGTTTCCTGCTGGCGCGTTCTGCCTTGCAGCGGATATACTCTTCGGCATATCTCTTATCATCGATATAGTGAAATGACCTGAGGTATTCAACAGCATTGTCGACGGCCTCCGGAGGATAAACCTCCGAAAGCCTGCGACGCACATCTGCCTCAGTTCTGTCCATATTCTTAAGAAGGTTCATTGCGCGCTTCCTGGCTCTGGGATAAAGCGTCTCGGTCATGATCCGTTCATACATTTCATCACAGACCGTCATGCCTGACTCAAGCCCATATCGCGCAACCTCACTTTTGTACAGTACAAAAGCAAACTCATCATTTAAATATACGGATACACGTCCTTTGCCCTTGGGATAGTCCTCTATCCCCGTGATCTTCATCTCCATAAACCACCCTCAGGAACCGTTTGTTGAGAGCCACGACATTAGAATTCGCTTCGCTCAGGCCTTGTCCTCAGCAGCTGCCTTCTTCGAAGAAGCTGCGGCAGGGGCGGGCTCCTCTGCAGGATCAGTCTCCTGCTGGGCAAAATAATGGTCTCTTACAGTCTTCTCAACCTCTGTGTAAACATCAGGATTCTCAAGAAGATACTGCTTGGCGTTCTCTCTTCCCTGTCCGATCTTCTGTCCCTTATATGCATACCATGCGCCTGTCTTGACTATGATGTTGGCATTGGCTGCAAGATCAAGAAGGTCTCCCTCTCTTGATATGCCCTTGCCGAACATGATATCAAACTCAGCCTCCTTGAATGGCGGCGCGATCTTGTTCTTGACGACCTTGACCCTTGTCCTGTTACCTATGACCTCACCGGCCTGCTTGAGAGCCTCGATACGTCTGACATCAAGTCTGACGGACGAATAGAACTTCAGTGCTCTGCCGCCTGTTGTCGTCTCGGGATTACCGAACATGATCCCAACCTTCTCACGCAGCTGGTTAATGAAAATCACGGTACAGTTGGACTTGCTGATGACTGCAGTGAGCTTACGCAATGCCTGCGACATGAGCCTTGCCTGCAGTCCCACATGGGAATCACCCATCTCACCGTCTATCTCGGCCTTGGGAACAAGAGCTGCAACAGAGTCAACAACTACAATGTCTATCGCACCGGATCTGACCATCGTCTCCGTGATCTCGAGTGCCTGTTCACCGTTATCAGGCTGAGAGATATAAAGATTATCTATATCAACACCGATGTTCCTCGCATAAACGGGATCAAGTGCATGCTCTGCATCTATGAATCCGGCGATACCGCCCCTCTTCTGGACCTCAGCTATCATGTGAAGAGTGACCGTGGTCTTACCGCTGCTCTCGGGCCCGTATATCTCAACGATCCTGCCCTTGGGAATACCGCCGAGTCCAAGCGCTATATCAAGGCTCAGTGACCCTGTCGGTATCGTCTCAATGTTCATCTGTGTGCCGGAATCACCCAGCTTCATGACAGATCCTTTGCCGAACTGTCTCTCTATCTGTGCCAACGCCGCATCGAGTGCTTTTAACTTATCTTCACGTTCCATAATGATCTCCTTTTCACTAAAAATACTCGCCCCAACAAGAACATTTGTTCTGTATCAGAGCATAAAACATTTGTTCGATTTTGTCAACATGATTTTTAAAATTTTTCAAAAAAACAAATCATGGGATGATCTTGCCCGATAACCGGCCCGATATGCGGTCTTCTATGATGTGTTTGTTCCGGATCCTTAGTATAATATAAATGCGGACGTATGTTTCGTCAAGAGGATTATATTCGAGTCCCTGTATGTCTTAAATCTGTTTATCACAATATCATCAGAAAATGATATAATATAGATGGTAAGGAGGTGATCTGCATGAATAAACGTATTATCGCGATAGTCGTTGCGGTCATGGTCATTGCGCTTGTGATAGGCGGTGTACTGCTCAGCAAGATCCTGTCCAGAATACCCGACAACAGCCCCGATACCGTAGGAAACACCTCAGGAAATCTGAATAACAAAGGTCTGTTCTGTGAGAACGACGGTTACATTTATTTTGCCAATCTGAATGATTCACACTGTCTGTACAGGATGCGTACGGACTGCTCCAACCCGGAAAAGCTCATTGACGTTCCGGTTTCATATATCAACTCCGCCGGTGACTACCTGTATTTCTACTTTGACGATCCGGGCGGCACCAAATTCATGGGCGTTGCCGGCCGCATGAGCGGTATCTTCCGTCTCAAAAAAGGCGAGACCGACTTCGTCTGTCTTGACAAATGTACTTCAGGCGTGCTGAATCTGATAGGAAATACCCTCTACTACGAGCATTATGACAACACGAACGGGATGCAGCTGTATCACTGCTCTCCCGACGGTTCCGACAAGGGGCTTGCGGTCGACGAGATAATCAACCCGGCATGCGTTGTGAACGGAGATATTTATTACAGTGAGCAGGATTCCATGAAGCTTAAGATATACAGACCCGGAAGCTCATCTTCCAGGCTGTTCATGGATATGGCGATGTACAATCCGGTCTTAAACGGCAGCGACCTGTACTTCATGAACATGAACGATGATTACTGTCTGTACAGGTATTCGCTTGCGGACGGAAGCCTTACCAAGGTCACGAGCGAACGCGTGGATACGTTCAATGTATACGGTAATGTGATCTTTTACCAAAGAAATCAGGATCCGGCACTTATCCGGGTAGAAACGGACGGCAGCAATTCAACAGTGATAGCTACCGGCAATTACGAAAACATCAACTGCACGAGCATGTATACGTTCTATTCCCCGTTCAAGGAAGATGCCATGTACGTAACGTATACTTTCGGAGGAAACGGCGAATCGTCAAGATTCAATCCCTGATCCGGAAAGCTGCGAATACATCTGCGTCACCGTCTTCTTCGTTATCGGATGGACGGCATACGGTGCGATCTCACAAAGCGGCGCCAGTACAAATTCCCGCGCTGCCATATCATAATGCGGGATTACGAGATCATCTTCCGCCATGATCAGATCGTCATACATCAGAATATCAATATCAAGAGTCCTGGGACCCCAGTGCTCTTTTTTTACGCGTCCCGATGCCTTCTCTGCCTTATGGAGCACATCCAGGAGTTCGTACGGTCCAAGGATCGTTTCGACAGAAGCGGCTCCGTTTATAAAATCATCCTGATCGGTCTTGCCGTACGGTTTGGTCTCGATCAGTTTTGATACGGACAGCACGCGCAAGGGTGCATTTTTTTTGATATATTTGATCCCGTCCTCGATGTTCTTTTTTCTGTCTCCCATGTTGGATCCGAGCGATAAGTATACCCTGTGCCATTTGCGTGATACCGAGATACTGACGCACTCAAGAGGAAGCCCGATAGGTGCCCACGGCTTTTTGATCGTCACTTCAACTTCACGCACTACTTCATAATCGCACAGGAGCTTATCAGCCAGACGGCACGCCACGGTCTCTATAAGCCTGCATCTGTTCTTCTTCATCCATTTTGTGATGGATGCGCAGACCTGCGCATAATCGACCGACCGGTTAAGGTCGTCGCTCCTTCCCGCTTTTGATATGTCAAAATAAAGATCGGCACAGATAAGAAATTTCTGTCCCAGGTTTACCTCTTCCTCAAATACACCGTGATTGGCAAATACTTCAAGGTCCTTAATGCTGATATGATCCATCTTCCACCCCGCTAACGGCCTCAACCATCCTGATGGCCAAAACATTTTCCGATACATCATGTACACGCACGATCGCCACTCCCGCAAGGGCCGCGAGAACGGTTGTCGCAATAGTCCCCGGCAGTCTCCTGTCGGTAGACACATTCAGCACATTTCCGATCACAGACTTGCGTGATGTCCCGAGAAGGACCGGATACCCGATCTGCGTGATGATCGGAAGTTCGTTGATTATCCGAAGGTTCTCCTCCTGTGTCTTACCGAATCCGATACCCGGATCTACTATTATCTTATCTTCGCTTATACCGGCATTGATCAGTCTCTCTGCCATCGCTATGAGAGCTTCCCCGAATTGGTTGACATAATTCTTCTCGTATGTTATCACGATCGGACATGATCTGTCCCTGACAAGTGTCAGCATATCTTCGTCTATATCCACTCCGGCAACGGTGTTGACGATATCTGCCCCGGCATCGAGTGCCGCAGCTGCCACGGCTCCTTTTGTCGTATCGATGGATACGGGTATATCCGATATCTTTCGAAGTCCTTCTATGACGGGTACTACCCTTCTTATCTCCTCATCGGCTGCAACAGCTTCATAGCCCGGTCTTGTTGACTCTCCGCCGATATCGATGATCGTCGCTCCATCTTCCGCCATCTTAAGCGCATGCTCGATCGCCTTGTCTGTGGAATTATGTAAACCGCCGTCCGAAAAAGAATCCGGCGTTACATTCAGTATTCCCATCACATATGTTGTTTTTGAAAAACAAAAATCCGTGTTCCTGATCTTCATATCGATCAATACCGTATATTCCTTACGATCTTTTCTTCAGGCTTGGTGCACGTTTCAATAGCCTTGCACACATAACACTTTCTCGATGCCTTGTCAGCTCTGTAGATGATACCGCTAAGATCGCGATCTTCCATTATCTGCTCATTTCCATGATTGAGTATCGCTACGACGATATCATTTGTCTCATCTTCGTTAAAACCGCATTCCTCAAGTATTGACGGCGCGATCGCGGCTCCGGCAAGTTCATGCTCTATCTCATTCTTATACTGCTCTGCCCTTCCTATGTCATGAAGGAGCGCTGTCGCATATATGATCTCCCGGCTGATATCAAGATGCTCCTCACCGGCGATGATCGTTGCTATCCTTGCAACATCAAGGCAATGGTCCATATCATGATGACAGTATATACGATCTTTTTCAAGTTCCTCAATCTCTGTGACAAGCTCTTTATACTTATCATTATTCAGTATCCTGTTAACCCTTTCCATACCGGTTACCATTCTTTCCTTCCTTTACGTATGATCTGAACTTTGCCAGATAAGAAAACGATCCGCACGCGATGACAACGCTTTTTTCTCCGGCTTTGGCACATGATTTTATCGCAATATCATAAGCTTTCAGAATACTGTCTGCCGCCACCGTATCTTCACAGTATTTTGCCGCAACATTTGCAAGCTCCTGCGCCGGCAGTGCCCGCGGATTGTTGGGGGTCGCAACGGTAATGATCTTATAAGCCGTATCCGCCAGTATCATTACTGCCTTATCATACTCCTTGTCGCGAAACATCCCCATCACCAGGATGACCGTATAGTCTGCGAATCTGTCTTTTATCGTCTGACAAAGCCTGTACGCTGCATCCGCATTATGCGCACCGTCCACAAATATGAGCGGATCATCGCATATCTTTTCAAACCTGAAGGGCCATACCACTTTCGCAAACCCGGCCCTTATATCATCATCGTTTATATTAGCTTTCGGGAGCGATCGACGCTCTTTTATCACTTCAACAGTCGTTAACGCAACGGCCGCATTTTCCGCCTGAAACCCTCCCGTAAGCGGTATGTGAACATCCCGGAACCTGTCATAACTTATGATCTCACCTGAAGGAAGATCGTGTGTGATAGTTATTCTTCCGGGATCAACTATACTAAGAGCACTTCCGGTTATGTTGCATCTTCTTCGTACCGCTTCGGTCACTTCCGGTTCCGATCCAAGCATGATGACCGGATGATCCGATGTGACGATCCCGGCTTTAACCGTCGCTATATCATAAAGGGTATCGCCAAGATACTGCATATGATCAAACGAGATCGAAGTAAGAACACAGCATATCTTGTTCGTTACTATATTGGTCGCATCATCCCTTCCGCCCATTCCGGTCTCAAGGACGACTGCATCACATTTTTTATTTTTAAAGTACAAAAACGCGACCACAGTCTCAAGTTCAAACTGAGTCGCTCCTTCACCGGTCCTGTCTGTCAGCTTTTCATTTGCAGCAGCAACCTCGCTTACCACCGAAGCATAATCATCATCGGATATTATCTGCCCGTCCGTCATATAGTGGTCTTTGATGCCGCGAACAGCCGGAGAATAATACATTCCCACGCAAAGTCCGCAGGCATGAAGCGCTGATGCTATCATCGCACCGGTACTTCCTTTTCCGTTGGTCCCCGCTATATGAATATAAGACAGATCTTCCTGCGGATCGCCGAGTATCTCACAAAGACCTCTTATCCGTTCGAGTCCCGGCCTGCTTCCGAGGCAGGCAGATCTTTCGATATAATCACATGCAGACGCATAGTCAAACATATCAGTCAATGATATCCTGCGCGTCTGATACATCAGAGTTAAGGCTGAGCGTCGTGAGCGTCCTGCGCTTCATTCTCATCTTCTCTGATTTTTCCAATATAAAATTCTTGATCTGGTCAGAGTGGCACACATGGCTGATTCGCAGAACTTTATCAGTCGTATCGGATGTGTAACATACAACCGTACCGAGTCCGGCCATTTTTTCAAACAGCGTTTTTTCCAACTGAACATCTACTATCTTGTACATATAGCAGTCGTTGATGACCGTCTTGAAAAATCCCGTCTGAACCGTGAGTATATCATCCTTAAGAATGTATTTGGTAAAAGTAAAAGGAAGCCCCAGGAACAGCCATCTCTTGCGTTCCGTGAACACGGGCACTTCATCCTGATATCTTACTTCCGGATCAAGTGAACTCTTTGCCTCTTCAATGATATTCTTCTCTTCTGCCATGATCATTCTCCCTTAATCTGAACATTGTGATCCGTCGTACAATCAAGAATATACCATCATTCATGAGATACTGCAAGGCAGACAGGGCCCTGCCTGTCTTCTCAGCCGGTCTACAGCCTCGAGTATGTTTCCTCACAATACTTGCATCTGTATGTCTCTTTTTCAGGATCCGTAAGTACAAAAATATGATCGAGTTCCTGCTCGATGCTCGTGATGCATCGCGGGTTCTTGCACTTGATGATGTTCCTGACCTCCTTCGGCAGATGCAGACGCTTCTTTTCCACGATCTCGCCGTCCTTGATCACATTGACGGTGATCTTATGATCGATGAATCCCAACACATCCAGGTCAAGCATATCGATGCTGCATTCGACTTTAAGGATGTCCTTCTTGCCCATCTTGCCGCTCCTTGCGTTCATGATCATGGCAACCGTACAGTCAAGTTCGTCAAGCTTCAGATCATGGTAGATCTGCAGGCTCTCACCCGCATTCATATGATCGAGCACAAATCCTTCTTCTATCTTTCCGACATTTAACATGGCAAACCTCCGTTATTCAATCTCCAAAAGCGTCAGTATGAGCGCCATCCTGATATACATTCCGTATCTTACCTGCTTGAAGTACATGGCACGCTCATCTTCATCAACCTCCACCGATATCTCATTGACCCTCGGAAGCGGATGAAGTACCATCATTTCCTTCTTGGCAAGTGCCATCTTTTCTTTGTTCAGTATGTAAAAATCCTTCAATCGAACGTAATCTTCCTCGTTGAAGAATCTCTCACGCTGTACTCTTGTCATATAAAGTATGTCAAGTTCCGGCATAACGTCATCGAGTTTGATCACTTCCTTAAATTCCACATTATTCTTTATCAGCACATCTTCCCTGATATAATCAGGGATGCGCAGTTCCGGCGGAGAAATGAACACGAACTTAACGTTCTCATACCGGATAAGGGCATTTATCAGCGAGTGTACGGTACGGCCGAATTTCAAGTCTCCGCACAGACCTATCGTCATGTTGGAAAGACTTCCCTTAAGTGACCTTATTGTCATAAGATCGGTAAGTGTCTGAGTGGGATGCTGGTGTCCTCCGTCGCCTGCATTGATAACGGGGATCCAAGACTTGGATGCCGCTACCATCGGGGCACCTTCCTTGGGATGGCGCATTGCACATATGTCGGCGTAACTAGATATGATCCTGATCGTATCGGATACGCTCTCTCCTTTTGCGGCGCTTGACGAATCGGCCGATGCAAATCCGAGGACGTTTCCGCCAAGGCGGAGCATTGCCGATTCAAAAGACAGTCTCGTTCTTGTGGACGGTTCATAAAAGCATGTGGCCAGTATCCTTCCGTCGCATTTGTGAGCATACGCGGCGGGGTCTTTTTCGATCTTTACCGCCAGGTCCATCAGTCGATCAAGTTCTTCCACGGAAAAGTCCATGGGGCTCATTAAGTGGCGCATATTCTTTCTCCTATCTTAATAATGACGCTCGGCAACTAAGATTGCTACGCAATAGGCCTCGCGGTGCAGACGGGGCCCCTGCCCCATCTGCATATCAAAAAAAGAGTTCCCCGAATGGGAAACTCTTAATGATCATTTATAAGTAAGAAGGTCCGACACCGTTTTTCTCTTTGGCATTTCAGGTGCCTCATCGGGATGTCCGATACATATCACGTTAACAAGTTCCTGACCTTCGGGGATCTCGAGAACGTCGGAAAGCGTATCATCAAAAATTCCCATTATCACGGTTCCGAGTCCATACTCATGTGCCGCAAGACAGAAAGTCTGGGATGCTATGCCCGCATCGAACATCTGCCACGTATCCTTACGGGATGTGGTATATGAACCGTCCTTTTCAAAACCGCATCTGCCCTTTACAACGCATACGGCGATGAGCATAGGAGCGGATTCCATGGTTCCTGCATTATAGGTAAAACCTGTTGTGCACTCCTTCGCGATCTTATCCTTGAGGACCGGATCCTCGATGGCGATATATCTGACGATCTGCGTATTCTTCCATGAAGGTGAATACGAAGCAGCCTCGATGATCTTCTCAAGAACAGCATGATCAACAGGCTCTTTTGTAAACTTACGTATGCTTCTTCTTGTACGGATGTTCTCCAATGCGTCCATATCTTGTCCCTCCGATTTTCAATGATACCTTATCTTGTGGTTTTTTGCAACGGGTTATTTTCTTACCTGACCGTTGCCGTATACTTTATATTTATATGACGTAAGCTCACGAAGTCCCATCGGGCCTCTGGCATGGAGCTTCTGCGTGCTGATCCCGATCTCCGCACCGAATCCGAATTCGAATCCGTCCGTAAATCTCGTGCTGGCGTTGACATATACGCAGGCACTGTCAACTCCGTTCAGGAATTTCTCCGCATTCTCCGCGCTCTTGGTGATGATCGCTTCGGAATGATGGGTCGTGTATCTGTTAACGTGCGCTATCGCCTCATCAACGTCCGATACGATCTGTAGGGATATTACAGGCCCGAGAAATTCCGTTGCATAATCTTCTTCGCTTGCCGGTTTCATATCCGCTGCCGATCCCGGTGCAAGAGTAAAAGCCTTCTGTCCGGCACGAATCTCGATATCCTTTGCCTTGAGGCTTTTGCATATAGCCGGTATCGCGACACCTGCCACCTTTTCATGAACAAGGAGTGATTCGCATGCATTGCACACGCCCATCCTCTGAGTTTTTGCATTAAATATTATGTTAACCGCCATATCAAGATCCGCTGTTTCATCAACAAAAATATGGCAGTTGCCTGTGCCTGTTTCTATGACCGGTATCGTCGAATTCTCCACGACATTCCTGATAAGTCCGGCCCCTCCGCGTGGTATGAGCAGATCTATATACTGATCGAGTTTCATCATCCGGCCCGCTGTTTCCCTCGATGTGTCGGTTACGAGCTGTACAGCGTCGGGTGTTATGTTAACCGAATCAAGCGCATCCCTGATCACATCCACGATCGCGACGTTGGAATTGATCGCATCACTTCCTCCACGCAGTATGACCGCATTTCCCGTCGCAAAGCAGAGTGAAAAGGCATCGCTTGTGACATTCGGTCTTGATTCATATATGATACCGATGACGCCCATAGGCACTCTTACTTTCTGTATCTTAAGTCCGTTGGGGCGCTCAAATTCTTCAAGTACATCTCCTATCGGATCATCAAGATCCGCTACCTGTCGTACGGAAAGCGCCATTTCACCTATACGCTTATTATCAAGCCTGAGGCGGTCGAGCATCGCTTCACTCGTTCCGTTTTCCTTTGCCTTTTTGATATCTTTTTCATTCTCCGCGATCAGAGCATCCGCTTTTTTTTCGAGAGCATCCGCTACCGCAAACAGGCCTTCTCTCTTTTTTTCATGCGAAAAAGACTGCAGAACAAACGCTGCGGTCTTTGCTCTTTTCCCCGTATCGATAAGATCGAATTTACTGTCCATCCCCTTTGTCCTCTGTTTCATCTATCGTCCTGTGTACCATTTCCACCGGCAGATACTTAAGAAGCATCCGACATATAGACTGCTCGGTTATGGGCTTTGCAATAAAGTCTGAAAATCCCTGTCGGAGGTAAAATTCCCTTGCATCGTTGACTGCGTTCGCCGTCAGCATGATGATCGGCGTATCCTTACACTTGTTATCGAGCATCTGCATCTTCTTAAGTGTTTCAACTCCATCCATTCCGGGCATCCTGTGATCGAGGAAGATCACATCGAAGTGTTCACGAAGAACCAGATCCAGACACTCATCACCGCTTATTCCCGTCGTGATATCAGCCTTGGTATCCCTAAGAAGTGCCTTTGCAACTATCAGGTTTGTCTTACTGTCATCTATAACAAGTACTTTTGCATCCGGACACTCGAATCCGACCCCGGTATGTCTTCTTACGACATCACGTTTCTCGATAGCCCCGATGGTCTCACCGTTTCCGGAACGTATGAACTGAGGCAGTATAACGGTAAATACCGAACCTTTTCCGTACTCGGAATACACCTTGATCTCCCCGCCCATGAGGTCTATAAGGCGCTTGGTGATGTTCATCCCAAGTCCGGTTCCTTCCACGGATCTGTTCAGTCTCTCATCCAGACGGACAAACAGTTCAAACATCCTGTCGATCTCTCCCTTTTTGATACCTATTCCGGTATCTTCAACGGAAAAGATCAGGTTGCCCTTTTCTTCGGAGATCTTTTCAAATCTCGCACGGAGCGTTACGCTTCCTTCCCTCGTATACTTGAACGCATTTGACAGTATATTGGTCGCAACCTGTCGGATCCTGAGTGCATCACCATACAGTATCGCGGGAATATCACCGGCTATATCCGTGATAAAATCAAGTTTTTTCTCATCACCCTTGTGTTCAAATACCATGATGATATCTCTGAAGAAATCATCAACCCTGTATTCCACATTCGAAAGCGTGACTTTTCCGGATTCGATCTTGGAAAAATCAAGTATGCCGTTTATCAGATCCAGCAGCTGATCTGCGGCATTCTGGATATTGTTGGCATACTCAAGGAGCTTGGGCTCATCATAGTCACGCATGATGACCTCGCTCATACCCTGCACCACGTTGATGGGAGTACGGATCTCATGGGAAACGTTCGCAAGAAAATCAGATTTTGCCTTGTTGGCTGCATCCGCCGCGATACGCAGTTCGTCCATCTTCCTGATCTGCTGCTTGGCATCGGTTATATCAAAGAAAATGATCGAATAACCTATGAAGTTGGACTCTATACCGCTCCTTGCATACAGTTCATTGATATGAACATCGTAGAATCTTCCGTCTATCTCAACTTCATTGTTCTCTTTATTGTCAAACAGTTCGTAAAACTTGTCGCTTGGAACAAGTTCTCCGAACGATGTCTTGGCAAGCTCCGGAAACAGATTGATCGCCGCCCTGTTAGCCTCCTGGAATCCCCTTCTGTAATCAAGAACGACTATTGCATCTTCCAGATCGGTCAGGATGTTCTCATGTGCGGTTTCGACAACATCAAATACCCTTCTGAATATAAGATTCGCACAGAATATCAGAATACCGACAGCGCCTCCCAGAGGTGCCGGATCATATCCGTCGATCATGTTGCAGACGCCTGTTATGTAGAATAATAGCGGAACGGCATTGCTGACTATCAGGAGACGATAATTTGTCTTCATATTGGGATCCGTTGTTCTTATGGCAAATACGGCTGCTACAACCAATCCCCCCACAAGTTCGGCATAGATCGTTACCATGAAGATGATATACAAAAATCCTTTGGCAAGGACAACATGCGGGAATACTCCGGTATATACAAAGCTTACTCCGGCGTAGTAGAACGGAACATACTCATAGCACCACACGCTTGCGAGCACAAGTACATCGATGACAAGTATCGCGATCTTGATCCAACGAAGTACCACGACCCTGCAGTATCTGAACACGAAGAGCATCGACATCGTAGCTATGAATGCTGTTCCGATATACTCAAGCTTGAGTGCTATCATAACTTCGTCGAGATTATTACTCGTCATCTCCAGAAGATAGCCGGCATTTTGTATGAACGCACAAAAACAGCCGATCATTATCAGCTTGGTCACTTCCGAACCTTTCTGAATGATCAGCACAGCTGCACTTAAGAGGCAGAACAGCACCGCTATGATCTGTAATGTTAATAGTAAGGTGTACATTTTGGGTTCCTAAATTTGTAGACTTCTTCATTACCAACATCAACATCGATAAAGCTGATATTGATGTAGCCTTGTCACGATTGCTTCGCAATCGTGACATAGAATACCATAAGCCGGGTTCTGTACGGGAAAATCCCGTGACAATCATCTATCTAGGATCGCCGTTACCGACGACCTCAAGCGACCTACCCGAAGCACGGCGGGCAACCGTATCGCTTCTTCTTGGTCTTGCTTCGGATGGGGTTTACACTGCCCCGCGTGTTACCACCCGGGCGGTAGTCTCTTACACTGCCATTTCACCCTTACTCATACCTCTTTACGAGGACGCTCGACAATCAAATTCTGCTTTCGCAGAATAGGGTCTCGCGGTGAAGACAGGTTCCTCCCACACAGTGGGCCCCTCCTATCTTCATAGAGCGGTATATTTTCTGTTGCACTTTCCTTAGAGTCACCTCCACCGGACGTTATCCGGCATCCTGCCCTGCGAAGCCCGGACTTTCCTCTGTATTTCAAGCGATTGTCTGGTATTCTATGTCACGATCGCGAAGCGATCGTGACACGCATTAAACGTTGAAAATCGATCCACCCACGAATTCTCGTATGAGTGAATTGTTCGGCAATCCTTCGCTCGTCATTCCGAGGAAGTAATCAAGGAATTTGAGCAATCTCTTTGCCTCATAGTACTGCGGATCTTCCTTGCTGATACCGAACAGGAGCGGCTCCGCATAGAGCTTGAGTACCGAGAGTTCATATATGAGTGCCGAGTTGAATATGGCATCCGCACCTTCCTGGAAAGGGAAAATATACTTTTCTTCTCCTCGTCTGACACTGCGCCACATATTAAGTGTTCCGGATGCGCTTGTTCCCCGTGTTCTGTTATCACGTACCATCCTTCTAAGGAGTCTTACATCAGTTGTGGCTATCCTGTTGTGTTCATCAACGTTAAGCGCCGTAAGTGCCGAAATGTATATCTTGTATTTGCAGTCAGCCGGAAGCGCATATGACATCTTTTCATTCAGTCCGTGTATGCCCTCGATGACAAGTATATCATTTTCCGCAAGTCGCTTATAATCACCCTTGTATTCACGCTTGCCGGTCTTGAAATTGAACGAAGGAAGTTCAACCGTCTCTCCCGCCAGGAGCTGAAGCATATCCTTGTTGAACTGCTCTACGTCAATTGCTTCGAGACATTCAAAATCATAATCGCCGTTCTCATCCTTCGGTGTATCTTCCCTGTTCTTGAAATAATTGTCAAGTGCGATGGGATGCGGTCTGAGTCCCAGTGCACGAAGCTGTATGGACAGTCTGTATGAAAATGATGTCTTTCCGGAAGATGACGGTCCCGCGATCATTATGAACTTTCTGCCGCCCTTTGTTATTATATCCTTGGCGATCTCGGCGATTTTGCTCTCCATGTATGCTTCTTGAAGAAGAACAACATCCTGAACACCTTCATTACAAATCATCTCGTTAAGATCACCGACATCCTCGATACCGATGCTCTCACCCCAGTTGCTCGTATCCTGAAGGGTCTTCTGAAGTTTCGGAGACTCCGTCTTGGGAGGAACGACGTTGGGTGAGTGTCTTGAAGGAAGCTGAAGTATTATACCTTCATCATATGAATACAGTTCATAGTGTGTGATGTATCCTGTTGACGGAACCATATATCCGTAATAGTAGTCTTTATAATCACCTATGGAATATACATTGACCTTGGAAGCACGTCTGAACTTGAACAGTTTTACCTTATCTTCCATTCCGGCTTCCGCAAAGATCTTACGTGCCTCATCAACCGAATACGATGTCTTCCATATCGGAATGTTCTGAGAGATGAGTTCATCCATTCTCGCATGTACACTTCTCATGAACTGCTCGGTCACATCGACATCGATGAGCTTACACAAGAGTCCTCGTCCAACCGTATACTGTGCAACAATATGATTTTTACTGTCGGGTCCGATCACATCGTGAACAGCCTTTACGAGCAGGAAAGTCGCACTTCTTCTGTACGTTTCCATTCCGATCTTCTCGGCGAGCGTAACGAATTCGATCGTGCAGTCATTCGACAGTATCTTGTGAAGCTCTCTGAGTCTTCCGTCTACCGACACAAGCACGATCTTGGCATCGTAATCCTTCTGAAAATCCTTTACGATCTGCTCGTAGGTAGTACCTGCTTCATACTCGTATTCGTTGTTGTGGATCGTAACCGTAACAGTTCTCATAGTCATATCCCCTTTCTTGCGCTGTGATCCCTATCAATTTATCTCCCGTGTTGCTTCAAAGAGGCCCGGTTCGGACACAAGACACAGTGCATCCGTATTAAGCGACAGGTCCGTCTTGACCTCTTCCATTCTTACAAAAACATGGGGTATCTCCTCATTCTCGGACAGTTCGATGAGAAGGTCTCCAAGATACTGTTTTTCACGGAGCAGGAATTCGTGAAGCACGGGATTTTCTTCCCGAAGGAGTATCTTGCCGTATCTGAAGTATATCTCCCTGTCCCAGTCCATCTGTCCCGGAACCGCTTTGATGACCGGATAGAACTTGTCATCTTCGCTCACCATGCTTTCACTGATTATCCGAAAGCCTCTGTCCTGCAGAAAATGACGAAGGGATCCGACTTCCGACTGCGGTTCCATTATGATCTCGGACACACTTCGAAGAACACCTTCTCCCTCGGTCAGTATCTTCATCATGAGCCTGCCGCCCATTCCCGCAATGACAACGGACGAAACTTCTCCGGGCTCTATCACTGACAGACCGTCTCCCTGTCTGACTTCGATACGATCCCCCAGTTCCACGTCATCAATGTTTTCCTTGGCACGCAGTATCGGTCCCGCATTGATGTCACAGGCAATGATTCGCGGGCTTATATCTTCTTTTGCCAGATGGATCGGAAGATATGCATGATCACATCCTATATCGGCAACAGGAAGGCCCGGCGTTATCATTTCGGCAACAGCTTTTAGTCTGTCTGATAATATCGCCATAGATCAGTCCAGATAATCACGAAGCTTCTTGGAACGCGACGGATGACGCAGTTTTCTGAGTGCCTTGGCTTCTATCTGTCTGATACGCTCACGGGTTACGTTAAACTCCTTGCCCACTTCCTCAAGCGTACGTGCTCTTCCGTCATCAAGACCGAAACGAAGCCTTAAGACCTTCTGTTCTCTGTCCGTAAGCGTCTCAAGCACCTCCACAAGCTGCTCTTTCAGAAGAGTAAATGCTGCAGCTTCGGCAGGTACCGGTACATTATCATCCTGTATAAAATCACCGAGATGACTGTCTTCTTCCTCACCTATAGGTGTCTCAAGCGAAACGGGCTCCTGTGATATCTTCAGGATCTCTCTTACGCGCTCTACCGGAAGGTTCATCTCTTCAGCTATCTCCTCCGGGGTTGGTTCACGTCCCAGTTCCTGAAGAAGCTGTCTGCTGACTCTTATCAGCTTATTGATCGTCTCGACCATATGCACGGGTATTCTGATCGTCCTGGCCTGATCGGCGATGGCTCTTGTTATAGCCTGGCGGATCCACCATGTTGCATACGTACTGAACTTGTATCCTTTTGTATAATCGAACTTTTCAACGGCTTTGATAAGTCCGAGATTACCTTCCTGTATCAGATCGAGGAACAGCATTCCGCGTCCGACATAACGCTTTGCAATGGATACGACAAGACGGAGGTTTGCCTCCGCAAGACGCTTCTTGGCAACCTCATCACCGTCTTCCATCCTCTTGGCCAGTTCGATCTCTTCCTCTGCGGTAAGAAGCGGAACTTTACCGATCTCCTTCAGATACATACGGACAGGATCCTCGATCGATACGCCGTCGGGAACGGACAGATCGATATTTTCGACATCGACCTCTTCCTCCTCTGACAGATCGATCTCGTCATCGGGGACGTCTTCTTCCTCTTCTTCAACGATCCTCAGAAGGTCTATACCGTTCTGTTCAAGGAACTCGTAGATCCTGTCGAAGTTATCTTCGGTAAGTTCATACTCGCTGAAGAAATCGGCAATCTCGGCCGGCTCAAGGACGTTTTTCTTTTTCTTTGCAAATCCTTTGAGCTGCGCAAGACGCTCCTCAAATTTCTTTTGTGTGTCTTCTTCTGTTTTCTTCATTTACTCCTCTTTCTGCGAAAATGCCGTGGATCGATCGATATCCTGCAGATCGATCTTAACTCTTTTGAGTTCCTCAAGCTCTCCGCGTATTTTTATAATATATCCGAAATCACTGTCACTTCGGTCATTTCTTGTAAGTGATAACTGCTTGATATTGATCATCAGATCCCGAAGCGCCATCTCTTTCATGGCAAGACTTTCAAGGTCTCCGATGCTCTGGTGGAAAGCTTCCGCTATCCTGCGCTGCTGCTCCTCCTCCGGGAACACGCTTATTATATCGGCCGGATCACAATGCCCTTTCTCAAGCTGTTCAAACAGTATCGCGGCGACTTCCCGGTACAGCGGATCCGCAAAATCATCTGCCGTGATGTATCTGTTTACCACTTTGTATATAGCCGGTTCATCACACAGCCACGACAGGAGTCTTGTCTGCGGAAGACTTGCAGCCTCGATCATATCGTTCTTGCCGTTTCGTGTTGATATGGGCCGCGGCTTTATGGTTACGCCGGTTCCGGCAAGTGCCTGTTTTTTAATGACTTCATTAACGGATTCAGCCGAAACATCATACTTGTACGAGACCAATCCGACGTAATTGTCTCTCTCGACCGGATCCTCGAACCTAAGCAGCCTTGTTGCCACATCCGTGATAAACGAGCTCTTTCCCGAGGGATCCTTCATATCATACTCGCCTTCAAGCATCCTGATCTCATACATGAAGCCGTTTTCCGCATCATCTATGCGCTTTTGGAACTCTTCGGCGCCAAGCCCCTTGATGAACTCATCGGGATCTTTGTAAGGTCTCATATCGATGACCTTGGCCCGAAGACCTGCCTCCGATAATATCGAAAGTGCTCTCTTGGCGGCGTCTACACCTGCGCCGTCCGAGTCGTAACAAAGGAGGATATCCTTGTACCGCTGTATCTCTCCCTGTCTGACATTGACCTTGGCATATCTGGCGATCAGATTCGCATGCCCCGAGGTAAATGCCGTTCCGAGGGATGCAACTGCCTGATCAAATCCCGCCTGATGGAGTGATATGACATCCATATATCCTTCGCAGATTATTATGTTCTTTGCCTTGGAACTCTTGGCAATGTTTAATCCGTACAGGTTACGGCTCTTATCAAATATCGGTGTTTCCGGAGAGTTTAAGTACTTCGGCTCCCCGTCTCCCATGACTCGCCCGCCAAATCCTATGACGCGCTGTCCCACATCCATGATGGGAAAGATCACGCGGTTCCAGAACTTATCCGTCATCCCGCGGTCTTCGCGAAAGCTGAACAATCCGCTCTCCCGCAAAAGATCATCCGGATATCCTTTGCTCTTCAGATATCTGTATGTCTCATCGCGTGTGGATCTGGCAAATCCAAGCCCAAACCGCTGCATCGTCTCATCGGAAAGTCCTCTTCCTATAAGGTATTCCATGCCGCGCTTTCCCGAATCGCTTCTAAGCTGCGCGTAGTAATACTTGGCTGCTTCCTTGTTTATCGCAAGAAGCTGCGCCCGGCGATTTTCACGCTCGCGCGCTGTCGCATCCGTCGATTCGGGAAGTGCCATTCCGGCACGATCCGCGAGTATCTTAACCGCTTCCTGAAAAGTCGCGTTCTCATATTTTTGTATAAAGCTTATGACATTTCCGCCCTCGTGGCAGCCGAAACAGTAAAACATCTGCTTGGACGGCGTGACCGAAAAGGATCCGGTCTTCTCATTATGGAACGGACATAAGCCGAAATAATTACTGCCTCTTCTGGTCAGACGGACATATGAAGAGATCACATCAACGATATCACTTCTCTGTCTGACTTCCTCGACCAGTTCATCCGGATAATACACCGATACTCCCCCTTAATCCCGCCACGAACTCGGCAGGAACAACTCGTTGAAAACTCCGACGGCATACCTGTCTGACATGGACGATACATAATCGCATACTGCCCTTTCCAGACTGGTATCGCGTTCTCTTACGAGCATCATGTACTCACTCGGAAGCTTATCCGGTTGATGAAGAAAATAATCATACAAAAACTCCACAAGGCGCTCGGCTTTTACTTCCTCGCTCTTAACCTTCGGATTGGTGTACACTCTTTCGAACATGAAGCTGCGAAGTTCCGCCATGGCCTGCCCTATCTCATCGGACATAAGGATATCATCACGGTCTGCGGAATTCCTGATTATATCATGAGTAAAACAGTCAAATCTTTTGGTCGTCGTATTTCCGAGAGTGTTGCGCAGTTCCTTCGGTATATCTTCTTCGCTGAGTATCTTTCCTCTTATGGCATCATCCATATCATGATGTATGTATGCGATCTTATCGGAAAACCTTACGATCTTGCCTTCAAGTGTCGAAGGCATCCCTTTTGTCTTATGGTTAAGGATACCGTCCCTTACCTCTTTGGTAAGATTAAGACCCTGGCCTCTTTTTTCCAGGATCTCAACTATACGGACCGACTGCACATTATGCTCGAAGCCCTCGGGGCAGACTCTGGCAAGAGCGCGCTCTCCCGCATGACCGAACGGTGTGTGTCCGATATCATGTCCAAGCGCTATAGCTTCCGTAAGATCCTCGTTAAGTCTGAGCGCTTTGGCTATCGTTCTGGCATTCTGTGATACTTCAAGGGTATGTGTAAGACGTGTTCTGTAGTGGTCACCTTCCGGCGCCAGAAAAACCTGTGTCTTATCCTTGAGCCTTCTGAAGGAATTGCTGTGAAGGATCCTGTCACGGTCTCTCTGGTACACAGGCCTGATATCGCATTCTTCTTCTTCGATATCCCTGCCGGCCGACTCCGCGCTCTTGGACGCATACGGCGACAGGTATTTATTCTCCCACTGCTCAAGTTCTTCACGTATAGTCATCATATTAGATATATTACGTGTCCGAGTGAGATTTCCTTTTTTTATTTTTCAGTTTTCTTCACCGGCCTCAGCCGCTTCTTTTCCGGCATCTGCCGATGACGGATCAAAATCAGGGAAAAACTTGCGATACAGCGCGATATGATCATATATGCATCGCCAACTGCCGTTGGAATTACCTGTGACTATTATGATATCGTTACCTTTATCATCCCTGGCATAGCTGGTTGCACAGTTGCCGGATTCTTTGACATAACCGGTCTTGGCACACATGAGCGTCGCACCGATCGGCTTGTCCTCGGCTCTTCTTAGGAACCAGTTTGATATCTCGATTCCGTTGGGATGCTGATCCGTCGGGGTTGTTGTGTATGTCCTTGTGGACATGACTTCTCTGCAAAGCGGGGTATTAATGGCTGCATGCATGATCATCGCCATATCGTAACATGTGCTGTAATGATCATTGTCAAACAGACCTACGCAGTTCGTAAAGTGCGTCGTATCGGAAAGTCCCAGTTCCGCAACTCTCTCATTCATCATGTCAACAAACGCTTCATGGCTTCCGGCAACATATGTGGCAAGCGTTACAGCCGCATCCGCTCCCGACGGAAGTATCGTTCCGTAAAACAGATCCCTTACTTTTACCGTCTCGTTATCGACAAAACCCACACGACTCGCTCCATGGCTGCTCGCATAGTAATTGACTTCGGGAGTTACCGTAACTTCCTCATCAAGCTTTTCTTCAGGGATATTCTCAGCCGCCACGAGTACCGTCATGACTTTTGTCATGGACGCCGGGTACATACGTGTCTTACCGTCCCGAGCCGCCAGTATCGTATCGTTATTGACATCGATCACTATACCGTACTGGCTGATCACGTCTTCGCCCATGCCTGTTGTCTCCGACGTCTCTGCCGCATAGTACTGCGTGCTTTTTCGCTCCTCAATCTGCCTTTCCTTCTCTCGTTCTTCCTCGAGAACGGTAATATCGATCATCGGGTGAGCCGCTACAAATGTCTGCCGTTTTGAGTTGCGCTCTTCTATCTCCTTAAGCTCATGGTACTTTGAAATATCCGCAAACACAAAAATAAGGATTCCTATGAAGAACCCCAGAAAACCTGCCAGCTTCGATATTTTACGGATATACCACGCACGTTTTGCTCTGTATTTAAGTTCCGCAAGCTCCTCTTCGTCACGCTTGGCCTGCATGTTGCGAAACAAAAGGTCTTCGAGCTCGCGTCCCAACTCAAGTCTTATGGCATACATAAGTTGTCTTACCTGTGTCTTAGAATTCTACCGTTTCGGGCGCTTTTGTAAATGATGAAAATGTCGCCTTCGCATTCTTAACGTAGAATACCTCGGTATTGCCGTCGTCTGCGGAATACATGCCCTGAAGGGAAGGATAAGCGTCAAGCATCGATTGTCTTGCCTCGCGCCTGTCATCCTCGACAAGCTCTCCGGCAACTCGAAGCCACTCACCGTCCTTGAATGCACATAACTCGAACTTGGGGTTGGCGTGTATCTGCTTTGATACATCCTTCACCTTTCCCGTCTGAATATACATTTTTCCCTCAAACACATTGATCGTACCAAAGGGTCTTACTCTGGGCTGGTCCCCATCCACCGTTGCCAGATAATAAGTCTGTGCTTCCTTCAGGAATCGTTCTACTCTTTCCATCATGATTTTGCATCTCCTTTTCTCATAATCTTCCCGAGCTTACTGTTTTAAATTATATCACATTTAAATGAAAGTCATAAAGAAAAAGACTCTGCCCGTCTGCTGTCATGCAGTGGCCGAGTCTCATACTGTCCCGATTTTCCGATTCCTTCAGATGGTATAAAACCAGGACTCATCCATTTCAATTTCTTTTCTCTCGATAGGGTGCCCGGAGTCATAATTAAACGTAAGCTCCTGACTTTTGACACTCACGCGGGCACCTTCAGGTATTGACGAGGTTATGAACGCATTACCTCCTACGACTACATCCTTTCCAACCACAGTATCTCCACCAAGTATCGAAGCTCCGGAATATATGGTCACATTATCCGAAATAGTCGGATGACGTTTTACCTTCTTCAGTGTCTGTCCGCCTCTTGTAGATAATGCACCGAGTGTTACACCCTGATAGATCTTAACATTATCTCCGATCACCGTAGTTTCACCAATGACAACTCCTGTTCCGTGATCGATAAAAAAATACTTTCCGATAGTTGTTCCCGGGTGGATATCTATCCCTGTGATACTATGGGCATGTTCAGTCATTATGCGTGGGATCATCGGAACATCAAGCAGATACAGCTCATGCGCGATGCGATTCGTCATTGTTGCATACAGTCCCGGATAGGTACATATGATCTCGTCCGTATTATAAGCTGCGGGATCTCCGTCAAAAGCTGCCTGTACATCTGTTTCGATATACTCCCTGATCTTGGGTATCTTCTCCAGAAAACTGAATGTGATACTGTCCGCAGCAAGTGTAATTGCTTCGGGACCGGCATGCTCGTACTGAGGTGAGTATTTCAGAACAATACTGAGCTGAGCCTTAAGATTGTATATCACATCTTCAAGAAGGACAGATATACTGTTTCTGATGGTATATGTCTTGAACGCATTGTTCCTGTGATATCCCGGATAAATGATCTTCTGCAGTTTTTCCAGTATATCAATTACTTTTGCTCGATCGGGATGTTCAAAAATCTTGATCTTATCGATGACCTTCTTCCCCTGATAATCATCAATATACAGGTTTATAAGGTTATCTATCTTTTTTTCCATATCCTGGGGCATCAAGTGTTTCTCCGTTAATCTCCAACCTTTTTAATGTACAGTTCAAATGTTCCGTCGCCGTTATCATCAAGGCGCAGAACCTCATGTCCTTCTTCCTTAACGCTTCTCGGAACATTTTGTACCGGCTCTCCGTCGTTAAGGTGAACCCGGAGTATCTGCCCCTCGTCAAGTTCCTCAAGCGCAACCTTTGTCTTAACAAACGTCACCGGGCAGTTAACATCGGTTATATCTACAGTATCATCAACGTTAAAATCAATATCCGCCATTTGTCATCCTCCCGTTTCTTCAGTGTCTTAAATTATCAACAGTTCTTCTTTTCTTACAGTTTTTTCGCCATCTTTAGATTCTATGTGAAACGCGTTCAGCACAGGCTTTCCTTCTTCCATCAATGATAAGATGAGATAACTTGCCTTGCTGTCGTTTGCAAGCCTCTTGTCTTCCTCAGACGGCCGTGACGGGGATTCCGGGTGGGAATGCCAGTTACCGAGGGGTTTCAGCCCGTTTGCTCGCATATCTTTGATAGCCGCGAGCTGCTCCTTGGGATCGATCGTAAAATGTTCATTCGTATGGTCCGTATTCGTAAGGATATACACCTTTTCTATAACACGGAACCCCGAATCCCTGTCCTGCCCGGCTATCAGACCGCATGCTTCCTCAGGGCGGACCGAAAGGGCATGCTCATATATTCTGTCAAAATCATCTTTGGAAATCGTTATCTTCATTTCATATCTCCAAGGACGTTCGGCCATTTGAATCCGACTTCGCCCCTCGCCGGGGTGGCATCCCGCACTTCGTACGGGATACAGGATGGGGCCTCACGGTGCAATAAGGAATCCTCCCACTTCGTGGGTCCCTCCTTAATGCATATCACAAGCCTTCTGTTCGTAATCTATCAGTTCCGTGATAGTCGGTGTATCCGAGCACACCGCACATCCCCTGCCCCGCGGCGGGAGTTTGATCTTGTGAAACTCCATCTTGATCGCATCATATGTGAGCAGATAACCGACAAGAAGATCTCCGACACCTGTAATATACTTGATGGCTTCCATAGCCTGGAGCGATCCGATGATACCGCCCATCGCGCCTATGACACCGGCCTGTTTACAAGTCGGAACGGCATCCTTCGGCGGTGGATCCTTAAAGATACACCTGTAGCACGGTCCCTCTCCGGGAACGATCGTGGTAAGCTGTCCCTTAAACCTTATGATACCTGCATGCGAAAGCGGTTTTTTTGCCATAACGCATGCATCGTTGATAAGGAATTTTGCCGGGAAATTATCTGTTCCGTCAAGAATAAAATCATAGTCTTTGATCAGATCCATGATGTTTGCGCTTGACACAAATTCATAATATGTGTTGACCGTTACATCCGGATTGATCGCCCGCATCGTTTCAGCTGCGGATTCAACTTTTTTCTTTCCGATGTCGTTCGTTGTATGTATGACCTGACGTTGAAGATTAGACAGGTCGACTACATCCGCATCGACTATTCCGATAGTCCCGACACCGGCAGCCGCAAGATACAAAGCTGCCGGAGCGCCGAGTCCTCCGGCTCCGATTATGAGAACTTTCGCGTTAAGAAGCTTTTTCTGACCTTTGACTCCTACTTCTTTCAGAATGATATGCCGGCTGTAGCGCTCGAGCTGTTCATTGGTAAAAGCCATTATCTTCCTCCTCCCATGAAATACAGGAACTCAACTTCATCACCATCTTTAAGAACGTGACTGTCAAAATCATCTTTATCGATGAATTCTTCGTTTACGGATACCGTCACATATTGCGGTGTTTCCACCTGTTCCTGTTCAATAAGGGCTGAAACGGTAATGCCGTCAGCAACTTCCTTTTTCTCTCCCGAAACCGTGATCTTCATTTTTTTATCCTTTCTTACTTCCGGTGTTACGCAAATGTCTTTAATACTTTTACAAGCGCATCAATATCGTCCGGTGAATTGTAAAGAGCCAGCGTAGGTCTTACCGAGCTCTCATATCCGAACCGTCTCAAAACCGGCTGCGCACAGTGATGTCCTGTTCTTACCGCTATTCCGTATGCATCAAGTCTCTTTCCGACCTCTTCATCCGAATACCCGTCAAGCGTGAACGCAAGAGCCGAGGCTTTGTTAAGAGCCGTTCCGATAAAGTGGAGTCCCTTAACGGTACTCATTTCCTTCATCGCATACTGAAGAAGTTCATGCTCCCAACGATAAACGCACGGCATGCCTATTGAAGACAGATATTTGAGTGCTTCGCCGAGTCCCACCGCATCCGCTATGCTTCCTGTTCCCGCTTCAAATTTGTTTGGAGCGGGGTTATAGATCGTTCTTTCAAAAGTCACATCGGCTATCATGTTTCCGCCACCGTGATACGGCTGCGCCGCCTCAAGCAGTTCCTTCTTGCCGTAAACAGCTCCGATGCCTGTCGGCGCGAAGATCTTGTGACCGGAGAAAACGAAAAAGTCAACATCAAGAGCCGATACATTAACCGGTATATGTGCAACGGACTGAGCACCGTCAACAAGGATACGTACGCCATGTCTGTGAGCGATGGCGATTATCTCTTCGATAGGTGTTACCGTACCGAGCACATTTGATACATGTGTAACGGATACGAATTTGGTCTTCGGAGTGAACAGTTTTTCATATTCGTGAAGTATCAGCTGTCCGGTCTCATCGCACGGAATGACTTTGATAACCGCACCCGTTGCCTGTGCAACAAGCTGCCAGGGAACTATGTTGGCATGATGTTCGAGTATCGATACGATTATCTCGTCGCCCGGCTCAAGGAGCGGTTTTACATACGCATTTGCGACAAGGTTTATTCCCTCCGTTGTTCCGCGAACGAACACGATCTCATCGGATGAAGGTGCACCTATGAAATCCCTTACCGTGTCCCTTGCATCTTCATATGCGTCAGTCGATCTTGCAGCAAGTGTATGAGCACCTCGGTGAACATTTGAATTCTCATGTTCGTAATAATATTTCAGTCTGTCGATGACAGCCTGAGGACGCTGTGTTGTTGCGCCGTTGTCAAGCCATACAAGGGGATGTCCGTTTATCTGTTCCTTTAGTATCGGAAAATCATCCCTAATCTGTGCCAGCGTTTTGCTTCCGATCCTTATGGAATCATTTCGCGAAGTTGATCTTTCGCCTTCGCTCTTTGACGTTTTAACACTGTCGCCTCCAAGCGAAGTCGGTGCATCGATCTTACGGTCATGCTCCTTCGCCTGTGTCTGAGACATTACAGCAGGTGCGTAACTCGTACTGCTGTCCGACGTTACTGCAGGCATATCCGCAACACCCGGAAGGAACTCTGCCTCGGGTGCACTTGCCTCTTCAACTGACCGGAAATAAGGATCCCCGCCGCCGTATGCGAACGGATGCTCCCAGTCGAATTCTTCCGAAGAAGGTACCGTCTCATTGACATTAACTCCAGGTACTGCTTCCTCTGTAGCCACATAGGTTATGCCCTGCGATACATCAGCCTCAGGGACAGATGCGACCGGGATGTCTGTCTCGGGAACACCGTACACACCCTCCGTCAGATCGGGAAACAGCTCATTGGCAAGTATGCTCAATTCTCCCGCACTCGGAACACCGGCAAGGTTTTCAATCGTAGTCATAATATTCACCTACTTCTACATCTTCAAGCACAGCTATTGCGTCATCGGCAAGTATTGCTGCAGAGCAGTATAAAGACAGAAGATAGGATGCAACACCTTTATCGTCGATCCCTCTGAAACGTACGGACAGACCTCTTGAATGCTCATTCTTAAGTCCTGCCTGGAACAGACCTATAACGCCTCTCTTGGCTTCTCCGGTACGGAT
This sequence comes from Lachnospiraceae bacterium, assembly GCA_017612555.1. Lineage (GTDB taxonomy): Bacteria > Bacillota > Clostridia > Lachnospirales > Lachnospiraceae > UBA2868. The sequence continues at coordinate 10,428 of JAGAFR010000008.1, read as the reverse complement.
AAGAAGGATGTTTGTCTTTCCGCTTTCGGACTTGGGATTCTTAAGTCCGTCAACAAGAAGCTTATCTGTAGGAACAACAGGGATTCCCCTCCATGTAAGGAAATTGCCTCCTGCAATGTTAACAACTACAGGCGGAACGCCTCTCTTCGTGCACTCTCTCTCGAATGCAGCGATAGCTCTCGGATGAGCAAGGAAGAATGAAGGCTCCTTCCATACCTTGGAGATCAGTTCGTCAAGATCATCCGGTGTAGGTGCACCGTTTCTTGTCTGGATCCTCTGTGAATCTGCAACGTTCTTAAGAAGGCCGTAATCATCATTATTGATCAGCTGACTTTCCTGACGCTCACGCAGTGACTCGATCGCAAGCCCGAGCTGTTCCTGAACCTGATCGTAAGGAACACTGTAAACATCTTCCACTGCCGTGTTAACGTTAATGATCGTTGAGATCGAATTGAGCACGTATTCACGTGGCTCGGTCTCATACTGGATAAATCCCTGGGGGATGATGTCAGACTTCTTGGTCTGGCTGCAAAGCACATCAAGGGGTGTTTCTCCTTCAACAACCTTGTTGACCCTGTAGATACCCGTCTCGAGTCCCTTGAATTCAAGAAATTTCGTGAGCCATTTGGGTGTCAGTGCTCCGTACTGTGGCTTGGTCTTGGTGATATTCGCAAGATTGTAAGCCGCTTTTGCTCCGAGCGCATTGATACCAACGCTCTTGTTTTCGGTTTCTTTTGCCATGTTTGTCTCCTCCTTTTGTGTATGACTGGCATTACTTATGTTCATTTTAATAAAACATCAAATATTAAAGTTGGCCGTCCCCGCTCAGACGGCGCTCCGCCTGTCACGACATTCGTCGTGACATCCTATAACCAAGCTCCTTCATGCGAGAATATGATATCCTTCATCGCATCTATGCCGCCTTTAAGGTTGTACATTTTTCCTTCGTATCCCGCTTCGCGAAGCGTATTGATCGCAAGGATACTTCGCTTTCCCGACTTACAGATGAATATCGTATCAACCTCGGGATCCAGTTCTTTCATCCTTCTTGCAAGCTGTCCTATCGGTATCACGATCGCATTCGGGAATCGCATTATCGCACGTTCATGAGGTTCCCTGACATCTATGAGGGTCATCGGATCATTGTTATCTATCCTCCGTGCAAGCTCATCGGGGGTAAGACCTTCAACAGGGATCTCTTCATCTCCGTGCCTCAGTCCGCAAAGCTCATCGTAATCATAATCCTCGACCGAATGAATAGTCTTGGAAATACCGCAGAGCGGGCATTTACTGTTTTTATTTACGGTCAATATCCTCGAATGCAGATACAGGCTGTCGATCGTAAGAAGCTTTCCGTCAAGATGATCTCCGATACCTATGATAAGCTTTAACGCTTCATTCGCCTGGATGCTCCCGACGATTCCGGCGAGCGGGCTGATCGTCCCTCCCTCCGCACATGTCGGTACAAGACCCGGCTCCGGAGGTTCGGGATACAGACATCGCAGACACGGTCCTCCGTTATGGTTGAATATGCCCACTCTGCCTTCATATTGATATACGGAAGCAAATACCAGAGGTATATCAAGAAGTGCGCACGCATCGTTGATCAGATATCTTGATTTGTAATTGTCCGTACAGTCTACTACAAGATCATATCCGTCGAAGATATCCTCTATATTCTCTGCGTCCAGCTTTACATTCTCTGCCTCGAATTCTATGTTCTTATTGATATTTCTGACTTTGTCCTTTGCGGATGCGACCTTCGGTCTGTTGACATCCCGGCTGTTGTGGAGCACCTGGCAGGAAACATCCGCAAGCGCAACATCATTATCGTCAACAACCTTGATCGTTCCGACGCCCGCTGCCGCAAGGTACTGTATCACAGGCGAGCCGAGCGCCCCCGCTCCGCAGACGACCACCCTTGCCGCCTTGATCCTCTTCTGCCCCTTGACACTTATCTCCTTCAGGAGAAGATGCTTTTCAAACCGTTTGATATCATTATCGTCAAGCGACTGAGCTTTCATCCTTGCATCGCTGATGATCGAATCATTCGGGGCGCCTCCCGCAATGGCAGGCAGAATGATAAGTTCATCATTTTCGGAAAGCTGCTTGTACCACATTCCCGGGTCAGTATGATCTTTTTCTCCGACATACAAACGTATGAAACTCCTTATATTCCCGTTGTCATCGAACAGTATCCGCTTGGACTCGGGATACTCATCCGTAAGAAACTTCAGAATAGACCTTATATTATCTTCCGATACTTCTATCACATGATTTTTATCAAAGTAATTCCGAAGCGTTGCCGATATTAATACTCTCATTGTCTCATCAATCCTTTACATATCCTCTTATCTCACCGCACCTGCCTCTTTCGACTGATGCTATCACATACAGCATGCGGGGTATCATATGCTCGCTGTCTTCTGATGACATATTTGCGGGACAGTCGGGATGCGAATGGTAAAAACCGAGGATCCTGTAGCCTTTTTCTTCCGCTCTCTTCTCAAGATCATAAAGAGTAAGGGGATCTATTTCATAATGCTTTGATGCCTTTTCGACATCTGTTACGTTATCTGTGTAAAACACTTCTTCGATCGAGCCTTTGGCGGTTCCTGCCAGAAGTCCGCATCCTTCGTTGGGATAAGTCCCCGTCAGATGCGATTTCATCCTGTCAAGAGCCGGAGGCGTTATTGTATATTTCATATATTCTCCAATCGTTCTATAGCCTGTGTAAAATCATCTATCAGGTCATCCGCGTCCTCTATTCCGACACTGACTCTTACTGTGTCATCATATACACCTGCAGCTTCGGTTTCCTCACGGCTTGCCTGAACATACAGTGTTGATGCCGGATGGATCACCAGTGTCCTGATATCTCCTATGTTGCTTGCTATGTATGCATATTTAAGCGAATTTATAACCGAAAATGCACGTTCCTTCGATCCCACTCTGAAGCTTAAGATTCCTCCGCCGTATCCTCCAAGCTGGCTGTCAACATATTCATGGTATGCATGTTGCGGCAGCGTCAGGTAATTAACTTCTATTCCCGAAAGCTTATCAAGCGCATGCGCGAGTTTATCGGCATTTTCACATATCCTTTCCATTCGAAGTCCCAGCGTATCCGTCCCTATGTAACTGAGGAAGGCATTAGCCGGGGCCATACAGCCGCCCAGGTTTTCCCATATATCCGTACGAAGTCTTACCGAGAATGCCATGGGACCGTATTTCGCAAATTCAGCAAGAGCTGTATGCTTTGAAACATCCCATTTGAACTTTCCCCCGTCAACGATGATCCCGCCTATGGAGTTACCGCCGCCGTTCAGATACTTGGACGTCGAATGTATAACTGCATCTGCCCCGAGAGTAAGGGGGCGTGCTATGAAGGGTGTCGCGGTAGTTGAATCAACAAACAGCGGAATACCGGCTTCATGCGCAGCCTGCGCTACTTCCGTAACGGGAACGACTTTAAGTGAAGGATTTGATATCAGTTCGGCAAATACAAGCCGTGTTTTTTCATTGACCAGACGCCTTACAGCATCACCGTTAAGCTCTTCCGCGTAAACTGTATGGATCCCGAATTTTTCAAGATCATGCAGGAGACCGATCGTCCCACCGTACAGGCCGCTTCCGGCTATGATCTCATCACCGCTTTCACATATGGCGAGTATCGCTGAAGAGATGGCTGACATACCGCTGCTGCAGCTTACCGCACCGGCTCCGCCCTCAAGTTCGCTGATCCGCTGTTCAAATGCGGCAAGCGTGGGATTGCCTATTCTTGTGTATGCAAACCCCATCTTTTTATGGTCAAAGACTTTTTCAAGCTCCTCCATACTCTCATATCTGAATGCACTGACCTGAGAGATCGGTGGGAGTGTCTGGCCTGATACAAAGCCCTGTGTACTTTTTCCGTGAAGCAGTTTCGTATTAAACAGCATTTTGTCTACCATTGGATATTCGCGTGTATATTGCTCAGATTATATCCCTATTTACCTACTGTGTCAATAGGTATTATGACGACGACTTGTTCTGTTTCTATACATATTCTTTAGATCAGAACAATAGTTGCAGCTTTTCCATTTCTGTCATAACTTACTGAGTTTATCAAGAAGATCTTCCTCCGACCGAATGAGATGACACCTCAGCGTTCCATCAAAAAGGAACCGTGCTCAGAATAATATGTCTGTTACTGCTATGAATTATAACAGAAAATCATAATATTGTTTTCTAAATGCACTATGATAGAATAAAAGGGAAAAAATATCACATAATCCGAACAGGAGGTATACACAATGACGATAACAAGTTTTTATCCTATTTTTTGTTATAAGGACACAGATGCTGCTATCAAAAGGTATGAGGAAATCGGATTTAAGGTTATACACAAATTTGAGAACGAGCATCTGAAACATTATGTTCTTGAAGTCGGTAATGATTGTCTGGATATCATGTATGACGGGAATATTCCGGTCGAGGACGGCTATTTCGGTATGCGCGTGAACGTCAGAGATTTCGAGGAGGGTATGGAATATTTTAAGAAGTGCGGTTATAACAAGGTTTTGATGGAGCCGGTAAGCGGAAATAACTCCATACATGTCGGTCTGATGAACGAAAAGGGTGAGCGTATTCTTCTTTACTATCATATTCGAAATGAGGGCTGACAGATCCTTGGCTTCAACATAAGTTTTCCGGCAGACTGAAAATCGGGATATTCTCATTTCTGCCTGCCGGAACTGCTGTTGATTCTCTATTCTTAAGTTTTACTAAATTTATGTTCAAAAGCAAGTCTGGTATTTTCCCCTTGTTATAAGCGAAATACACTAGCGAAAATGACCACAAGTACTTTTAATCCCTGTATTTCCGTATTAGCCCTCATAAGCCAGATCACAAGAAAATACAGGTAAGGCGATATTCCGTTAATCAGCAGGATCTTTTACGAGTATTGGAACACCCACTAAAATAGCAACTGCAATGACGATTACTACTGCAGTTTTACCTGTTTTTTCATCTTACTTCTGTCCTGTCTGTCAAGATAGATTTAATGATCATAGATACTAATTATATTTTCACTTCGGGTCGCACAAAAAGCCAGCATATGGGAACTTATACAAGACCGCTTCTTTCCCGAAGATGTTCACATGGCTTCCTTCCACTTTTCCTGCCTTTATGAGCTGTGCACCCTCAATGACTTTTTCTATGAGGTCATTCTTTACCGGGAATGACCCGTGCATCGCATATATCTCATCGAACATGTCCGTGAATCCAAGGAGATGCTTCATGCTCTCAATGTATCTGTCCATGTTTCTCATCGGACCGAAAAGAAAGATGTTTCCGTCCTCAACCGAATCACCGCTTACAAGGATCCTGTTCTTTTCATCTATTATCGCTATGCTTCCGGGCGTATGTCCGGGGATGTCTATGATGCGAAGCGGCCTGTCCCCCAGGTCGATCACATCTCCTTCATGTACAGGATGAATGGCTCCTGTTCCACCATTCTCCCTGTAGTTGCCATCTTCTTTCGGACTCATGTAGAGCTCAGAAAAAGCATCATTTCCCGAAATATGATCAGGATCCGCATGTGTGTTTATGAGTATCATGGGAAGATCTGTAAGCTCCTCGGCAAGCCTTTTAGCATTAGGAACATTCATTCCCGAATCGATGAGAGCCGCTTTTTTCGTTCCTACAAACAGGAAAAAACGTACACCGTCATCCTCAAATCTCCATGTACTGTCGTTAACCTTTATTACCTGTGCCATGTGATCTTCCTCCTTTTCATGTACCAGTTCATCAGCATATGGGCCAGTTTAAGGTTTGCTGCCACACCCGCGATGCCAATGACAGCTCCGATCATGGCAGATACGCCTATATCCCCCTTTGTGTGCATAAGCAGCATGATGCTTGGCAAAAGTGTCAGTATCGAGGTTATAAGCGATGGGATATACCGTTTTATCGCTATGGACTGCAATATATGTATCACCAGATGTGCGGTAAATCCGATTAGTGCGCCGTACCAAATGCCCATGGCAAGCTCTGCTTTTGTTAACTCAACAAGTACGCATATGGCCATAAGAACTATAAGTTCTTCATATACTGCAAGTGCAAAGGCTTCGGTTGTCATACCCATTTTGTATACCGAAAGCAGCTTTTCAGCTATCGGATACTGCTTTATTATGTCCTCACGGTTCTTCTCAATGAATCCCGGAAGCCATATGACCTCTTCCATGTCATGAAGTATGAACAGGACAGGGAAAATCCATATGTATTTGTCCATTCTTCAGCCTTCCTTATACCAGTATGAATGAAACCCGCTAAGGTAAGTCATCGCGCCTTTTGGCATCTGCGTTAAAGCATTAAAACATTTATATAGTCGCCAAATCCCATCCCGATGCTCATGATCCCATTGTCCCAAGCCATATAAGGTACATATATGGCTATAGAATATAAAGACACAAAAGCTACCGCCAAATGGCGCCCGGGGTAGCCAAAAGCATAAATCCGAAATTTTATGAATTGTCTTTCTCAATCACTCTTTGAGGGGCCCAGTTTATCCTTCAGTTACCCTCAGTTCATCTTCAACAGCCTTCTCGATAAAACTGTTAAGTGACATTCCAAGAGTTTTTGCCTTAACCGCAGCTCTTTGGTGAGTATTTGGCTTCAAACGTACATTAAATCTGCCGGAATATGGCTTCTCCGGATCAATTCCGTCTTCTTTACACCATTCAAGGTAATCATCTACAGACAGCTGAAACTCTTTGCTTAGCTCATCTACGGATTTACCCTGAAAGGTAATCACTGTACGAGTATTAATGACAGAGCCGCTGAATATCTTAAAATCATCATCATATTCTATTTCACCGACATATCCTTTATACATCATGGTATTCATGGCTTCACCCCCGCATTCTCAAGGAATCTTCTAACCGATTTAACAGCGCCTTTATCTGTTGTAGATTCCGGATGTGGCCTGTGAAAAACTGCCCTCTCTCCATTCAGCTCCACCCGAACTCTTGAACCGGAGCCCTCAGATATTCTGGCACCTAACGATTCAAACAGATTCTCGATGTCCGACCACTCTATGTTCGCCAATATCGGATCTTGATATATCTTCTTATATGTTTTTAGGCTACTACTGTTCATATCACGATGGTACCACTATATAGTACCGCCGTCAACATCCAAGACTCATTTTATTATATGGGTTTTTGTCTTGTTGCGATGCCGTTCGGAATCCAAGCTAAAAGAAAAGCTCATGTATCGAGTACCCTTAATGTTAAAGCATCGTCACAGATTTGTCTGCACATCAAAAACACGACTTCTATTTTGTACGCACATGACAGTTAGGCTAAAATCTCGATATTGAATCTCAATCGGCATAAGTAGCAAATATACGATATAATGATTCATGTCAAATTCTATGAGGTTACCTATGTGTGGCAGATACTATCTTGATGCAACAACCGAAACAGAGCCCTTTATCCAGCAAATGATGAAATCCCCGCTTGTTCGCAAGTGGTCCGATACTTGTGGAGTTAAATCTTTCGGCGAGATCAGACCTACTGATGTAGTACCGGTCATTGCGCCGGATAAGTCGGGGAAGCAGGCGGTATACCCTATGAAATGGGGCTATCAAGGGCAAAAAAACCTTCTTATAAACGCAAGGGTTGAGACAGCCGCGGAGAAGCTGACATTTCGTGATGACTGGAAATCCCACCGTTGCATCGTCCCAGCCTTGTATTACTATGAATGGGAACATCTTACGCTTAACAATGGCAATACAAAGACCGGTGATAAATACGCGATACAGCCGAAGGATTCAAACATTACATGGCTTTGCGGCCTTTACCACATAGAAAACAGCCTGCCAATGTTTGTTATACTGACACGGGCCGCCGAAGAGAATATACGGTTTATCCATGATCGCATGCCACTCATTATGCCAAAGGACCTTATTGAAACCTGGATAAAGCCGGACTCGGACCCGGACATGCTTGTAGAAAAAGCTCTTACTCAGATGGTAGCTGAGCGTACACAGAAAGGAGAATGATGGGCCAGATATATTTCCGAAAAGCCACGATTGATGATATAGTACAGATCTCCGAGTTACGTAAGAAGCAGTTGCAGGATGAAGGGCAAAAGCCGTCCGTCAACATGGATGAGGAGCTGCATCAGTTCTTCAAAGACAAGATATCATCCAGAGATCTCATAGAATGGATCGCCGAAGATGCTGATGGTGCCATCATCGCCACTTCCGCGATCATATTCATGGATTTTCCGCCCTCTTTCACCAATCCAAGCGGAAAGCGTGGATATGTCGCCAATATGTATACTTCCGATGAATACCGCGGACAGGGAATAGCAGGACAACTTCTGGAATATCTTGAAAAAGAAGCCAAGGCTCGAGGCGTTGAAATGCTCTTTTTGCATGCTTCCGAAATGGGAAGAAAAGCGTATGTCAAAAGCGGTTTCTCAGAAACCGACACCTTTATGGAGAAGTTGATAACCGAGAGTTGCGGAAACGGATGTTAGTTCACCTTTGCTCATGCCCTTTTCTTTCATATCGATGAACTGGAACTTTATGTTCCGCTCTTTGAAGAAGCGCTCTGCCTTCTTTGTATCATTGCATTTTTTCGTTCCGAAAATCTGTATCATTTTCTCTCCTATCGGTTAAGAATCATATCCATCTTATGCCATTTCCGGCCGCCCCAGGAGGAGTTTGCCTCTCCCCTGTCGGTAAATCCGAACTTCTTGTACATCTTTACCTTCTGCTCTTTGCAGGTAAGGATCAGGGATCTTCTCCCACGCTCCCACTCTCTTCTGGAGTAGTTATATACAAGCTCTCTTGCAAGACCCTGTTTCCGGTATTGGGGACGGACGCATATGCCACAGATCATTATATTCTTTCCGTCTTTATTATGAAGAGATGCGTCGGTAAAAAAGTTATCCGTAAAGTCATCGTCGTTCGTTGCTATGCCGTTTATAAAGCCGGCCATCTTACCGGTTTCCTTATCCACTGCCACCAGGAATATCTCTCCTGCGGATTTTACACGGTTTCTCATGTGCTCCAGGGTGCAGGCTTCCTTGGGAGGGAAACACTCGGCTTCAACAGCTGCCGCCTCATCTGCTTCGTCATCATTTATCAGGCGGAATTCAAAGCGCTCATACAGATCGAAGTCCTTAATGCCAAGCTCCTTTATGACCTCTATGGCTTTTTCTGGTATGATGCACTCCCAGGCCATGTCCTGCTCCTTATCGTTTCATTTTAACATTGATATCCGAAAGCCTCTCCAATGCTTTCTTCAGTGTTTCGTCTTTCTTTGCAAAATGAAGTCTTATAAGATGATTGATATCTTCCCTAAAAAAGCTTGACCCCGGAACCGCACCCACTCCGACTTTTTCAGCCAGTTTCTCGCAGAAATCCAGATCACTTTCATACCCGTATTCCGCTATATCAAGCATCACGTAATACGCTCCCTGCGGATCTGTATGTATGATACCGATATCATCAAGACCTTTCATGAACAGGTCCTTCTTGCGGGTATATGTCTCCTTAAGGCCGTCATAGTATCCCTTTTCAAACTTAAGTCCCGGTATGACCGCTTCCTGCAAAGGTGCAGCAGCCCCGACAGTCAGAAAATCATGTACTTTCTTAATCCTGTCGGTTATCTTGGGAGGTGCTATCGTATATCCCAATCTCCAGCCGGTTATGGAATAAGTCTTTGAAAGCGATGAACAGCATATGGTCCGCTCTCTCATTCCCGGAAGGGTCGAAATATAAACATGCTCATACGGATCATAGACTATGTGCTCATATACCTCATCCGTTATCACATATGTATCGTACTTTATGGAAAGATCCGCTATTATCTGAAGCTCGCTTTGTGAGAATACCTTTCCGCTCGGATTGGAGGGATTGCATAGAATGAGAGCTTTTACATCCTGCCTGAATGCATCTTCAAGTACATCAGGATCAAACGTAAACTCAGGCGGGTTAAGGGGAACATATATCGGCTGCGCTCCCGACTGGATTGTATCCGCGCCGTAATTTTCGTAAAACGGCGAAAAGACAATGACCCTGTCGCCGGGATTAGCAACAGTCATCAGTGCTGCCATCATTGCCACCGTGCTCCCACATGTAACTACTATCTCTGTATCGGGATCAATATCGATCCCCATAAAACGGCTCTGCTTGGCCGCCAGTGCTTCCCGGAAGTTCTGGGCTCCCCACGTTATGGAATACTGATGAAAGTCCTCCTTTGACACCTGTGCAAGTCTGTACAGGATCTCTTTGGGCGGCTCAAAGTCAGGAAATCCCTGCGAAAGATTTACCGCACCGTATTTGTTGGAAATCCTTGTCATCCTCCGTATGACAGAATCGGTGAATTCATCCGTTCTGACTGATAGTCTTTTCATGGTATTATCTCCGTTTTG
>JAGAFR010000007.1 GCA_017612555.1 Lachnospiraceae bacterium | reverse complement strand
GAGACGGAGAAGACACTTCGTTAACAAGGTCAGCATATGTTGGTATGCGTTGAGTGGATGCGAAAGCATCAAGCCGGGTGGCACCGCAGGATATGATTCCTGTCCCAGCACTTAAGTGATATGGGACAGGATTTTTTTATTGCCCAAGGCGGAAGATCCCAACCATGTCTTATCCAACATCATTACAACTTGTTAATGCTTTGTTCAAGAAAAGGAGAAAAGACAATGAAGAAGATCATGAAAAAAACAGCAGCATTATTTACGGTAGCAGCAATGCTTGTAGGGCTTGCAGGATGTGCGGCAGCTCAGCCCCAGAAGGTATCGGTGGATCCTGTCGACGCGGCAGAATCTGCAGTGCAGACTTTTAAGGTGGGAATATGTAACTATGTCGATGATGCATCGCTTAACCAGATCGTTGACAACATCGAAGCTCAGCTTGAAACGCTCGGAAAAGAAAACAATGTAAAGTTTGAGATAGAGTATGATAACTGTAACGCCGACTCAAACGTTCTGAATCAGATAGTAGCAAACTTCATCGCAAATGACGTTGATCTGATGATCGGTGTTGCAACACCCGTTGCAATGACGATGCAGTCGCTTACAGAGGGAAAGGATATTCCTGTTGTATTTGCAGCAGTGTCCGATCCCGAGGGTGCGGGACTTGTGGCTTCAAATGATGCACCCGGAGCAAATATAACCGGAACATCGGATTATCTTGACACAAATGCGATCATGAACCTTATCTTTGCAAATGATCCCGATGCCAAGAAGATTGGTCTTCTTTATGACATAGGTCAGGATTCAAGTGCGGCTCCCATAGAGGCTGCCAAGGAGTATCTTGATGAAAAAGGGATCGAATATGTTGAGTATACAGGTACGAACGTTGATGAGATCGCACTTGCGGCTCAGTCCATCGTTGCCGACGGAGTTGATGCGGTGTTCACACCGACCGATAATACAGTTATGACAGCTGAACTTACGATATATGAGACGCTCGCCAAGGCAGGAATACCTCATTATACCGGAGCTGATTCATTCGCACTTAACGGAGCATTCCTCGGATATGGAGTTGATTATGCAAATCTCGGAGTTGAGACAGCCAATATGGTAAAGGGTATACTCGTTGACGGAAACGATCCTTCTTCAACTCCCGTTATGACATTTGATAACGGAACCGCAACGATCAATACCGATATATGCAAGGAACTTGGTCTTAACTATGATGAACTCAACAAGATATTCGAGCCTTACTGTGTAAGGATCCAGGAGATAACAACAGCGGAGAGTTTTGATAAATGATGACACTTTTGCCGTTAATACAAACAGCCCTTGAACTCGGGCTTATCAGCTCACTGACGGTATTGGCATTGTTTCTCAGTTATTCGATGCTAAATGTCTGTGATCTGTCGACCGACGGGTGTTTTACCCTCGGGGCGGCAGTTGGTGCAGTAGTCGCGATCGCGGGTCATCCGTACCTGTCGATCGCGGCAGCTATGTTTGCCGGGATACTGTCGGGATTCATCACGGCGTTTCTACAGACGAAGATGGGAATAGACAGCCTTCTTGCCGGGATAATAATGAACACGGCACTGTATTCGGTCAATATAGCTGTCATGGGCGGAAGCTCGCTTCTTAACATGAACAAGACCGAAACGGTCTTTACACACATACAGGATGCGTTTTCGGATACACCGTTCAGTACATCCAACAAACTGATCGTTGCGGTCATTGCTGTAGCTGCGATATCCGCGTTTCTGTATCTGTTCCTTAAGACAAGGATCGGCCTTGCGATAAGAGCTACCGGAAACAATCCCGACATGGTCAGGTCTTCATCGATCAATCCCGTTATGACGACTATGGTTGGACTGTGTGTATCAAATGCGTTTACCGGTCTGTCGGGGTGCCTGCTTGCTCAATCGCAGAAATCGGTCAATATAGATATAGGCTCCGGAATGGTAACGATAGCTCTGGCATCGCTTCTTATCGGCGGAACGTTCATGCGCACGAGAAGGATGGGATTTCGGATAATCGGAGCGATAATCGGAGCGTTTGTATTCAGGCTCGTATACACTATAGCGCTCAGATTTAACATGCCCGCGTATATGCTCAAGCTCGTATCATCCGTAATAGTGATAATCGCTATCGCGGGTCCGTATTTAAAGAGCAGATTTCCGATGATCGCAAGAAGATTGGAGAAGAAAAATGCTTCAGATCAATGATATCAGTAAAACGTTCAATCCGGGTACCGTTAACGAGAAAAAAGCGCTTTCTCATGTGAGCCTCGATGTTGCCGACGGTGATCATATTTCGATAATCGGATCGAACGGTGCGGGAAAATCCACACTGTTCAACGCTATCGCAGGGTCATTTCTTGTGGATGAAGGATCGATCATACTTGACGGAAAAGATATCACTCTTGAGCCGGAGCACATAAGATCCAGATCGATAGGTCGTCTGTTTCAGGATCCGATGCGTGGCACCGCTCCGGATATGAGCATAGAAGAAAATCTTGCACTGGCGGCAGGAGGAGGCGGCTGGCTCTCAAGAATATCCAAGAAGGAGAAGATGATGCTCCGCGAAAAAGTCGCGATGCTTGAAATGGGTCTTGAAGACAGGATGGACAGTCCGGTAGGCCTCCTGTCGGGTGGGCAGCGACAGGCACTTACTCTTATGATGGCAACAATCAATCCGCCAAAGCTCCTGCTTCTTGATGAGCATACGGCTGCACTTGATCCTGCAACAAGTGACAAGGTTTTAGAGCTTACAAACAGGATCATATCCGAAAACAAACTCACGTGTATTGTTATCACACATAATATGCAGTCGGCCCTTTCCATGGGCAACAGGACGCTTATGATGGAAGGCGGAAATATAATATTTGATATTTCGGGGGAAGAACGTCATAATATGACTGTAGATGACCTGCTCGGTATGTTCAGGTCGCGTTCGGGACACAGCCTGGACAACGACAGGATGCTGCTGGCAGACAGATGATCATAATACGAAAGGAGACCATATGGAAAGATCCAAAGTATACTTTACGGATTTTCGGACCGTTCTCGGAGTGAGCCTTCCGAGTAAACTTCAGAAGCTTATCAGAATGGCCGGCATTTCGGATATTGATATGGACGGAAGATTTGTGGCGATCAAGATGCACTTCGGTGAGCTCGGAAATCTTGCATACCTTAGACCTAATTACGCAAAGGCTGTTGCCGATGTGGTAAAAGATAACGGTGGCCTTCCTTTTCTGACAGACTGCAATACTCTTTATCCCGGCAGCCGTAAGAATGCCCTTGAGCATCTTGATTGTGCAAATATCAACGGCTTTAATACGATCACGACCGGATGTCAGATAATAATCGCCGACGGACTTCGGGGAACGGATGATGTAACCGTTCCGGTACCGGGCGGAGAGTACTGTACGGAAGCATATATAGGACGTGCCGTGATGGATGCGGATGTATTCATATCCCTCAATCATTTCAAGGGACATGAGCAGGCGGGATTCGGAGGCGCGATCAAGAATATCGGTATGGGATGCGGAAGCCGCGCAGGTAAGATGCAGCAGCATAACAGCGGACATCCTCATGTAGTGACCGATATGTGCAGAGGCTGTAAGAGATGTGCAAAAGAATGCGGTTCCGATGCGATAATCTATAAGGACGGGAAAGCTTACATCGATCCCGAAAAGTGTAAAGGGTGCGGACGATGCATAGGTGCATGTGCATTTGATGCCATCGTGAATGATAACTGGGATGCGGCGCAGATGCTCGGAAGAAGAATGGCTGAGTATACTCTTGCGGTACTAAACGGCAGACCTCATTTTCATATCAGCCTGATAACCGATGTATCCCCGAACTGTGACTGTCACGGAGAGAATGATGCACCTATACTGCCTGATATAGGAATGCTCGCATCATTCGATCCGGTCGCTCTTGATATGGCATGCGTGGATCTGTGCCAGAAGGCCGAACCGATCAGAAACAGCCAGCTCGGTGACAATATGGCAAGCGAGCATTTCCACGATCACGGAAATGTATGGCAGAACAGTAATCCGAACACTTCGTGGGCCGAGACGCTTGAACATGCGGAAAAGCTCGGGATCGGAACACGTAACTATGAACTCATAACAATGAAATAGAGACACCGTAATCTTTTTTCAATAAGAAAGGAGACAGATCATGGCTGAACTTGTTATCACAAATGATAATTTCGAACAGGAAGTACTTAAGGCCGATAAGCCTGTAGTTGTTGATTTCTGGGCACCCTGGTGCGGACCGTGCCGCATGATGGGACCTATCCTCGAGGAGTTTGCAAAGGAATTCGAAGGAAAGTATATCGTAGGAAAAGTAAACGTGGATGACGAGGAAGAACTTGCGGGAAGGTTTAATATAATGAGCATACCGACTATAAAAGTGTTCAGGAACGGTCAGGAGACGGCAAGTGCTCTCGGCGTCCAGTCAAAAGAAAAGCTCGTCGAGCTTATCGGGGATGCCTGATATATTTATGGACACGGCGTAAACGGCGATGTTATAATAAACGCGATGCTTTGATCTGAATTGGAGGGCTTTACTATGGCATGTTTTCTTGTACCCGCTTCGGAAGCAGTTGTAACAACTGTTATCGAAAAGATAGCAAGATCCAGAGAGAATGAAAAAAAAGATCTGACAGTGACAGCTGAAACCGACAACCTCAAAGTCAGTTTTTCCGAAAAGTTGGGATGGCTGAACAGAATGCTGTGGGGCGGCAGCGCATTGCTTGCATTTGAGCATCTGTGGCATGGAGAGGTAGTTCCGACGTTTCCCTTTCTGACTGCTGTCTCAGACGGAGAGACCTCCGAAATGCTGCATGAGATGGGGACCGCGGGAGTAGGAATGGCACTCCTCGTGACGGCGGTATGGGGCTGCATGGTTGCGGTATCCGTCATTATCGGCAAAAGAGGCGTACATGCTTCTGACGATATACGGAAGGAGGTATGATATGACACTTCTTATAACGGTTTTTGCGGCGATAGTCAGTACGATCATGTGGTACAAAAAAGATCCCGGACAGGATATGAAGCTGGGAACTCTCAGCCTTATGTTCTGGGGAGCATCGCTTATGTGGCTCGTTGATGCGATAGTAGAGTATTCGGAGCTCGGTGCGATGTATTTTATTCAGGAACCTGCGGACATGTTAAACGACAGTTTTCTTGGGTTATCGGTTGTTGCACTTGGGCTTGTCATATGGCTTGTGATACTTCTTATAAAAGATCCGAGAGGGATCGTACAGGCCGCGCTTATAAAAAAGAGCAGATAATAAAACGGCGGTTTTGACTATGTCAGGACCGCCTTTATTGGTATAAACGGAGAAATGAAATGAGTATTGACCACAGATCGATACTTGAAGGTGTCAGGGACAAAAAGATAAGTGTTGAAGAAGCACTTTTGAAACTGAAGGAAGTTCCCTTCGAAGATATTGATTTTGCAAAAGTTGATATACACAGAAAACTAAGGCAGGGCAGTGCTGAGATAATATACGGCGAAAGTAAGACCACGAAGCAGATCCGCGGCATTGTTGATGCTATGCAAAAGAACGGGCAGGACAGGATAATGATCACAAGACTGTCAGCTGATGCCTTTGCAGATCTGAGTGATATAAGCTCTATCACCTATCACGAGGACGCAAGGATAGCAACGATAGGAGGGTTTTGTGAGCCTGACGGTATTGGCAGGATAGTAGTCGCGACCGCGGGGACAAGTGATGTTCCGGTTGCTGAGGAAGCGGTCGTTACGGCACGGTTTCTCGGTAATGATGTAACAACCATATATGACGTGGGAGTATCAGGACTTCATAGACTGCTGGCGCATCTTGATGATATAATGTCAGCGTCCGTTATCATCGCAGTTGCTGGTATGGAGGGGGCTCTTGCAAGTGTACTGGGAGGACTTGCCGACTGTCCGGTCATAGCGGTACCGACGAGCGTCGGATACGGAGCGGCATTTGAAGGAATGACCGCACTTTTATGCATGCTCAATTCATGTGCGAGTGCTGTTTCGGTGGTGAACATAGACAACGGATTCGGTGCGGGGTATGTAGCCGGGCTTATCAATCACAAAAAGAACTGAAAGGGATACATGATGAAGACTCTTTATCTTGATCTTTCGATGGGAGCTGCAGGCGATATGCTTACGGCGGCTTTGTATGAACTTCTTGACGATGACGGCAGGAAGGAATTCCTTGAAGCAGTAAACGGGCTGGGATTATCCGATGTTGAGGTTCGCACAAGAAAGGTCGAAAAATGCGGCGTAACCGGGACGTCAGTCGATGTATTGATAAACGGCAGGATGGAGGATGAACACCACCATCACGAAGATCATGAACATAAACATGAACATGAACACAGCCATCACAGCATGGACGATATCAGTCTGATCATTGACGGGTTAAGAGCATCCGGTGAAGTAAAGAATAAAGCTAAAGAGATATATAAAGTGATCGCGCAGGCGGAGAGCACAGCTCATGGTGTTCCGGTATCCGAAGTTCATTTTCATGAGGTTGGAGCAGTAGATGCGATAGTTGATGTGACTTCCGTCTGTATACTGATGGAGATGCTCGCGCCTGACAGAGTCTTTGCAACAGATATATGCGTGGGATACGGAACAGTCGAATGCGCTCACGGGATACTGCCGGTTCCGGCGCCTGCAACCGCCAACATACTTAAGGGACTTCCGGCATATCCGGGAGAAACCGAGGGTGAGATGTGCACTCCGACGGGAGCTGCACTTATCCGTTCATTCGTGGATGAGTTCGGAACGTTACCATCCGCTGTGCCTGACAGGACAGGACACGGAATGGGAAAAAGAGATTACGGCGTATCAAGCGCGCTTTCGGCGTTTATTATGACAACATAAACATTACACGGGAAATATGCTTTGACAGTTAACAGAATTGAAAAGTTTATATTCGCCTTTGTATTGGTGCTTGTTCCGGTAAGCATGACCGCATGCCGGATCAGGTTTGTAAGACCGCAGCCTTCGAGTTCACAAACGCAGACGGTCACGACAGCAGAAACCCAAACAGATGATGAAGAGACTGAAAATGACGTCGAGTCTGAGACGGTAATCGGCTTTGAACCGGAAAGAGATGCATCTGAGACCGGGGGCGATAACCTTATCCCCGGCGGTGATTTCAGCGAAAAGAACAGCGCATGGTCGGTGTATAAGGAATCAGGAGGAAGTGCCGATATCAGCATCGGGCAGGGGAAACTGACTCTTAATATCAATTCGTGCGGGGTCAAGGCTCATTCGGTACAGTTGTACTGCGATGGATTTGAACTGCTTGAGGGAGGAAGATACACATTTTCCTGCAATATCTCATCTGACACGGCCAGATATTTTGAGTGGAGGATTCAGCAAAACGGCGGTGATTACCATCCTTATGCACAGATCGAAAAGGTAGAGATAGGGCCGGAACCCATAACTCTTAAATATGAATTTGTTATGCAGGAACCTTCCGATCCTTCACCCAGGATGTGCTTTAATCTCGGTGACGCCGGATCGGAGCAGGGACTGGCAGCGCACACAATAGTGCTTGATGATGTTGTTCTTACAGCGGATCTTACGGCGGCTAAAACCATAGACAGGCAGCAGGTTATGAATGATATAAACATTAACCAGATAGGATATCATCCCGGGGACGAAAAACGTGCGGTGTTCAGAAACAGCGATAACGGCGATGAGTATTTCGAGGTCATAAATGCCGGTAGCGGTGACAGCGTATATCGGGGCAGTCTTAAAAAAGGACTTACATTCGGATCATCCGGTGACAGTGTAAGCTATGCCGATTTTTCGTCCGTTACTGATAAAGGCACTTATGTTCTGTCCGCTCCGAAGAGCGGTAAGTCGTATGAGTTTACGATAGCGGATGATGTATATGATGATGCGCTCATCGATTCACTTCGGATGCTGTATCTTCAAAGGTGCGGATGCAAGCTTCCCAAAGAATTTGCAGGAGCGTTTTCACATGAGGCGTGTCATACCGAAAAGGCTATGTTGTACGGCGGTACGGAGTATATCGATGTGTCCGGCGGATGGCATGATGCGGGAGATTACGGCAGATACACCGTTCCGGGAGCCAAGGCGGTTGCTGACCTTCTTCTGG
The DNA here is from genome assembly GCA_017612555.1 of Lachnospiraceae bacterium. Classification (GTDB taxonomy): domain Bacteria; phylum Bacillota; class Clostridia; order Lachnospirales; family Lachnospiraceae; genus UBA2868. Next base: position 17,804 of record JAGAFR010000007.1, on the reverse strand, counting down.
CTTATGAAATGTATCCGGAATCTTTTGGGGACGCAAACAATATCCCCGAGAGCGGTAACGGTATCCCGGATGTTCTTGATGAGGCAAGGTATGAGCTCGACTGGCTCCTTAAGATGCAGGCACCTTCCGGAGGAGTGTATCATAAAGTTACCGGACTTAATTTTGACGGAGTCGTAAAGAGCGATGAGTGTATCGAGAAGCTGTACGTAATGCCGACTTCCAAGACTGCCACGGCGGATTTTGCCGCGGCAATGTATATGGCATCAAGAGTTTATCGCGGTATAGACGATGAATTCTCACAGCGATGCATGGATGCGGCCGACCGGGCATTGGAAGATTATACCAGACATATAGGAGAATCCAATTACACCAATCCTTCCGACGTAAAGACAGGTGAGTACGGGGACGGATGTTCGGTGGATGAATACCTGTGGGCGATATGTGAGGGGTATAAGTCAAGCGGTGACGCAAGATTTGAGAAGATGCTTGGTACCGTTGATCTTTCCAAGATGAAAAATGACGGATTCGGATGGGCCGATGTGAGCGGATATGCGTATTATGCATATCTATCCGCCGAAAACCCCATGAAATCGGCTCCCGAACTTAAGAAAAGATTTTACGAATATTGCGATAACGTAACGGATATATCACTGCGTGGCGAAGCATACGGAAGCTCAATCAAATTGGATTATCCATGGGGATCGAATATGACGATCGCCAACAACGGCATGGCGCTTCTTATGGCTTACGGATTTACCGGAAAAGATGACTACAGGCTGGCAGCAAAGAGGCAGCTTGATTACCTGATGGGAACCAACACTACATCTTACTGCTTCCTGACGGGATACGGGACTCAGACTCCGCAGCACCCGCATCACAGACCAAGTCAGGTTGTAGGGGAATGCATGAAAGGAATGCTTGTCGGCGGTCCCGATTCCAATCTTGAGGATCCGTATGCCAAGGCGGTCCTGTCCGGCCTTCCCAAAGCGAAGTGTTACATAGATAATGAACAGAGCTATTCATGCAATGAGGTGACGATATACTGGAATTCGCCGTTGTGTTTCCTGCTTGCGGGGCTGAAATAGAATATGAACAAGCTTGTCTGTATAGTCGGTACAAATGCATCAGGTAAGAGCAGCCTTGCGATAGAACTCGCAAAAAAATGGGATGCGGATATTGTGAGCGCTGATTCAAGACAGGTTTATAAAGGTCTTGATCTGGGATCGGGGAAGGCCACAAAAGAGGAAATGCAAGGTGTAGCACATTATCTTCTGGATGTTGCACAGCCGAATGATTTTTTCTCTTTATATCATTATCAGAAGCTTGCTTGCGAAGCTATCGATGAAATCTGCAAAACATCAAAAAAAGCATTCCTTGTCGGAGGAACCGGATTGTACGTCAACTGTGTGGTGGACGGGTATAACCTTACAGGCGCATCACCCGATCCCGCCACAAGGAAAATGGTAGAGGCCACATCTACGGATGAACTGATCGCGATGATCAAGGATAAAGCTCCGGCATTACTTGAAAAACTTGATCTGAAAAACAGAAGACGAGTGGAAAGGGCTGCCGAAAAAGCATTGTCGGATGCTTCCGATGTTCCGAACGTCAGGCGATATGATACACTTCTTCTGGGAGTGACATGGCCGAGAAGTGAATTGTACGAGAGGATTCGGGTCAGACTTGATAAGCGTTTGTCCGAAGGTATGATAGATGAAGTCAAAAGCCTTCGGCAAAACGGTGCGACGGATGATTTTCTGTATAAGCTCGGACTTGAGTACAGATATATACTGATGTATCTTCGGGGTGAGTTTTCAAGTTATGAAGCGTTTTACGATAAGCTGTTCATGGAGATAAGACATCTTGCCAAGGAGCAGATGACGTGGTTTAGAAAAAGGACTGATATCGTATGGATCGATATGAAGGATGATCCAGTCGGAAAATGTAACGAACTGATCGGAGGATTTTATGGATAACCTGAGCACATTTGAAGCCGGATTTTTGATAATAACATTTCTGTTCATGGTAGGAAGCATGTTCGGCTGGACTTTGGAGCTTTTTTTCAGAAGATTTATCTCGACCAAGAATCCGTCGAGGAAATGGATCAACCCGGGCTTTCTGGTTGGTCCATGTCTTCCGCTTTACGGATTTGGACTCGTTGTACTTTTTATCATGTCTCTTTTGCCGTATGTTGGACAAAGTGATATGGACCGGATAACAACATCGCGCATAGTATGGGCGATAATCGCGATGGGAGTTCTCATGACGGTGCTTGAGTATATTGCGGGCCTTATATTCATAAAGGGAATGAAGATAAAACTGTGGGATTATTCCGATGAATGGGGAAACATTCAGGGCATAATCTGCCCCAAGTTTTCGATCATATGGACGGTCCTTGCCGCAGTATATTATTTCTTTGTCCAGCCGTATGTTATAATACTTGTAAAATGGTTTGCGGATAACATAGCATTTTCTTTTGTGGTTGGTTTTTTCTACGGCATACTGGTGATAGATTTCAGTTATTCGCTCAACATCGTCGGCAAAGTAAGAGCGTTTGCGGTTGAGAATGATGTTGTAGTCAAGTACGAAACACTTAAGCAGGAGATCAGGCAGGAAACGGATATGATCAAAAAGCGCGGAAGATTCATCCTTGCATTCAATCCTGAAAGAGGGCTTCGGAGCGTTATGGAAGAGAGCCTTGAAAAGATCGGTTTTGATAAGGTTCCCCGAAAAAAGAGTTCCGGTCATAAAGCATGAGGTCATAAATGGAAACGATCATCTCTCTCAGTCTTGTGGTAACAGCCGGACTGATAGCATTATCACAGTATTATTCATATGCGCCTGTATCGATATCTGAAAGATCGAGATTCAGATATATGATGCTTACGTTTGCGATCGCCGGATCTTCATTTTTATCTGTCGGTATGGTGCTCACATATCCCGGCATGATCTGTTTTTTGCTGTATGCACTTGATAAATTTCTGAAGGTTCTCATAATGGGTGAGGTCGTTCTTCTTACTCAGGATATGGTTGATGTCGACAAAAAATACACATCGACTTTTATCACGCTCATCGCATATTCCGCTGTCATGCTGTTCTTTATAGATTCTATGATGCAGGGCGGTGTTCTGAAAATGAACATGTTCGGAGTGTATTTTGATCCCGCGGCACCATGGCACAAGGCATTGTATTTCATATACTACATGTTCTATGTTGTAATGCTCATCACCTTTGTAGTATACAGGGGCGCGGGAGTGTACAGAAAATGCGAGAAGCATGACCTTATGCTGCTTTTGCTCGTTTATATTTTCTCAGCTGCGGGTTTCATCGCCGAGCAGTTCATTATCACTTACTCAATGACATATATACCGATCGTCATTGTGTTCAATCTTATCGCTGCGATATTCATGCGAAAGCTTCTCGTATATCATGATTCCATCACGATAACGCCCGCACACTTTGTCAAAGAACTTGATGCGGGAAGAACGGATGTCGTGTTCATATTGGACAGTCAGCTACGGATTGTTCATCAGAATAAACGTGCTGAAGTTCTGTCACAGCTCCTTGGGGACTCTTACGTGGGAAATAAGATCACTGATGTGTTCAAATTCACTCCCGGTGCATATTCACAAATATGTCAGACGGGAGATGACACGGCATTTGGCATAAGTGCGGACTATCCGGTCAACGACCGACATGTCAACATGATCATCAATCATAAGCTTGACGATTATAATGAGATACTCGCCACAGTTGTTTTCGTATACAACATGGAAGACATTGAGAAGGTGGAAAGCCTTGTCAATGACGTAAGCGAAGAGAATGAAGAAGAGATGATAAAGAACGCAGTCAGCATCACAAGAGATGCAAGGGTTCTTATCGTCGATGAAGATATTCTGTTCCTGAATGTATTCCAGCGTATATTAAAGCCGTACGAGGTTAATATCACAAGAGCTGTCAGCGGTCAGGATGCGATCGAGCAGATCGAAAGTCATGTGTATGACATCATATTCGTTGCGTATGAGATGACTAAAATGAGCGGAACTGAGCTTGTTTCAACGATCAGGAGCATGCCGGGGGACTACTACAATCAGGTTCCGATAGTCTTTACGACAACAGCGGATATCAATGATGTATTCACCGGATTCCTTGAGGCGGGATTCAACGATTATCTTGAAAAACCCGTTTCAAAGAGATCACTCAACTCGGTTCTCACAAGATGGCTGTGGCAGAGATTCGATAATGAAAATGCCCGAGAGATCCCGGCAGAGAACAGATTCTCGGCTCATTATAACGAGCTTAATGATCTGATCAGGGATGCCGAGAAGATGTATAACGAAGAAAAGTATGAAATGCTGGGATTTTGTCTGAACGGTATAAAACGTGACAGCATGATCCTGGGACTGACTGATATATCCGATCTTTCCACCGAACTTGACGAAGCGATACTGTTCGAGGATGAGGAGAAGATCGAGCAGATATTCAATAAATTGCGGGCAGGTATAAGAGATGCGATCACCATCAGGTGATCGCATCATTTATTCTTCAAGGTTTTTAAAAGCGGTTGAAAGCATCAGCTTGATCCTGTTAAGCTGGTTGACTTCCGACGCTCCCGGATCGTAGTCTATAGCAACGATATTTGCTTTTCTGTACTCGCGTCTGATGGCTTTTATGACTCCTTTTCCCACAACATGATTGGGAAGACATCCAAACGGCTGTGTACATACGATATTCAGAACTCCGCTGTGTATAAGTTCCATCATCTCACCGGTCAGGAACCATCCTTCTCCGGTCTGATTACCGATATCAACGATCGATCTGGCATATTCGGCCAAAGTCTTGATATGTACGGGAGGTGTAAAATGCCGGCTGTGTTTAAGGGCTCTTACGGATGCACCTCTTACGCGTTCTATAGCCCATATTCCCACTGATGCGATGGTTGCCGTGCTTCTCTTGGTACCGAGATGATCAGCCTTGTATTTCTGATTGTAGAAGCAGTATTGAAGAAAATCGAGAAGATCCGGCATGACTGCTTCGGCACCTTCCGCTTCCAGAAGGTTAACAAGATCATTATTGGCGGTCGGGGAGAACTTGACCAGTATCTCGCCTACGACTCCGACCTTGGGCTTACGGGCATTTTCGTCGATGGGAAGGGCATCAAAATCATTTACTATCTGTCTGCAAAGCCTGTAAAAAGTAGGTATGGATATATGATCGGACTCAACGAACTTTCTGCATGGTTCGATCCATTTTCGGTGAAGTTCATCAGCAGAACCGGGAGTAAGTTCATAAGGACGCATGCGGTAGAGGCACCTCATGAAAATATCACCAATCGCCGCTGCGCATATACCTCTCAGCAGGAACTTGGGTGTGATCTTAAAGCCCGGATTTGATTCGAGCTTGGATAGATTTAAAGAGATCACAGGGATGTTCGGGTATCCGGCTTTGGCAAGAGCACGTCTTATAAATCCGATATAATTCGTCGCCCTGCAACCGCCGCCTGTCTGACTCATGATAACGGCAAGATGCTCAGTGTCGTATTTGCCCGAGAGAATGGCATCCATTATCTGTCCGACAACGATGAGTGAAGGATAACATGCGTCATTATTAACAAACTGAAGTCCCATATCTATGGCAGCGCGGTTTGAATTGTTAAGTACAACGAGATTGTATCCTTCGGCAGTAAAAGCGCTTTGCAGAAGATCAAAGTGGATCGGCGACATCTGGGGACAGAGGATGGTATATCTGTCATTGTACATCTGCTCCGTATACAGAACACGATTGTATGCGGCAGATCTTATCACGCGCTGTTCTTTTCTGCGTTTTCGTATCTTTATGGCGGCCAGAAGAGAGCGGATCCTTATCCTTGCGGCTCCCAGGTTATTAACTTCATCAATCTTAAGACATGTATATATCTTGTCACCGGAACTGAGTATGTCGTTCACCTGATCGGTCGTTACCGCATCAAGTCCGCAGCCGAAGGAATTCAGCTGTACCAGTTCGAGGTCGTCCCTTGTTTTAACATATGTAGCGGCAGCATACAATCTTGAGTGGTACATCCACTGATCGGAGACGATCGTAGGCCTTTCAACTTCCGCAAGATGGGAGATTGAATCCTCTGTAAGGACAGCCATACCGTACGAATTGATCATCTCGGGAATACCGTGGTTGATCTCGGGATCGATATGATAAGGCCTTCCGGCAAGAACTATACCGCTTCTTCCGGTCTCTTCGAGATATTTAAGGACCTCGGCTCCCTTATTGGCGATATCGTTTCTGGCATTATCCAGCTCTTCCCAGCCTGCTTTTGCGGCATAGTAAACCTCATCGGCAGGAATATCGGAAAACGCGGCTATAAGGCCTTTTGCGGCGATGTCAAAATTGGAGAAAGCAAGGAATGGGTTATTAAACTTAACCTGACCGCTGCTGATCTCTTCAACATTATTCTTGATGTTTTCACTGTATGAAGTGACGATGGGACAGTTATAATGATTGCTTGCCTGTTGGAACTCGTTTCTTTCATAGAACACGCTCGGATAGAATATGAGAGGGACGCCCTTGCCGATGAGCCACATGATATGACCATGGGCAAGCTTGGCCGGATAGCACTCCGATTCGCTGGGTATGGATTCTATTCCCATCTCGTATATCTTGTGTGAGCTGATGGGAGACAGTACAACGGAGTATCCGAGCTTTGTCAGGAAAGTGAACCAGAAAGGATAGTTTTCATACATATTGAGAACACGGGGGATACCGATGACTCCGCGTTTTGCCTCGGTCACGGGAAGAGGCTCGTAGTCAAATATCCTGTGGAGCTTGTATTCATACAGGTTCGGCAGGTTCTCTTCATTTTTGACTTTACCGATACCGCGTTCGCATCTGTTACCCGATACAAACTGACGTCCCCCCGAGAATTTGTTGATGGTAAGACGGCAGCTGTTAGTGCAGCCTTTGCATTTGGCCATGGATGTCTCGTATGTAAAAGCATTGAGCTTTTCGCTCGTAAGCATTGATGTGGATTTGTTGTCCTCATAGCGTTCACGTGCGATAAGAGCAGCTCCGAATGCACCCATTATCCCGGCTATGTCCGGACGTATGACTTCAACATCCGAGATCTTTTCAAATGATCGAAGTACTGCATCGTTATAAAATGTTCCGCCCTGTACGACGATCCTCTTTCCGAGATTTTTCGCATCGGAAACTTTGATCACTTTGAACAGGGCGTTCTTTATGACAGAGTACGCCAGACCTGCGGATATATCAGCAACGTCGGCTCCTTCCTTTTGAGCCTGTTTTACTTTTGAGTTCATGAAGACCGTACATCTCGTTCCGAGATCGATCGGGTGCTTTGCAAAAAGAGCTGCTTTGGCAAAATCGGAAACCGAAAGGTCAAGACTTCTTGCAAAGGTTTCAATGAAGGATCCGCATCCGCTTGAACATGCTTCGTTAAGAAGAACGTTGTCCACCGCGTGATTTTTGATACGGATACATTTCATATCCTGACCGCCGATATCAAGTATGCAGTCAACGTCCGGTTCAAAAAATGAGGCCGCATAGTAGTGAGATATAGTCTCAACTTCGCCGTCATCAAGCATCAGTGCGGATTTGATCAGTGCTTCTCCGTAACCTGTGGAACAGGAATGGACGATGGAAGCATCCTTCGGAAGAAGAGAATATATCTCCTTGAGTGCACGGATCGATGTGGCAAGAGGACTGCCGTTGTTATTGTCATAGAACGAATACAGGAGATTCCCGTCTTTATCGATAAGAGCAGCCTTTGTAGTCGTAGATCCCGCATCAATGCCAAGAAAACATATGTCATGATATTCGTTAAGATTCCTGCGAAGTACCTTAGCCCTGCTGTGTCTTGCGGTGAATGCATCATATTCGTCACGACCCGAAAAGAGCGGATCCATCCTTGCTACTTCGAATTCCATTTTTATCTTGGAATCAAGCAGATCGACAAGTGAATCTATACTTACGCTGTGAGAATCCTTGTGGTTGAATGCAGCGCCCATTGCCGCGAACAGATGAGAGTTTTGCGGGATGAACGTGTGCTCCTCGTCAAGGCCGAGTGTCCGTATGAATGAGTTGGTAAGCTCTGACAGAAAGTGAAGCGGTCCGCCGAGAAAAGCAACGTGTCCGCGTATGGGCTTGCCGCATGCCAGTCCTGATATCGTCTGGTTGACCACGGCCTGGAAGATCGATGCGGCAAGATCTTCTTTGGTAGCGCCGTCGTTGATGAGCGGCTGGATATCGGATTTTGCAAATACGCCGCACCTTGCAGCGATCGTGTACAGACTGTGGTAATCCTTCGCATATTCGTTAAGACCGGAAGAATCGGTCATAAGAAGAGCGGCCATCTGATCGATGAACGAGCCTGTTCCGCCTGCACATATGCCGTTCATGCGCTGTTCGATGTTACCGTCCTCAAAGTATATGATCTTGGCATCCTCACCGCCAAGTTCTATCGCAACGTCCGTATCGGGCGCTATCTTTGAAAGTGCCGTGGATACGCATATGACTTCCTGGACGAACGGTATATCCATATGACGAGCCAGTGTAAGTCCGCCGCTGCCTGTTATGATCGGACTAAGTGTTATGCTTCCGAGTTTTTCTCTTGCGGAGGAAAGAAGAGTGCGAAGTGTATTTTGGATATCGGCGAAGTGCCTTCTGTAATCAGAAAAAAGAAGATCATCGTCATCATCGAGTATGGCGATCTTTACGGTTGTCGAACCTATATCTATTCCGAGGTAGTACTTTTTGTCGGGCATATCGTGGTTTCCTTATTATTTTTGCGTCAAGTCATAATTATATATTGAAGAATGCCTTTTTTCAACTGCGGGACAATGTGTTTCCGATCAGACCTTGTGAAGACGCCGGTACTTAGTTGGCGTATTTTGCCAACTTATGTACCGCTGCGTCCCGAACAAGAGCGAGAGCGCGTCTGAGCGGAAATATCATTAGTCCCGCTTGATATTATTAATTTACAAAAAATGTTAAAAATGCTATAATTTTCAAGATTATGTGGAGATAAGAGGTAACCATGAACAAGTTTTTGGACAGCCTTGAAAGGAAGATCGGTAAGTATGCGATCAGAAACCTTTCGCTGTATATCATAATAGCTTACATCATAGGATATATTCTTGCCCTTACCGGGTCTGTCGAATTCATCAGTCTTAATCCTTACTACATTACAAAAGGACAGATATGGAGGATCATTACCTGGATAATCGTTCCTCCGAGCAGTCTGGATATATTTACGATAATAATGCTCTATTTCTTTTACAGCATCGGATCTGCACTTGAAAGAACATGGGGAGCATTCCGTTATAACGTGTATATTTTCTCCGGCATCGTGTTCACAGTGCTTGGCGCGATCATTTTGTATGTGATATCAACACACGGTGGTCTCGACGGTGTATCTGCGGGATATCTTGTGAGCAGGGGATTTTCCACTTACTATATCAATCTGTCCATATTCCTTGCGTTTGCTGCAACTTATCCCAATATACAGGTGCTGCTGTTCTTTGTGATACCTGTCAAAGTCAAGTGGCTTGCATATGTTGACGCCGCGATACTTGTATATCAATTTGTGATAAGCGGTGCGGCAGGCAGGATCGCCATCGTGATGAGCCTTCTTAACTTCTTCGTATTCTTTCTTGCCACGAGGAATTTCAAGCGTGTTTCTCCGTCGGAGATGTACAGAAAGAGAGCGTATCAAAGGGCTGCATCAGGCCAAAGCGCAAGAGGCGGAAGGATAACCAAGCATAAATGTGCAATCTGCGGCAGGACCGAAGATGACGGAGCGGATCTTGAGTTCAGGTTCTGCTCAAAATGTAACGGGAATTACGAATACTGTAATGAGCATCTTTTTACTCATAAACACATTATGTAGATAGGAGGGGCCGGCGAAGTGGATATTTCAAAGCTTCAGGCTTATGACCTTATTTCAAAGACCGATATCAAAGACATCAAGTCGACCGGATACATACTCAGTCACAAAAAGACCGGCGCAAGGATCGTTTGCGTAGAAAACGATGATGCCAACAAAGTGTTTTACATTGGATTTCGTACACCGCCTGAGGATTCGACCGGAGTACCCCATATAATCGAGCATTCCGTTCTCTGCGGATCCAAGAAGTATCCGGCAAAAGATCCTTTTGTCGAACTGGCCAAGGGATCTCTTAACACGTTTCTTAATGCAATGACATATCCCGACAAGACAGTGTATCCTGTCGCAAGCTGCAACGATCAGGATTTCAGGAACCTGTGTGACGTATATCTTGATGCGGTATTTTATCCGAACATCTACACCAGACGTGAGATATTCAAACAGGAGGGGTGGCACTACGAGATCGAAGACCCGAAAGATCCGATCACACTTAACGGTGTCGTATACTCTGAGATGAAGGGGGCTTTTTCATCGCCTGATGATATGCTGGGGCGTGCTGTTTTTGATTCGCTTTTCCCGGATACGTGCTATGGAGTTGAATCGGGAGGAGATCCGGACGTTATCCCTTCACTTACATATGAGGAATTTCTTGATTTTCACAGAAGGTATTATCATCCTTCGAACAGCTACATCTATCTGTACGGTGATGTTGATCTTGTTGAGCGTCTTGATTATATCGATAGGCAGTACCTCAGTTCTTTTGACAGGCTTACGATCGATTCCGCAATTAAGATGCAGAAGCCTTTTACACAGCCTTCGGATATTGTAAAAGAATACCCTGTAACGAATGATGAGCCTACGGAGCAGAACTCATATCTGTCATATAACGCCGTCATCGCAACCAGCCTTGATCCGAAGCTTTACGTTGCATTTCAGGTGATCGAGTATGCTCTTTTATCATCGCCCGGTGCGGTGCTCAAGCAGGCACTTCTTGATTCGGGCATATGTAAAGATGTTCAGTCAATGTATGAGAACGGTGTGTTGCAGCCGTATTTATCCATAATCGTTAAGAACGCGGATCTGTCTGATAAACAGAAGTTCATAGATATCATACAAAGCGAACTTAAGAAGGTCGTTGAGAACGGCTATGACAAAAAAGCTCTGCTTGCTGCGCTTAATCTGTTTGAATTCAAATTCCGTGAGGCTGATTTCGGACATTATCCCAAGGGGCTTATGTACGGACTTCAGGCGCTTGATTCATGGCTTTATGATGACAGGCAGCCTTTTATGCATATTATGGCACTAGACACGTTTTCGTACCTTCGGGAAATGGTTGAAACGGATTATTTTGAAGAGCTGACGCGCAGGTACCTGCTCGAGAATGATCATGCATCCTGTGTATGCCTCGAACCTGTACGAGGACTTACGGGTAAAAAAGACAAAGAGCTTGCAGGGAAACTGGCGGCAATAAAAGACGGCATGAGCGATGTGGAAGTCGCTAAGCTTGTAGAGGAGACAAAAGAGCTTCACGCGTATCAGGAAGAGGAAGATACGGAAGAAGTTTTAAAGAGTATCCCGCTTCTTGCAATATCGGATATCAAAAAGGAAGCGGAAGACTTTGTGAATTCAAAGAGTCTTATTGAAAGCAGACAAGTGCTGTTTCACGATCTGTTTACAAACGGGATCGGATACATTACCATATCATTCGATCTTGATAAGATAGAAGACGATCTTCTGCCTTACGTAGGAATTCTTAAGGCGGTACTGGGCCTGGTCAATACAGAACATTACTCATATTCGGATCTTGCAAATGAGATATACCTTAACTCAGGCGGGATCATTACGGATACGAACATATATACCGATATTGACACTAATGAAAACGTTCGTCATTACTTCGAGATCAGATCGAAGATCTTTTATGACAAGCTCGGTTTTGCATTTGATATGATGCGCGAGATCATTTACACTTCGGATCTTTCCGACAGGAAGCGTATGTATGAACTGATCTGTATGATCAAGTCGCGTCTGCAGATGGCGATGATGAGTTCGGGACATGCTGTTGCGATGAAGAGAGCAGCCTCCGGTGTTTCAAGACCGGATTTAATACTTGAGAAGATCAGCGGTATCAGTTTCTACAGACTCATCGAGTCGCTTGAAAAGGATTTTGATAACAGTTTTGACAGTCTCCGCGATAAGATTATGACCGTCTCGAAGATGATCTTTACTGCCGAGAATATAAGGCTGTTCGATCTTACCGCCGAGTCATGTGTGTTTGATAAGTTCTCCGAAGAGGTAGCATCATTTATAAAAGATGCTCCCGACATGCATTACGAAAGTGCATCATATGACTTTAAGCCATCAAGGATAAGCGAGGGATACAAGACGAGCGCCAAGGTACAGTATGTTGCCAAGGTCGGGTCTTACAGGGATGAAGGCCTTCCTTATACAGGCGCTCTTAAGGTATTAAAGACCATAATGGGATATGATTATCTGTGGAATCAGGTGAGAGTTGTGGGGGGAGCGTACGGATGCTTCGGCGTATTCTCCCGTACCGGAAAGGTCTCGTTTGGTTCATACAGGGATCCGAATCTTAAAAGAACACTTGATGTTTATGATGGAGCGGCTTCTTACCTCGACAGCTTTGATGCGAGTGAAAGAGATATGACAAAGTACATATTGGGAACCGTATCGGATCTTGATTTCCCTCTTTCTCCGAGTGCAAAGGGTACACGCAGCAAAGATGCGTATCTGTGTAATGACAGCCTTGAAAAGATACAAAAGGAACGCGATGAGATACTCGGATGTAAGAGTGAGGATATAAGAGCTCTTGCGGCATACATAAGGAAAATGAAAGAGAACTCTTCGATCTGCGTTCTTGGAGGAGAAGAAGAGATAGATAAGGAAAAAGATCTGTTCGATATAACGGAACCTTTGTTTCTTCAATAAAGCCGTTTGTTAAGAAAAGGAGACGATGATAATGAAAAGAAGATCAGTACTATTCGGAACAGCGATCTGTGTTACCGCTGTCATTTTGGCAGGCTGCGGCGGCTCGAGCTCGGCTGATTCGGGTTCGATGTTTAAAAGTGAATCCGCTCCCGCAGCGGCTGCGGAGTCGGCTTATGATTATGATACATATGCCGAGGAAGCGATGAGTGATGATTTATATGAGTATGATACTACTGCCGGAAGCAATTCGGCCTCGGGATCCGGTGAGTCGGGCGCTCCCAGTGATTCGGAGATCCAGAGCAATTCCAACAGGAAGCTTATCAAGACCGTAAATCTGTCAGCTGAGACAAAAGAATTCGACAAGCTCATTTCAAAAGTCACCGAGCGTATAAACAGTCTTGGCGGATATGCCGAGAGCATGAACATCCAGGGGAGTTCTTTTGACAGCAGTAACGAAAGAAGAACCGCATATATAGTTGCGAGGATACCCGCAAATAACCTTGATCAGTTTGTGCAGTCGGTAAGTGAGGCTTCAAACATCACGAGCAAAAATGAATCCGCAGAGGATGTTACACTTCAGTATGCGGATGTTGAGGCGCACAAAGATTCTCTCAAGATAGAACAGAAGAGACTCAATGAACTTCTCGAGCAGGCTGATACACTCGAGAATATAATAGAACTCGAGAACAGACTGACCGAAGTCAGATATGAGATAGAGAGCTACGAATCAAGACTTCGAATGATGAACAATCAGGTTCAGTATTCAACGGTAAACCTTAATGTATCGGAAGTTAAGGACTATACTCCGGAGCCTGTATATGAGGAGACGTTCGGTGAGAGGATAAGAAACGGATTCCTTGAAAGCTGTGCAGATGCTTTGGATACGATCCAGGATTTCGTTGTGGGATTTGTTTCCTTCCTTCCGATGCTCGTTGTACTGGTTGTGATACTCGGAGTCGTATTCCTTATAGTCTTTGGTATCATCAAACTGATCACTTCGATCGTAAAAAAAACGGGGAAGAAGAAAGCTGCCAAAGCAGCTTCAAAACCGGTTAAGGCGGTAGCACTTCCGAATCCGCCGGAAAAAGCTGATCAAAAGGTAAAGGACGAGGCCGGAGATAATAAATAATGCAGGAGAGCGGCTACAGATCAGGATTCGTTGCGGTCATAGGAAGACCGAACGTAGGTAAATCGACGCTTACCAACCGTATAATAGGGCAGAAGATAGCGATAACATCCAATAAGCCGCAGACTACGAGAAACCGTATCAGAACAGTCTATACATGCGACAGAGGCCAGATAGTTTTTGTTGATACACCGGGCATCCACAAAGCCAAAAACCGGCTCGGAGAGTATATGATGACTGCGGCAAAACGTACCGTTGCGGAAGCCGATCTGATACTGTGGCTCGTTGAAGCAGATGAATATATAGGCCCCGGTGACAAAGCGATCGGTCAGCAGCTTCGCGGCATGTCAACCCCGGTCATCCTTGTGATCAACAAGACCGATACGAGAAAGAAGGATGATATACTTCGTATCATAAGTATATACAAGGATCTGTGCGAACCTGTGGAGATCGTTCCGGTGTCGGCGCTTAAGGGAGATAATGTTGATGTTCTGATAGATCAGATATTCAAGTATATTCCGGAAGGAGTCCCGTTCTTTGACGAGGATACCGTGACAGATCAGCCGGTACGACAGATCGTTGCGGAACTTATCAGGGAAAAGGCACTCAGATGCCTCGGAGAAGAAGTCCCTCACGGTGTTGCGGTCATGATCGAGTCGATGAACTTCAGAGAAAACATCGTTGACATCGAGGCGACCGTTATATGTGAAAAAGATTCCCATAAGGGTATAATGATCGGAAAAGGCGGCGCCATGCTTAAGAAGATAGGAAGCGCGGCACGGTATGAGATAGAAAAACTCATTGATTCGAAGGTTAACCTGAAGATATGGATCAAAGTAAAAAAAGACTGGCGTGACAGCGATGTTCTTCTGAAGAATATCGGATATGACAGGAAAGAATTGACCAATGACCAGCTATAGTTCCGGACCGGTCATAGTAACCGGGATGGTGCTTTCAAGTACCCCGGCAAGTGATTACGACAGAAGAGTTGTGATCCTGACAACAGAAAGAGGGAAGATCACGGCATTTGCCAAGGGAGCAAGGCGTCCGGGATCAAGACTCCTTGCAGGGACCGATCAGTTTGTTTTCGGCAGGTTCAAGATGTTCGAAGGCAAAAGCGCATATAATCTCATAGAAGTGTCTGCGTCAAAGTATTTCGAGGAACTTCGAAGTGATTATGAGAGTGCGTGCCTGGGAATGTATTTTCTGGAGTTCGCAGATTACTATACAAGAGAAAATAACGATGAGACGGCGATGCTGGGCCTTCTGTATCAGTCGGTTAGAGCGCTTTGCAAGGATTCACTTGACAACAGACTGGTAAGAGCCGTATATGAGATGAAGGCGATGGTAGTAAACGGAGAGTTCCCCGGGATCCCTTCCGACAGACTGCTCAGTGATTCGGCGGCTTATGCTGTCGGGTTCATAGAGAGGACTCCGGTCGAAAAGCTTTATACCTTTGCCGTGACCGACAGTGTTCTTGATGAACTTCGGGATCTTGCAGACTATTACAGAGGCAGGATAATAGATAAGAGGCTGAAGAGCCTGCAGCTCATACAGGATATGGGCCTGTGACTTTTTTGAGATGAAGAGCATACTGAACAAAAAAACAATAAGGCTGTTTATACTGCTTGTGTTGTCGGCATCTTTATGCGGATGTTCCGGAAACGATGATGAATATGCCGAAACTGTCATAATCGTCGGAAAGAAAGGCCACATTACGGAGCGGATAGTTGAGAGCTTTTCCAAAGACTATTACGATATCAATGAACTTCGGGGAGAGTTTGAGAGATCGGTTTCCGACTATAACGAATCAATAGGAAGCGAAGAGATACATCTGAAGGGTGTCGATCTGAAGGATTCGCGAGTCTATGTCAATATCGATTTCAACGGACCTTCGGACTATGAGCATTTCGTCGGAGAGAGTATGTTTGTGGGTACCGTTAACGAAGCATACGATAACGGATACTCCATGGACGTAACACTTAAGGGTGTCGAGAACGGCGACAAGATCGGGAAAGTTCAGATCATGGGAATGATAGACAGGGATATCGTCATACTCAGTGAGCATTCCAGAGTCAGGACTTTTCGCGATATAGCGTATGTGTCTGCAAATGTTGATGTGATCGGACCTAAAGAAGCAAGAGTACTCAGCGAGTCGGACGGACTTGCATATCTGTTGCTGAAATAAATACATCATGATGTTCAAAGGATAGGAGAGAGCAAATGAAAAAATCAATGGACAAGATCGTAGCACTGGCCAAATCAAGAGGCTTCGTGTATCCCGGTTCCGAGATATACGGCGGACTGGCCAATACTTGGGACTACGGAAATCTCGGCGTGGAACTGAAGAATAATGTGAAGCATGCCTGGTGGCAGAAGTTCGTTCAGGAGAACCCGTACAATGTGGGAGTGGATTGTGCGATACTCATGAATCCCCAGACATGGGTGGCCTCGGGACATCTGGGGGGATTTTCCGATCCGCTTATGGACTGTAAGGCATGTCATGAGCGTTTCAGGGCCGATCAGCTCATCGAAAACTTTGCGGCCGAAAAGGGTATAAAGCTTGAGAGTACCGTTGACGGCTGGTCTCATGAAGAGATGGAAAAGTTCATAAACGATAACAATGTTCCCTGTCCTACATGCGGAAAGCATGATTTTACGGGGATCAGGGAATTCAATCTTATGTTCAAGACATTCCAGGGAGTTACCGAAGAGGCCAAAGATACGGTATATCTCCGCCCCGAGACCGCACAGGGAATATTCGTTAACTTCAAGAACGTTCAGCGTACGTCAAGAAAGAAAGTACCGTTTGGTATATGCCAGGTGGGAAAGAGCTTTCGTAATGAGATAACGCCCGGTAACTTTACATTCAGAACAAGAGAGTTTGAACAGATGGAGCTTGAGTTCTTCTGCAAGCCCGGAACACAGACAGAGTGGTTTGAGTACTGGAGAAAATACTGCTATGACTGGCTGCTTTCTCTCGGTATCGCTGCCGACAATCTCAGGATGAGAGATCATGATCCGGAAGAACTGTCATTCTACAGCGATCACACTACGGATATCGAATATGCATTTCCTTTCACCGAATGGGGTGAACTGTGGGGTATCGCATCAAGAACCGATTACGATCTTACACAGCATCAGAATACATCCGGTGAGTCGATGGAATACTTTGATGATGAGACGAACGAAAAGTACATTCCGTATGTTGTTGAACCGTCGCTCGGCGCAGATCGTGTAACGCTTGCATTCCTTTGCGAAGCATACGACGAGGAGAACATCGGTACGGAAGAAAATCCCGATATAAGAACAGTGCTCCATTTCCATCCGGCAATCGCACCGGTCAAGATCGGAGTGCTACCGTTATCGAAGAAGCTTGCCGAAGGTGCGGATAAGATATATGCGCAGCTTTCCAAAAAGTACAATTGCGAATACGATGACAGAGGAAACATAGGAAAGAGATACAGGAGACAGGATGAGATCGGAACGCCTTTCTGTGTCACATATGATTTTGACTCGGAGAACGACGGGGCCGTAACCGTAAGAGATCGCGACAGTATGCAGCAGGAACGGATCAAGATAGATGAGCTTGATGCATATTTTGCCGACAAATTCGAATTCTGATCCCGGACAGAATATAGACAATCCGAGAATCTGTGTGATATATTTTCTCTAGTGGGAAACGAAATACTTGATAGTGTCAAGTGACCTATGAAAAAACAGAGCTAAGAAAAAAGGCTCTGACGAACCTTGAAAACTGTAGATAGATTTACTTTTCCAATGGGTAATCAAGGCGGAAGCCACAAAGTGTCTTCCACCCGGACATAAGGATAG
>JAGAFR010000084.1 GCA_017612555.1 Lachnospiraceae bacterium | reverse complement strand
TTTCCAATCGCTGATTGTGCTTTGAGAAATACCGGTTTCTCTGGAAAAAGCTATCTGTGTCATTCCTCTTTCTTCGATCAATTTAAAGATTCTTTCACTTATTATCATCTCAACACACAAAAACAAAGCATCGTTTTTACGAATTTAATTCGTATATACAAATTTATTATAACTCGCTTTCTGATATTTGTCGAGGTAAATCTAAATCAGTCCGCTATTTCTTTTTCAGCAAATCCTCTGCCCAGTCGAAGAACGTCCACATCAGTCTAAACAGTGTTGAATTATCCGCCATCTCTGTTATAAGTTCTTCGATAGTAAACGGCCTGTATCCCATGTGATCCATCTGATCCGCATATCTATGAAGTTCATCATTATTAAATGCTTTGACAAACTTTATAAGATCTTTGTTACTCTTTGCTATTCTCTTCAGATACTTCTCCGCCTTATCCCTGTCCCCTGTTTTATAATACAACATAGCCAGCGGCATCAGCATCTGTGCCTCATCGCTGTTCTCATACTTCTCATGAAGTCATTCTGTGCCAGATACTCGTGTATAGCCTTAAAAGCTTTTTCTGTATGTCTGCTCATTATCTGTTCTCCCAACCGATTCATATGATTATAGTACCATGATTTAATAGTGCACTAAATACAAACGGTGCGCAAGAGAAAATCTTGCGCACCGTCCACAAATCCCGTATTTTCGCTGAAATCTGAGCAGGGCTAGAAGGATTCGAACATTCAGATGACGGAGTCAGAGTCCGTTGCCTTACCGTTTGGCGATAGCCCTTCGTTTCGTTGCTTACGCAACGAAATGTATTATACATGAACACTTAATCTATTGCAAGTGTCAATATCATATGTGTGTTACCAGAATACGTGCGATCCAATCACTACTCCGGTGTACCCGGAATTGATATTTCTAAAGTGCGTAGCGCCGCCTATATAGCTGACACCATTGATCGCATCCGAAGCTGCCTGAAGACATGATGCTTTAGGTCCTGCTGCAGCTATCTGAGCAACCTGTCCGCTGCCCGCAGGTCCGAACTGTCCCTTTGCATATATTACAGAAGCAAGCTGTGATCCGTACCTTCCGCTCTTAAGTCGGTTCATTACAACCGTTCCTATCGACACCTGACCCTCGTACGGCTGATTGCCGCCTTCTGCCTGGATAAGTGCTGCCAGAAGAACCTGATCGCTTACGTTTGCTGCAACCGATCCTGTATTGGTCTTGGTAGTCTGTGTCGTTCTGCCTGCTTCAACTTCAGCCTTCTTGGCCGCAGCCTCAGCCTTTTCCTTATCTTTCCTGACGGCCTCTTCCTCGGCCTTTATCACTTCCATCGTCTTGCCTGTTCCAAGTGAATCGGCAACCGTGACATACTCGGAAGAAACATAGCCTTCTTCACCGTCAGAGAACTCCACTTTGGTCCATTCTCCTTCTACTCCGATAACTCCGATCTTATCACCTTTGGCAAGAAGATCGAGCACCGTACCGTCGGGATCCGGACTCTTGCGCACCCTGAGACAATCCGTCGTACAGGTTGCAGTCTTTTCAACGACCTTATTTGCAAGATCGGCGGCCTTGTCTCCGAACATAAGATAATCGTTCTTGATCCAGCCGGTAAGATCTCCTGTCTTGACCTTGGTCCAACCGTTTCCCTTTTCGATTATCTCGCCACCGCATTCCTTGAAGAACTTGCCGAGAAGCTTCCCGTCTTCGGACGCACTGTCCCTTACGTTAACGGCCTCATCAACATTTGCCATGACAAGTTTATCGTATGAAATACCTGCAACTTCTCCCTTCTTAGATGCTGCAGAATCGTCTTTTACAATCTCAATATTGATCTTTTCCGTCGTTGCAACAGTTTTTGCCTTTGACACTTCAATGTTCGCGGCCTTGGCTGCCCCCGCAGTCACAACACGGATACCCGAGTTGTTAGCCGTCGCATTGACCGTACTCCCCCATGTTCCGACTGCGATGATCGCAACTGCGATCCCGACAAGCGCCGGCCATGCAAGTTTTCTCATATCTTCCTCCAAAAATGTTACAAAAGTATTACACGCTCGGTCCTCGAATTATATCAAACCTCCCCGTAAAAGTCAAATTTTGCGTGATTTTTCAACACATGCAGACATCGCACCCATTACGGATCCTCTGAATCCGGTCTCTTCAAGCACTTCAACCGCATCGATCGTTGTCCCTGCAGGAGAACATACCATGTCCTTAAGCTGTCCGGGATGCTTTCCCGTCTCAAGTACCATTTTGGCGCTTCCAAGCACTGCCTGCGCCGCCATCTGTATCGCTGTATCCCTGTCAAGGCCTGCTGCCACTGCTCCGTCTGCCATTGCATCTATAAGCATGAACACGTATGCCGGCGAACTTCCGGATACAGCCACAACTGCGTCCATCTGGTCTTCTTTTACTTTATAAGCTTTTCCGAATCCGGAAAGCATTTTTAACACGAACTCAAACTCATCATCTGACACATTCCGGTTCCTGCATGCTCCGGTGCATCCCTCCCCGACGAGCGCAGGTGTATTTGGCATAAGGCGTACTGCCTTGACTTCGGGTATAAGCTTTTCTTCCAGATATGATGTCGTTTTCCCCGGTGCTATCGATATAAGCACCTGATCCTTATTTATGACCTGCTTTACTTCGGCAAGCACAGTTTCATATACCTGTGGCTTTACCGCAAGTATTACATAGTCACTTCCCTTGACGGCTTCCGCATTGTCACTCGTAACATTTATCCCCAGATTTTTTTGGGCCGTCTCTCTCTTGTCACTTCCGGCGTCTGACCCCATAATATCAACCGCTGCGACGATACCTGCCTTTATCATTCCGGTCAGCATGGCGGTTGCCATATTTCCAAGCCCGATTATTCCCAGTTTCATAATGTCCTCCTTGTTATAAGTTCCTTATTCCGATGCCGCAGCATACATAAGAAGTGCCGCGGCAACCGCTACATTCAATGATTCAAGCTTCCCCTTCATCGGGATCCTGATAAGCTCATCAGCCTTTTGGGTGATCTCATCAGACAGACCGTTTCCTTCGTTTCCGATCAAAAAAGCCGTCCTGCTGCCGTATTGTTCTTCGTCAAAGCTTTTGTTACCATCAAGATGAGCCGCGTATACCTTTACGGATGAATCCTTTAACATATCAACCGTTCCGGGAAGATCGTGTGTGTACATCACCGGAACCCTGAAAAGCGATCCCATCGTAGAGCGGGTAACTTTCGGATTATACACATCCACCGTATCCGTATCGGCGATCACCGCATCAAACCCGGCCCCCTCCGCAGTCCTTATCATTGTGCCAAGATTTCCCGGGTCCTGTACTCCTTCAAGGATCAGGAGCCTTAGCTCTCCCGAACTCCTTGCTGCTACAAAATCCCCGGCAGATGTATCTCTTCTTCTGCAAACACAGAGTATCCCCTGCGGCGACTGCGTATCGGACATTTTTTTAAACACAGCGGAAGAAACAATTATGGGATCCACATCATATCCGAAGACCTCTTTCAGGTTCTTTGCAGACGGAAAATCATCGGAAACGTAGCATTCGAGAAGAGCTTCCCGGGGAATCTCCCTCGCTATCCTCTCTCCCTCTACCACAAAAACGCCCTCCTTACGGCGGGCTTTTGCGTTGCTTACAAGAAGTGTCACGTGTTTTATCTTTTCATTTGACGTACTTGTTATCATAACCGTCAGATCGCCAATGCTCTGCTGACCAGATATTCGTATTCGGAGATCTGTTTTTCCATGGCAAGAGCCTCATCGATATTGTAGTCTACCCACTCACCGTTCCTGAAAGAAACTACTCTGTTGGTGGCACCGTCACACAGAAGATCAGCCGCGTATGCTCCCATCATAGACGCATAATATCTGTCACGGCATGTGGGCGATCCGCCTCGCTGCATATGTCCGAGTATCGTTGCCCTGGTCTCCAGTCCCGTAGCCGCTTCTATTCTTCTGGCCATTGAAGTAGAGTGCCCGATCCCTTCCGCGTTGATGATGATATGATGAGTCTTTCCTTTCTTACGGTTGTTGATGATGTTGTTGATTATCTCCTGCTCGTTATACTCATATTTTTCGGGGATCAGGATGTCTTCAGCTCCGTTTGCAACGCCGCACCAGAGTGCGATGTATCCTGCGTTCCTTCCCATGACTTCAATGATCGAACATCTCTCATGCGATGATGAAGTATCCCTTACTTTGTCGATAGCCTGCATGGCTGTATTGACTGCGGTATCAAAGCCGATCGTGTAATCGGTCGAAGAGATATCAAGATCTATCGTTGCGGGTACACCGATCGTATTGACTCCGAGAGCCGCAAGCTTCTGAGCTCCTCTGTATGTTCCGTCACCGCCGATCGCTACCAGGCCGTCTATGCCGTGCTTTCTGCATATTTCGGCTCCTGCCTTCTGACCTTCTTCGGTCATGAATTCCTCACATCTGGCCGTACGAAGTATCGTTCCGCCGCGCTGGATGGAATCCGAAACATCCCTCGGTGACATCTCGTATATCTCTTCGTCAAGAAGCCCTCTGTATCCTTTTTCAATACCCATGACCTTCTTGCCGGCAGCGATCGATTTACGAACAACGGCACGGATCGCCGCATTCATTCCCGGTGCATCTCCGCCGCTTGTAAGTACTCCTATGGTACGAATCTCTTTTGCCATATCCTCTCCTCCCTGATGTACCTCTGTTAAGTAAGTCTGATATTTTCGCTTCCGAATGCATCCGACAGTCTGGCCATAAGCTCCTCATCCGCCATCACGCCGGCACTTTTCGGTAACACTTTTTTCTCTTTTGTATCTTCTACGTATATTACAATTATATCTTTGCCGTCAGATTCCGCAATTATTTTATTAAGACGTTCGCTTTCCGAGTTGTATTCTTCTTTTGTTTTAAACTTGATCCATACCTTGGAAGGAACGCTGTCGAAAGGGATTATCCTGCTGCATATGACTTTCGCATCCTTCTCTTCTTCGGCTGATACGCGTCCCTCAATGAATACCTTGGAGTCCTCGATCAGATTCATGGAATTCTTCTCATAATCATCGGGCCAGATAATGACTTCCACATTACCCACCAGGTCCTCTATCGTAATAAAAGCCATGATCTTGTTATTCTTGGTATACTTAACGGTCTTGGATTCGATGATCCCTCCGATCGTAACTCTCTGTCCGTCGCTGACCTTTGTCGTGCCTTCGGCCTCGTCGTAGAGAAAATCAGACGTCATGTTGGTTATCGTCCTGCGCCACAGAGCTTCGTTTTCTTCAAGAGGATGTCCGGAAACATATATACCGAGTACCTCTTTTTCAAACGAGAGAAGTTCGTTCTTGGGGTATTCACCGACGTTCGGGAGTTCCATGGTCATCGAAGTATCTGCATCAGCCAGATCGAACAGGGACATCTGTCCTTCCATATTCTGTTTTCTTTCCTTGACGATCCCGTCCATGTAGGTCGAGTATACATTTATGAGTTGCTTTCTCGTTCCGGGAAGTGAGTCAAAAGCGCCTGCCTTGATACAGCTTTCTACAACTCTTTTATTGATCTCCTTGCCCTGCACTCTCCCGAGAAAATCATATATGTCGCGATAATCTCCGCCCGCTTCTCTTTCTCTTACGATCGCATCTATAACAGGCCTCCCGACACCTTTTATCGAAGCAAGCCCGTATACGATCGAGTCACCGCTCGCCAGGAATCCGGCTACTCCGCGGTTGATATCGGGCGGAAGTATGGGGATCCCCATAAGCTTGCAGGAGTATATATACTCCGAGACCTTGGTGGAATTATCGATCACGCTTGTAAGAAGCGCAGCCATGAACTCAACGGGATGATAATACTTAAGATACGCAGTCTGATAAGCCACGACCGCGTATGCTGCGGCGTGGGATTTGTTGAACGCGTATTTGGCAAAATCCATCATGTCATCGTATATCTTATTTGCGACTGATTCGGAAATACCTTTCGACAGGCATCCCGGAACATTTTCCTCTTTATTGCCGTATACGAAGTTCCTGCGCTCACGCTCCATAACATCCTGTTTTTTCTTACTCATGGCACGTCGCACAAGATCGGATCTTCCAAGGGTGTATCCGCCCAGATCGCGCACTATCTGCATGACCTGTTCCTGATACACTATACAGCCGTATGTAGGCTTGAGGATAGGCTCCAACAGCGGAGTATCATATGTGATCTCACCTTTTGAATTTTTGCCTCTTATATACACCGGTATGAAATCCATGGGGCCCGGACGATACAGCGATATACCCGCTATGACATCCTCAAGGTTCCTCGGTTTCAGCTCTTTCATAAAGCTCTTCATTCCGGAACTTTCAAGCTGGAATATACCGTCTGTCTTTCCCGTTCCTATAAAAGCAAATACGTTCTTATCATTGTAATCAAGCTTATCTACATCTATCTCTATGCCTTTGTTCTCGTATACCGCAGCAACCGCTTCCTTTATGACCGTAAGGGTAACGAGTCCGAGGAAGTCCATTTTCAAAAGACCGAGTTCTTCAAGTGTGGTAGCCACGTACTGCGTCACGATTGTTCCGTCTGAACCTCTGGCAAGAGGAACAAGCTCATCTGCGGCTTCGGGACATATGACGACTCCCGCAGCATGCATAGACGAGTGCCTGGGCAGTCCTTCAAGTCTCATGGCCATATCGATAAGCTCCTTGGCCTGCGGATCTGAATCGTACATATTCTTCAGATCGCCTCCAAGATCAAGGGCTTCCTGAAGGGTGATGTTCAAAACGTTCGGAACGGCCTTTGCTATACTGTCGCAATACGAATAATTAAGGTCAAGAACCCTTCCCACATCTCTTACGACTCCCTTTGCCTTGAGAGTTCCGAAGGTAACGATCTGTACTACCTTATCCTTCCCGTATTTATCAACGACATAGTCTATGACGTCCGGTCTGTGTTCATCGAAATCCACGTCAATATCCGGCATGGTGATACGCTCCGGATTAAGGAATCTCTCAAACAGAAGCTGATATTTGATCGGATCGATATTTGTTATCTCCAGACAATATGACACTATCGAGCCCGCTGCACTTCCTCGGCCGGGACCCACCGCAAACCCGTTTGATTTTGCATAATGGATAAAATCCCATACGATAAGGAAGTAGTCGACAAATCCCATTGTCCTGATCGTATTCAGTTCGTACTCCAGACGATCTTTTATTTCATCGCCGTAGTCACCGTATCTTTTTGCAAGTCCGTCATAACAGAGCTTGCGCAGATATGTCCAGGGATCATACCCTTGCGGCACCTCAAAATGCGGCAGCCTGTGCTTTCCAAACTCTATGTCAACGTTACATCTGTCGGCGATCTTCTGCGTATTCTCGATCGCCTCGGGAGCATACGGAAACAGCTTTCTCATATCCTCTTCAGACTTGACATAGAACTGCCCGCCCTCGTAGCGGAGCCTGTCCTCATCGGTAACCTTCTTACCTGTCTGGATACACAGGAGCAGATCATGTGCCTTCGCATCATCCTCATATGTGTAGTGTATATCGTTTGTTGCGATAAGCGGGATGCCAAGCTCCTTACTGATACGCAGAAGTCCCTGATTCACGAGCTTTTGCTCGGGAATACCGTGATCCTGGAGCTCAAGAAAATAGTTTCCTTCGCCAAAACACTCAAGATACTTTGCGGCGGCCTCTTTTGCCTGCTCGTACATGTTTTTTTGAATGTATCTGGCCACTTCTCCGGCAAGACATGCCGATGATGCGATAATGCCCTCATGGTACTTCCTGAGCACTTCCATATCAACACGGGGTTTATAATAATAACCTTCGGTAAAGCCCGCGCTTACGATCTTCATAAGGTTGTGATATCCCTTATTATTCTCGGCAAGGAGTATCAAATGATAATATCTGTCATCGCCTCCGGTAAGTTCCCTGTCAAACCTTGAATTCGGTGCCACATAGATCTCACAGCCGATTATCGGCTTGATCCCCTCCGCTATCGCTGCACGGTAAAAATCTATCACTCCGTACATAACGCCGTGATCGGTGATCGCTGCGGCGTTCATTCCCAGCGATTTTACGTATTTCACATATTCTTTTATCTTGTTTGACCCGTCAAGGAGTGAATACTCCGTATGGGTATGTAAATGCACAAATGACATCTGTCACGCCTTTAATTCTGCTTCTGCCGCGCAAAGAGCGGCATCGACCACCTGGTGCATATCATAATATCTGTATTGTCCGAGCCTTCCTCCGAAGATGACATTTTCCTCTTGGTCGGCAAGCGCCCTGTATTTTCCGTACAGTTCATTGTTCCTGTCATCATTGAGCGGATAGTACGGTTCATCACCTTTTTTCCACTCTGCGGGATATTCATATGTGATGACTGTCTTATCGCTTTCAGTGAATTCAAAATGCTTATGCTCGATTATCCTTGTGTATGGTATCTCGTATTCGGTATAATTAACTACCGCATTCCCCTGGAAGTTATCGGTATCAAGTATTTTACTTTCAAACCTGAGACTCCTGTACTCCAACGGACCGTAACAGTAGTCATAGTATTCATCGATCATTCCGGTGAACACGATCTTATGTGCGATCTTCATGTATTCGTCCTTTGCCGAAAAGAAATCCTCCGACAGGCGTACTTCAGATCCATTGAGCATCTTTTCTATTATCGCGGTGTATCCGCCTATCGGGATGCCCTGGTATCTGTCATTGAAATAGTTGTTATCATATGTGAATCTGACCGGAAGCCGCTTTATTATAAAAGGCGGCAGCTCCTCCGCGGGCCTTCCCCACTGCTTGGCTGTATAGCCTTTTACAAGCTTTTCGAATATGTCGGCTCCCACAAGCCGGATAGCGGCTTCAGCCATATTCCGGGGCTCTTTGCCCTCCTCAAGATCTGCTTCTTTCTTCTGTTTTTCTATTATCTGCTTTGCCTCATCCGGAGTGGTAATACCCCACAGCTGATGAAACGTGTTCATGTTAAAAGGAAGGTTGTACAATTCGTCCCTGTATCTTGCTATGGGCGAATTGGTGTACCTGTTGAACTCCGCAAAAGAGTTCATGTAGTCCCATACTCTCTTGTTATTTGTGTGAAATATATGCGCTCCGTACTTATGTACATTGATCCCGCATACGTTTTCCGTATAGACGTTTCCGCCTATGTGATCCCTTTTATCTATCACAAGGCAGCTCTTACCCGCTGCCGTCATTTCATTAGCAAAAACGGCACCGAACAGCCCGGCGCCCACTATGAGAAAATCATATTTTGGGGACATGACTCACCTCCGAACATATATTCACTATTATAATATTTCGCCTCTGTTTTGCCAACAACAGACATGAAAATAAGACCCGCAGAAGTTCTGTCGGGCCTTATCCCTTTATATGAACACAACCATTACAGTGCAATGTCCACTGATCCTTCCGGGCTTTGGGTTACCGCTCCGGTATCCGCGGTTTTTTCAGCCTCATAGTGTTCAAATACAGCCTTTAGATAATCGGCATCAGCCTTGGTGATCTCCTTCATCTCCTTGATGCGATGCTTCATCTCTGATGCTTTTATATCTTCAGGATCCATGTTCGCAGGATCCGATACGAGTTCATCCATCAGATCATTCAGTTCCTCGATCTGATCCAGCATCTCCTCCATGCCTTTGCATATATCTTCGATCATGCTGTTTGTTATCTCTTCGGACTCGATATACTCTTCGTTCTCGGCGTTCTTTTTAACATCACCGATATCTTTACGAAGTCTGTCTATCTCCTTTGCCACGGGATCCTTATCTTCCGATGCATCTGCAGCAGCCGTTACACTCTCACTGACGCCTGACGATGATCTTTTTGCCAGTTCTTCTTCCTCAAGATGTCTGGCCTTTTTACGGGCTATACGTTCCATTGCTTTTGCATGATCTATAGCCGCATCTATCTCATCATTGTCATATTTGCCTGTCCTTCGGGCGTCCTTCAGTTTCTGGATCTCACGACGCGCCTGTGATATCACCTGTCTTGCCGCTGTTGATGTCTTACTGCTTATGATCTTTGATGATATCCGCTTGAAGCTGTATTTGTATTTCTTCTTTTCAAGCATCGTATTGCTTGCTTTTGTTCTCTGTTTCTTCAGATTCTGTGAATACAGCTGCATACTGTCCACTACAGAAACAGGCATATGATCATCTGCACCCGTACCTTTTCGGAGTGCGGTCCTGATCTTTGAAGCATTATTGGCATTTTTCTTCTCCGGCTGATCATCGGATCTTTTCAGAGAGTATACCGAAGCTTTCCGTGATGCATAGGATGAATTGTTCAGTGCATAGACCAATGAACCGCTCAATCCGGTCATAAACATCACCCCCTGAAATCTATCGTCTGTCCGATACCTTCCTTGGCGATAGCTGCATTTTCCGAACTGTCAAAAGCATACCTTGAGACCGCATCGATAAGGTCCTCCAGTGAATCCGAGTGAAACTCTATGTATTCCCTGTCATCTTCCGCCCACTCTTTGAGCCGTTCCTCCGCCTTTTCTTTCTCAGCTTTTTTCTTTTCTTCGGCCTTTTCCTCCTTGCGCTCGGCAAGCTTCTTTTCTCTTATCTTATTTGCCGCCTCGCTTGCCTTTTCAATGACTGCGAAGAACGAAGTCTTGCCGTCCTCTCCCACGGTCATTCCGAAGTTCTTAAGAATAGCTCCGCTCGCCGTGATCGAGTTCTTTGCGGCTTCAAGCTTTAGCATTGATGACTCGATTATGCTCTCATACTTTTTGGCATATTCCGGATCATTTGCCATCCTCTCTATCTTCTCATCATCGATAAGGACAACCGGCTTACTTGAATTACCATAGAGGCTCGCATGAGACTCAACCTGATCCTTCATATCCTTGCTCACAAGGATAAAATCCATCCCATGAAACTTTTCTTTGAGCTTGGCATAGTATTCTTTTGCCTTATCCGACAGCTTGACGTCTCCGACAACAGTCCCGTATCCGTCCTTGGCCGTCGGTATTAAAGAACTCTTCTCAGAGGCCGGCTTCCAGTCTTTGGACGTTACCGCAGATGCGGATTTAGTCGTATTGGTTTTGTCCGGTTTAGCGGATTGCTGCGCAGAATACGCGGAAACTGTTGCGGTTGCAGCAGTTGAACCATAAATAGAATTTGTCACGATTAGCACCTTCTTCCTTGAAGTAATACAGTCTCAAATCCATTTGAGACGACACCTTTACGTATCTTATATATCGGACAAATCTTAATGATACTTTATACCTGATCAGAAAAAAGATGTGACAAAGATCTCGATACCTATGAGGATCAGGATGATCCCGCCGAATATCGTCGCCTTTCCGGCAAATACGGTCCCGAACCGTTTACCGATAGCCAGCCCCGCCATGCATATAGCAAACGTGACCACCGCAATTATCACAGCACAGACAACTGCCATTATGGTAGTATAATCGGCGATGGCAAATCCAACTGATAAAGCATCTATCGATGTTGCTATACCCTGTACTATAAGGGCCCCGTGACGCAGATCCGGTTTTTCTTCCCGGTCATCCCCGCCGCGTATGCCTTCCATGAGCATTTTCCCTCCGATAAACAAAAGGAGCACAAGCGCGATCCACGGAACCATCGATTCAAACGCCCTAAAATATGTAACAACCGTATGAACACATATCCATCCGGTCATGGGCATGACCGCCTGAAATCCGGCAAATACGCCCGCTATCGCGCACATCCTTTGCACGGTCATTTTAGGTTCGTTAAGCCCGTTTGCAAGAGATACCGAGAAAGCATCCATTGCAAGCCCGACACCGAGCAATATGCTGTTTGTAAAAAAAATAACGTCCATTTTCCCTCACACGGCTGCGAGACTCCGCAATTGCAAATGCTCCGCATTCACAATTGCTATCGTTGGCTGTCGCCAACTGTCCAAGAAAAAACCCGGAAGCAAGCACGCTTGCTCCGGGTATTATTCTTGTCCAATTTGCTCGTAGCCTGATCACTCTATGATAGATGCAACTCTTCCTGATCCGACTGTACGTCCACCTTCTCTAATGCAAGTCATCATCGCTCCCGTTGCAGATTGTGATAAATCAAGGACTTCTGTTTATCACGTTTATATTTTTTTGTCAATTATACACCGTTTTCGGATATTATAGAACCAAAATAGAACCGCTCTATATCTTTCTTATCATCTGGACCATTGGTATATCGTCATCAGGGATCCGATCAACCTCTCCAAACGAATTGTCGCTATAAAACTTGATCAGTTTCTCCTCGTTACGGCACTCTATCATCATATACCGTCCTCCGACAGCTTCCGCAGCAGATGCAATTATATCAAAGGCAATATTTAGCAGATCACTGCCGGTTACGGGATTGTCCTTTACTTCCGAATTCTTCGACAACTGTCCAATCAGATAACACGGAAAATCGCTTATCTGCTGGCCATGTATCTTAGCGTTGAATCCATCCAGTTCTTTCCTTAATCTGTTAGAAACTGATGCCGGGACAGTGAGGATCTTCAGAGCTAGTGATATATATCCATAAATAATGGGATGTTCACGACCATTCTCAAAATCTGCCGCATCAAAGATTAGATATGTTCTGGCTTTAGAAAGGATTTCGAATTCTATTGCTCTATTATGCAGAAAAGACTCAATATCTGAGTCCTGTCTACAAGAAAAAGAGGACAACAGCTCCGACAGGGCATTGTCCTCCAAACTCTCTATCATTGCTTTGAGCGGGATGACCACAGTTTTAATAAATCTTCCCTCCTCTCACGTTCAGCACTTCCATAGGGATGCTCCGATAACGGTTTTTTCGGAGGATCCGATGTCATGATTTTGGCCAGC
>JAGAFR010000006.1 GCA_017612555.1 Lachnospiraceae bacterium | reverse complement strand
GAAAAAGGCCTGTCTTCTATCTTGGCTGCCATCGCCGCCATTATATCGGGATCGGATCCAAAGAGCTGAAGTGAAACAATACCTTCGGCGGGATCTATCGCCATCATCTCTTCGGTAGCTTTGTTCCTGTAGTAGATCGCCTTGGCACTTATCATTTCCATGCATGTCATCCCGGCGCCGGCTTCATGGCATAACAAGCGAAATGGCAGGTCACAAACCCCTGCCATCGGTGCCAGTATCCATTTATTCGGAAGCTCTGTGTTACCTATTCTTAGCATAGATGAGTCTTAATCCCTCAAGTGTAAGATCGCTGTTGTATTCATCGATCATATCAGTCTCATTGCTGACAAGCCTTCCGAGTCCGCCGGTTGCCACAACCTTCAGCTTCCTGTAGCCGGTCTCCTTTTTTACCTGATTGATTATGTACTCGGTCTGGCCTATCTGTCCGTACATAAGACCTGCCTGCATCGACCATATCGTTTCGTTGGCCAGTATGGACTTCGGCATTGTGATCTCTATCTCCGGAAGCTTTGCCGTGCCGGTCCAAAGAGCCTGCGCGCTTATCCTGATGCCCGGAGCCGTGATACCGACGGTAAATCTGCCGTCCTCGGTGACAAGGTCATATGTTGTGGCCGTGCCGAAATCAAGAACGAGGATGGGACCGCCGTAAAGCTCATATGCGGCTACCGCATCGACTATCCTGTCCGGTCCGATCTCTTTCGGGTTCGGAGTATCGATATTGATTCCCGTCCTGATCCCGGGACCCACTACGATAGGGTCTATGTTCAAGAATTTCTTTACGCTGTTTATGAGTGAATGCATCACATCAGGCACAACGGAAGCGATTATCGCTCCGTCGATCTGTTTTGTATCGACACCGTGTCTTTCTGCCAGATCACAGAGAGTGATACCGAACTCATCCGAAGTTCTCGGTGTCTTGCTCATCAGCCTGAACGTTGACAGCAGTTTATCATTATCATATATCCCGCATGTTATATTTGTGTTTCCCACATCAAGTACCAGCAGCATTATCCTTCTCCTCTTTGTTTTCATTTAAAATAAAAGCTTTGTAGAACTGCTCAAGGCTCTCAAACAGTTCAACCTTGCGCTTCCTTACTTCCTTGACCAAAAGCCCCGCTCCGATCTCGTCATAGAGAAGATCTCCTTCATCGGCATCGGTGATGATCATTAAGGAGCCGTCATCATCAAAGCCTATCATGAATGCACCTCCCACCTCTTCGGTAAAGAGGACGCATATTATATGGAGCTCCTCCTGAATAGACTCGGGGATCTTCGAGAACTTCTCGTTAAAATAGTACTTCTGTTCATATGAATTGGCACCGCACAGTATAACAGCCGAAGTATCCATGCATTTCTCCCCGCTTCCCTAAAAGCTTTGTCTTACCGGTATCACAGAACTATCAGTGCGTAAATACATATCCCGGTTATCGCGGCAAACATTACCGCCAGTATCGCAAACGCCCATCCGTTTCTGGAGCCGCGCTTGAAGCACCTGTAACTGTTGAATCCCAAAAGCGCAGTCGCCGACGCGAACATCAGCGTATACAGAAGCGTCGTCGCTCCCGTTGAAAGCGATATCAATCCGCAGATGATGATCACGAGCGAAAAGAATACATCGGCAAGGCTGACTATGAAGAATTCCTTCCTGGCAAGTGTTCTTATATAATCAAAGATCTCTGTGTTCATTTTATCCCAGCGTTGCAGCCATAACTGCCTTTATCGTATGCATACGGTTTTCAGCCTCATCAAATACCACATCCGCATATTTTTGGAATACCTCATCGGTTACTTCCATATCGGCGATGCCGAACCGCTCTCCCATCTCCTGTCCTATTGCCGTCTTCCTGTCATGGAACGCCGGCAGGCAGTGAAGGAATATGGCATCCGGTTTTGCATGGTTCATAAGATCCATCGTCACCTTATAAGGCGTCAGATCGCGGATCCTCTCCTCCCATACATCATCGGGTTCGCCCATCGAAACCCACACATCGGTATAGACTATATCCGCTCCGGCCACCGCTTTGTAGGGATCTTCCTCAAATGCTACCGATCCGCCCGATATCTTCGCAAACTCTTCACATTCATTGACAAGAGCCGCATTGGGGAAGTATTTTCTCGTGGTTCCCGCAACAAAATGCATTCCCATCTTGCAGCAAGCGATCATAAGAGAATTACCCATGTTATAGCGGGCATCTCCGAGATACACAAGCTTTCTTCCTTCGATGGTACCAAGATGCTCCCTTATCGTAAGAAGGTCAGCGAGCATCTGCGTAGGATGATACTCGTTCGTAAGACCGTTCCATACCGGAACCGGTGCATACTTGGCCAGTTCCTCAACAATGGACTGTTCAAATCCGCGGTATTCTATGCCGTCATACATCCTGCCGAGAACACACGCCGTATCCGCGATACTCTCTTTTTTTCCTATCTGTGACGCTCTCGGATCGAGAAATGTCGTTCCGATGCCCATATCATGCGCCGCAACTTCAAATGAGCAGCGAGTTCTCGTACTTGTCTTTTCAAATATGAGCGCTACATTCTTGCCCTCGTACCGGCGGTCGAATATACCCTTTTTCTTTTTCTCCTTCAATTCGGCGGCAAGGTCGAGAAACTCCTCGATCTCTTCCTTCGTAAAATCCTTGAGTGTTAAAAAATCCCTTCCCTTTAAACTCATGACTGTCTTCCTTTCGTCCTCTTATAGTCAACATACGCGACATCACCGCGCATAGCAACGACCGTGACAACCTCTCCTTCGTTTATGACGGCATTGGGCCTGTTGCTTCTTGCAGACCAGTTCCTTCCGCCTATCCTGACAACACCGTTTTCGGATGCGTTATCTATCCTGCACGTTACGACCGCATCACAGCCTTCAAGCTCCATGAGCTTCTTTTCCCGTCTGGCTCTCATCACATACTTCATCCCCACAGGTCTTACAACTGCCACCAGGAACGCTGCAACCGCAAGCGCTATGGCGATCTGCAGGAAATCATTCAGGCCGAACGCATAAGCGATGACTCCGGCGACCGCTCCCACAGCGCCGCAGGCTCCGTAGAGCTCGATCCTGATGAATTCCACCACCAGGCACACTATCAATACTATCATCCAGATCATCGGTGTCATATGCTAGATCCTTATCCATCCCGGCATCCTGCGATCCTCTGTATCGGAATCCGCCATGTACTTTGCGGGATACACGGTGATGTGCTCACTGTTCTCATTAAGTATCGATGCCCATTGGGAAAAAGTTGAATTAGCGATTATGTTGGCTTTACACATTGACATCAGCTGCATGTCCCTGTAGCTGTCATTTCCGCTGTTTATATCAACTATCGTTTTATCGGTAAGCCATTCAAATGCCTGCCGTGTATAATCCGCATCTTCCGAAAAGATATAGAATTTCGGATCCGTTATATGCTCCTTTATGACATCAACCGCCGCGCGGTAATAATCCATGCCAAGGCTTATGAACTTGTCCGAATATGTGGCAGACAGGTAGTCCCCTCTTCTTACATGAACGGATACCGAATTCTCCCGTCTCATTTTTCCGGCCAGTTTTTCGTTCTCTCCGGAAAGGAGCGGAAATACCAGCTCTTTTTTCAGCGCATCCACCCTGTTGCTGTAGTAGATCTCTTCCACAAAGAAACCGAAGATATAATAATCCTTATTGATATCAAGGTTAAACAGGTCATCCGGATCAATAGGCGACTCAAGCTGGTCAAACACTACACCTTTCTTCTGCGGAACACCGTGCTCACGAAGCTTCCGGTTGACCGGGCCAAGAAGATGCTTAATGGTCGGAGCAAGAGCGCCCTTCACAGGTGTGGCTATTTGACCCGTTGTGTCAAATATCTCCCTGATGGTTGCTTCTTCGAGTGAAAAGCCGGATCCGTCCACATTTTCGAATATCCGTCGAAGCTCGAACCCGTGATGTTCATCCTGTGTATAGAACCACCTCGTATCTGCTTTTACAGTTGCCTGCGGATACTTTTCCTTAAGAAGGCTGTACAGATTGTACTGAAACATCTGGTTACCGAGACCTGATGTGAATCTGACGATTATCACTTTTTACCCGCTCCTTTACAGCCCCTTATTATCTTGCATATCCTCTCGGCATCCTCTTGCGTTAAAGATGCACTCATGGGAAGTGTTATGACTCTGTCTGCAACGCTTTTTGCCACAGGTGTAAGGCTGCTGTCAAACATCCCTTTATAGCAATCCATGTCGCTCGTAAGCGGATAGAAGTATTTTCTTGTATATATATCATTTAACTTGAGCGTATCTATGACAGTCTGTCTGTCTGCCCCAAATTCCTCTTCATTAACAACTATCGGGAAATACGCGTGGTTCGGCTTTACATCCTTCTGCTCGGGAAGGATCCTGATCCCTTCAACGTCCGCAAGGTTCTTCCGGTACGTCTTCGTCACAACGCTTCTCTTTTTGATCTCCTCATCCACGTGTTTGAGGTTACACAGTCCCATCACGGCACAGAATTCGTTCATCTTGGCATTTGCACCTATGCCGTCCACGATCTCTTCATCTTTAATGCCGAAATCCTTGAGCTTTCTCAGCTTGTCGATAAGATCGACATCAGCTGTCGTTATCGCTCCGCCCTCTATCGTATGGAAGACTTTTGTTGCGTGGAAGCTGAACATGGATGCATCCCCAAAGCTGCCCGCTCCCTTACCTTTATATTCAACACCGAACGCATGGGCGGCATCATATATGACCTTAAGTCCGTGTTTTTTTGCTATCGAATCAATTGCCTCAACATCACACATGCATCCGTATACATGAACGGGAACTATCGCGCATGTCTTCGGTGTGATAAGCTCTTCGATCTTTGATGCATCGATGGTGTAATTGTCCGGATCTATATCGCAGAACACGGGCGTCAGTCCGTTTCGCACTATCGCATGAGTCGTGGATGCAAAAGTGAACGGAGTAGTTATCACTTCTCCTTCAAGATCCATCGCCTGAAGAGCCATCTCAAGGGCCATGTGTCCGTTAACGAACAGCGATACGTTCGGTACATTCAGGTACTCGCACAGTCTCCGGGAAAGTTCCTCGTGATTGGCGCCCATATTTGTCAGCCACACCGAGTCCCACAGCGGCTTTATCGCCTCCGTATACTCTTCAAACGATGGCATCGATGATCTTATAACATTGATCCTCATATCTTTTTCCTTAACTTTGCAAATATATACTTTATGCTAAAGCCCAAAAGAGTGATCTTTTTATCTTTCATTACGACATGGGTGATACCGTAATCATACATATCGTTTAAGTATTTCCTGTTTACTGCGGAAGGTTTCCTGATATAATCCTTGAGCGCCGCACCGAAATGGTCAAGGCACAACTGTCTGCTGTACCGGCTAAGCGGTCTGTACTGCTCGATCCACTGCATCATCGTCTTCGACAGATAACTGTCTTCTCTTGCGATATTACGCTTTATCGCGATGGAGTTCCAGTTTGAGCCCCCTGCCTTCTTGACATATCTCCACGCGCTCATCTTCTCATCCGTGCGGTATATATCTCCCTGCATCAGCAGGAACAGGTTGATCAGTGCATCATCCGTAAAATCACTTGCCCGATACAGTATCGTGTAATCGTACTTTTCTTCTTTGTAGATGTTACGGCTGACAACCGTCGCGTAGTGTCCGGGCCATTTTCCGCTGTGGCAGTAATCATCGTAGGTAAACACACCGTTCCAGTCGTACAGATCTCCGATCTTTAACACCTCTTTATCGGTGATCGGATCATCCCTCTCATCGACCATCTCCATATCGTGTGTTACAGCGATGTACTCTTTATGGGCATCGAGGATATCGACCTGTTTTTGAAGCTTGTGCGTATCCGTCCAGTAATCATCACCTTCAAGATAAGCAAGATACTCACCTGTGCATCTTTTAGTCGTTTCGTATACGTTGAGCGTAGGCCTTCCGCCTGTGTTCTCGCTTCGTATGAACAGCCGGATCTGCCTGTCCCCTGGGCCTTTTGCCTCATGCTCCGGATACTCAGCGGCTATCCTTTTTAATATTTCCTGCGAACCGTCACTTGAGCAGTCATCTCCGATGACCACTTCAAAAGGAAAGTCCGTCTCCTGGGCCAGAACGCTTCGCAGTGCCTTTTCCACATACTGCCCGTGATTATACGTTATGAAGATGACACTTAACCTGTAGTCCATCAGCCGTTCTCTTTTCTGAACTCTTCGGTGTGATCCGTTATATGCCCTTCATTTACCTTAAAAATGATCCCGCAGTTGGCGATCGTGGACAGCCTGTGCGCTATTATAAGGAGCGTCTTTCTGCCACGGAGGCTGTCTATGGCATCCATAACCGCCGATTCTGTCTCCGAGTCCAGTGCGGATGTTGCCTCATCAAGGACAAGTATCTGCGGATCCCCGTAAAGGGCTCTGGCAATACCGATCCTCTGTCTCTGTCCTCCGGAAAGCCTGACTCCACGCTCACCGACCATCGTATCAAGTCCTTCGGGGAGCTGTTTTACAAAGCCGTCAAGCTGGGCTTCCTCCAGTGCTTTCCAGACTTTTTCCTCTTCTATGTCATCTTCGTCTATTCCGAATGCAACATTGCTTCTTATGGTCTCATCCGCAAGGAAGATCGACTGCGGGATATATGCAAGCTTTTTCGACCATTCGATCGGATGCTCATGAACGTTCATGCCGCCGTACATGACTTTCCCTTCCGTGGGTGTCAGTATCCCGAGAATGACATCGGCGATAGTGGATTTTCCGGCTCCCGAAGGGCCGATGAATCCCACGGAAGCTCCGTCCGGGATCCTGATGTTGATATCGGTCAGAACGTCTTCTGTCGTGTTCGGATATCTGTATGAAACGTGCTCAACACTGATACCCCCTGCTGCATCCATTACACCCTCTTGGCAGGGAAGCTCGGCATTTATCATATCCTCTGTCTCTTTGATGTCCCGGTATATAAGATCGGCCGAAGGCTTTAAGAACACTATGAGGTTAAGATAATTATCGATCTTTCCCACCGACGGAAGAAGCTTGAACGCAGCCATGGCAAATGCCGCCAGCTGCGATATCATACCGGTCAGATCCTCTCCGTTATACAGCTTTACCACAAGTACGAGAAGGACCGCTCCAATACACACCGTCTCGATAAGATAAGAGGGGATCTGTCCGAGGATCTCGTTGTTTCTGACCGCCGTGTATTTCTTTTCCCCCCGCTTTGTAAATGCCTTGACAAAATACTCTTCCCTGTGGAGTATCTTGATGTCCTTTACTGCTCCAAGCGCCTGATTGATGGCCTGATGCATCTTGCCGTCGTTGAACTGTGAGATCTTACCGTTCCGCTTCGTTCTTCCGTGAAAGATGAGCAGATACAGCCCCGAGAATACCATCAGTATCACAACAACGGATACGGTGATGAACCAATCGACCACCAGCAGGTATATGCATAAAAGCGCAGATACCATGATCTCGGAGAATACCGAGAATATAGTGAGGAGCATCTGGAAGAACCTCTCCGAATCCAGCATTATCGATCTGATCATCTCGGCGGAGTTCTTATCCAGATGATATGTATACGGTTTTCTTAAGTAACAGTCGATGAGTCTTCCGGAAAGCTTCAGCTGATTATTGTATATGAACGTATACTTTACATAGCTGATCGTGATCAGATACAGATTCTTGATCAGATAGACCGCTATCAGCATCAGCACCACGTACAGAAAAAACTGCCTCTCGGAATCCGCTCCCGTAAGCTCATACAGTTTCTGCATCCATACGGTCTTGTGTATCGTCGACGGATCTTCAATTATGCTTACAAGCTGGACGATAAGTGATACGCCGACAAGTTCGAAAAGCGCACCGATGAACAGACCAATACACAGAAATACCGACTGAACCTTCTGTTTTGTACTGAATATATAGTTGAATCTGCTAAACAATTGCATTGGAAAATTATACTATAATTCGCCGGTCATATCAAATAAATGGCAGTCATTGCAGCGGATTCAAAGCTTTGATAAAATACAGCCATGAAAACTCTTTCAATAGTCATTCCGAATTATAATAATTCCAAGTATCTGGCAAAATGCATCGACAGCGTCCTTGATCAGAGCTATCCTCTTGAAGAGATAGTCATATACGATGACAGATCCACCGACGATTCCGCCGCGATACTTAAAGAATATGCAAAGAAGGATGCGCGGATCAGACTGATACTGGCCACAGAGAACAAAGGCGTTTCCGTTGCAAGGGATACCGCGATCCGGTCTTGTAAGACAGAATACGTCACGACAATTGATGCCGATGATTTTTTCTATGATAAAGATAAACTTCTTCGTGAAATGGAAAAGATCGAGCAGTCTGACGTGCCCGCGTGTGCTTTTTCACAGACCGTACTTGCCGATGAGGCCGGGAACATCTGCTCCGACATGACACTTATCGATCTGCAGAAGGATTTCAGATTCCGTACGGTCACTCAGACTATCGGCGTTCATATCGCAAGAGATATATGCTTTCCTCTTAAAGACTATATCGCTGTGGGAGGATATGTCAGCGACATGAAGCTGTTTGAAGACTGGGATCTGTCACTGAAGCTGCTGTCAAGATGTCCGTTTATATTTTCGGGAGGATACGGAACGGTATACAGGCAAAAAGACAACGGCCTTAGCCGGGTAGACCAGAAGCAGATAGTTGCCGCAAAGATCCGGGCGTTCAGGCAGGGAGGAGATTACTTAGAGTATACTCTTTCGGAACGGTTGGTCTTCTACTTAAGAACGTATCTGTACGCCATGATCAGTAACATAAGGAAATAAAAAAGGGCTGACACTTTAGTGCCGGCCCTTTGATACAGTCTTTATTTTATCATGCTTTGCCGTCTGAACCGAGAACGTTCACGATCTTATGAGCGACCATGTCCTTAACAGCCTGACGAGCGGGCTTTAAGTACTGACGTGGATCGAAGTGATCCGGATGCTCTGCAAAGTACTTTCTGATGTTACCTGTCATTGCAAGACGGATATCAGAATCGATATTGATCTTACATACTGCAAGCTTAGCTGCCTGACGGAGCTGCTCCTCCGGGATACCTACGGCATCAGGCATGTTTCCGCCATACTGGTTGACCATCTTGACGAATTCCTGAGGAACCGATGATGAACCGTGAAGAACGATGGGGAATCCGGGAAGTCTCTTGATGCACTCCTCAAGAACGTCGAAACGGAGCGGAGGGGGAACAAGGATACCGTCAGCGTTTCTTGTACACTGATCAGCCGTGAACTTGTATGCACCGTGGCTTGTTCCGATTGCGATAGCAAGAGAATCACAACCTGTCTTGTCTACGAACTCCTCAACCTCTTCGGGACGTGTGTAGCTTTCCTTACCTGCTTCAACAACAACCTCATCCTCGATACCTGCAAGTGTTCCAAGCTCAGCCTCAACAACTACGCCGTTTGCATGAGCATATTCAACAACCTGCTTCGTAAGAGCGATATTGTCTTCAAATGACTTGGATGAAGCATCGATCATGACTGATGTGAAACCACCGTCGATACATGACTTACAGAGCTCGAATGTATCACCGTGATCAAGATGCAGAGCTATGGGAATCTCGGGATTCTCTTCAACTGCTGCCTCTACAAGCTTTACAAGGTATGTGTGGTTTGCATATGCACGGGCACCCTTTGAAACCTGAAGGATAACAGGGCTCTTAAGCTCGCCTGCTGCTTCAGTGATACCCTGAACGATCTCCATGTTGTTAACATTGAAAGCACCTACTGCGTATCCGCCGTCGTATGCCTTCTTGAACATTTCGGTTGTGGTAACTAATGACATAACAATTCATCCTTTCTGTAAAATGTATTATATGATCCGATATAGTCGGAAGATCACTGCTTCAGATTATAGCATTAAGAGTCCGTGCTTACAAGCGATTTCATATCCTCACACAATTTAAGACTTATCTCAAGAGGCTTTGATCCCTGGGAAATATTTCCCATCTCGCCGGGGGAGGATCTGTATATAAAACACGGCTTCTTTGTCGTAACAAGTCTTACCTTGCCTTTGTATCCCGCAATGAACGGAGCTATCCCGGCCGGATCGTAAGATGCGTTGGCCGGCACCCTGAATTCTATGTTGTTATCTTTCTGAACTATCTCCGTAACAAATACTTCTCTTGCTATCGTTCTGAGGTAGGCAACGAGAAGAAGATTATCAACCGGCTTCGGGATCGATCCGAACCTGTCCGTCAGCTCATCTCTCATATCATCCATCTCCTCCTTGGACGATATGCAGGCTATTCGCTTATAAACATCGATCTTCTGATTTTCACTTACGATATACGTATCCGGAATGAACGCATCAATATCAAGCTCAACGTTTACGGGATCTTCTTCCCTGACTTCTTCTCCCTTTTTCTTCTTTACCGCTTCGTTAAGGAGCTTACAGTACAGATCGTATCCTACCGCGTTCATGTGCCCGGACTGGCGCTCTCCCAAGAGATTTCCGGCCCCT
Source organism: Lachnospiraceae bacterium (assembly GCA_017612555.1). Taxonomy (GTDB): domain Bacteria; phylum Bacillota; class Clostridia; order Lachnospirales; family Lachnospiraceae; genus UBA2868. The sequence continues at coordinate 15,002 of JAGAFR010000006.1, read as the reverse complement.
CTTATCTCCAGGTCCTGCATCGCTATCTTGAACCCGCTTCCAAGCTCGGTGAAATCCCTTATCGCCTGGAGCCTCTTTTCCGCAACTTCGCGAAGCACTTTGTTGCGTCTGTACATCAGGAATGCATAAGCTGTCCGGTTCGACCTGCCTATGCGTCCGCGCAGCTGATACAGCTGGGACAGTCCCATCTGATCCGCATCATGTATTATCATCGTATTGACATTGGGAATATCAAGACCGGTCTCGATTATCGTCGTGGATACGAGAACATCTATATCACCTGAGACAAAATCATACATTATACGTTCAAGCTCAGCCTCCTTCATCTGGCCGTGCGCGAAAGATATCCTTGCATCCGGCAGAAGCTTCGACAGATGAGCCGTCATATCGGCGATCGATTGTATCCTGTTATACACGTAGAATACCTGTCCGTCTCTTGCAAGCTCGCGGCTGATCGCTTCCCTTACGAGTTCTTCGTTGTACTCCATAACAAAAGTCTGTATGGGAACACGGTCCTGGGGTGCCTCTTCCAGCACGCTCATATCCCTTATTCCGATAAGGCTCATGTGAAGTGTCCGTGGTATCGGTGTGGCGGTAAGAGTCAGGACATCCACGTTCTCTTTTATCTTTTTTATCTTCTCTTTGTGCGATACCCCGAACCGCTGCTCCTCATCGATTATGAGAAGTCCCAGATCCTTAAATGTCACATCCTTTGACAGTACCCTGTGTGTCCCGATGACGATATCAACCATACCGTTTGCAAGGTCTCTTACGGTCTTTCTTATCTCGGATGGGCTCCTGAACCTGCACAGAAGATCGATCCTTACCGGATAATCCTTCATCCTCTGGACAAAAGTCGTGTAGTGCTGCTGTGCCAGCACCGTCGTCGGAACCAGGTATACGACCTGTTTTCCTTCCTGAACCGCCTTGAACGCAGCACGTATCGCGATCTCGGTCTTGCCGTATCCCACGTCACCGCATATGAGTCTGTCCATGATCTTGGAAGACTCCATGTCACGCTTTGTATCTTCAATGGCTGCCATCTGGTCTTCGGTCTCTTCAAACGGGAACAGTTCTTCGAACTCCGTCTGCCATACCGTGTCCGGCCCGTATTCATATCCGGTCCTTGATGACCTTACCGCATACAGATCCACGAGGTCCTGGGCTATGACATCAACTGCCTCCCTGACCTTTGATTTGGTCTTGCTCCATTCCTGTCCTCCCAACTTGTTAAGCTTCGGAGTATGTGAATCCTTGGAAGCGTATTTTTGTATCGTATCAAGAGCGGTTGCGGGGATATACAGATTCCCTCCGTCCCTGTATGATATCTTCATGTAGTCTTTCGTAACGCCACCGACACTTACCTGTTCTATTCCGCGGTAAATACCGAGCCCGTGACTTATATGGACCACATAATCTCCGGGGGACAGTTCTGAAAAGCTTGCTATATGGCTTCCTTCGAACTTGGTCTTCTTCCTCTTTTTCCGGTGTCTCTGGGTAAAAATATCCGCCTCGGATATCACTGCGAACTTGATCAGCGGATACTCAAAACCCTGTCTGAGTCTTCCGTATGTTACCATTACCTCTCCGGCGGCAACTTCCCTGTCGGTATCTTCCGTATAGAACGCATTAAGCCCTGAGTCGCGAAGATCCTCAGCCAGTCTGCCCGCTCTTGTTCTCGAAGCGGACAGCAGTATCACACGATATGAATTCTTGGAAAATCTCTTAAGATCGGACACGAGAGACTCGAAACTGTTGTTGTAACTGTTCATCGCCCTCGTGATGACATTTACGCTCTCTGCCTTTAATATCCCCTGGGGAAGCGGCAGAGTCGACATTGCAACCGCACGTAAGTTCTCAAACCGTGCTAATACTTCATGAGCCTGATATACGATCTTCGTCTGACCGGGCAGTACATAGCCCTTCTCAAGACGCATCTTCATGCTCTCGGAAAACTCTGTCTCCACCGCAGTTGCACAGTCTTTAAGCCTCACGGGTTCATCAAGAAAGAACACGCACGATCTTCCCGAAAAATAGTCCGCAAAGCTCTTTGTATCATCATAGAAATAACCTATAAAACTGTCCGGATTGATACCGCACCTGCCCGATATCTCCAGTTCTTCTTTTAAGTCGGATGCGATCTTGCGGGCATTTGCCGCTTCCTCTGTCTTAAAGGATTCCCGGTATTTTTTATAAACATCTTCGGCTTCCTTCGTAACCTTTTCTATGCCCGACCGAAGCCGTTCTTCATCAAGAACGATCTCGGATGCGGGGTATATGGCTGTCGTTGATCTTTTTTCAATTGAACGCTGACTGAGTATATCAAACGTCCTTATGGAATCCACGGTATCTCCCCACAACTCTATCCTGACGGGATTGTCGTCCGTAAGAGGATATATGTCCACGATACCGCCGCGTATGGAAAACTGGCCTTTTCCTTCGATCTGATAATTTCGTACATATCCGGCCTTTATGAGGCTGCCTGCCAGTTCCGTCTCCGAAACGGTCTCGCCTTCATCAATGTAGATAATACTTTCCTCAATGGATGAAAGCGGAACAACATGTGCCATAAATGCGTCAACGGTCGTCACTATCGTACATTTTTCCTGCTCCAGAAGAGCCTTTATGCAGCACATCCTCTGTTCGGTTATGACATTCCCGGCAAGATCCGCCTGGAAAAAGATCAGATCCTTGGCGGGAAACAGGCAGACATCGGGATCATAGAATTTGTAATCTTCGTAGATCTGCCGTGCTTTTGTCTCACTAAAAGTAACGATGATTTTGAGATCAAAATCATCGCCCAGTCCGTACATCATATGAAGTTTTTGAGGATCGACACAACCGTCCGCACAGACGATCCCTGTGCCGGTTTTCAAATGATCCTTCAGCTTCCCGTATTCCGCAAGGAGCGAAAACGGAACATCAAACGATCTCATCTTCTTCCTTTTTCGATCCGTTATATCTGTTCATCGCGGCATCTATCCCGTCATTTAATATGGTCACGACGGAGTTTGCCGCATCTATGAACGCTACTTCCATGATCCTGCGTTCTTCCTCGGTAAAATGCCCGAGCACATGATCGGCAAGATCATATCCTTTCGGTTTGTCTCCCACCCCGACACGTATCCTCATGAATTCATCGGTCCCAAGGTGGGTTATTATGTTCTTCATGCCGTTGTGTCCGCCGGCACTTCCTGATTTTCTGATCCTGATCCGTCCGGGTGACAGATTGATGTCATCGTAGACAACGATCAGTTCGGTGGGTACATCTATCTTGTAATAATCGACAAGTTGACGTACACTCTCGCCGGAAAGGTTCATGAACGTCTGCGGCATAGCGAGCATTACCTTGTTACCCTCTATAACGCCTCTTCCGCATATCGCCTTATGTTTGATGTAATCCGTTTCGATATCGAACCTGTCCGCCAGGATATTTACTACTTCAAATCCCGCATTATGCCTCGTTCCGGCATATTCCGGACTCGGATTTCCAAGACCAACTATAATATACATATCAGCCCGCCGAAGAACTGTTAAGATATGCTTCCTGCTCAGGGGTCAGCACGTCGATCTTCTTGCCGAGGAAATCAAGTTTTCTGACTGCCACATCGCGATCGACTTCTTCGGGAACATCGATTATCATCTTATCAAAGCTTCCTTCATGCTCCACAAGATACTTAGCCGAAAGAGCCTGGATCGCAAACGACATATCCATGATCTCCGCAGGATGTCCGTCGGCGCATGCAAGGTTAACGAGCCTTCCTTCACCGAGAACATAAACGTACTGTCCGGTAGGGAGCTTGTATCCCATTATGTTGTTTCGCATCTCTGTCTGTTCGACAGCGATCTGCCGAAGTCTTGCCATATCTATCTCGCAGTCAAAGTGACCTGCGTTACAGAGGATCGCACCGTCCTTCATAACGGCAAAATCTTCCTCATCAATGACTTTGTCGCAGCCGGTCACGGTAACAAAGAAGTCACCGAGCTTGGCGGCATCATTCATGGGCATCACATCAAATCCGTCCATCACGGCTTCTATTGCCTTTACGGGATCTATCTCAGTCACGATGACCCTTGCTCCGAGTCCCTTTGCTCTCATGGCAACGCCTTTTCCGCACCATCCGTATCCGGCAACTACGACTATCTTGCCGGCAACTATCAGGTTGGTGGTCCTGTTGATACCGTCCCATACAGACTGTCCCGTTCCGTACCTGTTATCAAAGAAATGTTTGCACTGTGCGTTGTTGACAAGGACCATCGGGAATTTCAGTTCCCTGTCCCTGTCCATGGCGATCAGCCTGAGTATCCCTGTCGTCGTCTCTTCACATCCGCCTATAACCCCGGGTATGAGTTCCGGCATTTCCGTATGTATCATGTGTACCAGATCTCCGCCGTCATCTATTATGATGTTGGGTCCGCATGAAAGAACGGCACGGATATGACTGTTGTATTCTTCCTCTGTTGTGCCGTGCCATGCATGTACTTCAAGTCCTGCCTTTACAAGAGCAGCGGCAACGTCATCCTGAGTTGAAAGAGGATTTGATCCCGTAACATACATTTCGGCTCCGCCTGCCGCAAGTACTTTGCACAGATATGCGGTCTTGGCCTCAAGGTGTACCGAAAGAGCGATCTTCTTACCCTTAAACGGTTTTGTCTTTGAGAATTCTTCTTCAAGAGTACGAAGAAGATCACAGTTTCTCTTTACCCATTCTATCTTTCTTTCTCCCGAAGGAGCCAGGTTGATATCTTTTATCTCGCTTGCCATCTTTTCCTCCCTTTTCCGAAAGCACGGCTGTCAATCCACGCCGCTCTCCTGTTTCTCTCTGTATTCCGCGATCGCTGCCTGTATCCTGTCATTCGGATTGAGCAGATCGCTGATCGAGATATCATGATTGAGCGTATCGATTATGTATGCGATGTACTTACTCATATCACAGTTGATGTAATACTCTCTTTCCAGAAGTTCCGGTGTCTGATATATGAGATTCGTTGTCAGTATCTTATCGAACAGTCCCTGTTCGTATGCTTCATCAATGACAGACAGACCGTTTGTAAACAGTCCGAATGTAGCGGCAATGAAGATCCTGCCGGCATTTCGCTTCTTGAGCTGTTTAGCGACCTCGATCACTGTCTCTCCGGATGAGATCATATCGTCGATGACTATTATGTCCTTGCCTTCCACGGATGATCCTAAAAACTCATGGCTGACTATCGGATTACGGCCTTCCACAACCTTTGTGTAATCTCTTCTCTTATAGAACATTCCCATATCAAGTCCGAGCACGTTAGCCGTATATATGGCTCTGCTCATTCCGCCTTCATCGGGGCTTACTACCATCATATGTCCCGAATCAAGCTTCAGATCCTTCACGCTTTTAAGAAGGCCTTTTACAAACTGGTAGGTGGGCTGAACAGTCTCAAATCCGCTTAACGGGATTGCATTCTGAACCCTCGAATCATGTGCGTCAAACGTGATGATATTATCAACTCCCATACGCACGAGTTCCTGAAGCGCCAGGGCACAGTCAAGCGATTCTCTTGTATTCCTCTTATGCTGTCTGCTCTCATACAGGAACGGCATGATGACCGTGATCCTTCTTGCTTTTCCGCCGACGGCGGCTATTATTCTCTTAAGATCCTGGTAATGATCATCCGGTGACATGTGGTTCTGTATCCCACATAAAGAATAGGTCAGACTGTAATTATTGACATCTACTATAAGATAAAGATCGGTACCTCTTACCGATTCATTTATGATACCCTTTGCTTCTCCCGAGCCGAACCTTGCTATCTTGGCATCGAGTATGTACGAGTCTCTCTGGTATCCCGCAAAAGCAAGCGAATCCTTGTGCTCGTTCTCTCTCTCGGTCCTCCATTTGACGAGATAAGAATCTACTTTTTTACCGAGATTCTTACATCCTTCAAGAGGTATCATCCTGAGTGATCCGACAGGTATCGTCTCGAGATTACGTTTCTCTTCGTGTGGATTGTTCATGCAGACGGCTCCTCCCTATGATGCCGATCTTCTCTTTCTGATACGGATATCCTCCACATCAGGATGAAGAACGGTATAGCTTCCGAAAATCCTTGAAAAATTACGTTCCGTATATCTTCCGTCAATGTCTTCAAAAGAAAGATTGGTGGAAATGATCGTAGACTTCTTTCGAAGATCTCTTTCATTGATTATATCAAACAATCTTGACGCAACAAAAGAATTGACGCTCTCCGTTCCCAGGTCGTCAATTATCAGCAGATCACATGTATAAATGTCTTTTTGGACGTCCCAGGATTCATTCTCATCATATCTGAACAGTTCCCGGGAAAGTGTATCAAACAACCGCATGGATGTAAAGTATATAACGGAATATCCCTTATCAAGGATCGCCTTTGCCATGCAGTTTGTCAGGAATGTTTTCCCCACTCCCACATCACCGTACAGAAGGATATTCTCATACTTTTTTCCGAAATCATCGGCAAAGCGTCTGCACTTTTCGATGATCTCCTTCATCCTCTCGCTTTCACTGTCCGTATAGTATTCGAAGCTTAGCGTGTCAAAATTCTCTCTCTGAAGTATCTCTTCGATATTGGACTGTCTGTACATATATCGAAGCTCCGCCTGTTTAAGGCAGTGACACTTTGTATGCTCGTTGGTATATCCCGTATCCCTGCAGTCGCTGCACTCATACTTCTCATCAAGGAAGTCTGCGGGAAAGCCGTGCTCTTTAAGAAGCTCCTGCTGCCTGAGAGTAAGATCTCCGATCTCTTTTTTCATCTTTTCCACGGCGGTTTTATCACCTTCAAAAACCCTGCCCGCACATTCCATCGCAAGATCGGTGATCCTGTCCTCTATATCGGCATATTCGGGGATCTGTTCCCGAACTTTTATCTTTGCTTCTTCGGCATCTTGCCTCGCCCTTGTACGACGCTGCTCGTACTCATGCATTATCTCATCGTACTGTGATCTTGAAAGCGGCATATCTTCTCCCTACAGTATATCTTTCATAAGGGAATCGTAATCATATTTCCTTCCGGTAAAATTATTGAACTTACCGGCGGACTGTTTTTTTGATTCTCCCTTTTTGGATGCGGATGTGTTTTCTTTTATTTTCTTTTTATGGAATTCCTCATCTACCGCAAGAATGTCCTCCGGCTTTTTTACCTTGGCATCATGCCATCCTTTGAGGATACTGTTTGCATATCTGATGCTGGGCTTGCCGGTAGACAGGACCGTTCTGGCACAGGCTTCACCTATTATGTCCATCCCGTATCCGTATCTTTCTGTCCATCTTCTGACATATGCGATCTCAGCTTCCACGGGCTGACGGTCCTTCGGAAATCCGAGAGCATCCATCACCGCTCTCATTTCCTTAGGAACATGCTTGGTAAGCTTTCTTGCTGCATCAAGTGTAGACACTCCCGCTTCTTTCCATTCCGTTGCCACGGACTCGATGCTGCGGAAATTCTTCTTGTTGTTGCTGATGCAGTACTCCAGAAGATACTCCACAAGGTCTGCCGGAAACTTAAGCTCATCATATATGTACAGAATCGACGAGATCTCATCCGGTTTGATGGGACGACCCATGTACTGCTCAGCCGCGAACAGTATCGGACGGACATCTCCCTGTTCCATGAATCTTGCTATCTTCTCTTTCGAATATGATTCTCTTCCGGAAAACTCCACAACATTTCCTCCGGACGAAGCCTTTGAGGCAGCGCCCCTTACGTTCCAGAACCGAAGAGCTCTCTTGACATCCTGCTCCGAATAATTGAAATAATCCGCGATAGAGCTTACCGTGGGACTCTTCGTGCCGTTCTTAAGAAGATACAGATATATCTTGATCTGCGACTCATTTGCTTCGCGAAGGCACTTCTCAAGAGCGGTGCCCGGTATCACGAGCGCGTCGCAGCGTAAATCACTGTCAAGTGCGACCTGATCCATTACATCACCTGTTTCATAATGTATTTTCAAAAAGCAATTTGGTATGTGACCGATTATATCACTCGCTTTGTAAAAATGAAACCGTTGATTTTGTCCCAAACCCGCTGTTTTCAAGGCTTCCGGCGATTGTGGACAGTGTGGATAACTTCAGGTGAAGTGATTATGGAAACCTTCTGTCAAACGGTGAAGGTATGTTACTTTCGCATGCTCTTTTTCAGTGTGATGATTTTTTATGTCAATTAAAAATCCACAACGAAGATCGGATCATGATCCGTATCCTGTTGTGGATAATGTGAATAAGTCAGTTTCCCAGAAGACTGTCTGCAACTTTTACTATGTCTCCCGCACCCATAGTTATCAACAAATCACCGGGTGAACAATTCTGCAGGAGGAAGTTTTCAATTTCGTCAAATGAACCAAAATAATCCGCAAAAGTTCCATAACTTTTTATAGCCTCACAAAGATCATTTGACGAGATCCCCAGAGTGTCCTTTTCCCTTGCGGCGTACACATCCGCAAGTACCACATGATCGGCGGCGGACAGCGCTTTTACAAAATCATCGAAAAGCGCTTTTGTACGGGAATAAGTATGGGGCTGGAACACAACCCATATCTTCTTATGAGGGTAATTCTTTGCGGCAGCAAGCGTTGCCGCTATCTCGGTGGGATGGTGAGCGTAATCATCGATTATCGTGACCTCTCCTATCTTTCCCTTATATTGAAATCTTCTGTCTGTACCACGGAACTTCTCAAGACCGCTCATTATTGCCGTATCGTCTATGCCAAGGTGCAGGCAGACGGCGATCGCCGCAAGCGCATTTGAAATGTTATGGGCCCCGGGAACCGACAGGCGTATGTTCATTACCGTCTTATTATCCTTTATCACATCAAATGAGGCACATCCTCTGTCATCATATGTGATATGATCCGCCGTGATCATCGCACCTTCTCCGGCAACGGTAGTGATCCTGCACTTAACATCCTTCGTGATCCCGCACCAGTTCGGGATATCGGAATTGATAACAAGAAGCCCGTCCTCCGGCAGAAGCTCTGCAAACTTTTTAAACGACGCCCTTATATCATCTATGTCCTTGAAAAAATCAAGATGATCCGCATCTATGTTCAGTATTATGGATATCGTCGGGAAAAAGCTTAAGAAACTGTTTGTATACTCACAGGCTTCCGTAACAAAACATCCGGAATTTCCTATTCTTATATTGCCTCCTATCGACGGAAGCATCCCTCCCACGGATACGGTCGGGTCGGCATCTGCCTCAAGAAGGACTGACGTAAGCATGGATGTAGTGGTCGTCTTGCCGTGAGTTCCCGAAACAGCTATGCTCGTTTCGAAGTTCTTCATGATCTGGCCGAGGAGCTGAGCTCTAGGCATCATCGGTATGCCGGATGCGACTGCTGCGGCATATTCGGGATTGTCTTCCCTGATCGCTGCCGTATATACGACAAGCTGTGTATCTTCCTTAATATTCTCGGCCCTTTGTCCGTAATAAACGATGGCTCCTTTTTCTTCAAGTCTCTTTGTCAGATCCGAAGAGGCTCTGTCGGATCCCGATACGGTAAATCCGGCATTAAGCAATATCTCAGCCAGCCCGCTCATACTGATCCCTCCGATCCCAATGAAATGGACCTTTGCAGGCTGTGAAAAATCGATCTTATACATGGTCTTAGGTATTCCTCCTACATTCCATAATATATTCCATCGATGACAAAAACTCAATATGTATGATTTTCCACAAATAACGGAGCGATTTTTAACTATTTTTGTTTATTTTTACACATAATTGTGATAAAATCCTTATTAAGTGATTATCGGTCACTAAACTACTACTAGGAAAGACAGAGGTGTTGGCATTGATTAAGAAAGAGATGATCGCGATGTTACTTGCCGGCGGCCAGGGAAGCCGTTTGGGCATTTTGACATCAAAAGTTGCTAAGCCGGCCGTATCCTTCGGTGGAAAATACCGTATCATCGATTTTCCGCTGAGTAACTGCATCAATTCAGGCGTGGATACAGTCGGAGTCCTGACACAGTACCGCCCGCTGCGGCTGAACACCCATATCGGTATAGGTATCCCCTGGGATCTCGACCGTAACATCGGCGGTGTTACCGTGCTTCCTCCCTATGAGAAGAGCACGAACAGTGAATGGTATACCGGAACGGCAAATGCCATTTACCAGAATATCGAGTATATGGAAACATATAATCCCGACTATGTACTGATACTGTCGGGTGATCACATCTATAAAATGGACTACGAGGTCATGCTCGACTACCACAAGAGCAACAACGCCGAGATCACGATCGCGGCTATGCCCGTACCCATCGAAGAAGCAAAGCGCTTTGGTATCCTTATAACGGATGACAACAGACAGATAACCGAATTCGAAGAGAAGCCCGAGAAGCCGCGCAGCAACCTGGCTTCCATGGGTATATACATCTTCAACTGGAAGGCTCTTAAGGAGTCTTTGGTTGCGATGGCTGACCAGCCCAACCTCGACTTCGGTAAGCATATAATCCCTTACCTGTTCAACAAGGGCGGCAGATGCTTTGCATATGAGTTCAACAGCTACTGGAAGGATGTCGGAACTCTTCATTCATATTGGGAAGCCAATATGGAGCTCATCGATATCGTTCCCGACTTCAATCTGTACGAAGAGTATTGGAAGATCTATACACGCTCCGAAACTCTTCCGCCGCAGTATATATCCGAAAACAGCGTAGTGGAGCGTTCCGTTATCGGTGAGGGAACGTACATCTACGGTAAGGTATACAATTCCGTTATCGGCTGCAATATCACCATCGGAAAGGATACGGTGATAAGGGATTCGATAATCATGAACAACACTCAGATCGGTGATGCATGCGATATCACCAAGGCCATCATCGCAGAGGATGTTGTCATAGGAAACAGCGTTACTCTCGGAACAGGTGAAGAAGTGCCCAATGAAACGGATCCTTCCATCTATACGAACGGGATCGTTACTATCGGCGAACACACCAATATCCCCGACAGAGTTTCCATTGGCAAGAACAGTGTTGTATCCGGTAATCTTACCGCAAAGGATTTTGAAAATGACGCTTTGGCAAGCGGAAAAACATTGATAAAGGCAGGTGACGAACTGTGAGAGCGATTGGACTTATTTTAGCGGGCGGCAGCACATACAGGATGAAAGACCTTTCACAAAAGCGCGCCATCGCCGCAATGCCTGTTGCAGGTAACTACAGAGCGATCGATTTTGCTCTGTCCAACATGACAAATTCGCGTATTACCAAAGTAGGAGTTGTGACCCAGTTTAACGCGGGAAGTCTTCATGAACACTTAAGTTCATCCAAGTGGTGGGATTTCGGTCGTAAGCAGGGCGGACTTCATGTTTTCACTCCTTCCGTAACAAGTGACAACAGTCTGTGGTTCAGAGGAACCGCTGATTCCATCTACCAGAATCTGTCATTCCTTAAGGAAAGTCACGAACCGTACGTTGTCATCGCTTCCGGAGACGGCATATACAAGATGGACTACAATGATCTGCTTGAGTTCCACGTAGACAAAGGTGCCGATATCTCCCTTGTTTGTTCCGAACTCAGTGACCCCAAGGACTGCGAGAGATTCGGAATGATCAAGCTCAATGACGAGATGCAGGTTGTCGATTTTGAAGAAAAACCGATCGCAGCAAAGTCAAATCTCGTATCGTGCGGAATATACGTGATCAGAAGAAGGCTTCTTATCGAGCTCATAGAAAAGTGTGCCGAGGAAGAACGTTTTGATTTTGTACGCGATATAATCATCCGCTACATGAACGTTAAGAAGATATGCGGTTACAAGATCAAGACATATTGGAGCAATATCGCTTCGGTGGAAGACTATTACCGTACAAATATGGACTTCCTCAAGAAGGACGTCAGGGATTTCTTCTTCCGCGAATATCCCGATATCTATACCAAAGTTGATGATCTGCCTCCGGCAAAATACAATGTCGGATCCGATGTAAGGAATTCTCTTGTTGCATCAGGTACGATAATAAACGGTATCGTTGAAGGATCCATCCTGTTCAAGAAGGTATTCGTGGGCAGCAACTGTACGATCAAGAACTCCATCATCCTCAACGATGTTTACATCGGAGACAATACGTACATTGAAAACTGTATCGTGGAAAGCGGCGGTACGATCCTTGCGAACTCTTATCACAAGGGCGAAGACGGTCCGAAGGTCATTATAGAAAAGAGCGACCGGTACGTATTCTAGATATCAATAAGAAAGGGTTGATGATATATGAACATTACTGATGTCAGGATCCGAAAGATGACAAAGGAAGGAAACATGAAAGCTGTTGCTTCCATCACTCTCGATAATGAATTTGCCATCCATGACATTAAGATAATCGAAGGTGACAAGGGATTGTTCATCGCAATGCCGTCCCGCAAGACTCCCGAAGGAGAGTACAGGGACATTGCCCATCCGATCTCCCATGAGGTACGGGAGGCACTTCAAAAAGCCATACTGGAAGCATATGAGAAGGTGCTTCTTTCTTAACCAAAATACCCCGGCTTCTGCCGGGGTATTACCGTTTAATAACCAATTTACCACTTAATATCCGAGCTCTTCTCCCACAAGGATCACCTTTATCCTGCCGGGTATCATTGACGCTCTTGTGATAACGATCTCACAGCATATCGTATGTTCAAGACAGTCCCCGCATCTGCCGATCCGTGCGCATGGGGTATCGCAGTTCAGTCTTACCGTATTGGCGGGAGACGCGATGTTCCTGGTCCTGTCGATACCGGCATCAACATCCTTAACAACCTTGTTCATACCCGCGATCACGATAACCTGATCAGGTCCGTATATCAAATACGAAACCCTGTTTCCTCTTCCGTCTATATTGATAAGCTCACCGTCAAGAGTGATCGCATTCGAACTCATCAGAAACGTATCCGCATTGATCATTTTCGCTTTAAGCTCTTTGACCTCTTCGTCTGTCTTGTACTGTTCTCTTATGATAAGATCATGTCCCGCATTCTTTATCCGGTCCTTAAGATCCGACCCGTCGATCGTCATCGATCCGCCGTATGCAACGCTCTTTTTACCGCTTCCGATAAGCTCCAGCACCTTAGTGCACGCTTCTTCCATGGAATCAGCATAGTACCCTTCCATCTTACGAAGCTGAAGTTTTTTAATGATAGACTCTGCCTGATTCCTGTAAAATATCTTCTTGTTACTGTCTGTCATGATCTTCCTCCCTGCATATTAGCCTTGCGTAAATTGTGATACGGAGAACGGCTTCTGCTCGCCGTCATATAATGCCACTATCTTTTCCCTGCCTGTATCATATACGACAGGATAGATCACGTCCTGAAACTTTGCCTGCTTTCTGTAGTCGATACGGATATGCGATATATCTCTTCCGTTCTCAAGTTCAGACAGGGCAAGCTTGACATACTGTCCGTTGTTCACGTGATTGTTACTGTCAAGGTGATGCCTTTGAATATGGATCGGTTCTTTTTCGGTCACCGATGCTTCCCCGTCCTTCGGGATCAGGACCTTGCGGGGACTGTATGCCATATCGAGCTTGGGACCCGTTGTATATCCATCGCATATAAAATCGGGTGCCTTGACGGGTTTGACGCTTACCGAATCAATAAGCGTCCACATCGAATTGGCCTTAACTATATACCTGTCGTTTTCATCCTTCAGGTAAAAATTCCTGAGTCCGAAACAACTCTTGAAGCTGTATGGGAACGTGCCTACCGTAACATAGTCGCACAGATGCGGGAGCTTTTCGATCTGAACCTCCCAGTAATTGATCACCCACAGCAGATCTTTTGCAGCGAGCACATCGAAGCCAATGCCAAGATCCTCCGACTGGAATGTGGAGCAATCCTGAAAGGCGTCTATTAGTGCCGTTATGGTAAATCTCCTGTCAGTGTCGCATTCACTGAACCCGATCCTTTTTTTGTATTCGTACAAGCTAATTTCCATAAACCCGGTCCACTGAAATGCGTTGTAGTTAACTAAGATATGTTAAAAGAGTTCTTTATCCTTGCGGATGTAATTTGCGATCTCAAGTCTGATCCGCTGATATATCACTTCGATATCCTCATATGAGAATTGCTTGAACACATCACACAGATCATCAAAACATATACCCGTACGGGTCATGCTCTCAACGGCTCTTACATCTCTTTCCGACACTGTTCTCCCCTCCCTGTCATCAATGATGTGATAGATTGCCTTTGAACCTCACGATGATAATTATACCAAATTCATATCCGTTGTTCAATTATCTTATGGGCATTGTTTTTCATGCGACCTTCATTCCGTAAATCAATGGCTATCATACACATAGTGCATGATGCTGCCGGCAAGGAATACCCTTCAACATGTTTTTGTGGGGAAAATATATCAATTTCTACAAAGACCGGCTTAGTCCTTCATGCAACACAGCGGGACAACATACACACCGTTCTCCATCCGATATGCTACCTTATTCTTTGTTACCACCATTAGAAACGCCGGTTTCCCTGTCTTTTCACAGTCTACATCATCAGCGATCCTGATCAGACTGTCGGCCGCTTTCCTGATATCGTCTTCTCCGCCAAGCTTGACCTCAACGAGCGCCCAGGAGCCGTCAGAAAACTGAAGCACGGCATCCGCCTCACGCTTTTTTGAATCGCGGTATTTATAAACCCGGGCTCCTATCGCATCAGCATATACCCTAAGATCATGCACGACCAATGACTCAAACAACAATCCAAACGTTGTTATATCCTTAAAGATCCCTTCCGGAGTGATCCCAAGCGCAGCGGCACCGATCGACGGATCGGTAAAATGCCTCGTTTCCTTTGTTCTGATAGCTGTCTTACTTCGTAGGTTCGGATTCCATGCCGGAAGTTCCTCTATGACATACAGGTTTCGGAGTGCATTCAGATACTTGGCAAATACATCCTTATCAAAGGTTTCATCGTTTCCGATGCAATCCTCCAAAAGTGTCGTATCAGCCGCTGCTATAGAAACATTTCTTGCATAGGAGCGCATAAGCTTTCTTGCTT
>JAGAFR010000005.1 GCA_017612555.1 Lachnospiraceae bacterium | reverse complement strand
GAGGTATATCAATTCCCCCCGAATTTAGGATAAGTTAAGTATCCAAGATTAACTATTGTCCCTACAGGTGTATCATCTACTACTGTATACCCTATGCTTCCAACCTGTTCATGAGTGTCTTTTAATTCCATATGAAAAAAATAATACTTACGATGGATATTTCTCATGTCAGAAAGCAAATCCTCAAACTCGACTCGAGCCGTTTCGCGATCATCCAGCTTGATGTCCTGCATATAGTACATCGTCCGATCATCTGTTTTTAATTTATACCTGAATCCGTGAACCTCGCCTCAAAAATGTGAGGCTTGTTGTTTAGCCCCGTTTATTGCTCCAGTAGGGCGCTGCACCTTGAAAAATCTATACATTAGCGGTCAGCAAATAGACCACGGTGCCTATCCCCGTGCCGGCTTATTCAGTTACCGCCCGTCAGGTTATCAGAGCAAAACTGTCGTAGATCCGCTTGAATGTAAATCGCCAACGATTACTCTTGCCGATGGACAACACCAGACGCCCGGCGTGCTCTGTCAGATGACCGGCGAACTGCACAAGATTGCTGATCACGGTACGTATCCTGCGTCTGTGGACCTTCTTCCTTCCGGGATCATCTCGTTTCTTCAGCGATTCCTGACCGATGATCCGAAGAATGTTATAAGCAACCACCGTGAGCTCAAGTACGAGTTTATTACTGTCGAACTTACCGGACGGCAATCTCTCAACATCCATGTCCGTCTTGATCTCGCTGTGATACTGCTCACATTCGCCATGAGCATGGTAGAGGTCTATGATCTCCTGATCAGCCAGAGGCAGATTTGTCCAGTATGTACCCAGTTCAATATCAGGAACGATGAAATACTGGCCATGCTTGTCGATGGTGCGTTCGATGATCTCATATATCGTCCGTATACCGACAGTCTTCTCTGAGCTATCGGGAAGCGTATAGGTTACATCGCGGAATGTCTGTCCGATATAGACTGTCTTTCCGTCTCTCGGGTTCTGGACATTCGTGCAGCAATCCTTTACGGATGCAAGCCATTCTTCCTTGCTTTCCTTTCTGGGATTGCGCTTGATGATGAAGGATACATTGTTATACCGGTAACTCTCCTCCATGAAGATCCCGATATTTTCGGAAGCATCATTGCCGGAATCGAGCCGTATAAGGAGAGGCTTGTCGGTGAGCTGTCGGCACAGATCAATGGTCTCGCGCAGGAAGTCAGGAGTTTCCTTCTGGCAATGATGTTTCCCCTCGCGGAGTTCGGTGTTTACGAGATATCCTTCCGTCCCTATGTATGCCATGATGGGAGCATAGCCGTCGAAGCCTTTGTAGGTGCGAGAGACACCTTCCTTCATGGTCTTTGAGTTGTCGAACGGCGTGACATCGATGTCCACAGGAACATATCCGTTTTCAAGCGCGGAGGGTTCGATCTTCATTTCGCGCAGCATGTCGATGTTGGCTTGAAGGATATCCTTGCGCAGGGAATCTCCGATCATATCGAAGCGTTGACGGAGAGTTTCTGCGGAGGGGATGGCATACGCAATACCAAGCGAATACTTGTAGTATTCCGGGTCATCCTGCATTTCGCGAACTGCTTCGTACTGCGGTTTTCCCTGGCAGAGCATTCCGATGTAGGTCAAAAGGATGTCGCCGTTCTTGATCTGCTTTTGCAGGTAATCGCCTGAAATGGGCGCTCGATTGATCTTCTTGACAAATGCACTTTTGCCAAGGATCTGGCCCACAAACACCAGGCCACTCGGTGTTATCAATCGCTCATCGCTGAACTCAACATGTATGGTTTTCATTAAGGCACCCCTGTATATTTCTACACGCATCTACCGATGCATACATTATACAGGATATGGGGCGGGAATTCAGCATAAACTCAATATTTTGAGCCACCTAATGGGTGAAGAAAGTGGCAATGTCAAGGTTCATTAAAAACCATAAAGCGAGAGGACTCGGCAACATTTATCTACGTTTTGAGTCACGGATTCAGGTTAGAACTACAGTTCCTTTACAATATCCATAAAACGTTCATATGAATATGCCCCCTTGTATCCGGGATCCTTACTCTGAAATACCATATAGTATTTGTACAGTCTCCCGGCCTGATTTGCCCATTCTGCACCGGTTTCTGCCTTAGCTCTCGACTCCGGATTGTCCAAATGATCACCTTTCGTTTCGATCATAAGTATTTTCCCATCCGTAAGCTTTACCATCAGATCAGGATAAGCCGTAACAGCCCCGTTTATCGCAAACCCTTTTCTTGAGATGTTTCTATGCCACCACTTTACGTTTTCCAGGCTCGCGAGTTCATATACGACCTTCTTTTCATATTCATTCAGATCCCCATCCTCTTCCTCATACAAAGATTTTGGAATTGAAGATATTGATGTCGTAGGCGATATATTATCCTTCATCCTGTACATAGGCTGACATTGCACATGATCCTGCTCTACCCATTTTCGGAACATCTTGGCTTCATGCTCAGCTAAAAGATCATCGACTTTCCGCTTAATCTTTTCCGCATATAATTCCGTATTCTGCT
>JAGAFR010000083.1 GCA_017612555.1 Lachnospiraceae bacterium | reverse complement strand
TTCCGGCCCTTACATACGCAAGTGTTGTTCCGACGCCGTCGATATTTCCGAGTTCAAGCCCTATCTGTACTCCGCCTGTTGAGGCCGCATCCATAAGATCCGGATATGCCGACTGAAGCTGTCCGACCGCGCTGCTGACAGCACCCTTAAGGAAGTTCGCCATCTTCTCTTCATTCGATCCGGCTGCAAATGAATTTGCTGTTCCCGTTGTGAGTCCTGTTGTTGTACCAACTATGTCACCATTTGCATCGATCATTCCGAGCGTAATGACCACAGGTATATTCGTCTCCGCGTTCACGGGACTAACGTCGTTCACCACTCCTGCCTCCGAAGGCGGGTATCCGGCTTCCGAGAATATACGAAAATCATTGAATGTGGATGATTCTTGAACTCTGTCTATCTCATCGCATATACTTTTTATCTCTGACTGGATCGCTGCTCTGTCAGCTTCGGTAAGTGTCTCTGTCGAAGCTTTGACTGCAAGTTCTTTGCTCCTCTTGAGCATTGCACTGACTTCATCAAGAGTTCCGTCTGCCGTCTGAACAAAGGAGATTCCATCCTGTGCATTTGCGGAGGCCTGAGTGAGACCTCTGATCTGACTTCTCATCTTCTCGGATATCGTAAGGCCTGCTGCATCATCAGCCGCGCGGTTGATCTTATAACCGGAAGAAAGCTTTTCCGTGTGCTTCTTTATTGTTCCGGTCGATACGCCGAGATTTCTGTTTGCATTTGATGCCGATAGATTATGAGCAACTACCATCCCTGATCCCCTTTAATCCCAATTGCCCGTGATCTCCACGGTCATTTTGCCCTGACACTTGGGACATCTTATATCATTCATCCGTGTCTGATCGTTGTCTTCGATAAGCTCACAGGTATCGCCGCAACTGCATTTTCCTGCCGTCACGTAATCTTTGCCGTTATCTTTGATTGTTAATGTGGGAATTGATGAATAGGAACCGCACGCTTTGCAATATCCGATCATGCTGCGGTAGTTCCAGTATGCATCCTCTCCGAGAAGGGAGAGCTTTTCCTGAATCAGATCTGCTGTCTGTCCGTCAAAGTATCCGAGAACTCTGTCAAGTTTGTTGTCGGATCTGCTCTGACCGATTTTAAGATCATATGACTGTTTGCAATCATTGCATGTAAGACGGATCGATCTTCCCATTTCTCATCCTTTTGCCGGCCTTGGCCTGTTTCTTACCTGATCGGGATCCGTCCCAATGCGGTGTGCTTCCATGCATACCAAATAATATATCGGATGAAATCTGGAATACTTTATACTTATGTGTAAAAAGGGACGGTTCTTTTTGACATGTTCTTAGATATCACTTCATTTCTCATCAAGATTCAGTTCATACAGACTGAATTCCGAAATGTGTTTGACCTCCGGGCGCACGTCTTCGTCACCAATGTAAGCAAATCCAAGGCCCTCATACAGATGCTTTGCGGGAACATTCCCGGGAACTATATCAAGCCTTATCGCCTTAAATCCATTCTTCTTGGCAGTATCTATGCAGAATCGTACAATTTCTTTACCAATGCCTGTGCCATGAAGTTCCGGATCCACCGCAAGTGCATGCACGACCATGAATTCACCTTCTTGTAATTGTCTGCTCCATCTTCCCTTGTGATAATCTCCCTCAGGATCCTGGTTGAAAACAAATGCCGCAATTATCTTCCCATCCTTTTCGCCGATATATTGATAGCCCTCAGCAGTCATCGCTCTGGCGTAGCCTTCGGACGGGTATTCTTTGTATGTCCATTTAGGATAGTTGATATGCGAATCAAGGTATTCTACTACTCTGTCATAGAACTCGCCGGCCGCGGTGATATCCTCTGTTTTGCATCTGCGTATATGCATCATCTTTATCTCATTCCCATGAACATCCCGATAAAGAACCGCTCTGCTTTCTTTGTGTCGTTGCACTTTTTAGTACCAAATATCTGTATCATCAGTCATCTTCTCCTATCGACATCAGGACTGCCCTGCATGGCGCCCCGTCCGCTCCGCCAAGGTTTAACGGGGCAGCATTCAGCATATATACACCTTCCGGAACATCTTTAAGCCTTATGCCCTCAAGAAGGACTATCTCTTCAGAAAGCATTGCCATATGAACTGCCTTGGGTGCATCTTCAGGACCTACGGTCTGGGACTCATTGCCTAATAATTTGATATGTTCTCCCGCAAAGACTTTAGCAGCCTCTTCTGTTACCACAGCATCTCCCTTTACAAGGATCCTGTATGATGCTTTATCAGTCTTATCCGGACACCTGTTGTCGGCTATTCTTGCCTTATAAATTATGCCCTTGGCATCTTCCGCCGTTATCTGCCCATTATGCTCATAAACATACGCATAGCCAATGAATCTTCCAAGATCGACCTGATCGATCGTTTTTGCGCCGTCTATGAAGTGAAAAGGAGCATCAACGTGAGTCCCGTTATGAGCGCACATGTTAAGTCCGGTTAGATTGCAGACATCTCCCCGACTTATCTTCTGCATATCTATCCTCTCGGGCTGTGGATCCCCGGGAAAGACTGTACAGTTAAACACTTCCTGGGATATATCGTATATCTTCATGTTCCTTGCCTCATTATCATTTCTGCAAGTCTCTGTGCGTTCTTATCCTTTTCAACCATCAGGATAAGGGGCTTGTCTGAGCCGTATTCGATCTTAAGTTTCTTTACAGGGATTCCTCTTCCGCAGCAACCGTGCGGGTTATAGGTGCTGTCGTGTATGCTGACGGATTCAATCAAGCTTAAGGGAAGGTACTTTCCTTCAAAGTATAGAGCATTATCGGAGACAAGGTACTGCTCCACTCTTTTTGCGCCCTTCCCCTATCTGTTCCCAATAGTTTCATTGTACTCTTCTATTACCTGTTCGAGTATGTCACAGGCTGTCTCTATGGTCGCTTTGCATCTTACATCTGGCTTAAAGGACTGTGGCTTGATATCCTTACACAAAACCGAACCGTATTTGCTGTTAAACTTCCGAATCAGTTCTGTTGTTACCGGTTTTATGTCTTTGCTCTCATGAGCTTTCTTTTCCACATACTTCATCGAAAGTACTGAGACAGCGGACAGTATTGCCCCACATGTATTACCGGTCTGGATTCCTGCTCCAAATCCTCCAAATGCAATCATGTCCCTGTCATGAAGGCCAAGGTCATAATAGTCATTAGCGGCACGTATAAGTGTCTCCGCGCAGTTATAGTTCATGTCGTAATAGTATTTTGAATACAGATCCTTAAGCATCACTACCCTCCTGCATTGTGCTACCGCAGGTCTTGTTATAAACAGGTACCAGTATGAACAGGAAGAACAGAATAAAGGAGACTGCAACGACAGGGATCTCCCTCCACTCTACCACCTGATTCATTAGAGCATCCTGTCCACCGCCGGACAGAAGTGCCGCAATATTATTATTAAGATAATGCATGATGATCGGAACCCAAATGTTTTCCGTCTTCATGTATGCATATCCGAAAAAGATCGCTATCGCCACACAGGTTATGATCTGACAGAGAAATGCCTGCAGTCCGTATCCGCTTGCATAATACATAAAGTCAACGTTTATATGCCATACGGCCCATACAAGTCCGAGAAGCAGTACTCCCACTCGTTTTCCAAATCTTTTCTGCATAACCGGATGCAGATAATATCTCCAGCCATACTCCTCTCCGAAGAATGCAATGAAGGAAAGGATGAAGTTTACAGGCAGTACCACAACCGATACCCATGTAAGCGGATTCGATAATGCTGAAAGAATAAGACTCCACTGCTCATTATTCCCGGCTATCGCATCTTCTATGAACACAGCTATCATCGTTTTTCCGATAAACAGCGCAACAAAGAGCGCGACCAATACGATACTGAGCTTTATGTTTTTTCGCTCAATCCCGGCATTTTCCCGCTTTTCTTTTCCGCAAACCCAGAAAAGAATGTATGCGATGATACTTCCACCAATGATCGGTAGCTGTGATACGGTATTCCAGATATCAAGCTCTATTTCCGTGCCCGGCATTTTAATCGGTGCTATGGGAGCGGCTACAGACAATACGGCTACGATCATCATGATCGCGGTTGTTGCAAGTACTGTTATGTATCCGGCTACAGGAAGCACTTTTTCATCTTCCCTGAAGATCAGTTTCCCGAGTATCACTCCGCATGCAGGGTACATCATCTGCACGTTGACAAAGGTCGTTGTGTTTATCTGCCTTCTGTATGCAACATACATAACAAGACTCATTACTGCCGTAACACCATATGCGATTGCCACATACATCCAAATTTTTTTCTTTTCCATGGTCACCTCAATATTTTTTCTTTATGTCTCCTGTAATCCCATACTGTCCTTTAAAATCATCAAGATCAGTTTCGTTTCTTATCAGCATGGCTTCTTCAATTGCTCCGCTGTTTATGTTTATAAATATCCGTTTCTTCATCAGTCAAATCTCGTTCCCATGCTGCTGTCGACAACAAACTCTGTTTTACAGAATCGGTCCCTTTGCGTGTTTACGGCATACTGTGCTCGGCGATATAAAGGTCATATGTGTTCATGATCTCGGCATTTCCCTGAAGATTCGCATAGATATATACAAGAGTCCATTTCTGTTCTGTGCATCGAACACGAAAAAACATAAGTACTTTTAATCCCTGTTCTCTTTGATTTTCCTGTCAACCTTTATCTTTTTGATTATGGAATCCTCAAGTTCCTCTTTTGTTTTAAACCCGCTGCCGTACTCGTCGGCCACCCGGTAGTAGAAATCATTGATCCTGATATCATAATAGCCGGTCTCGTCATACAGCCACATAAGGGAATCCGCCATGGAGTCGGCGAACTTTGCAAGTTCTTCATCATCTGCCGTATAAATGTCTATTCCCTTATACGTAACATCCGTATTAAACGCGTTTTCTTTGCTGCCCTCTATGGCATCGTCCATGGACTTGTAGAAGACCTCCTTGAACGATCCCCGATAAAAATAAAACATATCATCTGTACAGTATTCATAAGTATCCACATACGGGATCTGCGGAAAATACTTATCACGGAGGCTGTTCTGGTATTCCACGAGTTTTTTTCCGTAATAATACTTATTCCATTGCTCGTGGTATTTATCCTGCATCTCGCCATCCAC
>JAGAFR010000004.1 GCA_017612555.1 Lachnospiraceae bacterium | reverse complement strand
TGTCGCCAGGAACGGCAGGATGTCCTATACGCTGATAAACCATTTCAAGGACGGAACGGAATATGAATCCACGATATATATGGATGATAACATGTATGCTATGGATAGTTACGATGGTTACGGCATAATCCTGATCATCCGTGACAACGAAGCGTTCGGTTATGATCCCGAGAAGGGCGGCTATTACAATACCGTGTTTGCGGCAAGCTTTGACCAATATAAGGAAGAGAACGAGCTGTCAAGTTTTTTTGATGAAGAAGAGAATGAAGAGATAGTTTCCGTGGAAGAAAAGAACGGTATGCTCTATATCGAAACCTTTATCACGCCGGACGAGTCTGATGAGTCATTCAGGTTCTTCGGATATGAAAAGGATGATATCGACAGGTTTTCCTGTGAATATACTGTAGATGCAGCAACGCTTGAAATACTGGATCTTAAGACCTATATAACCAAGGACGATCAGAGGATCCCGTACACCGAACATATACTTGACAGAAACTGCGAAGAATATGTCCCTGATAAAGAATTGAATGACGCCGTATTCGGAGATGATGTCAGGACGGCTACGATCTATGCCGATGCCGGTACCGACAGGGAGAGAGTATTGACCGGTACCGTCACAAAAGGCAGTTCGATATATGTTTATACGGGAGATGAATATTACTCGGCGTTATATGAGGATAAGGATTGTGTAGTACCTTACCGGAAGACGGACAGAACGAAAGATTTGACCTTGTATCTCAAGCGAAGGACGGATTACTCCGATGAAGATAACTGGGCGTATTTCGGTATCGGAGAGGATAAGGATGCTGATCTCTTCCTTATATGTCCGACCGTTGATACAAAAGATGAGTTCAACATGTCCATGGACGATGAAAAGACCAAAAAGCACTTTCTCGGAGCGCTTAACATGGAGCGTGGGATATATGAGCAAAACACAAGGATGTATGCACCGTATTACCGCCATGCGGCAATGAAGGTCTATTCAATGACACCCGAGGAGAGAGAGCCATACCTTGAGTACGCATATGATGATGTGGCGGAAGCATTTGAATACTATCTTGATAATGAAAATCAGGGCCGCCCGATCGTTCTTGCGGGATTCTCACAGGGAGCTGACATGTGTTACAGGCTTCTTGAAGACTATTTTGGCTACGAAGACATAGCCGATAAGCTTGTTGCCGTATACGCAATAGGATGGCCGTGTACGGAGGAAATCGTGAGTGAATTCCCTCAGATCAGGCCGGCGGAAAAGGAAGATGATATTGTTGTTGTCATAAGCTTTGACTGTGAAGCACCCGAAGTTAAAGATACATTCATAACACCCGAAGGAACAAAAGCAGATACGATCAATCCGCTCAACTGGAAGACGGATGAAACACCGGCAGACAAGTCACTCAATCTCGGTGCATGCTTCACTGATTATGATGGGAACATCAAACTTGAGGAACAGGGACTTTGCGGCTGCTATATTGACGAAGGCCGCGGAGTGGTGAAGGTACCGGAACTTGATCCTGCGGATTATCCCGCAGTCGTGCCGAACCTGCCGGAAGGCTCATATCATATATATGATTATCAGTTCTTCTACAGGAATCTCGAGGAAAATGTAGCAAAGAGGATAGCCGGTTACAGGAAGACGGTAAAGTAATGGTCTCCGTCTCTAAAAAAAAATGTCGCCATTTTCTGATTTGATTCGTATATAACGTTAGTGTGACCGGTACTCGTGAATCGCAAAACAAGGAGGAAGCGATATGCAACTGACGGGAGAACAGGAAAGGTAAATAATAATAGCGTAATGGCATTTTGGACAGATTAAGTTTTTACGGTTATTAATTTCAAAAGCAATGTTTCGTGATCACCATCGGCCATATACTCATGGCAAAAATCACCATTATAAAACGGGCTATCAAGTTGCCCCAGTGGCCTCCAAATGCCGCCACAACAGTTGCCACTGAAAACCATTCCTTCCATCCGAACATAATCGCAGCGCCAATGCATGTCAGGATCGGAAGTTGCGCAGCGCCGACAGGAATTTCATATTTCAGATAATGCCGATCGAGGAAGCTTCCGATAAGGAATCCAAGGAAGGCTCCGCAAGCCTTGAAGGTATCATTCATCATTTTCTGCGGATCAACCAGGAGTTTTCCGTCAACATAGTCCATTGGATATGGTTTGATCATGATATATATGAGCGTCAGCACTACCGCGGCAATTCCGACAATCGTGAGAATATCAAGAGTTTTTTCATTACCTTCAACCCTTTTTTGGACCAACCCCACAACAAATATTATGACTAACGATTCGCAAAAGCCCACCATAACATCCTGCGGCGTATGTACGCCGAGGAAATTCCTCGAGAAAGCTGTCAGTGCGATAAGAACGCTGCAAAGAATAACGAGCCATCTTCGCTTCTCCTTCTGCCATGCAATAGTTGTTCCGTAAGTGACGGTTGCTACCATTGTATGACCGCTCGGGAACGAATAGCCTGTAGCCGCCACTTTGGAATCACCGGCAGGCTCTATAAGCTCTGACCTTATCCATGGACGATATGCACATACCGTCAGCTTGATGATACCGTTTAGGACCTCGCCAATCCCCCATGAAGCAATAAAACGATATCCCCATTTTTTGTCGGCACACCAAAAAACCACGAAAGGCAGAAATGGCATAATATCAACCGCAAACTTGGACAGAGAGTTGAAAAACTCATCAAAAACTCCGCCTGTAGCATTTCTTAATTCCTGTAACCACAGTAAATACTGAATATCCATCATCGTTTCTCCGTATCCTTAATATGATCATTGGAGGTTTTTCCTTAAGTTATTTAAGTATATAATATTCTCATGGAATGAGCAAACAGGAAGGAAGTTTACCTCAAATGAAAAAGGAAGGGCTTAACTATGTGTTCATTATTACTTGCTGTAATCTATCTGATGTTCATCAGCCTGGGGTTGCCGGATTCGCTTCTTGGTTCGGGGTGGCCTACCATGCAGGCGGCGTTTGGAGTTCCATTTTCATATCCCGCGATCCAGCATATGGCCCCGACAAATTTCGGGAAGAGATACAGCACGGCTGTTATCGGACTTCAGATGGCATCCGCCTATGTCGGAAGTACATTTATGCCTATGGTATTTGGGAATCTGCAGCAACATACCGGTATCGGGATCATGCCGGTCTATCTGCTTGTGTTTGCTATCCTGAACATCGGATTGCTCGAAAGAACCTATGTGGTTTTGAAGAATAAACACTAGTGTTTATTGGAAGCGATATCACCTTCAGCGATTGATTTTTCAACCCAGAGTTGTAATGTATCAACAGACAGGGAGATCTTTTCGAGAGTTTTCTTGATCTTGAAGAAATCATTATATTCATCAGGGGTAACCCGGCCGTCTTCAACTATCTCGAGAAGGCGGTCTTTTTCTTTGTTCATGCGGTTGAGGGAGTTGAGCGTCTCGACTGCGATCTGAGTCAGGTCTTTTATATGCACTTCCGGGATATAATGCTGTCCGATAGGGCATTCCTGTGAACAGTAATAATTGCACAGTTCCGGAGATTTATAGCATTCGGCAAGAGCTATCACATCCTCCGGCTGGACAGCGACTTTCCCGTTCTCGATCTTTTCAAGTTTTGCAGGAGATATGAAGCCTATAAGTTCACTGGCTTTTTCCCGGGTCAGCTCGAGCTTTTCGCGGAGCTCCTGATATATGGATTTGTCGTCTTTGTTTGATCTTCTGCCCATTTTGATGCCTCCGGGGGAGTATTTTGCCGATTGGGGTGTAAATACGGTGTATATTTTGCTCAAATGGAGATTTCTCATTAAGCGGGTTTAGTATATATTATTCTCAAAGGTTGTGCAAATCTTTAAATGGCATGGCTCTCAACGAGTAAGGAGGATAATGAAATGCTTATTGTAACAACGGAAACAGTCAGTGGAAAGAATCTTGTGTAAGATCAGATGTTTAAAAGATGTTAACTATGTTTAGGGAACTTTTGGATGCATTTCGGCCCGGAAAGTTCCCTAAAACAACCTTGAAATTTAGGGAACTTTTTGATATGATTAGACCAACGAAAGTTCCCTAAGGAGGCAGAATAAGTGACGGATTCATTTGACGTTATTCAGCGTTTATTGCAGGAAAAGGCGGATTATCAGGCTCGCTTGAATCTTATTCCATATGACGGATCTCCGGAGATTAAAGAGAACAGTAGCGGGAAGTATTTATATATAAGAAAACGCGTTAGTGGAAGATTAACTTCCACCTATGTGGATGTATATTCTGACGATCTGTATCAGATACTGCTTCGTAACTCTAAAGAAGCTCGAGATCTAAAAAAACAGATTCGAAGAGTTGATAAAGAACTGGCTTCGAATGGTTATGTTGGAGATGAACTTTCGCCGAATGTCATTGTTAACCTTGACTTTGCCAGGGCAAATATGAAATCCAATATATATGACCAGGCTGTCTTGGAAGGAGTTGCTACAACATTTCCGCAAACTGAAGAGATTATTGAAAATGGCACTGTTAATGGGATGACAGCTGATGATGTGCAAAAGATTCTTAATCTGAAGCATGCATGGGAGTTCATTCTTGATAAGGACGTGATTCAGGCGAACAGTAATTACTATCTGCTGTGTCATATAGCGAAGTTGGTTAATGAAGGTTTCTATTACGATGGTGGTAGGATACGAGGCGTTCCGGTTACGATCGGAGGAACCGTCTACGTTCCGCCTATCCCTATAGAGTTGCAGGTGAAAGAACAAATTGATGAGATAATCGATTCGGGCAAGGATGCAATTGATATAGCAATAGAATTATGCATGTATTGTATGAGAACACAAATCTTTATAGATGGCAACAAACGTGCTTCTGTGATATTCGCAAATCACTATATGATCGCTCATGCCTTGGGATTGATCGTTATTCCTGAAAATCATGTTTCAGAGTTTAAAAAGAAATTGGTTACATTTTATGAAACTTCAGATATTCGAGAGATCAGTGAGTTTTTGAAAGAGAAATGTTGGCGAAAACTCAAAGAATGATTGCGAGATTCGAAAGGAACAATTGATGAAGATCAAAAATATGAAGGTAACATTGAATGCGCCTGTAGTTCTGGGAATTGTAGGGATCAGCTTCCTGGCTACTCTTTTGGGATATATTACAGGTGGTACCATATCGGACATGTTTTTCAGTACGTATCGCTCGGAGCTTTTGTCACCTCTGACTTGGATCAGGGCATTCGCTCACATATTCGGACATTCGGACTGGACACATTTTGTCGGCAATATGAGTTATCTGCTCCTGCTGGGACCTATGCTTGAAGAAAAATACGGTTCCAAGACACTTGCAGGCGTTGTGGCGGTTACTGCATTTTCCACAAGCCTCGTCAATTACATCCTGTTCCCCAATGTTATGCTATGCGGTGCCAGCGGAGTTGTGTTCGCATTTATCCTGTTGTCTTCGTTTACAAGCTTCAAACAGGGAGAGATACCGCTTACATTTATACTTGTAGCGATATTCTTCATAGGCCAGCAGATCCTTGAAGGCGTATTTGTACGTGACAACATATCCAATCTTTCCCATATAGTGGGAGGAATAATAGGTGGCTTTCTTGGATATGAATTTAATGTTAAGATGAAGAAGTGATACCGTAAGGCTCCTAATTTGCTTCGAAGGCAAAATAGACGTGCCTATTACGCTGTAAAAGATATTCATACTAAAGGATCCGCGTACTACAATATGCTTGTAGACAGGAAACAGGTTTAATGAGATTTTAATGATCCCTAAAAGACCGGTTAAGAAATGTGTTGTAAAGTCTACGATAAAGAGTAGGAGGTGGATGTGATGTTTACGGCGATTTGTTTCATATTATTTCTGATGGTGTTCTTTAAGTTACTTACCGTTGCGTTCAAGGTAGGCTGGGGAATATTTAAGATAGCAATGTTTCTTGTATTCTTCCCCATTATCGTTCCCATCATGATCTTTTGTGGACTTGCCGCTTTAGCACTTCCCATAATCCTGATCGCAGGTATCGTGGGGTTTGCAACGAGCGTAGCGTAACGGTTAACTGAGTTGTTTGGAGCAGCAGGAGTATTTAGAAGGAGGATTAAGTCATGCAGATCACATTGGAAGCAGTAGAAAAGGTAATGGAACTTACGGGAGTTGATTATGCGGCAGCAAAAGATGCTCTTGTCAAAGCCGACGGCGATGTAGATGAGGCAGTTAAGCTCATCGCACCCGAAGAGAAGGGTGATGACAAGGTAAAGGAGACTGTCGATAAGATCAAAGCCAAGGTTAAGGAAGGTAACGTGGACAAGATCCAGATCAGCAAGGACGGCGAGATCGTTCTCTCGCTTCCGGTAAATATCGGGATCGTAGGCGGGATCATAGGTCTTGCAGCGGCACCGTGGGCGTTCATTGCAGCCACGATAGCAACACTCGGATTCGGGTGCAAGATCGAGATAGTCAAGAAGGACGGCTCAACTGACGAGATAGTCTGATCATATGACAGGTACTTAAGAGAACTTAAGAAGAGACAGAGCTCCTGGTCTAAATGACCACGGGGCTCTTATATATGATAGAATATGTGGAAAGGGAGGATAGGATTGTGAGTAAGAAAAAGAAGAAAAGGAACATAACATCGGAATCAAAGACCTGCTTTTATTTCGCGATCGGATTTTTGCTGGTGGGAATAGTCTGTATCATATACGGCAAAAAGTTCTACCATACGGATGATATGGTGTCGCTCGATGATGTGGTCACGGGAAAAACAGCGACGATCACTGATGTTGAAAAGAGAGAGAGGACGATCTCACGTCAGGACGAAGAACTTGAAAAGAAGAACGGGTTCACCGGGGATGAGATCCGGTGGGAGTACCTTGTAACATATACTGTCGAGGACAACGGCCGGGAATATACATACTATGATACCGTAAGATATCGCGAGGACGAAAGTCGTGCTCCTAAAGTGGGTGACACTGACGTGATCAACTACGCGATAAAAGACGGGAAATTCATTCCTCATCCCGAAACGCAGGGTGTAAACGGTGCGGTCATAGGCGGATGGTTTCTGTTGATACTCGCGCTTCCCGCAGCCGGAGTGGGATTGTATCTGAGAAAGTGAGATAAAAGAGAAGCGGACCATGTCGGTCCGCTTCATTGGTTATAGGGAAAGTCATGCAGCTCATTACCATTTCTCTGAATGTGAGAACTCTGCGTAATACTCCTCGAAAAACTCTACTATCTTCTTTAACATGATGATCGCCTCCTTCTAATCTTATACCTTCAACCCTTTGTTTTAAGAGGTTTGTTCCTCTTTCTGACTACATCATAACAGGGGGAGTCATTATAGTAAAATACATATAACTGCGGGTACACGATACCTTTTGAGTATGGCTAGATATTATGTTATAATCGTATGTACGAAAAGGCTGGAAGTAAGGTAAATATGTCAGACAAGTTTTCAAGAACCGAATTACTACTGGGTAAGGCCGCAATGGATCACCTGGCACAATGCCGTGTGGCCGTGTTCGGCATCGGCGGAGTGGGCGGATATGTATGTGAAGCGCTGGCACGAAGCGGAGTCGGTTGTTTCGATCTAATAGATAAAGACAAGATCTGTACTTCAAATATAAACCGGCAGATAATCGCAACGGAAAAAACCGTGGGGAAGTATAAGACAGATGTTATGAAGGAGCGCATTCTTGATATCAATCCGCAAGCGGAGGTGAACACATATAAGTGCTTTTTCCTTCCTGAAAATGCTTCTGACTTTCCGTTTGAGAAATATGATCATGTTGTTGATGCGGTTGATACCGTTACGGCAAAGATAGAACTTGTTATGCGGTGTGAGATGGCGCATGTACCGATAATAAGCTCAATGGGCGCCGGAAACAAACTGGACCCCACCTTGTTCCGCGTAGCCGATATATACAGGACCAACATGGATCCCCTGGCAAAAGTGATGCGGAGGGAATTGAAAAAAAGAGGAATAAATAAACTAAAGGTTGTCTATTCGGAGGAAAAGCCGATCAGTCCGGCCGGGGATATTGATATTGGCTGTACCGGCCGAAGAGCCGTTCCGGGAAGCACGGCCTTTGTGCCTTCTGTAGCAGGCCTGATCATTGCGGGGGAAGTTATCAGGGATCTGACGGGGGAGTTTATTCAGTAAACAGGGAGACATCATGGAACAATACACAGTGACGGGGATGAGCTGCGCTGCCTGTCAGTCCAGAGTTGAAAAGGCGGTCAGCGCCGTGGAGGGTGTTGACAGTTGTGCAGTCAGCCTTCTTACCAACTCCATGGGAGTTGAGGGTTCTGCCCGCCCCGAAGATATAATAGCAGCTGTTGAAGCTGCGGGTTACGGTGCAAGCATCAAGGGCGGGAACGTAAGCGGAGCCCGAACAGCTGATGATGATCCGCTTAAGGATACCGAGACCCCCGTTATGAAAAAGAGACTTATCGCGTCGATAGCTCTTCTGATACCCCTCATGTATGTGTCGATGGGGCACATGCTGTGGAACTGGCCGTTACCTGCATTCATGGCCGGAAATCATGTGGCGATGGGACTGTATCAGCTTTTGTTATCGGGGCTGGTGCTTGTTATAAACCAGAAGTTTTTCATAAGCGGGTTTAAGGGGCTCGTTCACAGAGCTCCGAACATGGATACCCTTGTGGCGCTTGGAGCTACCGCTTCCTTCGGTTACAGTGTCGCGGCACTCTTTGGCATGACAAGAGCCGTGGCTGACGGCAACAGTGAGCAGGTCATGTACTACATGAACCGTTTCTACTTTGAGGCGGCAGCCATGATACTTACGCTGATCACCGTGGGCAAGATGCTCGAATCCGTATCAAAGGGCAGGACCACAAACGCCCTTAAAGGACTGATGGATCTTTCTCCCAAGACTGCGGTTGTACTGAGGGGAACCCAAGAAGTTACCGTTCCGATCGAAAACGTAAAGGTTGGAGACCGGTTCGTGGTAAGACCCGGAGACAGTATACCTGTGGACGGCATAGTCACCGAAGGTGAGAGTGCAGTCAACGAATCGGCTCTTACCGGAGAGAGCGTTCCGGTAGATAAGAACATAGGTGATCCGGTGTCCGCAGCTACGATAAACACCTCGGGATACATGGTCTGCGAGGCGGTAAGGGTTGGAGAAGATACGACTTTTTCAGCCATCATCAGGATGGTGAGTGACGCAGCGGCAACAAAAGCGCCGATCGCCAAGATCGCCGATAAGGTCTCGGCCGTGTTCGTACCTGCTGTTATCGGGATCGCGATCGTAACATTTTTGGCATGGATCTTTGCGGGTCAGACTGCCGGATATGCCATAGCGAGGGCAGTTTCGGTCCTTGTGATCAGCTGTCCGTGTGCCCTGGGACTGGCTACACCGGTAGCAATCATGGTAGGAAGCGGGGTGGCAGCCAGGAACGGTATTCTGTTTAAGACCGCAGCCTCTCTGGAACAGGCAGGCAGGACGCAGATCATAGCTCTTGACAAGACGGGAACTATCACAACCGGCAAGATGAAGGTTACCGACATACATCCGATGGAAGGGATCACGGAAAAAGAGCTCCTGACTGTTGCATACGCTCTCGAGTCAAAGAGTGAGCATCCGATCTCCAAGGCAGTTACGGACCATGCCGGAGAAAATGATATATCCCTTGAAGAGACAACGGATTTTGCAGTTCTTTCCGGAAACGGGCTGAAGGCAAGGCTTGGCGAGGACGTGATATGCGGCGGAAGTGCAGCATACATGGGAAGCGTATTGGGCGGGCTTGATAAAGAGACGGAAGAACTCATAAACCGCCTTGCCGTTATGGGCAGGACGCCGGTGCTTTTTGCAAAAGGTGATTCTCTTCTCGGAGTGATCGGTGTATCGGATGTGATAAAAGAGGATTCGGCGGAGGCCGTTGCGCAGCTGAAGGCACTTGGCATCCGCACGGTCATGCTCACGGGTGATAATGAGGTTACGGCTGCGGCCATAGCAAGTCAGGCAGGCGTTGATGAAGTGGTGGCTTCGGTTATGCCCGATGGCAAGGAATCTGTCATTAAGAAGCTTATGGAACAGGGTGTCGTGACCATGGTGGGTGACGGGATAAATGATGCTCCGGCGCTTACCTGTGCGGACCTGGGGATTGCCGTCGGAGCAGGAACCGATGTGGCGATAGATGCGGCGGACGTTGTCCTTATGAAGAACAGCATCAGGGATGTTGCGGCCGCTATCAGGATATCAAGAAGTACCCTGAAGAATATTCACGAGAATCTTTTCTGGGCTTTTTTCTACAATGTTATGGGAATACCGCTGGCAGCGGGCTGTTATGTGGCAGCCTTCGGATGGGAACTCAATCCCGTCTTCGGGGCTGCGGCCATGGGCTTATCAAGCTTTTGCGTGGTGACTAACGCACTTCGACTCAACCGGATAAGACCCTATGAAACAAAAAAGGAGAACAACGAAATGAAGATCAAGGTAAACGGAATGATGTGCGGACATTGTGAGGCACATGTAAAGAAGGCGCTTGAGGCGATCGACGGGATCGACAGCGCAGTAGCATCCCATGAGGAAAATCTTGTCACGATAACAAATTCCAAGGATGTTGATGAGGCGGCTGTCAAGGCCGCTGTAGAGGAAGCCGGATACGAGTACGCGGGAACGCTTGAAGGCTGAGGCTTGTTGAAAAGACGATATTTAGGGGTTAAAATACTGTTATGGAAGAAAGATCGATTTTTCGTGAAAAAAGCCTGGAACGGGTCACATCCCCGGAACAGCTGAATGACTATATCAAAGTGACCACACCGTCCGTGTGGCTCATACTTTTTGCAACGATCATCCTTATCGTCGGAACTCTTTTCTGGGCTGTCTTTGGAAAGATCCGGGTAAACACGGATAACGGAGTAAAGGAAACAGCACCCATAAGCTATGTCATCAATTAAGAAGAACAGGATCAAACAGCCGGTGACCGATGGCGTAGCAAAGGTTCCCGTAGTCATGCAGATGGAAGCACTTGAGTGCGGAGCGGCAAGCCTTACGATGGTCATGGCTTATTACGGAAAGTGGGTTCCCCTTGAACAGGTGCGGGAGGACTGTGATGTCTCGCGCGACGGAGCCAAGGCGGGCAACATCGCAAGAGCCGCAAGGAACTATGGGTTTAATGCCACAGGATACAAGTTCGAGCCGGAGCAGCTTAAAAAACAGGCCAAGTTTCCGTGCATAATACATTGGGAATTCAACCATTTCGTCGTTCTGTGCGGTTTCAAAAAGGGAAAGGTTTACATCAATGATCCCGCTAGGGGGGATGTTGTAATAACAGAGCAGGAGTTTGACGAGGCCTTTACCGGTGTTGCCGTGATCATCACTCCGGGCGAAGAGTATGAGCCTTCGGGTAATCCAAAGAGTATGATCGCATTTGCCAAAAGGCGTATGGAAGGAGCCGGATCGGCTGCAGCTTTTGTTGCGATCACTACATCCGTCACATCAATAGGTGCCATTGCTCTTGCGGCTTTTTCACGGTTTTTTATGGATGAGCTTCTTCCGGGAAGGAATCCTTCTCTTGTCGGATACTTTATGGCCGCACTTATAATCCTTACCATAGTACAGATCGTTGCGGCATGGATAACCTCACTGTATTCCCTTCGGATAAGCGGTAAGTTTGCCGCGGTCGGAAATGCCACATACTTCTGGCATGTACTGAAGCTTCCCATGCGATTCTTTTCCCAGCGTATGGCGGGCGATATAGAATTAAGACGCCAGGCCAATGCTGAGATAGCAAATCTTTTAGTGGGTACATTTGCTCCTCTTGTCATAAACACAGCGATGATGATCTTTTATCTCGGCGTGATGCTGTCATATTCGGTTGCCATGACGGCCATAGGCATCATCTCGATAGCGATAAATGTCTATGTTGCTTATTTTGTCAGCGCCAAGAGGGTGAACATCACCCGTGTTATGATGCGCGATGAGAGTAAGCTCTATTCTGAGACTGTATCGGGCATAGAGATGATAGAGACGATAAAATCAAGCGGTGCCGAAAACGGCTTCTTTACCAAGTGGTCGGGGTATGAGGCAAGCGTTAACAGTCAGCGTGTTAAGTTTGCCGGTATAGATGCAAGTCTTGGAAAAGTGCCTGAGATCGTCATGGAACTCGTTGATGACGTAATACTTCTTATGGGAGTGTATCTGATGATAAAAGGCGAGTTCACATCAGGTATGGTACTGGCTTTTCAGGGATTCCTGGCACAGTTCCTGCTGCCGGCCGAGTCGCTCATTGAGGCGGGACAGAGCCTTCAGGAGATGCGGACCCAGATGGAGCGTATAGATGATGTTATGGAGTATCCGACAGATCCCATACTTGAGTGTGGCATATCGGATGAAGGGAGTAAAGAAGAAGTATCATCCTCGAGAAAACTGTCGGGCAGGCTCGAACTTAAGAATGTTACCTTCGGTTATTCCAAGCTCTCACCGCCGCTTATCGAAGACTTCAACCTCACCCTTGAGAAGGGAAAGAGTGTTGCTTTTGTAGGCGGGAGCGGATGCGGTAAGAGCACCCTTTCACGCCTGATATCGGGGCTGTACCGTCCGTGGGCGGGAGAGATATTATTTGACGGTAAGCCGGTTACAGATATAGACAGGGACCTGTTCACAAGTTCTGTGGCGGTAGTCAATCAGGACATCATACTGTTCGAGGATACGATAGCGAATAATATCAAGATGTGGGACAACTCCATAGAAGATTTCGAGATGATACTTGCGGCAAGGGATGCACAGGTTCACGAAGAGATCATGAAAAGAGACGGAGGATATTCGTATAAGCTTCGCGACGGCGGACGTGATTTTTCGGGAGGACAACGGCAGAGGATCGAGATAGCGCGTGTCCTTGCGCAGGACCCTACGATCATGATAATGGACGAGGCAACGAGTGCGCTTGATGCGCAGACGGAATATGATGTCGTCTCGTCAATAAAAGAGCGAGGCATAACAACGATAGTCGTGGCACACAGGCTCTCAACGGTAAGGGAGTGTGACGAGATAATAGTGCTTGACAGCGGTAAGGTGGCCGAGCGCGGAACACATGAGCAGCTCATGGCAATGGACGGCCTTTACGCAAGGCTCGTAACAAGTGAATAGAACAGGTAATGTAAACATGGCAAGCTGGTTTGAAGAGCAGATAGAGCTTCGAAAACAAAATGACATAGAAGCATTCGAGGATTCGTGCCTTAAGATCGCAGGATCGGTCATGGGGAGGAGTCTGTCCGCCGCTTTGCAGAATGAGCGCGAACAGGCGACTGATGCCATCGGTCAGGTTCTCGGATATTATCACATAAAAGTCAGGGAAGTACCCGAGAAGCTTTCGTCGATTGAGGAGGTTCTCGAGTATCTTCTGCGTCCTTACGGAATAATGACAAGACAGGTGGAACTTCGCAAAGGATGGAGAAAGGATGCTTCCGGCGCAATGCTCACAACCTTTGCGGGTGACGGTAAGCCTGTAGCGCTCATTCCGGCGGGAGCAAACGGCTATAAGTATGCGGATCCTGCAACGGGAAAGATGACCAGGGTCACGGCGGATTCGGAGAAGTTCTTTGGCGGAGACGCTTTTGCGTTCTATAAGGCATTTCCCACAAGGGCCATGACGATGAAGGATCTGTATGCATACATCTTCTCAAATCTTGACAGAGGAGGGATCGCCGGCTACTTCGGGTTTGCCCTTATCGCTACCTGTGTGGGAATGC
Organism: Lachnospiraceae bacterium; assembly: GCA_017612555.1. Lineage (GTDB taxonomy): Bacteria > Bacillota > Clostridia > Lachnospirales > Lachnospiraceae > UBA2868. The sequence goes on along the minus strand of JAGAFR010000004.1, from coordinate 16,386 downwards.
TTGTTCCGTGGATAAACAGGATATTGTTCTCGGATATAACAGCTATGAAGAGCGTATCAGCACTTATCGCGATCGCGGTATTTCTCATATGCGCATCACTGTCGAGCCTTCTGTTCGAAACGGTACAGGAGCTCTTTCTTAACAGGCTGACACAAAAGTTTAACCTTGGGTTGGAGTCGGCAACGATGATGCGGATCCTGACTTTGCCGAGTTCCTTCTTTACGGATTATACATCGGGAGATCTTGCGAACCGCGTGAACAACATGAGCGTTCTCGTATATGAGATATTAAGCCTGGTCATGACCGGATTTACGACCGCGATCTTTTCGTTTATCTATATATTCCAGATAAGATCGTTCGCACCGGCTCTTGCTGCCCCTGCGTTTACCGTTGCGGCGCTTCAGATGATAACGATCATCGCGGCTCTTGTCATAAGATCACGTGTAAACAGGACACAGATGGAGCTTGCCGCCAAAGAAAGCGGTCTGTCCTATTCACTTATTACGGGGATCGAAAAGATCAAGCTCTCCGGAGCCGAGCGCCGTGCTTTTTCCAAGTGGGCAAACGCGTATGCCATACGTTCAAAGTATATGTATGATCCGCCGATGTTCGTTAAGGTGTTCCCTGCGATCATAACCGCCATATCACTTACCGGTACGATCATCATATACTATCTGGCGATAAAGACCCATGTGGATGTCAGTCAGTACTATGCTTTCAATGCCGCTTTTGCCATCATAAGCGGGGCATTTAAGACGCTTGTTCCGCTGGTAGAGCCTGCGGCAATGATATCTCCGGTGTTCGAACTCATCCGTCCGGTTATCGAGACGGCACCTGAGATAGCCGAGGACAAGCCGGTCATAGAAAAACTCTCCGGCGGGATCGAACTTAGTAACATAACCTTCAGGTACAGTGAGGATATGCCGCCTGTGCTCGACGACTTAAGCCTTAAGATCCGCCCGGGACAGTATGTGGCGATAACAGGCAAGACGGGATGCGGTAAGAGTACGCTCATGCGCATCATGCTCGGCTTCGAGAAGCCGCAGAAAGGCGCTGTTTATTATGACGGACGGGACCTTAACAGTATAGATCTGAAATCACTCAGATCCAAGATCGGAACCGTCATGCAGAACGGATCGCTCTTTATGGGAGATATATACTCGAACATAGTCATATCAGCTCCGCAGCTGACTCTTGATGATGCCTGGGAAGCTGCAGAGATGGCAGGAATGGCAGATGATATACGTAAGATGCCCATGAACATGTTTACGATCATAGGTGAAGGTGCCGGCGGGATATCGGGCGGTCAGAAGCAGCGCATCATGATAGCGCGTGCCATAGCCCCGAAGCCTAAGATCCTCATGTTTGATGAGGCAACCTCCGCACTTGACAATATCACGCAGAAACAGGTGTCCGATTCACTGGATTCACTCAAGTGCACAAGGATCGTGATAGCGCACAGACTTTCAACGATCCAGCACTGTGACAGGATCATCGTCCTCGATGAAGGAAAGATCGTAGAAGACGGAACATATGAAGAACTGATCGCCAGGAACGGATTCTTTGCCGAACTGGTGGCGCGCCAGCAGGTGGAGCGAAAGAACGGGCAGTAACGTTAAGGGGGACAGACAGTGCCAAAGGGAACGAACCAGAAGCTCAAACTGTATTACCTGAGCCGGATAATGCTGGAAAAGACCGATGATGAACATATGATAACCATGCCGGAGATACAGGAGGCATTGATGGCATATGACGTGACTGCCGACAGAAAGAGCCTTTATGATGACCTGGAAGCACTTCGCGTACTCGGTATAGATGTTGTCGGGGAAAAAGTCGGCCGCAATTATTATTATCATGTAGGCGGAAAAAAGTTTGAGATCGCGGAATTAAAACTCCTTGTTGATGCGATCCAGTCATCCAGGTTCATCACCGAGAAGAAGTCAAATGAACTGATAAAGAAGCTGACGAGCATGGCCAGCGTGTATGAGGCTTCACAGATGAAAAGACAGGTCGTCGTACACGACAGGGTAAAAACGATGAACGAGAGTATTTATTACTATGTTGATGATGTTCATCGTGCGATAGCCGAAAACCGTCAGATCTGTTTTGAATACATGAAGTGGAATAAAGACAAGGAGCTGGAACGCCGCAGGGAAGAGCCGTATGTTGTCAGTCCCTGGGCACTTACATGGGATGATGAGAATTATTATCTTATAGCGTATGACGAGGCTGCTGACAGCATCAAGCACTTTCGCGTTGACAAGCTCAAGAGCATTCGCATTCTTGATAAGACGCGTGCCGGTAAAGAACGATTCAGTGAGTTCAATCTGGCCAAGTATTCCAAGATGAGCTTTGGGATGTTCGGAGGAAAGCCCACAAGAGTTCGGATCGCTTTTTGCGATGAACTTGCGGGAGTGTTCATTGACAGGTTCGGCAAGAATATCACGATACGGCCGTCCAAGAAGACCGGATGGTCTGAAACAAGCGTAGATGTTGCGGTGAGCGATCATTTTCTGGGTTGGGTGTTTGCGCTTGGCTCACAGGTGAAGATCATGGGGCCCGATGATGTTGTGACCGCATTTCAACGTAAACTCAAAGAAATGCTCGGAGTATATGAAAAGATTTAGGCTCTGCATTTACGGAAAGGATAATCAGTTATATGAGAACAGAAAATGAGTCAGGCATTCTGACAGTCTATTTGGAAGGACATATTGATTCGAATAATGCCGGGGATATGGAAACAGAATTGCTCAACTGTGTTGAAGGTTTCCAAACCGGTGTTGTATTTGACGTCGAAGGACTTACATATATTTCCAGTGCAGGATTACGTGTTCTTATGAAGATACAAAAGAGCAGAAAAGACAAGCTTACGGTTATAAATGCTTCACCTGAGATATATGATATTTTTGAGACCACCGGTTTTACGGAAATAATGAAGGTTCATAAGACCATACGCGAAATAGAGATAAATCATGATGCAGTCATAGGAAGAGGAGCTACGGCAACAGTCTATCGAATGGATGATGATACCGTTGTTAAAGTGTTTAACAACAGGATCAGTCTGCAAATGGTGCTGCGGGAAAGAGAGTTTGCCAGAAAAGCTTTTTTGGTCGGGATTCCGGCACTGATCACATATGATGTTGTTAAGATAAACGATTGCTTCGGAATAGTGTTTGAGATGGCAAAAGGTTCCGTGATGTCGGAAAAGCTGAATGATGACGCATCCGACAAGGCTGCTGTTTATAAGGACTATGCAGGGCTTTTAAAAGCGATCAACAATACCCGCATGAAAAAGGGTGAATTTCCGAGTGCCAAAGATATATACCATGGGTATGTCGATGCGGCAACGTATTTAGACGAAGAACAAAAGAAGAAACTTCATAAACTGATACGTGCCGTACCGGATAGAAATACCGTTCTTCACGGAGACTTCCATGCAAATAATGTAATGTATCAGGACGGTGAGATGGTGGTAATAGATATGACAGACGTCTCCATCGGAAGCCCGATCTTCGATATGGCAAGTATGTATGTGTCTCATGTGGCGGTGGGCGGATACAATAATGATTTTATCAAGGCGGGGATGGGCATTACCTATGATATGTGCCTGACTCTTTGGGACGAGTTCCTGAAGGATTATTTTGTGGGAGAGTCTGCTTGCGAAATAGAGCAAAAGAAGGATCTGATAAGACGGTTTGCAATGCTCAAGCAAGCCCTGATGTATGCCATAGCGCCGGGACTTGACGGGTATTTGGGTTGGAAACCGTTTGAAGACGCATGCAAGGTTCTTTTCGACGATGAGTGCTATTTGCAGCTGGTCAAAGATTTATCGGAATTTAAGGAGAAAAAACATGAGTGAGAAAGTCATAGTATCCATGGGGTCATTTAATCCTCCGCATAAGGGGCATTTTGAGATGTTTGATGAGATCCTGAAAGTCCACGAAAAGTTCCATCTCTTTGTTCGTTATAACGAAGGCATTGATCTTACGAGCAGAGAAGTAAAAGAAAAATGGTTTGATCGCATAAGCGCCGAGTACGACAACAGGATCATCATCCATGTATTCACGATGGAAGACATGAAAGGAAAGGATTATGATCCGCATATTTTTGCCGGTGCTATCCGTTTCTTTGAGAGCCAACTCGGTGAGGTGATCGATGAAGTATGGACAGGCGAAGATGCAGCTCCGCTTTTTGAAGGGATGGATAAGGAATTTCCCAATACGAAGTTTATACTCACGAAGCGCTGCGGTATTACATCAACAGCAATACGTAGTGATATAGAGGGACATAAAGACTGTATGCCGGACTATGTGTACGAGGACCTGATTAGGATAACGCGAGGTGAATGATGACACTCTCGAGAAGCAAGAGAGATACGGTTGAAAAACTGTTCTTAAGTCTGATAGGTGTTCAGATGCTCTCCTTCATATCTCTGATCATCTCAAATGTGATAGACGCCATAGCGATCAAGAGGTGTCTGGGTACCGATGCTCTGGCAGCATATTCTTTTTCAAATACGGTCATCAGCATTGAAATGGCTGCATTCGGATTCCTGATGCAGGGCGTGTCGGTATTGCTGTCACGTAATGCCGGCGAACAGGATGCAGGGAAGCGTAACAGTGCGTTTTCCACGGCGATCTTACTTGCTCTTGCCGTGGGAGCTGTCCTGACTGTGATGTTTATCGGCGCATCTTACATGATGGCGGATGTGGTCGGGACTCCGGCGCATCTTCGGGATCTGTCCGCAAGCTATATCCGGGGTAATGCACTTGGTATTATACCGTATCTTCTTTTTGCCGTATTCAGTGCTTCCACGATAATCGAAGGCGGAAAAAGACAACTGATGCTGTCTTTTGTCGTGATGGCTGCCACTGATATCGTTTTGGATTTTCTCAACGGCTATGTTCTGGGCTTTGGCATCTGGGGGATGGGTGCTGCTACTGCTGCAAGTGAATTCGTTGCCTTTGCAGTTGTTGTTGTCTTTTATCTTCGAGGACGTAAACTCTTCAGATTTGTTCCCGGACTGTTTGACAAGGTTTATGCAAAAGATACTTTCGAATACGGGTACATGTATGTAGTCAAGCAGCTTATGCTGACTGTACTGGGCTATGTATATAATAATTACATCACATTCAAATACGGCTCCAACGTTCTGGCGGTATATGCCGCTGCGTTTTCAGCGCTTTCACTTCTGCAATGCTTATCTTCGGCTATCGGAAATACGGTGTCAACATTAACGGGCTTTTATGCAAAGGAAGAGGATGGAACATCGCTTAAGAGCATGATGAGGGCATCGGTAAAGTATTCGGGAATCCTTAACGCAGCGATCATCATTGTCTCGATATCGGTTGCCGGCCCGGTCATGAGGATGTTCTATAAGGCAAATGATGAGTTTTTTGTGACGGCAGTCGAAGCGTTTAGGCTCTTTTCGCTGTCCATAGTGTTCAGAAGCATCAACATGGCAATAAGAGGCTATTATCAAAGCATGAAGATGCAGGTTCACAACATGCTGTTTACATTTGTAGAAACATTGGTGTGCGAGGTGCTTTCGCTCATAGTCTTATGTGAGGTCCTGGGAATGTCCGGAATATGGCTTTCCTTCGTGGCAGGAGAAATGCTGGCCCTGTTACTCTTAACGGTTGTATTGATGATAGGGAGAGGAACAAAAGACTGTTTGGATGCATGGATGTGCCTGCCCCCGACATGGAGCGGTAAATGCGCAGAGAGATTTGTTTCATCATGTCACTCGGCTGATGAAATAATGGCGTGTTCAGAAGCAATCTGTGATTTTTTTCATAGAAACGGTGCATCGGATCGAACATCAAATGTGTTATCCCTGGCAGTTGAGGAGATCGGGAGAAACACTGTTCAATACGGTTTTATTGACGGCAGGGGTCACAGTATTGATATCAGGGCAAAAAGAATTGATGGCGCATGGATGCTGATATTTCATGATGACTGTATGGGATTTGATCCCACCAAATACCTTATCCCAAGTGATAGTGGCGGAGAGCATAACGGTATCAGAATGGTATCGGGACTGGTATCGGAAATGACCTATGCAAATGCGCTGGGGATCAATAATCTCTTTATTCAGATCAAAGATGAAAATAACGCGCCTTTATAAGACAGTTACCTTTTCCGGAGGAAGATGGAGCTTGACGATTCGCAGAAGTTCGTTGATCTCTATGGGCTTACTTATATAGTCCGCAAAGCCCTTGTTAAGGTATTCTTCACGCATGCCGCTCAGCGCGTTGGCGGTCATCATGATCATGGGACTGTCAAGGTTAAGGTTGTCAGGATCTTCAAGAGACATTTCATAAGTTCTGACTCCGTCAAGATCGGGCATCATATGATCCATAAAGATCAGGTCATATTTCTTCGTGCGCATCTTCTGCAACGCTTCTTCGCCGCTCCTGGCCGTTTCTATATGGCCTTTAAGTCCGTCGAGAAAACGTGTTGCAACAAGAAGGTTCAGCCGGTTGTCATCCACAACAAGGTATTGGCAGTCCGGCGTATGATATGTGATGACTTCGCCGAGTTTTTTGTATTTTTCGCTTGCGGGAGCATCACGAAGCTCTTTGCTTATCTGCTGCGGAACAAGCGCGGTGAATACAGACCCCTTGCCGTATTCGCTGGTGACGCTTATCTCGCCGCCCATCAGTCCGAGCATGCGCTTTACGATGGAAAGCCCGAGTCCGGTTCCTTCTATCTTGTGGTTGTGTTCTTCATCTATCCTTTGGAAATCACCGAAGATCTCCGGAAGATCCTCTTCTTTGATACCGATCCCGGTGTCTTTGACGCATATACACAGACATACACTGCTGTCGGTAAGGTCCTTCATGGAGACATCCATTTCGATCCTGCCCGAATCCGTATACTTGACAGCGTTGTTCAGAAGATTGATCATTATCTGACGTATGCGGAGTTCATCTCCGATAAGATGATCGGGGATGGAGGAGTCGGTATTCTGAACGTATGAAAGGCCTTTTTGCTCTGCCTTGACTCTGACCATTGTTCCCACATCGTTTATCAGCGAATGAAGTCTGTACGGTGCGGGCTTAAGTTCCATCTTTCCCGATTCTATCTTGGTAAGGTCAAGTATATCATTGATAACGGAAAGCAGGACCTGTCCCGCATCCTGGATGTTTTCGGCATATTCTTTTATCAGCCCCGCAAATTTCGGATCTGAATCTTTCTTTTCTTCGGTCGCAAGAAGTATGAGTTCATCCATTCCGAGAACGGCATTGAGCGGAGTACGGATCTCGTGAGACATGCTTGCAAGAAAATCACTCTTTGCACGATTTGCCTTGATCGCATCCTGCTCTGCCAGACGGAGTTTTTCATTGTTCGAAAGAAGCTGATGGTAGTCGGATGTCTCAAGTGAAAAGTACAGAACGAATATTCCTATGGCACCGAAAGGAAGTGACAGGAGAATGATCCCGTTTGTGGCTGCCTGGATCACGGTTCCAAGAAGCGTTACAAAAGATGCGATGGAAAGCGCGGCCTTCTCTCTCGGTCCCAATGATTTCATCCGCGATATGAGTATTAGTATGCCGCTGGCAAGATAATATACGGGTGTGGAAAAAACGATCGGAACGAATAGGGAACCATGCATGTATGTTCCGTCGGCTTCATACCAGAGTATGAACCGCAATGGAAGGTTCAGCGCCATCAGGATCAGGTAAGACGAAAAGAGTACATTTCCGATGAGGGATATCCATTTGAACTGTCCTTTTGTATCAACATATGTGAGAAGATATACGGCAAAGACTCTCGATGCCATTACGCACATGATGGAATCCATCGTACGGAGTATGGTGCATAAGAAGATGGGAGTACCAAGCTCCGGATATGCAAACGTATAGGTCATTATGCTCACGATAAGAGCCAGGATCATGTTGACTTCGAGAAACCTAAACAGCTTATAAGAACGAAACGTTCTGTTCGGGTCGTTAAAAGATATCAGATACAGTACCAGCAGATATCCGAGAGAAGCTATCTCAAAATATGTTTTTGGCGGGATTGAATAATTAGCGATCATACGGATATTTTATCATATAATGCGGAAAAATCGAAAGATTATATACAATACCTTGACAAAGACAGTCCGTGGAGAGATATAATATGTCTTTGGAATACAGGAAGAGTAACACATGAAGAATCTTAAGGCAAAAAAGATCACAGTCGGAATACTGATAGCTGCAGTGCTTTTTGTGACCGCGTTTTCCGCTTTTTATATTGCGGAGCACGCAGATCATAACTGTACGCACGCTCACTGCCCGATATGTGTATGCATTCATCAGTGCGAGAGCATACTTCGCGGTCTTGGCAGTATAGGCGCTGTATTGGCACTTGCCACGCCTCTTGTTCTTACTGCCGTATCGATCGTGTCATTTGATCGTTTCATTGCAGGCGATACGCCTGTATCAAGAAAAGTCCGTCTCAATGATTGAGGACTTCCGTTTTTAATGTACGCGAATACAAAAAACGGAGGTCATTATGAAAAAAAGAATATCATTATTTATTGCTGCCATTTTGATGGCAGGCAGTCTTTTAGCGTGCAATACCGCAAGCGCTGCAACTGATTCCGGTGCCAATAAGATACAAGTCGTAACAACGATCTTTCCGGAATACGACTGGGTCATGAATATCGTAGGAAGCGCTTCAGATAACGTTGAAGTTACAATGCTTCTTGATAACGGTGTGGACCTTCACAGCTATCAGCCGACGGCAGACGATATCATGAAGATATCTTCCTGTGACATGTTCATATATGTCGGCGGAGAATCCGATGAGTGGGTAGAGGATGCACTTAAGGAAGCTACTAACAAAGATATGTCGGTCATCAACCTGCTTGATGTGCTCGGGGACTCGGTGAAGGAAGAAGAAGTCGTCGAGGGGATGCAGGAAGAAGACGAACATGAACATGAAGATGAAGAAGAGCATGATCATGAGGAAGAAGAAGTCGAGTATGACGAGCATGTATGGCTCTCACTTCGTAACGCGGCTGTCCTCGTGGAGCATATTTCAAATGAACTTCTGAAGATCGATCTGAAGAATGCAGAGATTTATAAGAAGAATTCGGAAGACTATATCTCAAAGCTGAATGATCTTGATAAGAAGTATTCGGATGCTGTATCGGCTGCAACGGTTAAGACGCTTTTGTTCGGCGACCGCTTCCCGTTCAGATACATGACGGATGATTACGGACTTACTTACTATGCTGCATTCGTAGGTTGCTCTGCCGAGACTGAAGCAAGCTTTGAGACGATCACTTTTCTTGCGGAAAAAGTGGATGAATTATCACTGCATGCGGTCATGACCATCGAAGGAAAGGATCACAGGATTGCAGAGACGATAGTAGAAAACACAAAGAACAAGGATCAGCAGATACTTACGATGGACTCGATGCAGTCTGTAACATCAAAGGATGTTGAAAGCGGAGCATCTTATATGTCCATTATGGAAAACAACCTGTCTGTTCTTAAGGAAGCTCTGAAGTAAAGGAGATACGAATGGCTTTTATCACCGCAAAGGACCTGTCGCTCGGATATGATTCGCAGGTGATCGTAAGCGATCTGAATTTTAAAGTGGATAAGGGAGATTATCTGTGCATCGTCGGAGAAAACGGCTCCGGTAAGTCTACCCTTATGAAAACACTGCTTCACTTAAAGGAACCTGCAGGAGGACAGATCCTGACCGGTGACGGGCTTGAGGTCAATGAGATAGGTTATCTTCCGCAGCAGACGGTCATTCAAAAAGACTTCCCCGCATCCGTTAAAGAGATAGTTCTCTCGGGATGTCAGGGCAGATTCGGCTTCAGGCCGTTTTACAAAAAAGAAGAAAAAGATCTCGCGCGCGAAAACATGGAGCGTATGCAAATAGCTGATCTGTCTGATCGGTGTTACAGGGAGTTGTCCGGTGGACAGCAACAGAGGGTACTTCTGGCAAGGGCACTGTGTGCAACGCGAAAAGTACTGCTGCTTGATGAACCCGTAGCAGGCCTTGATCCGATGGTCACTATGCAGATGTATGAGCTTATTGAACAGCTCAACAAAGAGGGCGTCACGATCATCATGATCTCACATGACATAGCCGCTGCCGCCCGGTATGCAAGTCATATACTTCATATAGGAAACAGCGTTTTTTACGGAACGAGACAGGAGTATACGGAAAGCGACGTTGGGAAACGGTTTATCGCTGTGCAGAAAGGCGGTGATAGCTAAATGGATAAGCTTATACTGTATCTGCAGTACCCGTTCGTAAGATACGCACTCATAGTCGGAGTTCTGATAGCACTCTGCTCATCGCTTCTTGGAGTGACACTTGTGCTTAAGCGATTTTCATTCATAGGTGACGGTCTGTCTCATGTAGCTTTTGGGGCGATGGCGATCGCAGCGGTACTTGAGTTTTCAAACGAGATGATGCTCGTTCTGCCTGTCACGGTGGTCAGCGCGGTGCTGCTCCTTAGGACCGGAAAGAACACGAAGATAAAAGGAGATGCGGCGATAGCGATGATATCTGTTGCGGCACTTGCCTTCGGATATCTGATCATGAACATCTTTTCAACTTCCTCAAATCTTACCGGGGATGTGTGCTCGACGCTGTTCGGATCGACATCGATCCTTACGCTCACATTGGCTGAAGTATGGATCTGCGCAATTCTTTCGGTAATGGTCGTGGCTGTTTTTGTGATTTTTTATAACAGGATTTTTGCCGTGACTTTTGATGAAGATTTCGCGAAAGCGACAGGCACCAAAACCGATGCGTATAATCTTATGATCGCAGTCGTTATCGCAGTCATAATCGTGCTTGCAATGAACCTTGTAGGATCGCTTCTTATCTCGGCGCTTGTGATATTTCCGGCGCTGTCCGCAATGAGGCTGTTCAACAGTTTTAAAAGAGTAACGGTATGTTCGGCGGTCCTGTCGGTTATAAGCGCGTTTGCGGGGATCATCATATCGATCCTTGCGGGAACACCTGTCGGATCGACAATTGTTGCGGTTGATGCCGCAGTGTTTGCGTTGTGTTATTTGGTCGGATCATTTGTGTCGCTGTAAAGGACAGTGGAAAGGGATAAAATGAAAACGAAAAAGATAGCATGTATTCTTATGTGCGCCGTGTTTGCGGTGTGGGTAGCGGGATGTGAAGCCGGAGAGAAGACCGAGGCTCCGGTCGAGACTGTTTCGGAAGTTCCTGTAGAAGCTGTTCAGGAAACTGTAACTGAAACAGTTCCTGAAGTTCCGGATGTTGATCTGACGCTATTGTCGAGTACGATGGTGTACTCCGAAGTCTATAACATGATGTGTTATCCGGAAAACTATATCGGAAAGAGCGTGAAGATGAACGGAAGCTACACGTCATTTTATGATGAGGCAACGGATAAGCACTACTGCGCATGTATCATAATGGATGCTACTGCGTGCTGCGCACAGGGCATAGAATTTGAGCTGGCGGATGATCATCTTGTGTATCCGCAGGATTATCCGAACGAGGGTGATCCGATCTGCGTGGTCGGGACATTTGAGACATATAATGAAGGGGAAAACAGATACTGTACGCTCAGGGATGCCACTTTCATTTAAGCCTGACCGGTATCATATTGACAGAATCGATCCACGGATATAAACTGACGAGTGAAAAGCAACGGCGCTTCGAGTCCTTCTCGGAGCGCCTTTTTTAGGGGATGGGATAAGACGTGGAAAACGACAGGATACATGAAGAGTGCGGCGTGTTCGGTGTGTACAGCCGCGAAAACATAAAGGCGGCTCAGTACATTTACTACGGACTGACGGCACTTCAGCACAGAGGTCAGGAGAGCGCCGGTATGGCCGTATGCGATACGTGCGGACCGATCGGAAACATATGCGCTTACAAGGATATGGGACTTGTAAATGAAGTCTTTCATCGCGAAAAACTATCCACGCTTGTAGGTAACATCGGTATCGGTCATGTCAGATATTCTACAGCGGGTGGCAGTACAAAAGAAAATGCACAGCCCGTCTTCATCAATTATGCCAAGGGAACGATAGCTCTTGCTCATAACGGCAACATAATCAACATTGACAGTATTAGAGAAGAACTGATAAAGGAAGGTGCGGTCTTTAACGGGAATGCGGATTCGGAAGTCATCGCATATAAGATAGCCGAGGAACGCATGCATACATCATCGATCGAAACCGCATCCGAAAACGTCGCAAAGCTTTTGAAGGGCGGATTTGCACTTCTGATACTCAGTCCGCAGAAACTCATATGCATCAGGGATCCCTGGGGATTAAAGCCGCTTTGTCTCGGAAAGATAGATGATATCTATGTATGTGCATCCGAGAGCAGCGCACTTCGTGCCATCGGTGCGGATTACGTCAGGGATGTGGAACCGGGTGAGATGGTGATGATAACGCCCGACGGTGTAAGATCCAAGCACATACTTGAATCGGAAAAACAGGCTCACTGCATATTTGAATATATTTATTTTGCAAGGCTTGATTCGAAGATGGACGGCATCAGCGTATATAATGCGCGGATAGAAGGAGGAAAAGCACTCGCAAAGCGTTTTCCTGTAGAAGCCGATGTTGTGACCGGTGTCCCGGATTCGGGACTTACCGCAGCTGCGGGATATGCGCAGTATTCGGGGATACCCTTTTCGCTCGCGTTTGCCAAGAACAGTTATGTCGGCAGGACGTTTATCAAACCGACTCAGGAAGAGAGGACAAGCGCGGTCTCCATAAAGCTCCGTGTGATCGAGGATGTTGTAAAGGATAAAAGGGTCGTCCTGATCGATGATTCCATCGTTCGAGGAACAACACTTGCAAACATAATAAAAGAAATGAGAAGGTTCGGCGCGAAGGAAGTGCATGTCCGTATATCGTCGCCGCCTTTTTTGCACCCGTGTTTTTACGGTACCGATGTGCCGGATAATTCACAACTGATCGCAAACGATCACACAAAAGAAGAGATCAGGATGAGCATCGGAGCCGATTCACTTGAGTATCTGTGCATAGATGATCTTGAGAGCATGACGGGAGGACTTCCGCTCTGCAAGGCCTGCTTTGACGGCAATTATCCGGTGACACTCTGACATATGATGTTGTGTTTGCACAAATTTTTTTTTTGATGCAAAAGATGATTTGTGAAATAATGACATTGTCAAATCATTATGAGAGTATTACAATCACGACATAAACAAAGGCGTTTGGGAATTCCCGGACGCCTTTTTCGTTTATAAAACGATCCATTATGTTCTATTATTGGCAATGAAGCCGCAGGAGTATCATCTCCGGCGGCTTTTCAATAGATAGGACGAATTAAATGAGGAGGTGGATGAGATGAGTAATGAGATCATGGAGTACATCACAAAAGAAGTCTATGGTGTATGGTTCCTGATAGGAGCAGCACTGGTCTTCTGGATGCAGGCAGGGTTCGCAATGTGCGAGACGGGTTTTGCGAGGGCCAAGAATGCCGGCAATATCCTGATGAAGAACCTTATGGATTTCTGTATAGGAACGGTAGTGTTTATCCTTCTCGGATTCGGACTGTTCCTTGGAGAGGATGCACTGGGAGGATTTATCGGACTTCCGAACCTGGACATCTTCACAAACTATGCGGCGTTTGACTGGTCAAACTTTGTGTTTAACCTTGTGTTCTGCGCAACAACGGCTACCATCGTTTCCGGTGCCATGGCGGAAAGAACAAGATTTATTTCCTATTGCGTGTATTCGGCAGTCATATCCGCAGTGATCTATCCTATAGAAGCTCACTGGACATGGGGCGGCGGCTGGCTGGCACAGATGGGATTTCATGATTTTGCGGGTTCCAACTGTATTCACATGGTAGGTGGTATCTGTGCACTTATCGGTGCCGCAATGCTTGGCCCCAGGATCGGAAAATACGAGAAGGATGAAAAAGGAAAGATCATAAAAGTAAATGCTTTTCCCGGACACAACATCCCGATCGCAGCACTCGGTGTGTTCATCCTCTGGCTTGGCTGGTACGGATTTAACGGAGCAGCTGCAACATCTCTTGATCAGCTTGGTTCGATTTTTGTAACAACGACTATCGCTCCTTCGATCGCAACAGTTGTATGTATGATCTTCACATGGGTAAAATTCGGCAAGCCCGATGTTTCGATGTGCTTGAACGCAGCTCTTGCAGGACTGGTCGCGATCACGGCTCCCTGTGATGTGGTTGATGCATACGGTGCACTTATAGTCGGCGGTGTTGCAGGTCTTCTCGTGGTATTCGGCGTGTGGTTCTTTGATAATGTTGCACGTGTCGACGATCCCGTCGGCGCCATCGCAGTACATATGGTAAACGGTATTTGGGGAACTCTTGCAGTCGGACTGTTTGCAACAAATACAACACCTACATATTCACTTGCGGATGCAAACGGTGAAGAACTTCTCGGTCTGTTCTACGGCGGCGGAGTAAAGCTTCTCGGAATACAGTTTGTCGGAATGCTCGCAACGGCAGCGTGGACAGCTATAACTATCTGGATCGCATTCTCGATCATAAAAGCTACTCTCGGTCTTCGTGCTTCCGCTGAAGAAGAGATCGAAGGACTTGATATCACCGAGCATGGTCTTCCCAGTGCATATTCGGGATTTGCCATCCAGGATATGACAGGAACGGTCATGGATGTAAACGAGAACACGAACCTGGGAGAGTCTGCATATGACAAGGCAAGTGAGGCTCAGAAGAACGCTTCGGTCAAAGTCATCAAAGAGGTTACGATACCGGCAGAAGGAAGCGCATTCTACGATACAGGAATGCATAAAGTATCGATCATCGCGAAGCTGGCAAGATTTGATGCCCTCAAGAAAGCACTCAATGAACTCGGTGTTACCGGTATGACGGTCACACAGGTCATGGGCTGCGGTATCCAGAAAGGTGCCGGAGAATACTACAGAGGAGTTGAGCTTGATGCCACACTCCTTCCCAAGATCAAGGTTGAGGTCATCGTCAGCGGAATACCTGTTGACTCAGTCATCGAGGCATCCAAGAAAGCACTTTACACCGGTCATATCGGAGACGGTAAGATATTCGTTTACAACGTAACGAGAGTTGTAAAGATCAGGACAGGTGAAGAGAACTACGCAGCATTACAGGATGTAGAGTAGAAAAGATTTATCTTTTCTTTATGCCAAGTATACACCAGCGAAGGAACGGTATGCGGCTTATGATCTCGTATAGTCCCAGCGAACCGAAGAACGCCGCGACAGCAGATACGAGATAACACGGAAGAGGCGGAAGCGACAATTTCTCCTGAAGGAGGATTGCCGACGCAACAATGAACATGTTGTGGAATATATAAATCCCCCAGCTCTTTCGAGTCATAAATGCCGAAATCGTTCCTTTTCTGTCTGCCCACGCTTTGGCGCCTGCGAATATTGCAAGTATCGCAGCCCAGGCATAAGCTACAGCCGGTATGGACCCCATGACCGGCATATCTGCGTAGTTGTCACCGAAGTGAAGATACAGATAAACGGAACCGAGTATCACGGCAGCCGGAATGAGCACGTATTTCCACCTGCTGATCCTGTCTATTACCTCGTCGTGAGCAAACACGAAATATCCCAGGAAGAATGCGAGGGGATATATACCGAACCGGTAAACGACGATAACGGGTACGTTAAGTATAAGACCTGACAGGTAAACCGGTATTACGAGAAGAACAGCGGTGACTATGCCGGCTCTTTCGGTAAATGCATAGATCTTCCCTGTCTCATGTTTTCTGATAAAGGCTAGCACCATGGAGAACAGCCATAGTTCCTGGATGAACCACAGTACTCCTATGCCTGAGGCCGTGCATATGAGAAACAGCACGAAGCCGGGGACGTTTGCTTTAAATGCTTCAAGTCCGCCGCTGTGATATACGTTAATATATCCGGGCAAAAAACCGAAAATGATCACACCGATGGTGGACGGAACAAGGAGCTTATGTGTTCGCGAACTTATGAACTCCTTGATCGTGTGACCTTCCAGGTAGTATCTGGAACTCATTCCCGCCACTATGAAAAGAAGTATCATGATCCACGGATACAGGAAATATATGATCCCGTCCTGATACTGAACATCGGCAAACGGGGTTCCCATTCCGGGCACCACCGCACTGTATATGAGCAGAACATGGTATATCATGACGACTAATATCGTCGCCCATCTTATGTTATCGAGGTAATGACGTCTCATTATTGTTCTCCTTTTTTGTAACCTTTTCATGGAAACGCCCCATGACATTGTGGTATTATACTACATATGGTTGCGATTTTACAGAGACATGAAAAGGACGGATGGTAAAAATGAGTCTTCCAGTATTAAGAGTTATAGGAACAAAACTGTGTGATGATTCCGGGAAAGTTGTTCAGCTTCGCGGGATCAGTACGC
>JAGAFR010000082.1 GCA_017612555.1 Lachnospiraceae bacterium | reverse complement strand
GACTAAAAGGCACGTCAAAATTCAACTTACGTTGACTCTGCACCTTAACAAGGAAGCGTTGGTAAGGTGTTTTCTTAGACCTCAAAACTCTACTTAAAGATTTCTTTGCTTATGCGATTATCTTTAACTGCTATTTTAAAACATTATTGACGAAGGCTGATTCCTCCGTCACTTAAGATTATATCTTGAATCTCAATGATTTTGCGATATAGTTATGTCATAACGGCGTTAATATGAACAAAGGCCCGGATCTGTCCGGACCTTTTGTCGATAGTAGATCATAATCGTTTCTCAAACCTGAACATTCCGTCAGGAAACTGCTCATCCGATATCTCACCTGTATCAGTATCCTGATGATGACTGTTAAAGAATTCAACGATATGGAATCCGCAGCGATTCACATAGAAGTGAATATTCCTTTGCTCGAAGTACGGTGTAAATGTCTCCCATACCGTTACTTCAGGATGCAGTTTTTCCATCTCACACCAAGCCGAATAACCGATACCTTTACTGTGCTCTTTGGGAGAAATGAACAGCAGATCCAGATCACCTTTGTTGCCGTCTACTTTTACCACCATTCCGCCGACCGGCTTCCCGTCGCAAAGAATGCGATAGGCTTCACCGCTGTCTATTGATGCTTCAATAGTCTCACTCGAAATGATCTGATCCTCCTCTTCAAAGTGATCATCTCTTTTTCCAAACTCTTCCAAAGCACCGTAATTGAATGCTTCCTGGTTATCCTTGATAAACTGTTCTCTGTCTTCCGGTACCAATCTTGCTAATGTGATCAACATGTATCCCCCAAAATGCAGTGATCATCTGCTAATATTCAGTTTGCGTCGTTCGTACTTTTTTATAGCATATACCATCAAAATGACCACTACAAATGATACACAGTACTCGACTGCACTTTTTCTGATGTTATCCGACTTGATCTGTTTCTGCTGAGCGATCATCAACTCCCAGGATTCTTCCTCAGGAATATATTCAACAGTCGGATCGAGCATATCCGCCCCCAAGTCCAGAATATCGATCTCGTCAGCACCGACTAAGGATCCGGGATGGAGCATCTGTCCTTCTCTGGTAGACGGGATCGTTCCGTCCAACTGTCCGCGAACACTTAACCCGCGAGCTTCGACAGTTGCTTTCAGCATTTTTGCTGCATTATCGTATGCTTCATACGAATACAACGCATTCGGATCGGTCCTTACAAGTTCATCTATCATTGAACGTGTCTTGGTATAGAAGACATCAAATCTGCCTCCAAAAACATACTCATCGACCAACATCCTATAGTATTCATGATACTTTGCTCGATACTCATCATTATCAAGAAGTCCGTCAAAAAACGTAGTCATAGACCAATGATCATCTATAGGGAAGTTCACCACATCAGATGAAGTCATCAACTCGTCTTCATATCCGCCTGAATCCGGATCCGGATCCACCTGATAAGCACCAAAACTCAGATTGTAATCCCAAGGGATGATATTAAGCTTACCGTCTTGCTCATAAAGGTAGTAATTATGGTCTCCGTCGCCATTCAGGCTGTCAAGATTAACGCAGAAGTTATGTACAGCCATATAACGAAGTACGTTATCTACATCCATATAATCCTCAAGCGAATCCTGTTCGCTGATGTGTCTTAACGCCTCGACAACTCTCCTGTGATCGGAATCATCGGTCTTTGTTATCTGACTAGGCCATATACACCAATAACTGTCTACATTGTCATCTATATAATTCAGATTTGAGCCGCCGGAACCGATGAATGAATCTTCTTCAAGATCCTCCATATCTTCCATCATCTCCCACATCTCATCCGAATCTTCCGATCCGCCTGCGTTACCGGGATTATATAAAGCACCTGACTGTCCGTTGTAGTTCCTCTGCAAGAATGAACTGTCTACAGGCTCTATCGCCAGATATACACCCCAATAGTTACCGTTTACATTTATAGCGGCGTAATTACATAATGAAGCATCTGCACCGAGAAAATGGAACATATCATATATCAATGCCTCTTTCATACTCGAGATGTCTCCGAAGTTATTGTTGAGGCAAAGACTGTCCAGTCCCCAGCACTTCTGATCTTCATCATATTTATCGAACTTCAGTTTAAAGCTGTATCTGTTACTGTCAGGATCCTCGACTATACTTTCAAGACTGTTAGTTCCTTTGATCCTTATTCCGACATTGTAGAATCTTGTTCCGTTGATGATAACATCACAACTGTACCAATCCTTCTGATAGGCACTATCGAGCATTTCTGCCCATTTATCATCATCCATGATTATATTTATATCAGCAGGATGCGATGTATCGAAAAGCATGCTCTCATACTCCTTCACGACACGCACGCTGTCAGAACCCGGAGTATATACCGTAAGCAGGCAACAAAAGACCATCGCAACGCACAAAAGACTTATAACGATCTTTTCTATATGTCTGGAAGATATCATTCTATTACCTCACGACATATACTCGCCATTGTAGCTGACAAGAACCGCATTTCTGACACCTTCAAGTGCATAGAGTTCATCAACAAAGCCGGTGTCATCTTTCTTAAGCCTCAGTTCCGCCGTGATCTCAGTTCCGTCATCTGAAACAGTCTTTGTCTTAACAACAAATCTTTCAACGGATCGGCTAAGCAACTCCGCTGCTTTTGCTTCAGCATCTTTACCGTCGCACTTAAGAACAAGGATATAAGGATTAAGATGGATCTTACGATTAGCAAAGAGAAGCAACATTACGCCAATGATCACAGAACCGAAAACCGCCATCGGGATCAGACCTGCACCTATCACTATTCCTGCGGTAAGACTCCAAAACAGGAAAACTATTTCCATCGGTTCCTTTATCGCCGTTCTGAATCTGACGATAGATAAAGCACCGACCATGCCGAGGGACAATACTACATTCGATGTAACAGCCATGATCACCAGTGTAGTTACCATGGTAAGGCCGGGAAGTGTCATCGCAAAACCTGTTGAATACATAACTCCGGAAAATGTCTTCTTGTACACAAAGAAAATAAACAGACCGATCACCACCGCGAACAGCAGTCCTATCACTACGTCCGTCAACGAGAAGCTCTTAACATTCTCCAAAAAACTCGATTTAAATACATCTCCAAAATTCATTTTTATAACTCCTTTATCTTTATTATCCGAATCTGCGGCACACATCGTATTTTGAAAAAGATGATTGCCGTACATTCTTTGTTTGCAGGATCATACTGATCACCTCGGGGAGATACTCGTCATACTTTACTTCCATAATGAGATGCCCGGGCTCCATCCTTGCATCGACATCGACATATCGAGGATCGGCATCTATCTTTTTGTATAAAGAACTCCTTACATCCGAGTCAAAAGTAACTCTTACATTACCGGGATCATAAACATACGGTTCACGAAGATAAGACACGATAACACGCGGTCTTATAAGCTCACCTTTGTATTTCAGATACAATTCGCGTACCAGTGCCCGATCATCGTCGCGCATCCAGTTAATGTCTCCTTCGGTGATCCTTTTATACTCTTCCGCCGTCAGGCTAGAGGAGATCTTCAAGCACAAGTTATTGTCTTTGATCTTTTTCTCAAGCTTGAGAGCAGAGAGGTCTCCGTTGTACCAGCGTATCCTGAACTTTTCCCTTCGGGCGATACCTTCATTCTTCTCTCGCAACGCCTTATCCATGTAATTATCAAAATAAGTACTGCTGATAATATAATGTCCGTCGGGACCCGCATGTGCATCAGGTCTCATAACAGCCCTTAATCTCGGGCGTAATTCATAATACTGGCCAAGTGTCAGATCAAACTTATACTCGTGCCTGTAATGTTGTTTCTCGATCATTTATACATACACTCCTTAAATGCATGCACGATCATAACAAGCTATTCTTAAATGAATATTGAAATCACAGACTGACTTTAAACACGGTTTCGTATTTTTCGCTATCATCCTGCTTTGTCGACGTCACGTTTATCTCTCCGTTATGACGTTCAACTATAGTTCTGGCTATCGCCAGGCCCAGTCCGAATGAACCGTTATTTCTGGATCGGTCGGTAGTGTAAAAACGGTCGAATACATGTTCAATATCGTCTTCGCTGATGCCGGATCCGATATTCTTAACTACGATCACATTACGATCATTTTCCCTGAAACAATTGCATTCAACGGGATAATATCTGTCACTGTTCTTTATGGCATTATCGATCAATATGGTTATCAATTGCCTCATCTCATCAGCATCCCCAAACTGAACCAGGCCGTCTTCCACCGAATAATGCAACTCACAATTACGTTCATATGCAATACTTTCAAATGTCAAGAGCATCTCCTCAACGACCTGCGTAAATGAAAACTCCTTATAATCACGCTTTTCATCAGTTTCCAATTTTGACATGGTCAACAAGCGATCGATAAGCCTGTTCATTCTTTCCGATTCAGTTATGATATTCCGAACATAGATGCTGTTCTCACCTTTCAGTTCGAGCGCTTGAGCATTTATCCTGATAGCGCTCAAAGGAGTTTTCAATTCATGACTTGCATCAGATACGAATCGCTTCTCTCGATCGATAGCCTTCTTGGCAGGCGCAACCACAAATCCCGACAAGTATACCGATGCCACGATCAGTGTTGCCACACACACCAGGATAAGTACCAGCGTGATCAACATCTCTTCTACAACACCCTCATCATCAAAGGGTATTACTACTATCAGCACGTTACCGTTATTGAGAACTCTTCGGCTGTACAAATAGTCCGACACCTGACGATCTCCCGCATCGGAATAATACATCCTCTCCACAACCTCATCGGGCAACTCGAAATTGTCATTTCTCACCCCGATAACCTTGCGTGATAATTCATTACCGTTATCATCAAAGACTATTCCGATTATCGGAGACTCGTCTGTCAACTCCCCGAAGATCTCTTCATTATCAATACACTCTTCTTCGGTAAATATACCGCTTTTTGAGACCAGCTCAAGTATCGAGTAAATATCCTGATCCATACAATATGACATATACAGATCATTGACCATGATCGTCACACCGAATATTACGATCATCATTATGGATGTAACAACTACAAACTTCTTTTTAAGCTCTTTTTCAACCATGTTCTTCCAGTGAGTATCCTACACCCTTCTTAGTAACGATCTCTGCCTTTGTACCAATGAACTTCATTTTCTTACGCACAAACGATATATACACATCTACACTGTTATATTCAGCCTCACTCTCGATCCCCCATACTTTGACGGCTATCATATCGCGCGAAAGGATCAAACCTCTGTTTAGCATAAGATACTCCATCAGCTGGAACTCTTTGTTGGAAAGTTTGATCTCTTTATCCTTGCACGCCAAAGTATATCTCGCCGGATCAAGCTCCATATCAAAGACAACGAGCTTTCCCTTATCGTATGCATCTGAATATGCACTTCTTATCCTTGCTCTTATCCTTGCAAGTAACTCTCCTGCATCAAAAGGCTTAGTCAGGTAATCATCTGCACCGAGATCAAGGCCTTTGATCTTATCACAAGGAAGACCTCTCGCAGTCAGCAGTATCACAGGCGTATTAATACCTTCGTGTCGAACAGTCTTGATCACATCAAAGCCGTTCGCACCAGGCAGCATTACATCAAGAAGCACCAGATCGTATACCCCTCGCCTTATATAGATCAGTCCGGAAATTCCGTCATAGACAACATCGGTCTCATATCCTTCTTGAACAAGGATAGCATTGATACCGTCTGCAATCTCTTTCTCGTCTTCAATGATAAGTATCCGCAAATAACCGCACCTCTCCACCGGATGATGTGTTTATACCACTATATTATTAAACCAATATTGAAACAGATTCATGTTATTTCTGTTTTCCCTATTCCCCTATAATTAAATTAATGCGACTATCGAATCACATCGATACTTATACCATTCTCTTCAAGAAAAGCCGTAACATTTTGGAGATTCTCAATTGGAGCAAGAAGATACATTCCTTTTCGATCTTTTG
>JAGAFR010000081.1 GCA_017612555.1 Lachnospiraceae bacterium | reverse complement strand
CCGCTGAGCGTTGAATTTGAAGAGAAGATGTATGCAGTAGGCAAGATCCCGGGAGGCTTTAACAAGCGTGAGGGAAAAGCAAGCGAGAATGCGGTTCTTACGGCACGTGTCATTGACCGTCCGATGAGACCTCTTTTCCCGAAGGATTATCGTAATGACTGCACACTTAACAATCTGGTGCTTTCGGTGGATCCCGAGTGCCGCCCCGAGCTTGTGGCGATGCTCGGATCAGCTATAGCAACGAGTATTTCGGATATTCCGTTTGACGGACCGTGCGCGACTACCCAGATAGGGATGATAGACGGACAGTTCATCGTTAATCCCAACCAGGAGCAGTGGAAGACAGGAGATCTTAACCTTACCGTTGCTTCAACAAAGGAAAAGGTCATCATGATCGAAGCAGGAGCCAATGAGGTTCCCGAAGCAAAGATGATCGAAGCCATCTATATGGCACACGGCATCAACCAGGAGATCATCGCTTTCATAGACAAGATCGTTGCAGAGGTCGGAAAGCCCAAGCATGAGTATACGAGCTGTGCGATACCCGAGGAGCTGTTCGAGGCTATCAAGGAAGTATGTCCACCCGCTGAGATGGAGACAGCCGTATTTACAGATGATAAACAGACACGTGAGGGTAATATAAGAGATATTACCGAAAAGTGCGAGGAGAAATTTGCGGATAACGAAGAGTGGCTTGCCATTCTCGGTGAAGCGATCTATCAGTATGAGAAGAAGACCATACGTAAGATGATCCTCAAGGATCACAAGCGTCCCGACGGCCGTGAGATCACACAGATCCGTCCGCTTGCTGCAGAGGTTGACATAATTCCGAGAGTTCACGGAAGTGCGATGTTCACAAGAGGACAGACACAGATCTGTGATATCACAACCCTTGCACCTCTTTCAGACATGCAGAAGGTTGACGGCCTTGATTCTTTCGAGACTTCAAAGAGATACATACATCACTACAACTTCCCTTCATACTCTGTAGGTGAGACAAAGCCCTCAAGAGGTCCGGGACGTAGAGAGATAGGTCACGGTGCACTTGCAGAGAGAGCTCTTATCCCTGTGCTTCCTTCGGAGGAAGAGTTCCCTTATGCGATCCGATGCGTATCGGAGACGTTTGAGAGTAACGGTTCCACTTCAATGGCCAGCACATGTGCAAGCTGTATGTCGCTTATGGCTGCAGGTGTTCCGATCAAGAAGATGGTTGCAGGAATCTCATGCGGACTCGTAACGGGCGACACAGATGACGATTTTGTACTGCTTACCGATATCCAGGGCCTTGAGGACTTCTTCGGCGACATGGATTTCAAGGTAACAGGAACAACGGAAGGTATCACAGCCATTCAGATGGATATCAAGATCCACGGTCTTACAAGACCCATAGTTGAAGGCGCTATCGCAAGATGTCGTGAGGCAAGGCTCTTTATCATGGATAACTGCATGAAGCCTGCGATCGCTGAGCCCAGACCGAGCGTAAATGAATATGCTCCGAAGATCGTACAGATCAAGATAGATCCCGAGAAGATCGGTGATGTTGTGGGACAGCGCGGAAAGACGATCAATGCCATCATAGACCAGTGCGGTGTCAAGATCGATATAACCGATGACGGCGCAGTAAGCATCTGCGGAACCGATAAAGCCGGAATGGACAAGGCTATAGATCTTATCAGGATCATCACGACCGAGTTTGAAGCCGGCCAGATCTTTACCGGTAAGGTTGTGTCCATCAAAGAATTCGGCGCATTTGTTGAGTTCGCACCCGGCAAGGAAGGAATGGTCCATATTTCCAAGATCGCCAAGGAAAGGATCAACAGAGTTGAAGATGTGCTTACCCTTGGTGACGTAGTCACTGTTAAGTGTCTTGGAAAGGACAAGATGGGAAGAATGTCATTCAGCATCAAGGATGCACAGTAACAACAGGAACAGCCGATAAAAAGATAATAACAGGCAGGTACCATTCGGCCGCAGATCATCATCTGCGGCCGTTTTTTTGCCTTTTCGTTTTGAACATCGGTCCATTGAGATCTCATATAAAACCGGGCACATCAAATAACGTAAGGAATTGTCAGAAAATAAAATAAAAGAACACATGTTGGGACGAAATGATGTAATAAGATTTCTGACGTTATAAATGTCATATCGACAACAAAATCGAAGTTATCCACACGGTATCGAATAGTTAAATCAGGATATAATAAATGCAAACCAAATAAAACCATGCGTTATAAAATACGTATTTATCACATATGATCGATAATTCAGTTTTACATAATCTCTCTTTTCGAACGTATTTTTGGGAGTGACGTGTGAATTGTGGATAAATCAATCAAATTATGTGAAATTCCGAATATTTAATTTTTCGGCATAACTTAACAAGGGTACGGCTATATGATAAAATATATGCTCAGTTGGAAGGAGGTCATCATGGCAAAAAGAGTCATTCTCATAGTTATGGACAGCTTTGGTATAGGCGCTGAGCCCGATGCGCAGCAGTTTGGCGATGCCGGCACGAATACATTGAGATCCTGTACAAAGAGCGACCTTTTCAGAGCACCTAACCTTGCGAAGCTTGGATTGTTCCGGATAGACGGAGTTGAAACGGCAAGAAAGCTTTCCGAGGAGAGTGTGGAAGCTGTAGGCACTTACGCAAGGCTTCGGGAAAGATCCATGGGAAAAGATACCACTATCGGGCACTGGGAGATCGCAGGACTTATCTCGCCTGAGCCGCTTCCCACATATCCTAACGGCTTTCCTGACGAAGTCATATCGGCTTTCGAAAAGAAAGTCGGAAGGAAGACTCTGTGTAACCTTCCGTATTCGGGAACGAAGGTGATAAATGATTACGGTGACGAGCATGTAAGGACCGGAGATCTTATAGTATATACGTCGGCTGATTCGGTATTTCAGATAGCCGCTCACGAGGATATCGTGCCTGTCGAGCAGTTGTATGAGATGTGCCGCGATGCGAGACGGATACTTACGGGAAAACACGGCGTGGGAAGAGTCATAGCAAGGCCGTTTATCGGCTCGTCGGGTAATTATAAGAGAACACCGAGAAGACATGATTTTTCGCTCCTGCCGCCCAAAGATACGATGCTTGATGTGCTCTCATCGAACGGGAAGGACGTTATAGGGATAGGAAAGATCAACGACATATTTGCCGGAAAAGGCCTTACGGAATATACATATACTTCCGGTAATGAGGACGGGATAAATAAGACCGTTGAGTATTTGGACAGGGACTTTAACGGCCTGCTGTTCGTAAATCTGGTGGACTATGATATGTTGTACGGCCACAGGAGAGATATTGACGGTTATGCAAAGGCGGTCGCTTATTTTGATGACAGACTTCCGGAGATAGTCTCAAAGCTTACGGATGATGACATCCTTATGATAACAGCGGATCACGGATGCGACCCGGGTTATGCGGCAACTACGGATCACACAAGGGAATATGTACCGTTCCTTTCATGCGGACCGAACTTTTTGCCGGCAAAGGGGACAAAAGGCGGAAATCTGGGGACCCGGCCGACTTTTTCCGACATAGCGGCTTCGGTGCTCTCTTACCTGGATCTGCCTGAAAATGAGAGGAAAAGGGTAGAAGGAACTGATTTGTTGCATTGACGAACGATGTGATAGTTGTTACCGTTGACTAACATAAATAACCCACATATAGTGCATATAACAGCGAATCAGAATGAAGAAACACAATAAATAACGGTCACGTATCAAGGCGAAGGTGACAAAAACGACCGACTAACGCGGTCAACGCATTTTCAAGATAAAGAACATGCGTTATCTAAGGAAAAATAAAGGAAATACCGTATATGGCAGCTGACAAGTTTAAAAAAGAAATAGAAAAGAGAAGGACATTTGCGATCATCTCGCATCCCGATGCCGGTAAGACGACCCTTACGGAAAAATTCCTTCTGTATGGCGGAGCCATAAATCTTGCGGGCAGCGTTAAGGGAAAGGCTACGGCAAGACATGCGGTATCCGATTGGATGGAGATAGAGAAGGAAAGAGGTATATCGGTCACTTCGTCCGTACTGCAGTTCAATTACGGAGGGTTCTGCATCAATATACTTGATACACCGGGACACCAGGATTTTTCGGAGGATACATACAGAACACTGATGGCTGCCGACTCCGCCGTCATGGTGATCGATGCGGCAAAGGGCGTGGAACCCCAGACAAGAAAACTGTTCAAAGTCTGTGCCATGCGCAAGATCCCGATATTTACGTTTATGAACAAGCTTGACAGGGATGCGCGCGATCCCTTCGAACTCCTTGATGATATAGAAAACGAGTTGGGAATACCTACGTGTCCGATGAACTGGCCCATCGGATCGGGGCGTGACTTTAAGGGTGTATATGACAGGCAGCGCGAGCTGATAGTTTTGTATTCCGATACCCAGAAGGGTACAAAGGAGGGACATACCGAAGAGATCCCCCTTGATGACAAGGATAAGCTTCTGAAAGCTCTCGGACAGG
This sequence comes from Lachnospiraceae bacterium, assembly GCA_017612555.1. Taxonomy (GTDB): domain Bacteria; phylum Bacillota; class Clostridia; order Lachnospirales; family Lachnospiraceae; genus UBA2868. Next base: position 31,815 of record JAGAFR010000081.1, on the reverse strand, counting down.
ATTCGTTTGACAAACTCATGGAAGATGTGGAGCTTCTTGACGGAGCCGGATCGACATTTGATCAGGACGAAGTGGATGCGGGGATGCTGTCACCGGTCTTTTTCGGATCTGCTCTTACCAACTTCGGCGTAGAACTGTTCCTGCAGAACTTCCTGAAGATGACATCATCGCCGCTTGCCAGGAACTCCGAGACCGGTCTTGTGGATCCGGTATCAAACGAGTTCTCCGCATTTGTCTTTAAGATACAGGCAAACATGAACAAGGCGCACCGCGATCGTATAGCTTTCATGCGCATATGTTCGGGAAAATTCGATGCGGGCATGGAGGTTCTTCATGTTCAGGGAGAGAAGGTTCTTCGTCTGTCACAGCCCCAGCAGATGATGGCGAGTGAGAGACATATAGTTGAAGAAGCTTACGCCGGAGACATCATCGGCGTATTTGATCCGGGCATATTCTCCATCGGAGATACAGTCTGTGCACCGAACGTCAGATTTGTCTATGAAGGGATTCCGACATTTGCTCCCGAGCATTTTGCCAGGGTAAGACAGGTCGATACGATGAAGCGCAAGCAGTTTGTAAAAGGCATCACACAGATAGCTCAGGAGGGTGCCATTCAGATATTCAGAGAATTCAATACCGGACTTGAGGAGATCATAGTCGGCGTAGTCGGAGTCCTTCAGTTTGAAGTGCTCAAATACAGGCTGGAAAATGAATATAATGTGGAGATCAGGATGGATAATCTTCCGTATGAGCATATCAGATGGATAGCCAACAAAGATATCGATCTTGATAAACTTACCGGAACGTCGGATATGAAGAAGGTCAGGGATCTTAAGGACAGACCGCTTCTGCTGTTTATAAACAGTTGGAGCATAGGCATGACACTCGAGAGAAATGAGGGACTGGAACTTGAAGAGTTTTCGAAGAACTAGCGCCCGATTTAAGATAGCGTGCGTTATAATAACGGTATCGACTGTTGCGAATATGTGCGGATGCAGTGCGCTTCGCAAAGAGATACTAAAGGATAATGACACTGTCGAGGCATCGCCGCAGATCCCGGCAGGTAAACCCGGATCCATCAGGGTGATTGATATAAACGGTGACGTTCACGAGACTTCTGTGAACATAATCGATGATGCGGAAGCAGAGGAAAATGCCGCCCATTCCCTTCCCGAGAGGACACTTGCCCAGGTGGCACAGAACCTGTCGGTGCCGGATGAGCGCAACTATGCATACAGCCAGCTTGATGAATCGGGCAGGACCTGTTACAGGGAAATATATGCGATCCTTACGGATATGCTTGAGAAGATAGAGCTTACGAGTACGGATCCGGATGAAGTGGATCTTGCTTTCCGGGCGGTCATGGTCGACCATCCGGAGATCTTTTATGTAAAAGGGTATTCGATAGGCAAGTACATGAGCGGAAATACTCTTAAGAAGATCGCTTTTTCGGGAACTTATACCATGGATCCCGATCAGGCCGGCGCTAAACGCGATGAAGTTGAAGCATATGTTGAAAACGTGATCGCAGGCTGTCCTGAAGATGCCGGAGAGTATGAGAAGATCAAGTACGTATATGATTATCTGATCGAGCATAACGATTATGTCGTTGATTCGGATAATAACCAGAATATCTTAAGCGTAGTCGAGAACGGAAGTACCGTATGTCAGGGATATACGAAGATGATGCAGCTCATCCTGAACAGGATGGGGATCTTCTGTACCCTCGTAAACGGAAAAGCGTGCGGAAGAAACGGCGTTCCCGATTCGGAAGAACTTGAAAACGCGGACAGTGCCGAGTGGGGAGGACATGTTTGGAATATCGTAAGATGTAACGGTATGTATTATAATCTTGATGTCACCTGGGGTGATGCCGCTATCAAGCTTATGAACACGGACGGATCGCTCTCTCATGACATAGATATCAATTATGAACTGTTTCTGGTGGATGATGCGTCGCTTATGTCGACTCATGACCCGGAGCCGGTAGTTCGGATGCCGAGATGCAACTCCATGGAGGATAATTACTACCAGCATGAAGGCCTGTATTTTACCGGAGTCGATCCGGATCAGTTTTACAGAGCATTTGAGGCAGGCTTTGCTGCCGGAGAACGGTTGATATTCATTAAATGCTCATCGGCTGATGTATATTCGGAAGTTCGCTCTCATCTGTTCGATGAGCAGAAGATATTCGAATACATGGGCAGTACAAATGTACGGTATGTGGAGTTCCCGGAAAGAAATTTGATAATGATTTCTCTATGAAAATCAGGTGTGTTGTGATAGAATTGTTTAGATAATTGGTTCTGACCATGGAGGATTGAAAATGGAAGAGAATTATGCTGTTTGTGATGAAGTGCTGGGGGATATCAGGATCTCGGATGAGGTTGTTGCGAATATTGCGGTCATTGCAGCCAACGAGGTTGACGGTGTGGCACATGTCATAGGCGAGAGCAAGCCAAACGAACTGAAGAATTTTGTCGGTATCAAGAACTATTCCAAGGAACTTCGCGTTGAGGTTTATGACAGGATAGTATCGGTTGATATGGCTATCGCCGTTAAGTACGGTTTTTCGCTTCCTACCGTCGGCAAGGCTGTTCAGGAACGCGTAAGATCCTCGATAGAGAATATGACCGGTCTGGAGGTATCGGACGTTAACGTTCGTATCGCCTGTGTCGATCTTAAATAAACGGTGGGGCACATGACCAGATCACTTGTCAGGGAACATTTATTCAAGCTGCTTTTCAGGATCGAGTTCAACTCGCCTGAGGATATGCCTGAGCAGATAAGGCTCTTTTTTGAGGATTCGTGTCCGGACGAGGACCTTACAAGCACCGGGTCGGATATTCCCGACAAGGACAGACAGTACATTAAGGACAAGTATGACAGGATAATCGAATTGCTGCCGGAAATAGATCGGAAGATCGACGGAGCGGCAAAGGGATGGAGCATATCGCGTATAGGCAAGGTGGAACTGGCTGTTCTCAGACTTGCGGTATATGAGATGCAGTATGATGATGATATTCCTGTCGGAGTTGCCATAGACGAGGCCGTTGAACTGTCCAAGAGATTCGGTCAGGAGTCATCGGGAGCTTTCGTTAACGGCATACTTGCAGCATTGGCCGGTTAGCGCACCCTCCCATCAGCATATTATGAATATATATACAGTCGGGCAGATCAATGCCTACATCAAGAATATGTTCTCGCAGGATTATCTCCTGCATTCTGTTATCGTTTCGGGAGAGGTCAGTAACCTCAAGATCCACTCCTCAGGTCACATTTATTTCACGCTGAAAGATGAAACGGGAGTACTGTCTGCCGTTATGTTCAGAGGTAATGCGGTAAAGACCGGTTACAGGATAGCGGACGGCGATCATATCGAAGCGGCAGGATATGTTAACATTTATGAGGCCTCCGGAAGATATCAGTTGTATGTAAGCACGATCAGGAAAGCGGGAGCCGGAGCCCAGCATGAAGAACTTGAAAAACTGAAGCAAAAGCTTGCCGAAATGGGGATGTTCGATCCGTCTTACAAAAGGCCGATACCGAAGTATGCATTCAGGGTAGGAGTCGTAACGTCCCAAACGGGATCGGTCATACATGATATAAGACAGGTTGCGATGCGCCGCAACCCCGGTGTGGAAATAGTACTCTGCCCTGCAAAGGTTCAGGGAGAGGGCGCTGCGGAATCGATCATAGCCGGAATAAACTCTCTGGCTTCGGAAAATGTCGATGTGATGATAATAGGCAGAGGCGGCGGATCGGATGAAGATCTGTCGGCGTTTAATGATGAAGATCTTGCCAGGTGCATATTTGACTGCGAAGTTCCGATCATCTCCGCGGTAGGACACGGGGATGACGAATCGATAACCGACATGGTGGCAGATGTTCATGCGCCAACCCCTTCGGCAGCAGCAGAACTTGCGGTATTCCTGTTTGAAGAATTTGTACGTGATGTGAGCATGCGACAGATGACTATGGAAACGCTGATGCTAAAACATCTTGAAACAGACAGGACAAAGCTCCGTCAGATGGCGCTCAGAATGGATGCGCTGAGTCCTTCTTCCAAGGTGAAGATGAAGAAGATGGCATATCAGGCAAGGGCCGAAAGGCTGGAAGCGTTGATGGGAAAAAGGCTTGATGCAACGAAACATAAGCTGCTCATATACGTCGAAAAATACAAGGCGCTTTCGCCGCTTGAGAAAATAGGACACGGTTTTGCAGCCGTAACGGATGCTGATGGGAACAGGGTTACCGATATAGATTCAGTATCAAAGGGTGACCGGCTGACTCTTACGATGAGACAGGGAACGATAGAGGCGACAGCGGAAAGCATTGAAAAGAGGTAACGTATGACACTTGAAGAAACCTTTGAAAAGATAGATGAAGTAATGGAAAAACTGTCGGATGATTCGCTCCCTCTTGAAGAATCCTTTGCGGTTTATAAAGAGGGAATGGAGCTTTTGGGAAAGTGCCAGAAGACAATAGATGATATCGAAAAGAAGGTAGAAGAGCTTAATAATGATACTTGACGCCATCAATAAGACAAATGATATCAAGGAAGTCGGAGAGGGTGACCTTGACGAACTGGCGCAGGAGATCCGTGATTTTCTCATTCAGAAGATAAGCGTTAACGGCGGACATCTCGGCTCCAATCTCGGAGCCGTTGAACTCACGATGGCGCTTCATCTTGCGGCGGATCTGCCGCAGGATAAGATCGTATGGGATGTGGGACATCAGAGCTACACTCATAAGATACTGACGGGAAGGAAGGATGATTTTGATACTCTGCGCAAGTTCGGAGGTATGAGCGGATTCCCCAAGAGAAGGGAGTCTGATTGTGATGTCTTTGACACGGGGCATTCGTCCACATCGATATCCGCGGGGCTGGGGCTTGCCAAGGCAAGGGATCTTGCGGGAGAGGATTACGGTGTGTATGCGGTCATAGGAGACGGTGCGCTTACGGGAGGCATGGCTTATGAGGCTCTTAACAATGCCGCGGCTCTTGAGACCAACTATGTAATAATACTCAATGACAATAATATGTCCATAGCCGAGAATGTCGGCGGAGTCTCCAGTTATCTTCAGGATATAAGGACAGCGGATGCATACAGAAACTTCAAGATGGGACTTGAAGATGCGCTGAACAAGCTTCCCAACGGTGTTGCGCTTGTAGATAAGCTGAAGAAGTACAAGAGCAGCTTCAAACAGCTGGTCGTTCCGGGAATGTTCTTTGAAGACATGGGAATAACATATCTGGGACCGGTGGACGGTCATGACATAAAGGCCATGGTCAAGGTTTTCAAAGAGGCCAGAAGATACCCCAAATGCGTCATAGTCCATGTCCTGACACATAAAGGAAAGGGTTATGCTCCCGCAGAGCGTCATCCTGCGAGGTTTCACGGAGCAGAGCCTTTTGATATAGAGACCGGACTTCCTGCCGTCAACAGGACGAAAGCCAATTATACGGATGTGTTCTCCACCGTAATGCTCAAGCTCGGTGAGAGGAATCCGAAGATATGCGCTATAACCGCAGCCATGCCTGACGGTACGGGGCTTAAGCGTTTTTCGAGAAAATATCCGGAGAGGTTCTTTGATGTTGGGATAGCGGAAGAGCACGCCGTGACTTTTGCTGCGGGTCTTGCAGCGGGCGGTTTCATTCCGATAGTTGCCATATACTCATCTTTCCTGCAACGTGCATACGACCAGATAATACACGATGTCTGTATTCAGGATCTTCCTGTCATATTCGCGATCGACAGGGCGGGGATTGTCGGAGCGGACGGAGAAACCCATCAGGGCATATTTGATCTGTCATACCTGTCAAGCATCCCCAACATGACGATCATGGCTCCGAAGAATAAATGGGAGCTTTCGGATATGCTCAAATTCGCAGTTAAACTCGGCAAACCGGTGGCGATCAGGTATCCGAGAGGGCTTGCGTATGACGGTCTTGAGGAGTACAGGAAGCCGATATTGTTTTCTCAGAGCGAGATGATATATGAGGAATCCGAGATAGCTCTTGTGGCTGTGGGAAGTATGGTAAAGACAGCCGAACAGGTAAGAGATGTCCTGAAGGATAAATACGGAAAACACGTTACCTTGGTAAACGCACGGTTTGTTAAACCGATAGATAAAGAGATGATCGCGTACCTTGCCAAACAGCATACTCTTATAGTCACACTTGAGGAAAACGTCGAAAACGGCGGGTTCGGTGAACATGTTAGGGAGTATGTGAGCGACAATGATATAGACGTCAAGGTGCTCGTGTGCTCTCTTCCCGATGATTATGTGGAGCACGGGAATGTTGCCATACTGGCTCACGAGGTGGGCATAGACTGTGATTCCATAGTGGAGAAGATCATAAACAGATGAAGCAGAGGCTTGATGTATTACTCGTAGAAAGAGGACTTGCCGAGTCGCGTGAGAAGGCTAAAGCCATAATAATGAGCGGCAGCGTTTTTGTAAAAGGCCAGCGCGAGGATAAGCCCGGAACCGCCTTTGATGAAAACGAGACGGATATAGTCGTAAAGGGAGACCCTCTGAGGTACGTCAGCCGCGGTGGACTTAAGCTTGAGAAGGCGATCAAAGAGTTCGATCTGGTGCTTGAGGGATTAACATGTCTTGATATCGGCAGTTCCACCGGAGGTTTTACCGACTGCATGCTGCAGAATCTGGCTGCCAAGGTATATGCAGTGGATTCGGGACGTGGTCAGCTTGCCTGGAAACTCAGAAACGATGAACGTGTTGTCTGCATGGAGAAGACCAACTTTCGCTATGTAACAAGCGAACAGATTCCGGAATCCGTTGATTTTGCGTCAGCTGACGTATCATTCATATCACTTGATAAGATACTGCCGGCAGCATTTTTGCTTCTTCGTGATAAAGCTTTTATGGTATGCCTTATCAAACCGCAGTTTGAGGCCGGCCGTGAGCAGGTGGGGAAAAAGGGCGTGGTAAGGGACAGAAAAGTCCACAAAGAAGTGATAGAGCGGATCTTACGGGTTTCCGAAGAGGATGGATTCGCGCCTCAGGCTCTGACCTATTCTCCCATAAGAGGTCCCGAGGGAAACATAGAGTATCTCCTGCTGCTTGAGAAAAACGGGGGATCAAAGAAGGAGCAACTGATCGGAACGGTGGGAACGATCGTGGATGAAGCATTTGAGAGTATATAAATGGACAGATTTTTTGTAATAACAAACGAGAACAGAGATAAAGGATCCGAAAAGGCGAAACAGATAACCGAGTATCTTCGGTCAAAAGGAAAGTCATGCGATCATGTTGCCATAGAACGCGACAGTGATCCGGACAGCCCGGAGATGCGCAGGATACGCGAGATGCCCAACGATATACAGGCGGTCATAGTACTTGGCGGGGACGGTACCTTTATCCAGTCCGCCGGAATGCTGGCGCCCAAGATGATCCCGATGATAGGTGTCAATCTGGGGCATCTGGGGTATCTGGCAGAAGTTGACAAAGAAAAAATAACACCCGCTCTCGACAGACTCATTAATGACGATATTGTCATGGAAGAGCGCATGATGCTGTCGGGAACACCTGTTATTGATGGCGAATCGGGTAAAGGCTGCTATGCATTCAATGATATTGTCGTGAAAACACCCGGGTCAAGCGTGGGTTTGTTTGATATAGAGGTCAACGGAACATATCTTACAACGATATCGGGAGACGGGGTCATAATCGCGACTCCGACGGGTTCAACAGCCTACAACATGTCGGCAGGCGGCCCGATAGTCGAACCGGGATCATCCATGATAGTGATCACTCCAATATGCCCGCTTGAAGTGGAGAGCAGGTCTGTGGTACTGTCGGCTGCCGATACGATAGTGATCAAGACACGGAGAAAATCATCGCGAAGATCCAACGTCGCGGTAGCTTATTTTGACGGTGGTTCCGATCTTTTGATGGGTCCCGATGATGAGATCAGGATCGTAAAGGCGGATGCATCCGTAAGGCTTATCAAGCTCAGCAAGGAAAGCTTTTTGGAAGTCCTTTCCAGAAAGATGGGTTAACGATGAAGAATTACAGACATCAGAAGATAATGGAGATCATACAGGCGTCAGAGGTCGAGACACAGGAGGAACTGGCAAGACTTCTCGGAGATGCCGGATTTACTGTGACCCAGGCAACCGTTTCCAGAGATATCAAACAGCTGAATCTCCGGAAAGTTCCGTCATCCTCCGGCAGGCAGTGTTATGCACCGTCTGCTTCCAAGGAGACCTTTGGCGGGGACAGACTGGTTGGGATACTTCGTGCCGGTTATGTGTCAATGGAGGCTGCATCGAACATTCTCGTGATCAAGACGGTATCGGGAATGGCAATGGCGGTAGCCGCAGCCATCGATGCGCTGTCAATACCGAAGATAGTCGGCTGCATCGCAGGAGACGATACGATCATGTGTGCGATAAGGTCGGATTCTGATGTATGTGCCGTAACGGAAACGCTTGAAAAACTCATAGGAAGTCCGGAGAACTGATGCTGCAGAGTATACACGTCAAGAACATAGCATTGATTGATGATATAGAGATCGATCTTACCGACGGACTTAATATCCTGACGGGTGAGACTGGTGCGGGGAAATCGATCATCATAGATTCGGTTAATTTCGCCCTCGGATCGAGAATGCCCAAAGACATTGTAAGAGATGACAGTGACTATGCCATTTGCGAGCTTGTTTTTGGTGACATAGATGAAAAAACAAAGAAAGCTCTGAGAGATCTCGATATTATGTTAACCGATGATCAGGTAATCCTTCAACGCAGGATCGCAGGAGGAAGGACCACGTGCAAGGTTAACGGAGAGACCGTTCCGGCCTCATATATCCGTGATGTTGCCGAGTATCTTCTCGATATTCACGGGCAGCATGAACACCAGTCGCTGCTTCATAAGAAGAATCACAGGCTCATTTTGGACAGCTTTTGCGGGGATGATTTCGATGAAGAGTTATGTAAACTTAACAGCGCCTACGATGACTATAAGAATGCCAAAGAAGAGTATGAGCATGCTCTTGAATCCGGGGATTCGATCTCCGCGGATCTTGATTATGCGAAGTTTGTGGTAGCCGAGATCGAAGCCGCAGATCTTAAATCCGGAGAAGATGAACTGCTTGAATCCGATTTTTCCAGAATGAACAACTCAAAGAAGATCGCAGAGATGCTTGGGGGTGTTGTAAACGCTCTTTCGTCTGATGGTGAGTGCGCATCAACCATGATGGGCTATGCTCTGTCGCAGCTTAAACAGGTATCCGAACTGGATGATGAGGCAAAGCCGATCTATGAGCAGCTGGTGACGGCAGAGGATATTCTCGGCGATTGTATTCGAGGCATATCTGATTATGAGAGGAGCCTTGAGTTTTCGCCGGAGGATTTTTCAAGGATAAGCGATCGACTTGATACCATAAACAACCTCAAGATGAAGTACGGCGGATCCATCGGATCGATAAAAGAGCGACTGCTTGAAGAATCCGAAAAGATCGAAAAGATGACGGATTATGGGTCGTATCTTGAGAAACTGTCGGAAAGAGTACGGGAAGAATACGATAAACTGATAAAGATATGCAACAATGTATCGGATATCCGGCATAAGGAAGCGGCCATTCTTCAGAAAGACATAGTCGCAGCGCTGAACAATCTTAACTTTATCGATTCAAGATTTGAGATAGTTGTGAATTCGGATAAGGACAATATCACACGTGACGGATATGATGATATCGAATTCATGATCTCGACCAATCCGGGAGAACAGCTGAAGCCCCTTACGAGTGTTGCCTCCGGGGGAGAGCTTTCAAGGATAATGCTGGCACTGAAGTCCGTCCTTGCGAAGCGGGACAGTATCGGTACGCTTATATTCGATGAGATAGACACCGGTATCAGCGGCCGGACAGCGCAGCTTGTAGCCGACAGGATGTCAGAAATAGCTGTGGATCACCAGGTCATAGCGGTGACTCATCTGCCTCAGATAGCCAGTCATGCGGCTACGCATTTTCTGATAGAAAAATCGGTGGAAGACGGACATACGACAACCAACGTCAGACGTCTTTCTTATGATGACTCCGTTGAAGAGATAGCCAGGATGCTGGCAGGAGATACGATAACGGATGCCGTCAGGACCAATGCGGCAGAGCTTAAGAAAGCTTATGGGAAGTAATAAGGCAAGAAAAAAACACAGGGTCGGTGTAGTCAGGCGGCGCAGGAGAAGGATCATCATTCTTATCTTTGCGTTGCTGTTTGTTTTGTGTACCCTGATCGTTATGATCGCGGCAGCTTCGCTCCCCGTCACTACGGTCAGCCTTTCGGATCTTTCAAGAGTTGAATTCTCGGGATTTAACAGCGACGGGTTTGCCACGGCATTTACGGATGATGCGGCTGTGGATGAACTGTTGTCCCGCGTAAAGAAGGATCATGAAAAATCATGGCTTGACGCCGCTGATATCGAGGATGCGGATTATGCCAAATTCAGACAGAGCCTGTCGTTCTCCGTGACCAGATCTACCGGGCTTTCCAACGGTGATACGATAAACGTCGTAGGCCGATGTGATGAAAAACTTGCCAAGAAACTCAAACTGGATATCAAGGATTCCACAGGAACCTTTACGGTTGAAGGGCTGGCGGATGCAAAGACAGTCACGCTTGATGAAGTCTTTGAAGGTCTTGAGGTGTCCTATGAAGGTATCTCACCGGGTATAACGGTATCACTTCAGAATACAAGCCGACATCCACTGATCGGGAAGATGACGTTTGTGCTGGAAGACCCGAAAAGATCATATGCAAACGGGGATACGCTCAGCGTAAGAGCGCAGTTTACGGAAGAAATGTGCATGGAATCCGGGTTTTCGGTTGAGGTGCCTTCCGAGCAGTGTGTCAGAGAATACGTTGTGGCCGCCGATTCGGAGTACGTAAGGAGTGCAGCGAATCTTCCGAAAGGATTTGTTAAAGAGGCCGTAGAGGCCGGTAAACGTGCCTTTAACGACGCCAATGAATATGGGGTGCGTATCTTCTGCGAGGCCAATCTCGTACCGGTATATGTTGATTCCAAAGCAACGTTTACATACGGAAAGATAAACTATGTCAGTTCGTATTTTAAGAGTGTGTTTCCCGAAAAGGCCGGGGAATTGGGGCTTGCATACAATGATCTTGATATAATATACGATGTGAGGATCTCGCAGGCGGACGGGGTGTCGACGACAGCTTACGCGGCCGTGCGGTTTTCCGATATCATCAAAAATGGGGACGGAAGCTATACATATGATCTGTCCTCGCCGCAGATACTGTCGGCGTCGTATTTTTCCGAAAGGGTAAAAAAGAACGTGGTGGATTCATACATGAATTCATATGACGTAGAGCGTGTGAGCCCGTAGAAGGGCAGGTGAAATCTTCGCAAAAGGAGCACGTTATGGCAAACATTAAGGAAGAAAAGTTAAGGAAGCTGAAAAAATCATTTACAGGGGGGGCTATCGTGGCGCTGCTTCTGCTCGGAACGGTCATATTTGCAGCATTTGCGGCAACCCTCGTTGTTTTCTGCATGTATATGATCGACTCAAAAGTACGTGCGGAATATGACACGTCATCAAAGATCGCCGAAGTATACGGCAGGTCCGGAGAAAGCGAAGCGGAAGATCTCATGTCGATCATGTATATAGGAGACAGAGATTATATCATCACAGATGCCAACGGGAAGATCATATCGGAGCACGGTAATAATACATGCGATCTTTCAAAAGGAGGTACGGTAGACCTTCTGGGTATCGCAGCATCGGCACAGGAAGAAGCGCAGGAGGAACTGAAGGAGCATCATGGTGTTGATCTGGGTATGAATACAGACGCTTCATCATACGGTCAGATAACCGTTTATCCGGATAAGCAGCTGCCCGTTATAAGACCCAACAGGTTTGGAATGATGAGGATCGATCCGCAAATGGTGCGTCCGGTATTAGCAAAGATCAAGCAGGAGGCTGAGAACGCGCATGAAATAGGGAAAGCCCTCGTCAGTGTGCCGTACTGGATAGAGGTACCCCTTGGAAATGGTACAAATATGGTCTTCAGGTCTGATTTTTCCGTCTATTTAAGGGAAATGGCCGTTGTCGGAATACTTTCGGGTATCATCGTTCTGTTCACTATAGCCCTGATCGTATTTATGATCGTTTTCCTGATCAAGGCATTTGTCAGAAGGAAGAGAATGAATGAAGTGTTCTATATGGACGAGATCACAGGGAATTACAACTGGCTGTGGTTCATCAAGTTTGCCGAAGAGGAACTGAAGAAAAAAAAGAACGCTTCGAAAAAGTACGCCGTTCTTGATATCGTGTTCGCAAATTACAGGAACTTCTGTGTGTGCCATTCCCTTGATGAAGGAAACAGGATGCTGGTGCTCATTGATAAGACGATACGGACCCATATCAATCACCCAAAGGAGCTGGCGGCTCATCATTCGGCGGCGCATTTTGCGGTCATGATGACCTATACCGACAGGGATGATCTGGAGGCTCGGATCAAAGCAATGATCTCGGATCTGGAGAAGATAAACAGTGATCACAAGTTCAACTACTGGATAGGGATCGACAGGATAAGAGAGTCGACGGATGATAACGGCAGGCCCGAAAAGCGCGAGAACGTTGATGTTGAGCGGTCCTACAGCAATGCGGGTGCGGCGCGTGCGACACTTAGCGGAAACGAGTCGGCCATAGCATTTTTTGACGAGAAGATGGTCGAAGAGCAGAAATGGATCGACAATATCGTCGAAAATCAGGATAAGGCGCTTGAAAACGAGGAATTTCTTGTATATTACCAGCCCAAATACGATCCCCGTACCAATGAGCTTAAGGGTGCGGAAGCGCTGATCAGGTGGAAGAGCCCTCAGTACGGACTGATAAGTCCCGGAAGGTTCATACCGCTTTTTGAAGAAAACGGGTTTATAACAAATATCGATCACTATATGCTCAGGCATGTGGCACAGGATCAGAAGAAATGGATCGATGAGGGATTATCGTGCGTTCCCGTTTCGGTAAACGTATCCCGGGCTCATTTTATTGAAGCTGACCTTGCCGAGCAGATAAGGGATATAGTCGATGAAGCAGGCACTCCCCATGATCTTGTAGAGATAGAGCTTACGGAGAGTGCGTTCTTTGACGACAAGGATGCTCTCATAACGACCATCAGGAAACTGAAAGACTATGGATTTACTGTTTCCATGGATGATTTTGGTTCGGGGTATTCTTCGCTTAACTCGCTTAAGGAGATGCCTCTCGATGTTCTCAAACTCGATGCGGAGTTCTTCAGGAACGGCGATCAGGACGGTAGAGGGCAGATAGTCGTATCCGAGGCCATAAAACTGGCCAAGAAACTTGACATGAGAACGGTTGCGGAAGGTGTTGAAGTAAAGGATCAGGTTGATTTTCTCGCTGAAGAAGGCTGTGACATGATCCAGGGTTTCTATTTTGCGAAGCCGATGCCGAAGGATGAATATGAACAGAAACTGTCCGATCCGCAAACTATCTGATTGTGCAAGACCTTTGACTAATGTATAATCATAAGGGGATTATCCGGAAGGAGGGTTATTCATGAAGAAGATATTATTTGCGGCGTCCGAGAGCGTTCCTTTTATCAAGACGGGAGGACTTGCGGATGTTGTCGGATCTCTTCCGAAATGCTTTGATAAGAAGTACTTTGATGTACGCGTGATCATTCCTAAATACCTGTGTATGTCCAAGGAATATACCGATAAGCTTGAGTACATCGATTCATTTTACATGGACATCGGCAATGACAACAAGTATGTCGGTGTGTTCAAAACGGAGTACGAAGGTGTTACTTTCTACTTTGTGGATAATGAATTTTATTTCTCGGGAGCAAAGCCTTACGGTGATCTTCTGTGGGACCTTGAGAAGTTCATTTTCTTTTCCAAAGCGGTATTATCAGTGCTGCCGGTTATCGGGTTCCAGCCTGATCTTATACATTGTCATGACTGGCAGACGGGACTTATACCTGTTTTTCTCAAGGAGCGTTTCCACGAGGGTGAATTCTTCCGCAACATCAAGTCGGTCATGACGATCCACAACCTGAAATTCCAGGGTGTATGGGATGTTGAGACGGTTCAGACGCTTTCCGGACTTCCGGGATATTTCTTCACACCCGATAAACTGGAAGCATATAAAGACGGAAACCTGTTAAAAGGCGGTCTTGTCTTTGCCGATGCGATCACGACGGTTTCAAATACATATGCTGAAGAGATCAAGATGCCGTTCTACGGTGAAGGACTGGACGGACTTCTTCGTGCGCGCAGCAACGATCTTCGCGGCATTGTAAACGGTATAGATTATGATGAGTACAATCCCACAACGGACAAGTTTATAGTAAAGCCTTATACAGCGAAGGACTTCCGTAAAGAGAAGGTTAAGAACAAGCTGGCTCTCCAGGAGGAACTCGGTCTTGATAAGGACGAGAAGAAGATGATGATCGGTATCGTCAGCCGTCTTACCGACCAGAAGGGATTCGACCTCATAGCATATGTAATGGATGAACTGTGTCAGGATAACGTACAGATAGTGATCCTCGGTACCGGAGAGGAGCGCTACGAGAACATGTTCAGGCACTTTGACTGGAAATATGCCAACAAAGTCTCGGCTAATATATACTATTCCGAGGCGTTGTCACACAAGATATATGCTGCATCGGATGCATTTCTGATGCCGTCACTCTTCGAGCCATGCGGTCTGTCACAGCTCATGGCCCTTCACTACGGTACTCTTCCTATCGTTCGTGAGACCGGAGGACTTAAGGATACCGTAGAGCCGTATAACGAGTACGAGAGCAAGGGAACCGGATTCTCATTCATGAACTATAACGCTCATGAGATGCTCGCGTGTATCAGGAACGCAGAGCGCATATATTACGACAAGAAGCGCGAATGGAACAAGATGGTAGACAGAGCCATGGCTGCAGACTTCTCGTGGCAGGTGAGTGCACTTAAGTATCAGGAGCTGTATGATTGGCTAGTTGGTTGACATAACACAGACTTCCTGAACAAGTATTTATGTGATCCAAACGGTCTTCCACGGACTGTTCAAAGAACGAAGGTGGAAGATCGTTTCTTTAATTAGAATGGCAAATGAGAAATAAAAATGCAAAAATTGAAATTATAATGCCAATATAGAATTTGACCAATTTAAATGGGTGAATAGGCGGATTTCTGTGATTTTCAGCTATAAGATATTTGACAAAACACATGGCGACCGGTACGGTCAACGACCATTGCGCGCATTTTGTGAACTGATCAGAGCAATTTGAGATTATGCTAAACAGAATTGAACGGCCGAGATACTTTAACACAGATTCAAAATCCATAAATATCAGCAGGTTTACATAAAAATTTGCACAAAGATTTCTACGTGAGTGTACTACAAGTGAAAGTGACGTATTAATATGGGAGGAATGAAAACTATGGATGAACAGATGGTCGGTGCTATTGCTTCACTGGTGTATTGTGTTTTGCAGGTGATCGGTGACTGGATGCTATTCAAAAAAGCCGGAAAGAAAGGATGGCACAGTATTATACCGATCCTGAATATTTATGATGAGTATGATATTTGCTGGAAAGGATACAAAGGCGTATTCTTTCTGTTCTTAAACGTGGTTTTGGGTGTGGGTCTCGCTGTTCAGGAAACGCCTTTTTTGATCGCTGCGCTCGTTGCGGGAATTTGGGCATTACTTCTTCAGATAAGGCAGAGTTTCAAACTGGCCAAATCATTTGGTCACGGATTTGGATTTGGGCTATTTCTGTTGATATTTGACAGACTTGGAAGGGTAATACTTGGACTTGGCAAGTCGCAATATGTTGGGAAAGATCATTAAATCGTAATATATGACCGGTATAAAATGAAGAATAACAATTTGACATTTTATCTTTGAGTTTTAAGTACTGAAGATATCAGGAGAAATGTATGGTATTGTTGGTTGTAGATACACAAAAAGGATGCTTTGACGAAAGGTTGTATTCGTTTGAAACGGTAAGAAAAAATATAAAACAGTTAATTGCGACAGCAAGAGATAATTCTGTCGAAGTCATATATGTCCAACATGATGATGGTCCCGGAACGGAATTGGACAAACTAAGGGATAATTATGAAATATACGAGGATTTTGCACCCGAAAATGGAGAAAAGTGTTTTGAAAAGAATGTTAATAGCGCTTTTCATTCTATGACGGGTTTGACGGAATATCTGCAATCAAAAGGTGAAAAAGACATTATTACAATTGGCGTTTCAACAGATTATTGTATGGATGCAACAATAAAAAGCGGATTTGAAAAAGGGTTCAACATAATTGTCCCTGCATATACAAATTCAACTTATGATAATCCTTATTTTGATAAGGAAACAGCCTATAGGTTTTACAATGTATTTATGTGGCCGGGGAGATATGCCAAGTGCATAACAATGAAAGATGCGATTAAGCTGATTCAATCTGCCCAAAATGCCATGGATGATAAGAGAAGGACGGAGGAACGGTTTATCGTTTTGGATTCTTCCTATTTACCTGAAATGGCGGAACTTTATAAAAAAGCATTTGGAACAGAACCCTGGAATGACGACTGGAGTGACATCAATCAGTTGAAGGAGTATATAAAAGAAATATCATCCGGGCATCATCCGTTAAACTACGGTCTTTTGAGAGAAGGGAAGTTGTGTGCAGTTTCCATTGGGCAGGTGAAACACTGGTGGCAGGGAACAGAGTGTTATCTGGATGAGTTGTTTGTTGATCCAAATGAGCAGGGGCAGGGAATAGGTTCTCGGTTTTTGCAGATGATAGAAGAAGATGTGAAAAAACGTGGATTGTCCGGAATTTTTCTGCAAACGGATAATGATAAGCCGGCATATGGGTTTTATCAAAGAAGAAGCTTTAAGGAACTAACGGAGCATGTAAGTTTCTTTAAAGAGATACAGTAAAAAGGAGTTATCCGAAAGCTGTTTTGAAGCTGAAGAGAAGATACTTAAGGGAGAGATTCCTGCCTATACATGTGAGGTATAACAATATGAGAATGAAAAGAAGGAAAAACGTTACATTATTTGTACTGCTTTTTGCGATCTCTTTGGGATCATCCTGTCCGGTAGGAGCTTTTGTCGGACCGGAAAAAGGGAATCCGGACAATGATAAGATTGTGTCAGATGAAATAAAGATCCTGTCTCCGAATGTGAAGATAAGATATGAGATGGTGGACAGTCATCTTCACTATCTTGATTTTCTGGAGAAGAGCGACGGATTTCCTGCCCTTGTTAAAGCGATGGATATGTCAGGCGTTAAGAGCGCTATCATTTTTGGAATGCCTATTGCAAAACAGTGGGATGCAACAATGAAAAATGCGCCGACATATTATCTTAGTAACGACAGCAGGTGTTATTATTATTCGGGAACGGACTTTATCCTGGCGGAGGATCTTCTGGCTCAGCCCAAGGAAGTGCAGGAAAGGTTCTATCCCTTTATTTGCGGAGTCAACTGCAATGACCGGTTTGCGGCAGATCATATCCGGCAGCTCCTTGAGATGTATCCGGATTTCTGGTGCGGCATAGGCGAGATAATGAGCCGCCACGATGATCTTACAGCTTTGACATACGGAGAGGCTCCGCACATAAACAGTGAAGCATTTAAGGAGATATTTGATCTTGGAGCCGAATATGACCTTCCGGTACTCGTTCACCATAACATAACCGGGCAGAATGTCGAGGATGTCCTGTATCTGGATGAACTTAAAGAGGCACTGGCCTATAACCGTGACTGCAATATAATCTGGGCCCATATAGGGATATCTAGACGTGTCGAATTGCAGAACCTTTCGAAAATAGCTGATGAACTGCTCGCCGATAACCCGAACCTTTATGTTGATATTTCCTGGGTGGTATACGACTATTATTTCCTTGATAAGTTCCCGGACAACTATTCTGATGGCGATTCGCTTGCTGACTGGGTAAAACTTATCGAAAAGTATCCTGACAGGGTCATGATAGGAACGGATAAGGTTGGACACTGGGAAACATATCCTTCAGAGGTTGTTAAGTACTATAAATTGCTTGACAGACTTGATGATGAAACGGTGAAGAAGGTAACATGCGAGAATGCCCTTTCTCTCGTGAAAAAACACTGAATAGATCATAGGACAGATCCCCTATCGGTATCAGAAGAAGCTATTAATTTTGATTTTACTGAAAAAGGAAAAAAACAGTTGACAAGTTAGGTCTATAGGTATAGACTAAAACCGGTCTATAGCTATAAACCGATATATCTGCACCGAAAGGAGGAGTAACAAAACAATATGTCTGACTTGTTGCTTAGCGAGAGTGAATACAGGATCATGGATATCATATGGGACAATGCTCCGGTTGAATCGGGGAAACTTGTTAAACTGTGTGAGAGTAAACTGTCCTGGAAAAAATCAACAACCTATACTATGTTGAAAAAGCTCTGTGATAAAAAAATAGTAAAGAATACTGATTCGCTTGTGTCCGTTATCGTGCCCAGAGAAAAGGTATTGTCTCATGAAAGTGAACACGTGGTAAAAAGAAGCTTCGGCGGCTCACTTCCTGCTTTTGTCAACGCATTTTTAGGTAACGGCAAGTTGAGTAAAAAAGAAGCTGACGAACTGATAGATCTTATTGAGACTCACATTACGGATGAGTGACCGGCATTGTTCAGACATTGGTGACGTTTTATGGTTAACATATTTCAACATGTATTACAAATGAGCATATACGGCAGTATAGCGATCATAGCGGTTCTGATCCTGCGGAAGTGTTTTCATAAACTTCCCCGAAGGATTATCTGTTTATTCTGGCTGATACCGGGATTACGACTGATATGTCCGTTGAATTTTGATACGATTTTCAGCGTGATGAACATCGCTAAACTGTCTGATGATGCTGATGGTACGATAAACAAGGTGGCAAATGCAGTGATCCCGGCGGTCACAGCAATACCTGATAAGCCGCAGCTTGGTCCGGATACACAGATCAAAACATCAGCAAAGATCCTTTCTTTACTGACGGATCCGAGAACAATAGCATCCATAGTCTGGCTGGCCGGTATGGTCGCGATCATGGTATATCTTACCGTACAGACGATCAGGATGATGAACGCTCTGAAAGCGGCGAAGATCGCTTCTGACGGAAGATATTATATATCGGATAATGTGGACACTTCGTTTGTTCTGGGCATAATAAGGCCCAGGATATACATGCAGTCGGGACTGACTGAGACAGAAGAGGCTTATATACTGCAACACGAGCAGATGCACATAAGGAACCTGGATCATATAACAAGGATAGTGGGAATACTTACGCTTTGTGTTCACTGGTTCAATCCGTTCGTCTGGATCGCCTTTGTGAAGATGTGCGCCGATCTTGAAATGCGCTGCGATGAGGCTGTCATTGACAGGATGGGTGATAAGATCCGCAAAGAGTATTGCAGGTCTATGGTTAAACACGCTTTAAAGCGTGGGACCGCTGGCAGGGGAGTATATGCGGCATTTGCCGGAGATAATTACAGTGGAAGGGAAATAAGAATGAGGATAAAAAATCTTACAGGATATAAGAAAATTTCAAAGATAGCGGCAGTGGCTGTTATAGTTTTTGCATTGTGCCTGACAATAGCATTGTCGACAAAAGCAAAAAACAAGAGTGTTGATGACAATAGTAATGAAGAGATAAAGATAGAGCTTGAGGATGATAAAGAAGGTGCTCCCGTATCCGTTCCGGGTAATCTTCCTGAAATGACACCGGAAGAAAACCTTGAGAATTACGGAAAAGAAGAACTCGCGATCCCGGATGACGTTGAGTACAGCGACGAAGGGAGACCTTTCAGCAAAACCTACGATTACAGATCCACTCCGGTCCTGGCCGGGCTTGGAAGTGCCGTGGAAAAGGCCGGTTTTAAAATTGAAGATCCGGACACGGAATATCTTGACCGGGATGGTAATGTTCAGATCGGCAGAGAATTATACTGTTTCAACGCTACCAGAGAAGATGGCCAAGGATTCATGCAACTGTCCTTCCGCATGGTGTCTGAGGATTATGCCGAAAAGAGTTACAACGATAAGGAAGTTCGGGATGGTTTATGGATATATGAGCCGGCCGCAGCGGGTAATTGGTGTGTATGCCGTATTTATGATACCCGCACAGGCGTAATGATGGATGCCAGCGGCACATATAGATTTGACTGGGAATCCATTGGACTGTTTGACGATATTTGATGTGACATAGGACTGAATTAATGGAACAATAGTATTATTGTTACTGGTATTGTAATCAGCATATCTTCATGATAGTGTTATATACACAGGAAAGCAAACGAGGATTTCTATCCGGGAGGGCTAAACACTATGAAAAAAAAGATTTTGGCGATGATGATCGCCGGTGTGACGGTAATGAGTCTTGTTGGATGTCAGGGCGCGGCTTCCAATGTGAGTGTTGATGTTAAGGAGGAGGCAGATGCCGGTCAGGATAATGCTGAAACCGAAGATGAAAACAAAGATGAAAATGCGGAAGTAGTGGACGCAGCACCGGAATCATACAGTGTCGAACAAAAAGCGGTCCCGCTGTATGTCGCATCTGCTGATAACAAGCAGGAGATCGATCTGTATTTTGTCAATGGTGGGATAATACCTTATATCTCTGTAGAGGATATTCCAGGTCTTCTAAAACAGATTTATGATTGTGATAATCCGGCGGAAGAGTTTTATAAACTTGAGTATAAGACCGACGGCGATCATGCCGTGATATCCAGAGGTGCGTATAAAACGGATTTTGACTGTGTAAACGACACAATATCGTTCCGTGATTATGATGCATTCTTCAAAATGGAAGGAAGCCTTCTTGTTGACATGGTCTCGCGTACGAAAAATACGACCAAACTGTTTCAGCAAAGCAGCCTGTCAACAGACAGATACGGTAAGGCCATAGTTTTTGATCTGAAGCCGTATGAGATAGATCTTGTAAATGATGGAAACGGGTACTATGTACCGCTGCAAACGGTAAGTGACGTGTTCTTTAGCTATTACGGCAGTATGGCGCTGTACAACGGTGATTGTGTCATCGTTGGCGGAGGCCTTGACGAAAAACTGAGTGAGATCTTCAAATCGGGAAGCGGCAAATGGACTGAGGAACTGGCCAAGTTCTCGTATAACGAAACGTGTTTTGTACTTGATTATGAGTATGGCCTGAAGGAACAGCATGACATTGACAGTTTTGACAGACTTTTCAGCGATACATTACTTAAGAACGAGTTTCTGAGCGAAGATCCGGTGGTTGCCGAAGGAGCACTGTATAAGCTGATATATTTATATCTGGGCGATCTGCACAGTCAGTTTCTCGGATGCTCCCATATGACTGACATGGCCAAGCTCGGTGAGATAGCAAAGCCGATAGGTAATGGGCTTGCAGGTACTTCATGGGCAGAGGATAAGGAGGAACTGCTTGCTGCAAGAGAAAAGTTTTATCCGGACAAAGTTCCGGCCTATGAGGAAATATGGAATACAGCATATATCACATTTGATCAGTTTATGGACCGGAGTCCCGATATAGATTATTATGCACAGCCGACCGAAGCTGATAACAGTGATTCCGATACGGTAAGGCTTATGCAGTATGCGTGCCAGCAGATTCTCAGAGAAGACAGTCCAATAGAGAATGTTGTCATGGATCTGTCAATTAACGGTGGCGGAGATACAGGCACGGCAGAATATGTTATGGCGACATTCCTGGGGCAGGCGGATCTGAGCACGAAAGATACGCTTACAGGCGCCATGACGGATGCGGTATATACCATAGATACAAATCTTGATGGAAAGTTTGACGAGAACGACACTCTCGCAGGTAAGGGACTTCACCTGTTCTGTCTTGAGTCTCCTGTAAGTTTCTCCTGCGGAAATCTGGTACCGAATGCTTTCAAGGCTTCTCATAAGGTTACGATACTGGGACAGCAGTCTGGTGGTGGTTCCTGTGCGATCCATCCGTTATGTACTGCCGGAGGCACCCAGTATCAGGTGTCGGGATTCAGGAGATTCTCCGTAATGAAGCTTGGCTCTTTCTATGATGTTGACAGGGGGGCAGAGCCTGACTATTTTATCGGAGATATCAACAGGTTCTATGACCGTAAGGAACTTACGGAGTATGTCAACAGTTTTAACTGAACTCGGTATGGGTGAAGACCTATGGCGAGCATACGAACGACTTATGGATATTGCCAAGGGCAGATGAATTAAAACAACTTTAATATCGCATTTGATCCAAACGATCTTCTATGGCTTGTTCAAAGAACGCCCGTGGAAGATCGTTTTTTTGTACAGAAGTATGAAAAACACCGGGTTTTCTGATATAATCCATAGAGTGCAGGACATAATATTACAGGATAAGACCTGAAAGGAGTATCAAGTAATGGACGCAGGTATGGAGGTTTTGGAAGGAATAATCATATTCATTGTGGTTGGTGGTTCGCTCGTTTCTATCGCTCCTCCGATCATCTTGGACATCATATGGTATAAAAGAGTAAAGAGCGGAAAGAGCCCTAAATTCGGTCCTCTGGGTATCATATCTATTATCGTTACCGTTTGGACTGTCCTGGGGCTGCCATTTTGGTTCACATTATTAAAGGAATTGGGCCAATTTATACGATAAACGGATCGCACATTCAAGTTCTGAGGAACGATGAAAAACCAATGTTATTATATTCTGTGCCCTCTACGGGACTGGTAATTAAATAAAATATCAATCGTTATCCGTGCGCGAGAGGTCTTTATAACTGACCAAATCATCTTGAAAAACAACTGCTCAATATCGCATTTGATTCAAACGATCTTCTATGGCCTGTTCAAAGAACGCCCGTGGAAGGTCGTTTTTTTTGTACAGATCCCGAAGCTTGAGATAATATTCAATGAAGGCATTGATCTCGACACGTTTCGGGTAATACAGACCGTTGGCATTTAACTCGGTTTCAATTTTCTTTTTTTCTCCTTTATTCATACCCTTCATATCGGGGAGGGGTCTGAAGTTGGAAAAGAAAAACATCTTGTAGGGGTTCTTTTTCTTCTCATACCGATACTGATCTGTCTGATCTTCAGCATTTCCTTTACCGGGCTGGTAAGTATCTTCTTCGACAGCAGCGTTAATAATGTTGACCGTGTTAGTTTCGATCAGATTGACCAGATGGCGACATATGTCTGCATTTGAAAGAGATTTTTCCGGAAGTCTGATCGTTGAACGGCCGAGAAGGTGATCTACAGGGACTTTGAAGTAGTCGGAGATCCTTAGCAACGTGTCAATACCGACATAATTGTTGCCTTTCCGGTTCAGACACTTACTGAGCTGTGCCGGGGCTATACCTGTCTCGCGGGCAAGGGTTGCCTGATTGATCTTATTATCCTCCATAAGTGCTTCGATCTTCTCGATGATCGTCAACTGAATACCTTCTTTAGCCTTTTTTTCGACCTTTTCCATGTACCGGGACCTCCATATATCGGGGAATATTGCGAATACCAAATTGGAAATAGATGATACCATATAGGAAATTAAATGTCAAAACAAAATATTAAAATCCAAGATAGAAATATTCGGATCTAAACGGATCGAAACAGACCGAAATAGGGGGTGGCGACTGGTACGGTCAATGGCATTTCTTTGTTTTTCAATGAGATTTTTTAGTGATAAAATGTTATTGTGATTTATCGGATCATTATTATTCCGGAAATTATACGGACGAGGTACAGACGACTATGAAAAAGAACTATTTTACATTTGGAATAATGCTTGCACTCGTGATGCTATGTGCGTGTGGGAGTGATCCCGAGGTGTTGGGACAAAACAGCGAGCCGGGAACAGATAATGAAACCGTGGAGACGGCTGCGACAGAAGAGACGGACAAGCCTGATACCGGTTCGAAGGAAGAGACCCCGGCAGAAATCGTCGAATCTGATGAAACCAATAAAGCTAACCCTGAGGTTAAGGATGAAGCATCGGGCCCATCAAAGAGAGACGAGTATGTAAATGAGTATGTTTCGGCGGCGGATGTTTTGTACGCATATAAGGAAGAACATAATGGGAAAGAGGATATCGGATATTCATTTTACGATATCGATTCCGATGGGAGGCATGAGCTCATCATCACTCGTGAGGGAGAGATCACCGATATCTACGGTAATTACGGAAATAAGATGAGATGTGCTTTTACGGCGCAGGAAGGAGTTACCGCGACAATATATCCCGGTGGGATGCTGAAGAAGGAGTATCTGACAGATGAAGGGAATCCCGGAGAATCATGGTATTTATATTACAGCAGTCTGGGGGATTACCTGAGGACTCTTGATAAGATCGACGGAGAATATTATGAGGTATGCGGATGGGATCTTGATGGCGTGACGCTCAAAGAGATCGAAGACTCTTACAAAAACTATGGATACTACCCGGAATGGATAGGCGAATGGAATGATCAACTGACGGGATCGCAGTACGAGAGCCGTCTTCCCAAGGCGAAGAGCGTAAAACTTTCAAATATTGAAAAACTGTCTGATGTCACTGTCGTGGATCCGAAGAAGGCCGGCACCGATATTAACGGGAAAGCCATATCGATCGATGCTGCCACGCAGAAGAAAATGAACATATTCATGAGCAATTTCTCAGAGGCCGGTCTTGGCCAATATGATAAAGCTGACCGCGACCTTATCGACATTCTTCATTGGACGCTCATATGGACCAAACTTAACAAAGATAAAAAAATTGAGTACCGCAATATCCCGGGTAAGGAGTTATGCGAGACACTCAGCCTTGAGAATGTAAATACCGTGACGGAAAAATACCTGGGGATCACCGTTTCCGATGATGAGATGACGGCGCTGCCATCCGATGATACATACGGAATTTTCTATGAAGGCGGAGATCTGTGCATGCCTGCGGCGGATGGAGAATCTTACCTGAACCTGACCATAGTTGATAAGGCCGAGGATCTCGGTGCCCGCAGACTTAAGTTTACCTATACCGTCTATGCGCAGGATCTTGATGAGTATTTTGACGGTAAGGGAAAAGAAGAATATTACAAACTCTCCGGAGAAGAGGCATCAAAGAACCCGAAGCTTGAGACTATGTGGAAAGGATATGCGATCGTAAGTTTTGACGGTTCATCATATAAGCTTGAATATCTTGAACAGAAATAACAATTACAGGTGTTATATTTGAGGTGTGCTATGAAGAGAAGATTGTTTGCTACATCTATCATATGTTTTATGATGTGTGGTACCCTGTCGGGGTGTTCCGCATCCGCTGATGTTCCCCCTGCGGAAAATCCCGTAGGTGTCAATGAGGATATGACCGCTACAGAGGACGGTAAGGTTGACGAACCGGACAAAGAAGAACCGGATAATGAAGAGCCGGAACAGGATGAGCCTGATAAAGACGAACCGGACAAAGATGAGACCGACTATGAAATGATGTACGGCCCCGTATTTGCCGAGGTGCTGGAGGTTTTAAATAACGGACTCGACTACGACAGGGAGTATGACTATATATCCGACGGCCTGATGGAAAGAGTCATGTACCCGGGTGAAAAGGATCTGCTGGATGATATCGGATACATAATGGAGGACATAAGCGGTGACGGTATTCCGGAGCTTATGATCGGATACAACGACTCGTTTGATGAAGATGAGATCAAAAGAAGCTATGTCCTGAGCGTATTTACGATTGCTGATGATAAACCTTATACGGTTTTTTCGGGCTGGGGCCGGAACAGATACTGGCCGCTTCCGGACGGACATTTTTATAATTCCGGCTCAAGCGGTGCCAGCAATACCGAGTTTGGCGAAAATCATCTGAGTAAGGACGGGACAAAGGTCATATGGGATGATCTTTACTTTTCGGAGGAGGATGCTTCCGGAAATATCGGATTTTTCCATAATACTTCCGGGGTGTGGGACAGGAGCGAATCCGAGAAGCTGGATATCCCGGACAGAAAATTCTGGAAACTCATGGATGAATATGAAGAGCGCTGCATATTGTTCTCCTGGACTCCGATGAGAGAGCGCAAAAGTACGGCTGACATTGATGAGGTCGGGGAACCGTACTGCGGGGTTTTATACTGGTACAAGCAGCTTCAGGAAAGCGGCAAGTCTTGGGATGAGATGGAAAAATACAATTCACAAACAGCACTTGTCCAGCATGGATGGCCGTATTCCACAAATAATGATGAGGTCAGATATGTGTATCAGGATATAACAGGGGACGGATTGATCGAGCTCATCATAACGTATTACGGTGATCCCGTTGATATATATTCAAATGACGGTGATGCCGTATATGCCTATGGCGTGCCATACAGAGCGATAGCTCAGATATACCCTGACGGCATGATCATGGAAGGGCTTACGATGGGCGCAAAAGGATGGAGAGAAACATGGTACAGATACGATAATGATACATACAAGTACGTGCCGCTAAAGGAGAAGTATTCGGAAGGTATGGCAGGCATTACATTCCCTGAAGGAAAACGCATAACGGATGTTATCGTACCCGAAGGTATGAAACTGATCGATTGAATCCGTTGATAGGGTTAATCTGAAGAAAGAGTTTGGTATGAGATGATGAGAAAAAATGTGGCGAAGGTTTTAACAGGACTTATGTGCGCAGTGGTCCTGGCAGGCTGTGGTAAGAGCGCGGACAGCAGTAGTATACCCGATGAGCCGAAGGGAAATGCCGTTGCCGAGTCAGAGCCAAAACAGGTGGAAGAACAGCCGGAAAGCGCGGGGAAGGCAGATGATAATGTTGAGGAAAAATCACTCGCGCAGCGTATGAGCGGGAAATACAGTTATCATGCTTCGGGGGAAGAAGGCGAAGATGAATACTATATCATGAACGTGGTAAACTTTGGCGATAATCTGTACGCTTTCTGCGGCCAGGCTTTTTCGGATGGAGAGGAAAACCCGGAAGCATATTCATTCTGGGCGACCGAATTCATTCCTTATGATGCGAAGGAGATGAGCAGCACCAATGGCAACATGGTCAAGGTCACCGAATTGAACTTTTCGGTCATGTCAAATGCGGGAAAGTACTGTGACAGGTGCTTTTCATCTTAGCGACGATGGATGTGATATCATATGGGATGACTGTTACTTTACTGATGAAAAAGAAGACGGCAGTGTCGGATACTTTCATAATAAAACAGGCGTGATCGATGCGAGCCGATCAGAGGAAATGAAAAACGGTGATGAGGTCTTCAATGAGATCATGGATGATCTTGCCTATAACTGTATCAGGATCGAATGGACCCCGATAGGAAACCGGAACAAGTGAGGTTTGCGATGAAAAAGGGAAAAAAATCAGCAGTATTATTTTGTGTGATGAGCGTAATGATTCTTGCAGGTTGCAAAGATACTTCAACTCCCCCCGCTCCTGATACGCAGGAGGTGAAGGAGGAGATAAAGCAGGAAGCAGAAGAAGAGACTCCGGAGATCGATAAGAATGAGGGGCCTGTTGAAAGTACTCAGGAAGAACCGGAGGCTTCATCCGAAGCTGCCGGCTCCTTCAAAGATGATTTTGAAAATGGGATCGTAAAAAATGGCAGCTATTTTGTAAGGATCGGCAACAAAGTGTATTTCAGGAAGATCTCGCAGGATTCGATGGATGCCGGAGCACAGTTCGGCCAATTTATAAACACCGAATCAACTCCGACGAAGTGTCCGCTCATCTGCTATGACCTTGATACGGGCAAATATGAAGAAGTCGGTGAGATAACCGGAGTGGGAAAACTATATGCCTGCCCGGAGGGCTTTTATATCGGTAAGAAGGATCGTGACAACTATGATAAGAGCACCACGGATCTTTATGATATGGCAACAGGTGAGTCAACCTTCTATTGTGCCGGGACGCCGCTTGGTATATCAGCCGGCGGTCAGATCCTTGCCGTGGACAGAATGGTGGGACAGACGATACATACTGTTCTGATCAAAAACGGTGAGGAGATCGCGGACCTTGGCGGTGAAAACATCTACTACGAGTATTGCGGATTTGCGGGTGAGACTCTCATAGCACTGCTGCATACGGCGGATGATGAATTTATCGTGTGCTCCGTAGATGAGAACGGAGATGTTACGCAGCTTGGTCAGGTGGGTGCAGGGAAGCCTAGCTATCCCGAACTTGAGGAGTTCGTCATGTCCGGCGGGGACCTGTATCTGACTTTCGGATACTATGAGGGAACAGGCCACTTTTTATTTGATTATGAAACCGTTAAGGGTGTACCCGGTAAGGAGGGGAGCCTTACAAAGGCAGATGTTTTTGATGATGATAATGAAGAGTATCCGGAAAACACGGTCCCGAAGCTTTGTTTTGAACCTGAAGGAGTCGCATTCTACTCGGATCACAGAACGTATGAGGTATATATGGGAACGGGCGATAACAGCAATGATCTGTGCTACTACGATGATATATACGAAGAATGCGTTCTTGTTAAGGACTTCGTGAAAAAAGACTACGGCGAAAAGTGCCAGGTCGTTCAGGATATCACAACTTTCCCGGAGACCGTATTTGTCATATATGCAGATGCACAGGAAGATGATGAGTACAGTATCGGCTGGCGCACCGGTTATAAGATGACGGGATGGCATATATGCGCGATACCTTTCGGACTCGGACAATACGATGAAGACAGCGCAGCTAAGGGGATAGTTTATTTTGAATAACAGTTATTCGAAGGCAAAAATACTTACACTGATCCCGGTCATTATTCTGGCAGTCACGGTGATCTGTATTGTACTTGCGTCAATGCTTGAAGGGGTTGCAAACAGAGGAACGGTTTATACGATCTTTGCGTTTGCGGGCCTGATGAGTATATTCTTTTCGCCGTTGCCGTGTCTGCTGCTATCGGTCATCGGAACGATCTTTGCTGCAAAGGCAAAAAAGGAAGGCATAACAGGCAGCACCGGATTTCTTATACTGGGTATCATCGAGATACTTGTCTATGTTGCGGGCGCGCTCCTGGCGGTAGGTATATTCATAGCCGGACAGGGCGTGTAGATTACAGGATTCAGATCAGAACAGAAAGGCTTAAAAGATGGAAACATGGTATTATGAAGTAGTGAGCATTGACGGAGATTATGCGAATCTTCGCAGGACGGATACAGAGTCTGATGACCTGAAGCTTGTCGCCAGGGCTTTACTTCCGCCCGAAATAGTGGAAGGCAGCAAATTGAAGTATGAGATGATGACGTACACGTTGGAGTAGGGATATCA
Source organism: Lachnospiraceae bacterium (assembly GCA_017612555.1). Classification (GTDB taxonomy): domain Bacteria; phylum Bacillota; class Clostridia; order Lachnospirales; family Lachnospiraceae; genus UBA2868. Next base: position 2,549 of record JAGAFR010000081.1, on the reverse strand, counting down.
TATATATAATGATCTTTCAGAAGAGGTCAAGGAGAAGGAAGCGGCAAGGTACGCTAATCTGAAGAAAGAGTTTGGTATTGAATGATGGAATTGATGAATGAAACGTCTGATGTTATCGAAAAATTCCTGCCTGCGACCGGACATACATATCAAACGGTTCATCTTGTGGGGAATGACTGAATGGATCATTGTGGACTGACCCGATAAATTCAAGCGACATTATTCAAAGCCGTAGATATAATAGTCGTGTGACAGTTCAGTATGGTATAATATTTGCGTAGCAAAGCAGCCATATCACACACGGAAGGAGTGTAGAGTTATGATAAATAACGATAAAAACAACAAAAATGAGCTCAATAAGCGTGAACTCAATATGGATGAACTTGAGATGGTGACAGGTGGCGGTGTCATAGAGGACATAGATATTTTCCATAATAACAATTACGCCGATAATAATGGAGGACCGATCGACGATTTTGTGTCAGGGAGATTTTATGTTGGGTAAAGACTTTGTAAATTGCGAAAGGGATTTTTATTATGAAACTTATCTGAAAAATATCACCATATCCTTATTAGATTTGAAGAATCTGCTTGCGAAGACAGGCATTTGATCCCTTACCAGACGTTTTACATTCTTTATCCTGATCTGGTCCTTTTCTAATTTATCCATGGATAGATTATAGTACGTAGACCTATATCACGAGGGGAACAAATGAAGGTGCTTATTCTTAACGGAAGTCCCAAACCCGATGGCAACACCGCAGTAGCAATCAATGAAATGGTATCCAAGTACGAGGCAATCCTTGACGGATATAAAGAAAAACTCAACGGCTACAGTCATAAAGACCAGAAGCCTTACTGGCACTAGGAAGGAATGTAAATGGAAGGGATTAAATCTGTCCTTGTAAAAGATACTACACGTGAAGAGCGTATCAGAATAGTGAACCGCTCTCTTGCCATCTGCGGCACCGAGTGTGAGTTCTGTAACGGATGTGACAATATCGGTGGCGGAAGAACCGAGACGTTTTATCAGCCATATATTGACGGTAAAAAAGAGCTTTCAGAGATAAATGCCGAGTATATCGCCGGAAGTGTGAAAGGATAGTCTGATATGGTCAGAGAAGTAAAATGGGAAGATCTTGACAGTCTGTTGGAGCTGTATCTATATCTGCATGATAAAAAAACACCCGATCACGACGACCATCTTAAAAGCACATGGGAACGTATCCTTCGCGACGATAAGTATCATCTTATCGTTAATGAAGTGGACGGTCTAATCGTCTCTTCGTGTACATGTATCATAATCCCAAACCTTACAAGAACCGTCAGACCGTATGCGCTTATAGAAAATGTTGTGACGCACGCTGATCACAGGAACAGGGGATACGCCGGTGAGTGCATCGGGTACGCAAAAAAGCTTGCCGAAGCCGAAAACTGTTATAAGATCATGCTTGTTACCGGGTCAAAAGATTCGGCTATACATCGATTTTATGAAAACTGTGGCTTTGACAGCAAAGATAAGATTGCATTTACCTTATGGATGAACATGGAATACTGAGAATCATGAATGTTCAAGATGTATAAGAAAATGAAGATAGCCGGCAGATTCATCTGCCGACCATCTTTTTTTACGACGATATGCAGTTTTGAGTTTCATGTCACGGGTTCCGGTGTTGAAGCCATTCGTGACGCGCCGCTTCTTAGCCTGAAGCTTCTTTAGGTTTTTCTCAACCATAACGAAATCCTCCTTTACAATATTGATATTGGCAGATTTTTCGCCAATATAAATGGAGCATACGAGACTCGAACTCTCAAACCGGTTACTATGCACCAAGACTTTTTGTTCTGTTACGCCATCCGATTGCCGGGGCCTGAAGGTTGCCGCTGCCACATATCTTTCCGACGAAACGATATGATATTTCGACACGCATACCGGTGATCCCGTTGATGGTTTTCTTTTCGTGTACATAGATGTTTTCAATGAGTTCGTGAGCGATATCGCCGGTTATTTCTGTGATGTCAGCGTACTTTTCAATGATATCCGCAAAGTGCCGGATGTCTTCTTCGGTGAAGCGGGGCTGACACATTGACCCGTTAAGAACTGATGCTTTGTCTTTCAACAGTTCAAGCTCTTTGTCATAACGCCTTGAAAACTTCGTATAAGTATCATCCGATATTCTTTTGAATACACGATCCTCATACACCTTAAGAGTCAGGATATTAAGTTCTTCAATCCTTGAATTGCATTCATCAAGTTCTGCCTTAATCTTTGCCATTGATGCATTAAACTCGCTCTCAGCGGACTCGACAAGGTCTTTAATAAAGGCTTCTTTATTCTCGACCACCATGGCGGCAATGCGTGTTATCTCGCCAAGAGTAAGGACTTTCAGCTGCTCAAGTGTTATATAATGACCGGAACATCCCTTTCTATGTCCGGCAAGCCTGAAGCGACCGCAAGTGTAGTAACCTTTTGAGGGCCTATCTGTCCTAACGGAGAACCACATCACGTATCCACAGTCCGCACACCTGCAAATATCTCTGAAAACATT
>JAGAFR010000080.1 GCA_017612555.1 Lachnospiraceae bacterium | reverse complement strand
TCGTTCTGCATGATACCGAGGAAGTTTACCATCTGGTTGCAGAGAACCGATAAGTGCTTTGCAGGTGCTGATGTGATTTTACCTGTGATACCGCCGAGTCCCTCTTTAATAAGCTGCTTGAGTGACCAACCTGCGCAGTATCCTGTCAGCATCGACAGATCATGGATATGGATGTCGGCATTCCTGTGTGCCTCCGCTATCTCCTCGTCATATATCTCCGAAAGCCAGTAATTGGCCGTAACGGCACCTGAATTGGAAAGGATGAGTCCGCCTACCGAATATGTGACCGTTGAGTTCTCCTTGACTCTCCAGTCCTCAACCTTAACATAACTGTTTACGACATCCTTGTAATCAAGGATCGTAGACTTCATATTACGGATCTTCTCGCGCTGCTTACGATAAAGGATGTAAGCCTTCGCAACCTCCGTATAACCGGCCTGCTCCAGTACAACTTCAACACTGTCCTGAATATCTTCGACCGTTATCTTATTGTCGTTCATCTTGTGTTGGAAATCCGCAGTAACCCGAAGTGATAACATATCGATCATGTCATTTGTGTACTGCTTCTCACATGCATTAAAAGCCTTCATTATAGCATCACTTATCTTGGTGATGTTAAAGTCGGCCGACTCCCCGTTTCTTTTTACAACGCTGAACATACTACTGACTACTCCCTTCCTAATAAGACCCTTTATAAGACCCCACTCATCGATTGATAAAGATTTGTCTGAAGACGATTATTAATATAGCATTGCAAAAATCAGAAGTCAATATGAAAATACAATATCTTATGTTAACTTTTTGTTAACACCACAACATCTTGTGCATCATATACAAAAATGAGCTCGCAATTTTTACCTGCTGCTCAAAAAAACATTCTCCCTGATCGCCGTTTCATCATCCGGGTAAAGCTGCAGATATTCATCCATCGCTTTTTTTGCGGACTTAAAATCATAGCTTAATTCATATGCCACAACCCTGTTGAACATAAGGCCCTGCATACCGTCTCCGTTACCGAGCGACAGCCCAGCTTCTATGGTTGTGAGCGCTCCTTCAAGATCTCCCTTTTTGATCTGACACGAAGCCAGCTGATCGTATATCCGTCCGGAACCCGGATTGAGCCTTACGAACTCTTCGTAGATGGACATCGCATATCCGTCATCCCCAAGCGCCTCATACGTCTTACCGAGATACAATGTGAGATTTTCGTTATCGGATTTCTTTCTCGCATTCTCCAGGTCATTTCTGGCATCAGTGTACGAGCCCATATAGTACTCGAGCACACCTTTGTTATAATCCGACAGTTTGCTTCCCGCCGACATAGCCTTCTCAAGATACGAAGATGCTTCGGTATCATAACCTCTTGAATGAAGTTCTTCATATATGCCTACATACCGGTCATAGTTATCGGGTGCCAGAGTGACGGTTTGGTCAAAATCACTTAACGCACTTTCCCTTTCCCCCATTGCAAGTTCGACCTTGCCGCGAAGATAGTAAGCACCGTCATCCTTGGGACGCAGCGCTATGATGGAATCAAGCGTCGATCTTGCGGCGGCATGGTCACCCTTTTTAAACTGAGCCACCGCCATATAGTAGGAGTTATCTATATCGGTCCTGTCCACAAACCCGTTGGAGCATGCAAACGCCTGGAGAAACGTACTCTCTGCCTGTTCATATTCACCGAGTCCCAGAAGAGCTATTGCTTTTGATCTGAACATTTCCTTGTCGCCGGCGCCTGATTCTATGGCTGACGAAGCAATGTTATATGCGCTCTCAAAGTCTTTGGCACCAAGCGCCTGCTCCGCTTTGTACGAAGCAGTCTCGGTATCCTTGCATCCCGCAAGTACCATCGCCGTAAACCCGATCGCCGTAAGTTTTAATAATGTTTGTTGTTTCATAATCACTTCCGTTGTGCTAAAATCTATTGATATATGAAAAAAAACGTATCATGCCTTAACAGAATAAAGCTGTCATGCACCGTTCTCAAGATCATCGCATGTGTGATGATGCTGATAGACCATGTCGGCTACGGTATACTGCACAACTATATGGCGGTGCACGGTATGGACATCGCCCCGGACGTATATACAAATATCAATAAAGTATACACCGTACTGCGCGGTATCGGACGCCTGGCATTTCCGATATTTACTTTCTTCCTGGTCGAAGGATTTTTCAGAACGAAAAACATACGAAAATACGCCCTTCGTCTTGCCGTATTTGCCGTAATATCCGAAGTCCCGTTTGATCTCGGGCTGTACGGCAAACCGTTCTACCGGGATCATCAGAATATAATGATCTCTTTCTTTTTGGCTCTTTTAATGCTTGCATTTATCCGGTTTCTTGAGAAGAACACCCTGGGGCTGTCCCGGCCCGTCGTATATCTTGCGCAGATCTGTGCGGTTATATCTTTTGCGGATGCGGCATATCTTGTTCATGCCGATTATTCATGGAAATGCATGCTGCTGGCAGCGGTGCTGTACTTCACAAAAGATTCCGGAGCTTTTCATCTGCTGGCTGGAGCCGCTTCGACATGCTGGGAAAAATTCGCTCCGCTGTCGTTTGTCCTTTTGTACTTCTATGATCCCGATAAAAAGCCTCGCTTCAAATATGCATTTTATATATTCTATCCCGCCCACCTTCTGATCATCTACCTGGCGGCAAAATTCATCATCTGATCCTATACGAACGGGATCTTATCCTTAACCTGCTCTTTTACACAGTCAACGAACGCAGAGATGACTGCTTTCACACGCTGTCTTTCCGTTTCATCCATGTTGTCCAGAACGGCTTTTGCATTCTGCATGATGGATGCCGCGTTACCCTTTATATCATTCAGGTCATCCACGCCCGATGCGGTGAACACTTCATAGACCTTGTCCACAAACACCTTCATCTCCTCGGGATCGGCACGTCTTGCCCACTCGTTGACCGATGCATCCGACATCCCGTACCTGCCCGCGATGTCATCTCTGTAAACAAAATCATCATCCTCAACTATCCAGTTAAACGGATCATGCTGAAGTATCCCGATGCTCCTTGCCTCTATTACTTTGTACTGTTCCTGTGTCTGAAGGAGCATACCTATGATGGATGAATGCGGAACATACTTTTCAATCCTTGATGCGATAGCATCAAAATCCCCATCCTCAAGAGTCTCTCTCGTAAAGCCCGGTCCGTCCTGGGAATAGATCAGACTGATCCTGTCCCTGACTGTTCTCGAGCACTTCATCGCACTGTACACAGCCAGATTGCCTCCTTTGGAATGACCGCCGACGGAAAAATCTCCCTTTATCCGCTCGGCAGCATAGTGGATGTAATCAACAGCTTTGACCTGCGCGGGGATCGGAGTCATGAAAGACATATTGAAGTCTTCCTTCCAGCCTATGACCGTCTCATCGGTCCCCCGGAAAACAACATGGGTAACACCGGGAGATAAATACATCGTTACCGCGGAGAACTGCATCTCCCACCTGTTACTGACAAGATCGATATAATGGTTAAGTTCAATATCGCCAAACCGTTTTGAATGAGCCATCGCGTCGAACAGAGCTCTGTTATCCCTGGCGTATCTCTCATCGGAAAACAGGTCGTCAACGTTATCTCTTTCCGCGATGTTCCTGATGGAAACATTCGGTAATATAGGTCCCACTCCGGGTACCATACCGTCCAGTTTGAAATATGAAAACTGCGACAGAATAAGGGCATCAACTTTGTTAAATGCCTTTTCCTCAAAGGTAACATCCTTATATCTGTCTACGTAATCTATTATGTTCTTCAATTATCGCTCTTTTCCGCAGCCGTTGCTCTCTTGTCTCTTGATATGACAAAGTACAGAAGAACAGCGCCCGCCGCAAAGATGAACAAAGAAATGAACTGCGAGGTCGATAACGGTCCGACGCTCCCTCTCTCATCATCACGCAAAAACTCGATAAGAAATCTTCCGATGCTGTACATGATAAGATACAATGATGTAAGCAGTCCCTTCTTTTTGTTGTACCCTTTAAGCCATAAAGTGACAAGTACCGCAAAGATCACAAAGTTGCCTGCCGCCATGATAGGTTGCGTGGGAAGGAGCGGAACATTTGCCGGGGCACAGCACTTTTCCGGAAATACAAGAGAAAATGACGATGTCGTTTCCTTTCCGTAACAGCATCCCGCAAGAAGACACCCTATCCTTCCAAGAGCCTGATTGATCGGTACCGACGCTGCGAACAGGTCTATATACGATGCAAAATCAATTTTTTTTGCTTTACAATATACAAAAATGGTCGCTACCCCGGTAATGATACCGCCGTATACGACAAATCCTTCCGAGCCAAGGACCGATAACGGGTCCGAAAGAAAAGCACGAAACTCAACGATGACATGCAAGAGCTTCCCTCCCAGGAACCCTATGATAAGCACGAACATTGCCATATTTACAAAATCATTGTCGGACAGGCCGCTCTTCTTTGCAAGGTAACTGCCGACAAATACTGCCGTCAGAAAACCAAGGCCGATCATGAGCCCATATCCGTGAACCGTAAATCTTCCTATACTGAACAGATCGATCGCCACTTTTTCTCCTCATCTTGTCCGGATCACATGATCCTTAATGGTAAAAAAGGCGCGGACAATGTCCGCGCCACTCATATCGTACAAACTACTGCATGTTGAGTCCGCCCCACTTGTCATCGGGAATGAGCGCAACATATGTCTTACCTGTGTTAAGGACTATCTCGTTGCCGTCCATATCAAAGTAATGTGTAGGCGTTACTTCGTCTTCCTTGGACCACGTCACCGGAATAGCCTTACCCTGTGTTATGAACCAGCCGTCACGCTTGAAGTCGATCGCATGGAACATCATGTATCCGTTATCATCAAACTTAACGTATCTTGCATCCTGCAGAAGAACATTGGTAAATCCGAGAGGTTCATTGTTGTTACCCGCATCAACATGCTTCTGGCCGTATTCGGAATACATATACAGCTTGGTCGCCGGATCGTATTCAAGCTTTGAACCGTTATGCTTGAAAGGAAGCTCGATCTTGGTGCAGTCCTGAACCGAAGGTGCGGATGACAGATCATTGATCTCGCCGTCCTTGGATACGAACTGATAATGAGGTCCTCCCGAATAATACTCGTTGTATGTCTGGGAAACATTCGGCTTGCTGGCAAAGTTCTTCTCCATATCTCCCGGGCATATATATTCGGTAAACTCTCTCGACTTGCCGTTATCTACTCTCGAGAATGTTCCCGAGAAGTTATCGACATAAGGCTTAGCCAGATAGTCATCTATGTAGAACGGACCGCCGTCATGACATACGATGGCATTCCATTCGGGTGCTATTATAAGGTTGGTCGGACGCGTACTTCTGATACTTCCGAGCTGTTCTATGCTTCCCCAGTCCTTAACGAGGACCATAAGACGTGTGATCCCGTCATTGGCAAGTGAGTTTGTCATCTCATATACAACATCGGCATGTGACAGACCGTAATGAGGAAGTGCTGTCTTCTCATTGTCCACCATTGCCGCTATAGGTCTCTGATCCTTGAGATCTTCCGATATCCATTCATTCGTAAGTTCGCTTCTGTACATACCCTCATGCGAACCGTCATCAACAACTTCTTCTTCGGAATTGTCTTCAATGCTGATCGCAGGAGTACTGTTGACTACCTCTATCTGCGGAGCCGGAGCTGCGGGTGCTGCTGCTTCCTCCTCCTTCTTACAGCCTGAAAATACAAGTGCTGAACAAAGTCCAAGAAGAAGTATGCTTCTCTTATTCATTCCAAAAACCTCCTAAAACTTCTGACTTCTCAGTATTTCTCTTATAAGCCTTGACATTATATCACCAATTCTCGAAAGATTATACCACAACATAATGTGGTTGTCATTGTATTTTTGCACAAAATTTACGGTCCGAAAACCTCTTTTGTGAACTTATCCGCACCTTCTTCGTTAAGATGCGACGGGTCGGCAAAGAACTTCCCGTCATAAACACGGAGCTTATCCTCATATTCGATATCCGCACATACGGATGCCGCCTGTTTTATATAGTTACGATACGCAGCATAATAGTGTTCATTAAGGCCTTCGTACGTTTCCGTATTTACCGCGGGCTGAATGAGCCGCACGCGGATATCGTTATCATCACACAGCTTCAACAGCTTTTGCAGATATAATGCGATAAGCTTTGCATCCCCGTCTATGACCATGTCTTCGTACGACGTCTCGTAAGACGGATCATGACACTCCTTAAGATTCCCGAAACCGCCGTATCCTCTCGAGCTTACGATATCTTCAAAGTATCTCACATTATCGTTGTATCTGCCCGTAAACCTTGCAGCCGTAATGGCAGGAAGGTACTTGCCGGGAAGCCCCATCCTTGCCGATATCTCTCCCGATACAAATCCGTCATACCTTACCGATGATGCACCGCACAGCTTTGCATTTTCATAAAGCTCCGGCAGATCACCGACAGGTATCGCCTTGAAATATACTGTTCTTTTTTCGTAATTATCTATGTGCCAGTAATGAAAAGGCGCAAACATGATAACGACCGCTTCCGGCCTGTCATGACATTTTAAGTATTCGGAGAAAAGATAATACATCTCAATGGATGTAGCCCCGCCAATCGCCAGATTGACACATCCCTTACCAACAAGTTCCGGTTTTATCGAACTCATTGCTCCCGAATCCCCGAGTATCACCGTATCAAAATCCGCTCCGTCATACAGATCTCCCCGGGACGTCTCTTTCGCATGCCGCCACGCAGGATACTCCTCATCCATGTAGCAAAACGGGCACAGTAAAGTAAAGGCAATAAGAGCTATTGCCGGGACAGTGGCAAGTATGCATTTTGCAGCAAATTTCAATGCTTTCACTTTCATTACATTTTTGAGTATATGAACTCCTGACCGGTAAGGTTTGCCGAAAACAGTATCGCCGTAATCAGTGCATAGTATATCACCCACCTGACGGGTGTCGGTATGTTCTTAATAAGCGCGGGAGTATCGCATGACCTTCTGTTTGCTTCCTTATCGGCAACAAATACAAATACGGTCATGATAAGCGTAAACAACAGATTGATCTTTCCGAGCCCCAGTCCGGCAAGATCCGGTATATCCGAAAGCGAAAAGTCGGTAAGGATCCGCTTTATCGCAAGATAAGAAGAGGTCACGCTGTCATTGGCAAAGAATATGAAAACATACGAAAACAGAATGTACACACCTGTCCTTTGAAGCACTGTCCTTACCGTATCAAACACATTCTTTTCTTTATCGGTCTTACAGAAACCGTCCTTCATATGCTGTGCAAGCCTGTCCCTGTACGGGATCAGAAGCTGTCCGACTATGATATAAAAACCGTTCAGTGCTCCCCATATAAAGAAGGTCAGGTTTGCTCCGTGCCAGATCCCGCTTACGAACAGAACTATGAACAGGTTAAGATACTTTCTTGCAAGTCCGCGCCTGCTGCCGCCGAGAGGTATGTAAAGATAATCCCGAAACCAGGTGGACAGCGATACATGCCATCGTCTCCACATCTCCGACATACTGACGGAATAAAAAGGCTGCCTGAAGTTTTCCTTCATCGTGATCCCGAGCATGCAGGCGCTTCCGATCGCTATCTGTGAATAACCTTCAAAGTCACAGTAGAGCATGAACATATATGCCAGTGCCGTAAACGCTACCGCCAATCCGGAATACGATCCGGTATCACCGTAAACATTATCGACTATTATTGCAAGTCTTCCCGCTATTGCGAGCTTAAGGAAATACCCCCACAGCATCTTCTGCATGCCGCGCTTTAAATTCTCATAGGAAAGGTGCGTATCCGCAAACTGTCCGATCATATCGCCGGCTCTGTTTATCGGTCCCGAAACGATACTTAGGAAGAAAGATAAATACAGGGCCAGCTTTAACACGTTCTTTTCACACTCCGTATCATGTCTGTATACGTCTGTGATATAAGAGACCGCCTGAAAAGTATAAAAAGAGATCCCGAGAGGTATCATAAGGTTGAACCGAAGACCGCTCCCGCAAAGATCCAGGGTAAAGTCAAGATATTTAAATATGAACAGCGGAAGAAAATGAAGGACGACCGATACCGCTGTGATGGTTCTTCGCACTTTGGGATCATCAAAAGAGTCCAGCGCCAGTCCCGTAACATATGTTACAAGTGTCGTGGCAGCAAGAAGCAGCGCAAACGATCCGCTGCTGAGCCAATAAAAAGAATAACTGCATACAAGAAGCCATATATACCTGAACCTTTTCGGGATCAGGTAATACAGTATCAAGGCGACCGGAAATATTATGATAACAGGAATAGAGTTAAACTGCATTTATACACACTTCCTGCTTGTATCGGATAAGCTATTATATTATAATCACTAACGATGTTGCAATCATTACCGCCGAGACATCCGGCGTCGGACAGGGATAAGAGAGAAAACATGGAACAAACGTCTGTTAAACGTGAACTGATAGAATGGATAATCGTCATCGCGATATCTGCGCTGCTCGCGCTCGGTCTTGACAAATTCATCATCGTAAATGCCAAGATCCCGTCTGCTTCAATGGAGCCGACGATAATGACCGGAGACAGGCTTATCGGAAACCGTCTTGCATATATAAACGATTCTCCCGTTCGTGGGGATATCGTCATATTCATGTACCCGGATAACGAGAATGAATACTTTATCAAGCGTGTGATAGGACTTCCCGGAGAGACCGTAACAATAAAAGACGGCCGAGTTTATATAGACGATTCCACCGTCCCTCTTGATGAGTCCGCCTATATAGCGACTACGCCTTTAGGTGATTTTGGCCCTTACAAAGTTCCGGAAGGCGCGTATTTCATGATGGGGGATAACAGGAATAATTCGATGGATTCCAGATACTGGAATCAGCCTTATGTATATAAAGATAAGATCCTCGGAAAAGCATGGGTAAGATATTTCCCGAAGTTTTCACGTGTGGAGTGAAGTTATCGTGTCAACCTGTATAAGGCCATTATCTCGTCCCCTTTTGCAAATCCTTCGTTAAATGCGCTGGCAGATCCCGCGCATACTCCAAGACAAAGTGCATCTTCCATATCTCCGTTTTCAAGGTAGCCCGCAAGGAAACCGGCAACCATTGAATCTCCGGAACCGACAGTATTTACGACCACGCCCGAAGGCGCCGGTCTTTTGTATACTTTACCGTCTTCGGTAATGAGTACCGCACCGTCCTGTCCCATTGAAGTAAGAACATTTCTGGCGCCTTTATCCTGCAACTGATTGGCGGCTCTTACTATACCGTTTATGTCTGACGGATCAAACCGTTCATGGAACAGTTCCGACAGTTCGTTTATGTTCGGCTTGATCAAAAAAGGATGATAACAGAGCGCACCGATAAGTTCTCCTCCCGTTGTATCAAGTATCACTTTCGTATCTCTGTTCGGAAGCTCGGAAATGAATCCGGAAAAGGTATCGCTCTCCATATTGGATGTAGCCGACCCGGCGAGCACCAGTATATCATCGCTTCCTATCATCGAAATCTTATCCCGAAGCGCCCGCATGCTGACCGCATCAACAAACGGTCCCGGAGCGTTGACTTCCGTCTCTTCTATCCCATGGAACTTGATATTGATCCTTGAATGTCCTTCCGGAAGCCGGACAAAATCCGTACGGATCCCAAGCTTCTGCAGCCCTTCTTCAATCTCTCTGCCGGTAAATCCCGCAACAAATCCCAGTGCCGTATTGTCTATCCCAAGTTCCTTCAGGACCTGAGAAACATTAACGCCTTTTCCTCCGTACAGATATGTACCTTTTCGCATACGGTTAAGACCGCCTATGTCAAGGCGGTCAAGAGTGACCAGATAATCGATCGATGGATTGTAAGTAAGTGTATAGATCATGGAATATACCCCAGATACTTCATCCTTCTGTAGACCTGTTCTCCAAGCAGCCTGTGATAATGCTTGTTGCCGTGAACATAGTCCATTCGAAGCGAAGAAGGTATCTCTCCTTTTTCAATATCGGCAATATCTTCCTGTGTAGGAGTGATGCCGCTGTCACTAAGTCCGTACTTTAACATGTACTTTCTGATATCTACAAAATGGTCGCCGAATTCTTTTTCAAGGGCCGCATTGACCTCATCTATCTCCGGGATACCGCCCGCGTATGTAAGTCCGACGATTATGTATTTACTGCTCCCCGCAGCTTCCAGCATGCTCCGCTCAAGATCTATTATGTTACGCACGCTCGATGCGGTGGGAAGGTCGTTTGTTCCGGCAAAGATAACGAGTACATCTTCCGGATCGGCATCCAGCATGGCATGGGTCATGAACTGCGTTCCTTCTTCGATCGCCGTCCTCTCACCTTTACTTGATCGTTTGAAATAATACGATCCGTTAAGCTTCTCAAGCTCCCCTTCGATCCCACCGATCTCGCAGGGATTCACTCCTCCGTCACCGTTGTCGAGAAAATGTACATGTCCGTTGTTCTCGGTACGAAGAAAGATCGGGATGAGAGTTACATCTGCAGGAATGACCGTAGCCTTGACATTAACGCGAAGTCCGCCCTCGCGCATCGCGATCATGGATGTATTCTCGGCTTCAACGCCGTAATTTATGACCTCGCATCCCGACAGACTTCTAAGTATATCGGGAAAGGCACTCTTTTCATCAAGAGATACGGTAAGCGAATCTCCCCAGCATACTATCCTCGGTATGAGTCCGCTGAACTCTGATTTGGGATCGGTATCACCATGCCAGAGATGATCGTCTTCATCGGGCTCTTCCGGCTCTTCTTCGGCCTCTTCTTCCGGTGCATTAACCTCAAATGTATCGGTCAGGTTTTCGGATACCGGTTTGGGGTCTGTATCCGCAGCAAGGACCCTGCCAGCCTTCACCCTTAAGGTGATAAAAACCGACATGGCCAGTATGAATGCTAAATACGTGATAAAAGTCTTCTTCATATGCTACATATTATAACATATAAAAAGGAGATGCGCTGACACATCTCCTTTGATGTTATTTCTTCTCTATGTAGCTTCGTATATAGTCTTTTACTTCATCCCGGTCTATCTCCAGCGCCAGTGCCATCTCCTCATACAACCGGTTCTCGGCTATCCTGAAGTACCGTTCATCTATCGCGGTGGATTTCTTACCGCTCTCGATCCTGGCTTTTCTTCTGAAATACATTGTCTTGATTATGCGGATGAGCTTTCTCGGATCTTTGGAATTGACCGCATTCTTGTATTCAAGCTCACGCTTTTTCTCATCCGAAATATTGATCTGATCAAGATCTTCTATCTCGTTCATGAGCTTTCTGACTTCTTCCTTGCCAAGTGCAAACCTGAGCGCCTCATCGTCTCCTTCGACTGGAACATAGATAGTTGCCGCCGCATCAAAACAGGGACGCAGAGTATAATATTTCTTGTTGGCGACAGACTTGCCCATTCCGGCAAGAGGGCCGATCTTCTCAACCCGACAAACACCGTTACTGCAAACAACCGTATCGCCTACACTGAACATATTATCCTCCTTTTCAAAGTCATCTGAAAACAAACAAGGTGTGTCGCCCATTCACAACCAACATCTGCATTTAATCCATCTGAAACTCACCCACGATATCCTGGAGCTGGACTACGCAGTTCTTGCTCTCTTCGACAAGACCGCTCGTTTCGCTCGTTCTTGATACCATGTCGGTCGTCTTCTCGGCGATCTCCGTAACTCCGACGGTGGACTCACCGACTGTTGATGTGATACCTGAGATCGCATCACTGATCTTCGCGATCATATCCGTAAGGTTGACTATGGACTCATGGACATCGTTCATGCTCTCCTTGAACTTGACTGCATCATCGTTGTACTGTTCACTTACACGGGCAAACTCCGCATAATCCGCAAGTACTGTCTCTTCAAGGAACTCTCCCGTCTCGGCAAGACATCCTGACATGTTGGAAACCGCATTATTGACTTCGTTGACGATATTGTTGATATCTGCAACGGTAGTCGACGTCTGGTTTGCAAGGTTTCCGATCTCCGTTGCGACAACCGCAAATCCGCGTCCGGCTTCACCGGCTCTTGCTGCTTCGATCGAAGCATTAAGTGCAAGAAGCGAAGTCTGTGAAGATATCGCCATGATAGCTTCGGTAAGAGCATTGATCTTCTCAACAGCCTTGGAATCATCGATCGCCTTATCGGATCTGATCTTGACCGACTCGTATTTCTCCCTCGTCCTCTCTGTTGCGGTGATCGTCTTATCGCGAAGATCGGCAGCTCTTTCCATAACCTCTTTGGACATCGTGTCTCCGGCCTCCGAAAGTGCCTGAATATCCTCCGCTCCGGTCTTCATATAACCGATGTTCGCATAAATGCTCTCGGTCGTAGCCGTGGTCTCCTGCATTCCTGCCGCCAGTTCTTCGGTCGTAGCCGAGTTGTCGGTACACATTGAATTAACAACATTTGTAACATCTTCAAGCTGATCGACGTTAACATTGATCTTTGTTGATGCATCGTCTATGCTGGCAACCATGCGGCGAAGACTTGCACGCATACCGGAAACGGCTCTTGCCATAACACCGTTTTCGTCATGACGTTTTACAAGCTTTGCAGAATTCGGATTATGTCTGAAATCAAACTTACTTGTCTTATCAAGTATCTCCGTGATCTGCTTGATGGGTCTTACGATAAGAACAGACATCGCATATGCGCCTGCAAGCGAAACGATAAGCATAACTATCGATACGATGATACCGATATTCCTGATCCTGTTCATCGGCGCGAGAACATCATCCTCATCAGCGCTGATAACAAGTATCTGGTTTTTGTTGGTGATAGCGTAGCCCGCATACTTATACGAGCCCTTATAGTAATATCTTGTAACTCCGTCTTCGGGAACCGATCCGCTCTGAAGCTGTGATACAAGCCCCTTTACGACTTCGTTCTCAACGGGAGATCCGATCTTGTCTGCGGTAGGATGATAGAGCATTATACCGTCAGAAGAAACGAGATACGCATAAGATCCGTCTATACCTTCTATGGTGATATTCTCAAGAGCATTCTTGTAAAACTCGGCGTTCACTGCAGTGGGAGCCTTACGGTTGAGAAGATCCCTCTCCGCTTTGATCGTATACTCGATATACTCCATGCTGATATCGGTGATCTCACTCTTTGCGTTCTTCACAAGTATCAGCGTACATACAGCAACCGTGATGGTAACACACACGAGAACGAGAAGCATGATCTTCGCAGTTATCGATTTGATAAAAGGGACCTTATCCTCGTCCTTTTTCCTGTTGTTTGAAATATTAGCCATAACCCTTAACCTTCCTCCTTTACCCTGCTTTTCTGCCTTGTGAACGATCTGTACAGGACGCAAAAAATGCAAGGAAAATCTGTACAAAATTATACATGAACGAGTGAAAAAAAACAACCGTTTCCGTGCTGATTTTATGCGGGTTTGGAGGCTTTTGAAAGGTCACAAAACAACAAAAAACTACATATGGTATAGGCAGACATACTTAAGCCCAAATACTTGCGCAAATTGAAGACTTCATATAGAATAGAAAACCGATACCGTTTGCGAAAAAGACTGCCTTTTTCGCAAATGTGTATTCGGTTTTCTATTCTTAGCGAACTTATTCCCAAGAATGAAAGGATTTTTTTATGCAAGACATACTGCTCGGCTCACACTGCAAAATGTTCGGAAAGGAAATGTTTCTCGGCTCCGTTAAAGAGGCCGTATCATACGGTGCAAACACCTTTATGGTATATACCGGCGCACCTCAGAATACAAAGCGTAAGGACATCTCGGAGCTTTGCATCGAAGAAGGTCATGAATACATGAAGGAGCACGGCATCGACAGGTTCGTGATCCATGCTCCGTATATAATCAATCTGGGCAACACTGTAAAGCCCGAGATATATAAGCTTGCCAAGGATTTTCTTGCGGTGGAATTGCAGCGGACGATAGCCATGGGAAGCGATACTCTTATACTCCATCCGGGCTCGGCTGTCGGTGCAGACCGGGGCGATGCGATAAAGCAGATAATCGAGGGACTGAACGGGATACTGACTCCCGATATGAAATGCAGCATCGCTCTTGAAACAATGGCCGGAAAAGGCAGTGAGATCGGCTGTACGTTCGAAGAGATAGCGGCGATAATCGACGGAGTCGAATGCCGTGACAAGCTCACGGTATGCTTTGATACATGCCACGTATTTGATGCGGGTTACGATATAGTAAATGACCTTGACGGCGTTCTTGAACGGTTTGACAAAACAGTCGGCAAAGAAAAGATCAGCGTTTTTCATATCAACGATTCGAAGAACGGTCTGTCTTCCCACAAGGACAGACATGCCAACATCGGAGAAGGGATGATCGGACTTGATGCGCTGGCAAAGATAGTATTCCATCCTGATTTTGCCGGTATTCCGAAGATACTTGAGACCCCGTATATCACTGATGAAAACGGCGATGACAAGCCGCCTTACAAAGAGGAGATCGCGCTTATAAGATCTTCCGGAGAAGCTATCGTATAATCGGGATCAATGCTGTGTCCGAAACCGTAATCAGCAAACACAAAGCGCACTCCTGCCTGTCTTGAAGCCTCTTCATCCATATGTGTATCGCCTACGTAAACAGGTGCCTGAAGGCCGTGCTTTTGTGTGATGTATTTGATATTATCGGCTTTCAAAAGTCCCGTATCTCCCGGGCACACATAATCCTTGAAGTATTTTCCGTAACCTGTTTTCTTAAAGAACAGTTCTATATATCCGGCCTGACAATTACTGACGATAAAAAGCTCGTGATGCCGGCTCAGGGCCTTAAGTGCGTTCTCAAGTCCCGGATAAACATCACCGGATTCGCGGTCCAGAAATTCATGCTCGTATGAAAAACACAGCGGCTTGAAACGATGTCTTACATCCTCGGGTTCATCAGGCATGATCGCCATGATGATATCATCCATGGGAAGTCCGAAGAGCGATCGAAGGTCTGCTGCCGTTACCGATACGTTCCTGATACCGGAATCTGCTATCGCCTTGTTCCACGCTCTTTCCACAACATTCGTGGAATCCCACAGCGTTCCGTCCACATCAAATATTATTCCGTCAACCGATCTCATATCCAGTCCCCCAAAACTGTTCCAGGCTTTCCGCAACATCATCCACTCTGCAGAGAACGTAATCCTCCCACTCACGCGGAAACAATCTCATATAATCCCGTTCCAAAAACCTTTCATCAAGAAGGGCCACGACTCCCCTGTCTTCCTCGGTCCTGATAACTCTCCCCGCAGCCTGAAGAACCTTATTCATTCCCGGGTATCTGTACGCATATGCAAATCCGTCAAGTCCCATTTCATCATAACAGCGCTTCATCAGATCCCTCTCGATACACACCATCGGAAGGCCGGTTCCCACGATCATTGCACCGATGAGTGCGTCATTTTTAAGATCGATACCTTCCGAGAAGATACCGCCGAGTACACAGAATCCCAGCAGAGTACTCTCCGACGGTTCGGAAAATCTTGACAAAAAACCTTCTCTTTCCCCCTCGGACATCGCCGGCGACTGCACCACGACTTCCTGTTCATCCGGATCATGATACCTGCTCATGAACAGATCATACACATTTTGGAGCATCGCAAATGAAGGAAAAAAGACAATATAGTTTCCGGGCTTTGCATGTGACACCGCAGCGATATATCTTGCCATCTTATCATACTCGCCCTCGCCTCTTCTTGTATATTTGCTCGTTACATCTCTTGCAACAAGAAGAGCTCTGTTAGCCGGATCAAACACCGATCTTGCATATACCGCGGGATCGGTGTCATCGGCGCCAAGCATCATACGGTAATAACCGATGGGAATGAGTGTTGCGGAAAAGAACACCGTTGCCTTTGCCTTGTCGGTACATGCCCTTACTCTCTTTGCGGGATTCGCACACATAAGATGCGCGGAAAAATCTCCGCCGTCTTCGATCCTCGTATACGTGACATAGTCCCGCTCATTCATGTTCTCATATATGTTGAGAAAATGCCGAAGTTCAAAATAGAATTCCAGCACCTCATCCGTATGTTCAAAGTGTTCGTGATCGTCAAAAAACTGCTCAAGCCGGCCGTTCAGGCGAAGAAGCAGGTTTACGAACGTGTCAAAATCTTCAACAACCCTGACACTGTTTTCGCATTCTCTCTTAAGCGTGAGCAAATGCCTGTTACAGCTTTCAAGAGATCTTGTAAGATACGGATCGGTATCCTTTACAAGTCGTTTTATATCAAGAAAATGCTCTTTGACAAGCGCCGCCGAGTACATCTTCATCGCCCTTTCCGCAAGGTTATGCGCCTCGTCTATAAGGAACAGATAAGCTCCGGAACCTGTCTCCGAAAAGAATCTTCTAAGATATGCATTCGGATCGAACACATAATTATAATCGCATATGATCATGTCGGAAAAAAGCGACATATCAAGAGAGTATTCAAACGGACATACCTTGTGTTTATCCGAGTACTCCAGGATCTTCTCCCTCGAAAACTCATCCTCATTTACGAGAAGATCGTACATTGCGTCATTTATCCTGTCAAAATGCCCTTTTGCATATGGGCACGCATCGGGATTACACTCGCACCGCTCCTGCGGACATATCTTTTCTTTTGCGGTAAGCACTACCGATTTAAGCTTAAGTCCACCGCCGGACAACACCTTCAGACAGTCAGACGCAACCGTCCTTGTGATAGTCTTGGCTGTCAGATAGAATATCTTATCGGCTTTACCTTCCGCAAGTGATTTCAGCGACGGATATACATTGGCCAGAGTCTTCCCCACTCCTGTGGGTGCCATGACAAATAGTCTCTCCGATCTTGCTATAGAGCTGTATACCTGCGCCACGAGTTCCCTCTGCCCGCTCCGGTACTGATACGGAAAATCAAGTGTCTCTATACTCATATCCCGGATCTTGCGCCACCCGGTCTCAAAATCCGCCCAACGAACGTATTCTTTGATCAGTTTATCGAACCAGTCCGTAATCTCCTCTCTCGTATACAGACTGTCAAAATACCTGATCTCTTTTGTTTCGGTATTGCAATAAGTCATGCGGACTCCGATGTCGGGAAGGTCCGTCATGGCTGTTACCATATATGCATAACACATAGCCTGGGCGAGATGGACTCTGTCCGGCTCTTTGAGCCGCTCAAGTTCACGATATGTCGTCTTGATCTCATCGACCACCACATGTTGGTCGCTTTCGACTGAAGGAAGGCGTACGCCGACCGCGTCGCTGCTTCCGTTCTCTAGAAGCGGTATTACCTGATCTTCAAAATCGGACGGTATTATTATACCGTCCGCTCTTCCGTCAATGATTATGTCGGCATCACCGCGTTTGATGATGCATTTTAGATATACCTCGGGATGATACAGTTTCCCCATGCGGCGCTGTATCATGCGATGGATATTGGCGCCCTCCAGCATTACCTCGGGACCGCCTGTGCTGCTGCGGCGTCTGTCTATGTCGCCGCTTCGCATGATGAACTCAACCAATCCCCGTACGGATATCCTGATCTCGGGGATCATCTTATAACGCTGCCTTTATCTTTTCCAGAATATCCGAATACATAGCGGCCAACGAATCATTGTTCGCCTTGATGAATTCGATATTTCCGTCAGCAGCGGCATACTCCAGCTCCTTGGCAAGGTCGGATAATTCGATCGCTCCGATAGTACGGCTCGTCGACTTGATCGCATGTGCCACAACTCTGTAGTTCGCTATATCTTCCGCTGCAAAATAATCAGCCAGCTCTTTACGCCTGTCTTCCTCAAGATACCCTTCGAGTATCTCGCGATATATCTCTTCATCACCGGCGCAATACTCAAGAGCCACATCCTGATCGAGAAAATCAAATCCTGTCATCTTCTGCCTCTCATTCTATGGTAAGAATCTCGGAAAATCCGGTTACGTCAAAGATCTCCATTATAATGTCACTGACATTGATGAACTTCATTTTCCCCTGCTTTTCCATGATCTTCTGGGTCGACAGAAGGACACGCAGTCCCGCGGATGAGATATACTCAAGCTTTGACAGGTCAAATACAAGATCAGTTACTCCCGTGATCAGCTCCTTAACCTTCTGTTCAAGCTCGGGTGCCGTTGTCGTGTCAAGACGTCCTTCAGGTGTGATGACAAGTTCGCTGCCGTTTTTTGTTTCGTTGATAGTCATTTTAATTCCTCCTAGAGACTTTTTTTCAGTTTCAGTATATTTTTTCCTTCGTTGTGTTCATAAGTCACATCATCCATGAGATTCTTGGTCATGAATATTCCAAGGCCGCCTATGTCGCGCTCTTCGGCTGACAATGTGATGTCGGGATCCTTGCGTTCGAGGGGATTGTACTCAACTCCGTGATCCATAAATGTGATGGTAACGGTTGCAGGATCCTTCGTTATCTCTACTCTTACGACCGCCTTGCCGATCCCGGTCTTATATGCATAGTGAGCGATGTTTACAAATATCTCTTCAACAGCGATATCAACCTGGCTCCTTGTCTTAGCGTCACAACCGATCTTATCAAGCCGCTGTCCCACAAAATCCTGAACATATTCAAGATTTTCCGTCAGGGCATCCGTTTCAAGCTCATCGTCACTGAATGTAAGTGAATCGGCCTTATCAAGAAGATCCAGAAGTTCGCTCTTCCAATGTTCGATCTCTGCTCTTCCTTTTTCGCTCTCCAGTCCTTTTCTCCTGATGGAACGTCTTATGAGTCTGACATATCCGAGTATCCTTGCCTTGTCCTCAACCTCACGTATCTTGGCCTCGTTATCCGTCTCAAGATACTTAGCAAGAGTCTTGTGCCAGAAATCGTTCGCCACATCCTTGTCTAACCCGAGGAACTCTTTCGGGATAGAATGATCCAACTCACCAAAACCCACATATGCATTGAACATGGATGCCAGTTCAAATACGGGATGTCCTATGGCAAGTGTATCCATATCGATCAGAAGTACTTCTCCGTCCTGGTATTCAAGGTTGTTCGTATGATAATCACCGTGGATCATGTGGTCATCATGAGGAATGTCTTCTATAAGCTTCTTCAGTCTGGAAAACGCATCTTCAGGTAAATAGTCCTTCAGAAAATCAGCCCATTTTAAAGCCGTCTCCTTCATGTCCGGAAGCTTGCCCGCGGGAACCTCAGTACTGTGTATCTTCCTTAGCATCTTAACAAATTCGTCAACGCACCAGTCGAACTTATCGGGAGAACTTGCCATGATGCTCGACAGAGACTGAGCGTTCAACAGTTCAAAGACTGAACCGTAACTGTCTCCGACTTTAACAACATCATACGATATAGCCGTTGGAATGCCAAGTACAAGCGCAAGCTTTGCGACTTCACGTTCATTTCTTATCTCTTCGAGCGCGTTCGCATTCTTGTATACTTTGACAAGATTGTCCTGGTCTATACGGTACAGTATTCCGTTGGCTCCCTGTGCTATAGGCTCACAGCCTTCGATCGAGATCTCCTTGTATGCCTTCTCCACGCTTATTATCTGAGTGAATCCGGTCATCTCAAATATCTCATATACTTCCGAGCTGACACCTCTTATCGAAAAATCCGGGTGGTCTTTTTTGATATGAAGCAGCACCCTGAGACCGGCGCTTGAAATATATTCGAGCTTTGACGCATCGATCTCTACCGGAACATCACCCGTTATCCGGCTCGTGATGTCCTGTTCAGTCTGGGCTGCATTATTTGAATCAACACGTCCTTCAAGTTTGATGATAATCTTCTCGTTTTCCATAGGATCAATCCTCATACATCTTCATTTTCTTAAGAAATTTTACCATACCTTGCGGAAAGTTGGAAGTATCTCCCATACCCGTATCCCCGAGAACGACCATTTTATTGTATCCGTGATAATCGCTTCCCGCGGTAACGTACAGGTCATACTTTTGTGCAAGCGACAATATCTCGTTGCGAAGCTTTTCCGTAAATCCCGAATAAAAACCTTCAAGCCCGGCTATTCCGAACTCCATAAGACGACGTACCCTGTTTTCCATATCCTGCCCGATGATCAGCTGATCCCCGCTCCCGTATGAAGGGTGTGCAAGGATCGGAATACCGCCTGCCGCAAGTATGCCGCTTATGGCAAACTCAGGCTTGACATATGCACTCTTAAAATGGATCTTGTCGATATAATCGTGTATGGCGATCTCTTTGCTCGGTGCATATCCGTACTTGACCATGAGATTTCCGATATGGGGCTTGCCCGGATTATCCATGGACAGGAGCGCATCAAGCTCCTCCTTGGGAAAATCAAATCCGAATTCACTCTTCAGAAAATCAAGCCTTGCGCGCACCTTTCCCATCCTGAATTCATGTCCCGTCTGTACCACATCATGTATGGCGGGACTTGACAAATCAAACCCGTACCCGAGTATATGATACTTACCCTCGCTGTCCTTGCAGGAGAACTCCGCACCCGGGATGAACTTCGGATCGGAATCCGTGATCACCTTTTTTACGGCAAGATTTCCCTTTATATCATCATGATCCGTTACGGCAAACAGTCCTATCCCTGCTTTTTTTACATTCTCAAGAAGTTCCTCGGGAGTATCCGTTCCGTCCGAAACATTTGTATGCATATGAAGATCTATCTTTCCTGTCATCATTTTGCTTCCATCTTTTTAAGGACGATAAGCTCTACCGACTTCCTGGTCACCTTGACCTGTACATCGTTGGCCACGGAAGAAAGGATGGATTCGCCAAGAAGGGACGTATCACCCGTACTCTCATATTCGCGAAGAGACCATGTAAATGATCTTCCTTTCTTTTCCTCATTATCTTTCTTCTGCAGTATCCCGTTCATCGTCATCTGCCATATCTTACCGGAAAGATTCTGAACGGCCTCATTCCTGCCGGACGTAGACAGAGCGATAAGCTTCTGGTACTCGGCGCTTTCAACGCTGACAGGCATATGCAGGTGTATCCTGCACATCAACCCGGTCCCTTCTATCCAGAAGGTTGCCTTGGCATCCTCTATGATATTCCTGACTATCCCTATAAGCTCCTCTGATATGAGCTGAAGCTGCATGATATTCTTGGGAGAAAGCTTGAGCCTTGATCCAAACCTTTCTGTTGCCGCGACCACACGGGCTATGGGTTCCTTTGTATCGTAAAGCCTGTATGTGTCAGTCCTGTAACTTCGCTTGATCGGCTCATTTTTGGCCGTTCCTTCCTTTCCCTTATCCTCGACGATCTCTTTCTCAACATATTCCCTGTTGACAACATTTATGAAGTTATAAGGTATTTCTATTCCGTGAGCTGCAAAAGCCTTAAGAACTCTGACGTTCATGTCTGTCTTGACTATCATCGCATCGGTCACTTTATTGATGTAGACCGTAGTCTGAAGTATCAGGGCGCTTTCTCCGAATTTGGTAAAATACACCGGACCGGAATCTTCCTTGATCCCATTCCTTTCAACATCAAGCGTATACGGGCACGCCACAACACAATCCCTTATCAGGTCCATCGCCTTCGGGACATCGGTATCATAGCTTACGGAATACTCGAGAGGAATGCATCTACGGTCCAGCCTGTAACTTAAATTCTTTATTACCTTTGAATTCATCAGGCTGTTGGGAATAATAAGCCTGATCCCATCGTATGTGTGCAGTACCGTGTGTCGAAGAGTTATATCTTCCACAGTTCCCGTATCCTGACCCTCGACCTCTACCCTGTCTCCTATCTCAAACGGCTTGTTAAGACTGATCAGATATCCGCTTATAAGGTCAGCTATGACCGGCTGCGCCGCAAAACCGAGTATCGCAACGACAAGAGCGGAACTTCTGAAGAACAGTGTTCCAAGACTCATCGTATCCGATACAACACCAACGCCGTTGATAATGGCACCGACTACTATGATGAACCGGAGCATCTGAACAAGGAATCTCGTATGAAGATTGTTGTTCTTCTTAACGACCCTTTTATAAACGATCCCCGTCAGGATGAGCGCTACCAACGCTCCGACGATCACTATGAGCAGGCCGATCACTTTTTTCTCTGTCATAAATTACCTCTTTCGGTCAAAAATCATTTCCGCAAAGCCATCAGTCCCTCGACATATCTGACGGAACCCATGGCATCCTTTGAGTAAGCGTCCGCGCCGATCTTATCGGCGTATTCCTGTGTAAGGACCGCGCCTCCGACCATGACTTTACACCATGTTGCACGCTCATGTATCAGTTTTATCGTTTCTTCCATGGCGGGAACGGTGGTCGTCATAAGTGCTGACAGTCCGCAAACATCGGCGTGAATGTCGGTCACCGCCTTCAGAACCTCTTCGGGATCGACATCCTTCCCGAGGTCCGTTACATCAAATCCGTAGTTTTCCAAGAGCAGTTTTACAATGTTCTTTCCGATGTCATGAACATCGCCCTTGACGGTCGCGATGACTATCTTGCACGCTTTTTTCCCGCGCTTGTCATCGCCCTCTTTATCCCTTGTTTTTTCTATCTGCGCCTTTATGATCACAAAGGCTTCCTTGGCTGCCTCGGCACTCATAAGGAGCTGGGGCAGATACATTCTCTTTTCTTCGAAGCCCTGTCCGACTTCATTAAGAGCCGGGATCACTTCTTCGGAAACGATCTCGAGGGGATCGCGACCTTCCTCATTGATCATCCTGTCCGTGATCTTTCCGGACATTTCTTTGAGGCCTTTTACTATCGCTTCCATAAGCGGCGTGAGGTTCGATCCGTCATCTTTTTTTTCGGTCGGTACCGAGGAAGAAATCGCAGAAACCGTCTGCTTTGCATACTTGGTTTCATAATTATCCGCAAATTCCATGAACTCGATACAGTTATCATCAAGATCATGAAGCGCGCGGTAACTGTAATACGTCGCCATCATCTCAGGTGCGAACGGATTCATAATAGCAGCCGAGAGTCCGCGCTCAAGCGCCGCGGCAAACATCCCCGCCGTGATCATGTTGCGGTTCGGCAATCCGAACGATACGTTGCTTATACCAAGAGACGTATGTACGCCGTACTCATTTCGAAGTATCCTGACACACTCAAGCGTTGTAAGTGCAGCACCCGTGTCGGCACTTATCGTCATACAGAGCGGATCGAAGATCAGGTCTTTACGACTGATACCGTATCTTTCCGCGGTGCTTATGATCTTATCGGCTACCGCAAGCCTTCCCTCTACCGTCTCCGGAATTCCCTGTTCATCTATCGTAAGAGCGACCACAAACCCGCCGTATTTCTTTACGAGCGGGAAGATCGCATCCATGACTTCCTGCTTTCCGTTCACGGAATTGATCATAGCTTTTCCGTTGTACGCGCGAAGTGCTCTTGCCATCGCCTCGGGATCGGCTGTATCTATCTGAAGCGGAAGATCGGTCACCGCCTGAAGTTCTCTTACCGTCTCGGTCAAAAGTGCCGGCTCATCAATATCGGGGATACCGACATTGACATCGAGTATATGCACCTTCTCATCTGCCTGACGAAGCCCCTCATTTAATACATGATCCATATCATGATCGATCAACGCCTGCTTAAGCTTCTTCTTTCCCGTAGGATTGATGCGCTCTCCGATAAGTATCGGGTCCCTGTCAAAATATACGGCATGGGTATATGAGCTCACTACAGAAAGACCTTTGTCGGACAGCGGAACCGGTTCAAGCTTTTCTTTTTTTACAAGCTGAGTGATCTTTTGTATATATTCGGGCGTCGTTCCGCAACATCCTCCGACGACACGTACGCCGGCCTTCATCTGCATTATTACTTCTTCGGCAAATTCATCGACCGTTACATCAAATACGGTCTGCCCGTTTTCCACTCTCGGAAGCCCGGCATTAGGCTTAAAGACTACCGGAACGGATGCACATGAAAGGAATTCTTCCATCACGCCGCGCAGCTGTTTAGGTCCCAGCGAACAGTTCGTTCCGATCGCGTCCGCACCCATACCCTCGAGCATCGCAGTCATTGCAGCAGGACTTGCACCGGTCATGAGTCTTCCGGTAGCATCATACGCATCCGTAACTATGACCGGAAGATCGCAGTTCTCTTTTACCGCAAGAAGTGCTGCCTTAGTCTCAAGACAGTCGTTCATCGTCTCTATCGAAACAAGATCCACAAGCGGTGCACCGATCCTTATGATCTTTGCAAACGCCTCCACCGCATCCTCAAAATCAAGCTGACCGTATGGCTTTAAGAGCTGACCGGTCGAACCTATGTCAAGTGAGACGAACTTCGGTCTCTTTCTGCTGTCTTCCGATCCTTCATTTGACAGGCGCGCAGCTTCCCTTGTGCATTTGACGGCAGCCTCTATGGCTTCGCGCATCTCGTTCCCGTCGGGATAGTTGAACGGATTGGCTCCGAATGTGTTGGCATTTACGACATTGGATCCCGCATCAAAATATGCCTTCTGTATGTCAATGACCACTTCGGGGTGGAGCGTGTTAAAAGACTCCGGCTTCTGTCCCGGGAGAAGTCCCCGCTGCTGCAGGAGCGAACCCATTCCACCGTCGAGTATCACAAAATTGTCGCGTAAGAAATCTCTGAAGTTCATATGCTCTCTCGTCGAGCCGTAAGCAACATTCTCTCCAAAACGCGCTTTCGCTCATTTCCAAGCGCAACGGACGCTAGGCTCGAAAGAACCTCGCCAAGCGCCGGCCCTTTCCAAAGGTTTTGGCGAGAATATTGCTTCCGTCTCTCCTTTGGTGGTTTCAAATACCAAATCTAGTTCTCTATGCCGACAAAAGCCGTGACAGACTTGCTGGGCGACATAAGGCACCCGCTGTCAAGCGTGATCGCAAGGTTCTTTCTCGCATTTGTCACGGCAAGTATCTCCGGCTGTATCGTAAGGGGCAGATCACCGAATCCCGGTGAAAACCTCGGACGAAGCTTTGAAGGATATGTTTCGCAAAAAAGGTTACACAGCGTCTCTACCCTTTCCGCTCCGATGGCCTGCATAAACAGTGCCCTGACCGGATCGTTTTTGGTGTATTTCTTTATGAGTCTGTCTATTCCGGGGCCTACCGTTGCGGCAAATACAACCACCTCGGCGCACCCTTCAAGGTTTTTCGCAAGAGAACGGCTCGTGATATGAAGATGCTCCATATCCATATCGCCGGTATCCGTATCAAGCGAACAGATCGGAAGAACTATGTAGGAGACCCTATAGGAAAATGATGCATGATCGTCACACTCTTTTATGCAACTTTCCATCATATCCGTCATCGCAGGATCATCACAGCCGCCGCACTGGGCATACCTGAGTATCTCCCGCCTGTTGTACTCAGGCCTGTCAAATGATCTTATCCCCTGCGCGCTCATTTTGACAGTATTTCCGAAAGATTATCAAGTATCGCCTTGGCAACATCCGGTTTATTCATCGAATAGATATGAACATTTTTGATACCGTTCGCATACAGATCTATCACCTGATCCGTTGCATAAGCTATGCCCGCCTGACACATTGCCTTCGGTTCATGTCCAAATGCATCAACAAGGCTCTTGAACCGCTGAGGCATAAAGGAGCCCGACAGCTTGATCGCGCGGTCAACCTGATTGGCATTTGTTATAGGCATTATACCGGGTATGACAGGGCAGTTTATCCCTGCTTCCCGTATTTTGTACAGGAAATTATAGAACAGATTGTTGTCGAAGAACATCTGCGTTGTAAGAAACGCTGCTCCGGCATCAACCTTTTCTTTAAGATGTGCGATGTCTTCCTTCTGATTACTGCTCTCAGGATGCACTTCGGGATAACATGCGGCTCCTATACAGAAATCGCCCTGCTCCTTTATATCACGGATAAGCTCTATCGCATGATGATATTCCCACTCACTCCGGTCCTTACCTTCCATCTCGGGAGTAAGGTCACCGCGAAGCGCCATGGCATTCTCTATGCCGGCTTCCTTCATATCGCGTATACGTTCGCGGACTGTCTCCTTCGTGGAATTAACGCACGTTAAATGTGCAAGACAGGGCACGCCATGATCTTTCTCGATGCTCCTTGCGATATCAAGGGTATATTTGCTCGTTCCTCCACCCGCGCCGTATGTGACCGACATGAATGAAGGCCCCAGCGCCGCAATGGCGTTTGCCGCAGCCTGAACAGTATCAAATTTGTCGCTTGTCTTAGGCGGAAAGACCTCAAATGACATCCGGTTCTTATCCGACCCCAATAATTCCGTGATCTTCATAATGTCATATTATATCTCATATCACGAAAAGCGACAATAAACAGAATTAATCAAATCCTCACTCGGCAATATCAGCCACAATGCATCCGACTGCCGCGATAAGATCATCGGGAGCGATCTCTATCTGAAAACCCACTTTGCCGGCACTTACAAATATCCTGTCAAATGTTGTCGCAGTTTCATGAATGAATGTTTTGAAGGGTTTCTTCATCCCGATCGGTGAGCATCCGCCGTGTACGTATCCGGTAAGTGGGAGGAGCTCTTTCTGCTTTATCATCTCTACGGACTTCTGACCGCATACCTTGGCCGCCTTCTTAAGATCAAGCCCGCATTTTACCGGAACAACGAACACGAAGTGCTCTCCGGATTTTCCCACCGTTACAAGTGTCTTGAACACACGATCGGCTTCTTCACCCAGGATCCGTGCTATCTCTTCTCCCGTAAGTGTTGGATCCGGCTCATATAAATGGCTCTCGTAGGATATCTTCTTCCCGTCGAGAACCCTCATGACGTTCGTCTTTTCTTCTTTTTTCATTGATAAACCGCCTTGATTTCTTCCGTATAAGTATGTACCCGGATATATCCCTTGTCAACGGATGCAGATATTGTAATTGAAATGAGCGCCTTTCTCGGTATATAATCTTATGTGATGTTTATGGATCTAATGAAGAAACACAGAAAATTGATTTCGGATCTGTTCGGACTCGGCGTTTTTGTTCTGAGTCTTTTTGTTGTTGTATTTTTTATATGGAAGAGATGCCGTGCGGAGTATAACGGCGACTACACGGATACGCTCCTGTGGGCCAATGCGGCTGTAAAGAGCGGCCACTTCTATGATCCGGATTACTGGTACGCGTATTTTATACCGTTTTCGGGAATACCTCTGATGATACCCATCGTCTCCGTTTTCGGTCTTACTTATTTTTCTCACCAGCTCGGCATGACGGTCTTTTTGATCATATTTGCCGCATCACTCTTTGTATTCTTCAAGGCACTTGACTTTTCCGTCGGTGAAGCGTCTGTCCTGTCCGGTATCACCATGATACTGATGTGCAGTTCGCAGATCACAAGGATGATATTCTACGGACATATAATCCACTACAGTCTGGCTGTGGTGTTCATGTGCATCGGATTCCTTATGCTGAAACATTCGAGCTTCTTTACGCCTGAAGGAAAGCGCTCAACGATCGTTACCATTGCTCTTGCGATATGGTGCATGCTCTGCTGCACAAACGGCATGGCTACCATCGTTCTGTTCTTCATACCGCTTGCAGGCTGTCTTGTCCTGGAGCGTTACTTCGACCCGAAGCCCATCTCTTATGAAGGCGACAGACCGTTCATCAAAAGCATGGCGTATATCATCGCAGGCGGTCTTGCAGGGTTTTTGATCAAGTGTCTTTTCTTTGGCAGCAACAACTACGAGGATTCGATCACCGCTCTTCTTCCCTCGGACGGCTGGGTATGGAAGCAGAGTCCTTTTCTTCTTGAATGGATCAAAGTCCTTACGGAAAGCTCCCATTCCGATGTCATGATGATGTCATTTGACGGGATCAGGATATTGTGCATGTATGTTCTGGCCCTTTTGATACTTATCGTTCCGGTGTTTGCGGCATTTTCCTACAAAAAGATCGAAAACCGCATGATCCGCCTGTTCATCATCTATTACTGGATAATGTTCGGAATGACGATGCTGACATACTCCGTCAGTTACGCACTTGTATCCAACTGGCGCCTTTCCGGTCTTGTATGTACCGCCATTATGCTGACGATCACATACACTGTGTATATGTTGAAGAACAAAAAGCTTGTCCGCTGGTTTGTACTCGTCGTTCCCATCATCTGTGTCTGCACATTTCTTGCGATGCTGACCGTAAAGCGCATTCCTTCTGCTCTTAACGCCAACAGGAACGATAACCTTATCGAGCTGTATAAGGAGCACGGACTTACCCGGGGATATTCTTCGTTTTGGAATTCCGCAAATGCCGTTACGGTCCTCAGTGATGACAGTATCCATGTAAGCCCTATCGTATTTTGGCCCGACGGCCGTTACGGGGTAAGGCATTATCAGTCACAGCCATCCGATTACGAGGATGTAAAAGGGTGCGACAGGTACTTTGTCGCGGTCGATAACGAAGAACTTGAATATACAAAAGATACACTTGTAAAAAACAGTATCGAACAGATCAAATATGAAGACAACCTGTACATTCTCGTATTCGACAGGAATGTTTTCGACAACTTTGAGCCGGTATTCTCGGATCCGTATCCGTATGACACGAAAGGTGATTATTGATGAGTAAAAGATCATTTTGGGTGAGTCTTTTATGCATGGTATTATGCCTACTGACACTTCTTGATTCCGGCTCATATTTTGCGCCCTATCTGATAGCAGGCCTCGCTGCGTTCTACTGTCTTCTTAAAAACCGCACCGATGGTACCGACAGGAAATACCGGACACCCCGCTCCATCATTATAGTATCGTTCATAGCTGCCGTGTTCATAACACTTGCCAATCATAAGATCTGGCTCCATCCCGTAATGCCGGATATAAGAAGTGCAATGTTCGTTCGGATCTGTAAGCTCCTTCTGGTACTCATCCTCATGTCGGGCGTATATGTGATCGTATTAAACATTCTTGTTTTTATCCGGCACGATCCGGAAAAGATCATGTTCACACCTTCGGAAGAAAGCAGTAAGAGTAAACTTTTCTTCTTCTGTATTCCGTTTACCGCAATGCTGATCATTTATATGACAATATATCTGTGCTGCTATTATCCCGGTATCCTCTCCGTCGATTCCATCGATCAGATAGGCCAGTTCTTTACCGGACAGTATTCGAATCATCATCCTTTCTATCACTCTGTCGTGATCGGTCTTTTCCTTCGCGCAGGGCTTGCTGTCTTTGGAAATATCAATTCGGCAGTTGCCGGTTTTATAATTGTCCAGATCATTTTTATGGTCACTGTTTTTTCTTTCGTCATTTATAATATGGCAGTGCTTGGACTGCCGCGGTGGGTGCTTGTTGCGACCTCGATCTGGTACTGCGTTATGCCTTTTCATTTCATGTATTCTTTTACTCTTTGGAAGGACGTTCCCTTCGGAGCATTTGTTGCATGCCTTATCACATTCTTCATAAGGATCATGACACGAAAAGGAAACATGAGGCTTAACTATATCGGATTTTCCGTATGCGGACCGTTCATATGCCTTTTCAGAAGTAACGGTATGTTTGCTTACGTATTTGTATTTCTGGCACTTATCCTGCTTGCAAGAAAGCAGAAGAAGCTTTTGATCATCACGGGTATGACGATACTCGTCTGCCTTATATTAAAATACGGCGTGTTAAAGCTGTTTAGCGTCACACCGCCGGATACCGTGGAATCTCTTTCCATTCCGCTTCAGCAGGTAGCGCGTGTCATAGCGGAAGACGGGTTTATAGAGGACGGTGACAGAGCGCTCATTTCTCAGATAATCGATATCGACTCGGCAAAAGAATCTTATGACCCCACCATATCGGATCCGATCAAGAACCTGATAAGGGACTTCGGGAACCAGGATCATCTGTCACAGAACATGAGCGCCTATGCAGGTGTGTATCTCCGGACTCTTTCGCATAATCCGATGACATATGTGATCGCCTGGGTCGACAGTACGTGCGGATACTGGAACAGCGGATATGACTACTGGGTCTGGTACTGGGATGTACAGGAAAATCCTTACGGTATAACAAGAACGATCAGGTCTGAAGGCGTTCTTCATGCTATGGATGAGTATCTGTGGCTTTACTATAACAACACCGTTCTTCAGTTGCTCACATCCATAGGACTTGCCGTATGGATACTTCTTATTCTTTTGGCGGTAAGTCTCTTCACCGGTAACAGGACTGCGACGCTCTCCACCATACCGATATTGGCGATAATTCTTTCCCTGCTCATATCATCTCCTGTTTTTTCGGAGTTCAGATATATGTATGCATTGTTTTGTTCGCTTCCGATGATCATGGCGATAACGCTTGGAAGCCTTGAAACAAAAAATAGGGAGGGGTCTGATGAAGATAACGTGTAACAACACATACAAAAACGATGAGCTGATACTTAATGAGACTGTATTTGAGAAATACGGTTACAGTTCTCCTTCCGCAGAACGCGAGATAATATGTCTGGCTCTTACCGGAAATAAAGCTGCTCTGAAATCGTACGCCGATCTTCTCTTTTATCGCAAGATAAACTGCAAGAACAACTACAGCAAAGCTTTTCCTTTATACTGCGAGGCGGCAGGTCTTACATTTTCCGAAGACGGTATAACGTGCAGCGGCAACGGAACGCCTCTTGCCTTTTACGTTCTCGGTTATTATCTTGTTAACTACAAATGCGAATCCGTTCTGAAAAAATGTGAGACGATCGACGAGATCGAAAGAATGTCAAGAGATGAGCGGCTTGATGCGGCGCTCGATCTTGCTATGGCAACTCTTTCCTCCACGAGATCTCCGGCTGCTCTTAACCTTATAGGAAGGATACTGAAGGAATCTCCGGATCTGGCGAAAAAACTCGACGGCGATACAACGGCCGAACAGTACTTTGAAGATGCCGCCGAAGAAGGATACGTGTTTGCATGTAACAACCTTGCCGCAAAAGAAGCAGATATGATAGTAGGCGAGATCGGAGACCTTGCGACCCATGTAAATGATTATGTCCATTATCTGACCATCTCAGCCGACAGATATGAACCTTACGCTGCCAACAGACTCGGGTTGTTCTATATGATCGGAGAAGTCCGTTCAAGCACCGGTGATACGGTTTACCTGCATGAATACATCAATACACGTTTCGCAAAAAAATACTTCCAGAAAGCCATAGTATACCCCGATGTGAACAGTGCGTGGGCGTATTTTAATCTGATCAAGTATTTCCACAAAGATTACGATACGAACATCGATCTTCTCAACGAGCACATGGACTGCATCAAAGAGCTCAACCCGGCGGTGTATGATATCGCAATAGAACTGTAAAGGACATATAAAAAAGAGGGCCTGTGCCCCCTCATTTATATAAACCCTCTATTTACAAGAGCCTTGGCCCCTTTTCCTCGGCTCTTTGTATTTCTAAATACGGAATCCGTAATATCTGTACTGTTCGATCTTTTCCTGATAATCCGACAGTTTGATCGTAAATAAAAGTGTTGCGAAAATCGCTCCGCATATGATAACGACACCGCTCTTTACCACATCCGGAACCGTTATGTGAAGAACCAGCATGCTCACAAATGTAAGTGCTGCAATCTCACATGCCTTCATCAGTATATCCACCGTATCCTGTTTGATCTTCGGTATCCTTGCCGGTGCAAACACAAGGTTGATGAATGTCTTACGAAATCCCCTCGAAATCTTCCTGCGACGTCTTGCCCTTCTTCTCTGACCTTCGCTCATTTTGTTCCCCCTAAATCGTCTTAATAAACCCCTCGTATGCTTTAGTGATATATGATCTGATCTCCCTGTCGGAAAACTCCACTCTGTTTCCCGTTATCAGTGCCGCCATACCATGAACAAACATCCAGAACATCGTGAACAGTTCAAGCTTTTTGGCCTGCGAACCTTCCGTATTCCCCGCGATCTTCCCAAGTATCCGTGACCCCTCGTCGGTCTTCAGGAATTCACTTATCGTCTGTGTTCCGAAATCATCCACGGATGCAATCAGTTCAAACAGATTCTTTTCGTTCCTGGCAAAATCTATATACTCCAGGGCTATCGTCATATAAGAAGGTGTTTTCCCCTTTTTGGCGAGCATCCGCTCGATCAGATGGTCGGTGCTCATATAAAACAGGTCCGCTCGAAGTTCATCCATATTCTCATATGCTCTGAAGATCGGCTGCGTGGAACATCCAAGCCTGTCCGCCAGCTTCCTTGCCGTAACGGCGGAAAACCCGTATTCTCTTGTCATTTCAAAGGCGGTCGTGCTTACCTTTGCCTTTGAAACCTTCTCCTTTGGAGGCATTTTGCAACCCTTCCGCTATGAACGTCCCCGTTAAATATCATTGTTATGTATCGTTGTTATATTTTATTGTTATGTATCATTGTTACACATCGTTGTTACGTATCTTTGTTACATAACATGGTTATTTTACCTCACGTCCAAGATTATGTCAACATATTATTTATCCTTTTTTCATATTTTTTCGAAACAAAAAAGCGCCTCGCTGAGGCGCTTTTAATCCTTTTACAACCCTGAATCCTCTATGATATTCCTTTTTTTTCAAGATACTCTCTGATATAATCGATCACTTCCGAGTATTCCTTTAAGAACGCTTCCACATTCTCCTTAACGAACTCCAGATCGTCCGATTTAGCGGCAAGCTCATGCTGCTTGGCGGTTGCAGATAACTTGGGGATACATGTGCTTGCCATCACACCCTTTACCCCGTGGGCTTCCACGGCATACCGCCTTATGTCTTCCTCCTCCGCGAGCTGCCTAAGAAGCGGTATTTTGCGCTGCCCTTCTTTAACAACTTCCAGCAATATAACATCCACGGTCTCTTCGTTATTATCAAATCTCGCCAACAGCTCCTGCATATCTATCGGACTGTTATCCGCTTTGATGCTGTCTGCCTGTTCACTCGACTCATTTGCATCGTGGGATCTCTTCTTAGGCTTGTACAAAACCTTTTCGGGCGGCAGATACTTTCTGACCATCTTAAGGAGTCTGGTTGATTCAACAGGTTTACTGAGATAATTATCAAAGCCCTCAGCCTCATATGCTGCCTTGCTTCCCATAAGCGCATTGGCCGTCAGAATGATCTCGGGAGTATCGGCATTTAGACTCCCCTCTTCAGATCTGATCATGTGCATCGTCTCTATTCCGTCGGGAGCCGGCATCATGTGGTCCATAAGGATCAGGTCATATTTATTGAGTTTACACAGCCTGACGGCTTCGCGTCCGCCCGAGGCAACATCCAGCTTTAATCCGGTACCTTTAAGGAACTGCCTTACAACGACCTGGTTCGCCGAATTGTCATCAACCTCCAGTACAAACGCCTCAGGCGCGATATAGTTCTCATCGATATCATCCAGATCATCATCTTCTATGGAGTTACCGGAATTATACTTTTCATATGAATGCTCATCCATGGGATCCTGGGGGATCCTGACCGAAAACGTGCTTCCCTTGCCATATACGCTGTCAACATGTATCTGGCCGTTCATCTTCTCAATGAGATTTTTTACTATCGACAAGCCAAGTCCCGTGCCCTGGATGTTCTGGTTCTTCTTAAGATCCAGTCTGTGGAAGACGTCAAATATACTGTCAATGTCTTCTTCCTTTATACCTATTCCCGTATCGCTGACATAAAAGCAGAGGACATATTTATTCTCATTTTCAAAACACTCTCCGGTAAAGGTGACCTGCCCTTCCTGAGTGTACTTGACTGCATTTGTGATGAGGTTGACGATTATCTGTGTGATCCTCTTTTCGTCGCCACAGAGCATCTTCGGAAGGTTGCGCGGCTTGCCCACCTTGAATGCGATCCCCTTCTTTTCAGCCTGGGTCTTAAGGATATTTGCGGCATTGTCGAAGAGCTTTTCGGGGTCATAGTTATCGCAGACGATCTCTTCCATATCACTGCCGATCTTGGATATGTCAAGAACGTCATTGATAAGTGACAGGAGCATCGTTCCCGAGTCATTTATTATCCTGGCATACCCGAGAACATCCGGATCCTTGCTCTCTTTTAGGATCATCTCATTCATTCCGAGGATTGAGTTGATCGGTGTCCTTATCTCATGAGACATGCTGGCCAAAAACTTCGTCTTTGCTTCACCCTCCCGTGCAGCGCGGTCCCTCTCGAGCTGCATCTCTTTTATCTCAGAGATCTGCTGGACAATGGCAAAGGCAAACAGAATGTATAATCCGGCTATCACCACACCGCCTTCGGTACGTTCAACAACAGTATTGATCAGGATTATCTCGACAATACACAGCACCATGAATGCAAGGAACCCATATGCCACGAATCTGTAGCTTTGGGAATTACCTCTTTTTATATCTATGATGGTTATGACAAGTGCTGCGACAGCGGCGATGGCCACCACCCCGTCAAGATACGGAAGTGCTATGGTAAAATTGAGTATGCGCATAAAGTGCAGTCCGGTAAATAAGATAAGACCTGCGAACTCCGTGATCAGTATAGCAAAATACCATTTTCTGTATCTGCGTTTCTGTGTATTGTCAAGATATGCCAGAAAGGGAAACGTGATGCAAAGCGTCGTCATATATGACATGAGTCCGTCTATGAACTGCGTCCTGAACAGGAACTGGAATACAAACGAATCGACAACCATCCACGACGAAGTGACAAATATGCCCATCGCCATGAGGATCAGATTAACTGTGTACTTATACAGTATCTTCAAAGCGATACCGGCAATCATTATCGCAAGAGAGATCACGAGCAGCGAGATCGACATCGCAAACTGGAATGTTCCGCTCTCGATCTCGAGATACCTTACCACTTCATATTCATTACCTACATATGCACCGAAGAACTTACCGCTGAAGAATACCTTATCAATGGTTATCTTAACTTCGGCACCGGCGTCATCCTGCTCGAGAGGGATTATAAAATACGAATTCTTCGCCGGACCTCCGAAAAGCGGGGCATCCGATCTCTTCCACTGCTTTGCGAGTCTGTCGCCTATCTCGACTTTTATATCCGACTTGTTGAGAAAAGCGATCACCGATCCCTCGGGAAGTTCATCGGGCAGATCGGCTTTAAATATGAATTCATCCCTTCCGCCCCTTTCAACTTTGACAGGGGCAAGGATATTTCGCGGCCCGCTCATCTGATCAACGTATACCCAGTCTTCCATATCGATCACATCCTGATGGGGGATAAGCACGGCTTTTTGCCCGACAATGAACCATCCCATATATAACATGGACAGGAGGTAAACAATAAACACGGTCGCATACAGGATCTTTTCAGCACGATCAACCCACGATCTCATTATTATATCCTCCTGATCTTCTTCCGAGCACGATAAGTACATCTCCCTTTTTGACGACAGTATCTTTATCGGGAACGATGATATCATCCCCTCTTAGGATCTGCGTACACGTAACGGGCAGAGTGTTTTCCAGATGATGCACACTCGCATTTACCCATTCACTCTTTTCTCTTATTGTGATCTCTCCTACAGCCATGCCTTCGGAACTTCCGGAAAGCGACCCTATGAGCAGTCTGTCACCTTCTATTATCGTTATTTCATTGCGGCTCTTTATCACTTCATCCGCGCGAAACAACGCTATCGGGATCATTCCGTCGGGAAATCTTATATCTCCTATCATGCATCCGATCCACTTATGGCCCTTTCCCATCGTAAGCATGATATGATCGATCGGCGATTCCTCGATGGTTCCTTCTATGTCCCTGATCCTGGTGTACTGTTGAACGAATCCGGCGCTTAGTATTCCGGTAGGTATGGCTACGATACCGACTCCGAGAAAAGCGAGTATGATCCCGACAAAGCGTCCCGCGGGCGTTACCGGATAGATGTCACCGTACCCCACCGTAAGAAGTGTCGAAACAGCCCACCAAACTCCGGAGAATGCATTTTTAAAGCTCTCCGGCTGAGCCTCATGTTCAAGATCATACATCAGGATCGATGCTGCGATAACGAGCATCAGTATTATGAAGATCGCAGACGCGATCTGATTTTTTCTTTCTTTGAGAACATCGGTTATGACATTGAAGGCATCGTAATACCTGTTGATACGAAAGAGCCGCAGTATCCTGACGACTCTGAGCATGCGAAACGCAACTACACCGGCAGGGATGGAGGCCGCCGGAAATACTTTCATTATCCAGTAAGGAAGAAATGATACAAGATCCACGATCCCGTAAAGCGAAAAGATAAAAGCAAAAAGTGCGGCAGCATATGTCTTTCTGTCCGGATATTCAAGATCAGCCGTGATGAGCCTCAAGACATACTCCACGGTAAAGATCAGGACCGTGACCAGTTCTATTTTGCTGAGAACCCCGATGTAACGGGCCGATACATCAAATGTCTCGAAAAAGATTATGAACAGATTGAGTAAAATGGAAACAGCGATCACCACGTCGAATATCCTGCTGGGTACATCACCCACATATCCGATCCTGATGATCCTGTATATCTCCTCTCTTACGGAGGATCTGCCATTCGCGCGATCACTCAAGCTCAAATGCTCCCGTGTACAATCTGTAATACTGTCCCTTTGCCGCTAACAGGTCGTCATGACTTCCGCGCTCGATTATGCGGCCATGATCAAGTACGATTATAACATCAGAATTCTTAACCGTCGACAATCTGTGTGCGATAACAAACGTCGTCCTGCCCTTCATGAGCGCATCCATACCGCGCTGAACAGTTTGCTCCGTTCTCGTATCGATGGATGATGTCGCCTCATCGAGTATCATAACGGGCGGGTCGGCAACTGCCGCTCTTGCTATGGACAGGAGCTGCCTCTGGCCCTGGGAGAGATTGGCGGCATTTCCGGATACTATCGTATCGTATCCTGCAGGCAGATGAGAGATAAAATCATGTGCGCCGACTCTCTTTGCCGCAGCGATACAATCCTCATCGGAGGCATCCAGTCTTCCGTATCTGATGTTTTCCATCACGCTTCCGGTAAACAGATTCGTATCCTGAAGAACCACTCCGACAGCATGCCGTAAGTCCACCTTGCATATCTTGTTGATGTTGATACCGTCATACCTTATCTTACCGTCGGCGATATCATAAAACCTGTTAAGAAGATTCGTGATCGTTGTCTTGCCTGCACCCGTTGCTCCGACAAAAGCCACCTTCTGTCCGGGCTTGGCAAAGAGCGACACGTCGAACAGTACCTGCTTTTCTTCGTTATATGAAAAATCAACTCCATCGAGTACAATGTCTCCGCGAAGGGGCGTGTATGTTACGGTTCCTTCCATCCTGTGGGGATGCTTCCATGCCCAATGTCCCGTTTTTTCATCTGTCTCTGTAAGTTCTCCGTCCTTTTCGTATACATTTACGAGATGTACGTATCCGTCGTCGGATTCGGGCTGCTCATCCATTACCCTGTATATCCTCTCGCACCCGGCAAGTCCCGCAACGACTGCGTTTATCTGCATCGATATCTGGCCTATCTGACCGCAGAACATCCTGGTCATTCCAAGGAACGGTACAACGAGACTGATCGAAAAATCCATCCCGCCAAGACCGAAATTCCTGACACCCGTTGATATGAACAGACCTCCCGCGATACCGACTATGACATAGAGGATGTTACCCATATTGTTGAGTATCGGGCCCAGAACGTTTGCGTACTTATTTGCGGTAGATGCAACGGTAAAGAGTTCCTCGTTGATCTTCTCGAACTCTTCGCGGCACTGTGTCTCGTGGCAGAATACTTTTACGACCTTGGCACCGCTTATCGTTTCCTGGATATAGCCTTCCGTCTTTCCTATCGCCTGCTGCTGCTTGAAGAAAAATCTGGCACTTCCTCCGCCTATGAACTTCGTGATCACAAACATGAGCGCCACGCCGGAAAGCACAACCGCTGTCATGAAGATACTGTAGTACAGCATGATACATATGACCGTTGTTATCATTACCGCGGTAGTAAGCATCTGCGGGAAGCTCTGTGAGATCATCTGTCTGAGCGCATCGATATCATTCGTATACAGGCTCATCGTATCTCCGACCGGTCTTCTGTCAAAGAATTTGATAGGAAGTCTTTCCATACGTTCAAACAGCTTGCCTCTCATCTTCTTGAGAGTTCCCTGCGTGATCGTTGCCATCATCTGATTGAAAATGACATTACATACAAGAGCGATCGAATAGAGAATCACAAGTATCCGGACATATCCGAAGATATCCGCTTTTACCCCCACCCAGTCACCGCTCTTATATGCGGTCTCTATCACAGCGATGACTTTCTGCTGGAATATGGACGGCATTGATGAAATGAGTGCCGACAGCAGTATGCAGGCAAGGACTATGGGAAGTCTTACCGGGAAGAAAGAAAACACGTCTTTTACGACTCTCTTTACTATCCCTTTCTGAAGTTTTTCTCCTGGCGCAAGACCGGGTCCGCGCCTTCCTCTGGGGCCGTGATTACCTGCCATCGTCATCACCTCCCTTGTTCTGGGATTCATATATCTCACGATATATATCGTTATTCTTAAGGAGTTCCTTGTGAGTGCCTATAGCATTGATCCTGCCTTCATCAATGACGATGATCATATCGGCATCCTCAACAGATGCGGTTCTTTGTGCGATTATCAGCTTGGTCGTTTCGGGGATGTACTCGCGCATTCCCTTTCTGATCATCGCATCGGTCCTTGTATCAACCGCGCTTGTGGAATCATCAAATATGATGATCTTGGGTTTTGCAAGAAGGGCACGGGCGATACACAGTCGCTGCTTTTGTCCGCCCGATATATTGACTCCGCCGTGGTCGATCCGGTATTCGTATCCGCCTTCTTTGGACTCTATGAACTCATCCGCACATGCAAGATGACACGCTTCCTTCATCTCATCAAGGGTGGCATCGGGATTTCCCCAGCGCAGGTTTTCCGCTATCGTTCCTTCAAACAGAACATTCTTTTGAAGCACCATCGCAACATTTTTACGAAGTACATCAAGGTCATATTCCTTAACATTTACACCGCCCACCTTGACTGAGCCGGCCACAGGATCATAGAGCCTGGGAATGAGCTGTACGAGGGATGATTTTCCGCTTCCGGTGGAACCGATTATACCGACCGTCTTTCCCGACTCGATCTTAAGCGTCACATCCGTAAGCACTTTGTTATCGGGATTACCCTGATAAGCAAAATCAACATGATCGAATTCTATCGATCCGTCGGCAACGGACTCGCATGCATTCTCGGGATCGGGGCTTGTGATGTCTGACTTGGCATCAAGTACTTCAACTATCCTGTTCGCACTCTCCGACGCGAGGGTGACCATAACAAATATCATAGACGTCATCATAAGAGACGATAGTATCATAAAGCTGTATGTGAGCATCGCGGATATCTGGCCTATGTTGGCTTCGATACCTCTCGTCGTGATCACGACATAGGATCCGAAGCTGAGAACGAATACCATTACCGCATACAGACAGAACTGCATGACGGGCTGGTTCCACGCAAGGATCTTTTCGGCCTTCGTAAAATCCTTTCTTACATCTTCCGATGCAACATCGAACTTGTGCTCCTCGAAGTCTTCCCTGACAAAAGACTTGACCACCCGCATCCCGACGATGTTCTCCTCGATCGACTCGTTCATACGGTCGTATTTTTTGAATATCCGGCGAAACAGCGGCATTGCAATATACGCCACCCTTACGAGAGTGCCACCGAGTATCGGGACAACAACGACAAAGATCCATGCCATCCTTCCTCCGAGACGAAATGCCATGATGAACGCAAATATCATCATGAACGGTGCACGGACCGCTATCCTGGTCAGCATCATGAACGCATTCTGGACATTGGTGATATCGGTCGTCATCCTCGTGACAAGAGAACTCGTTGAGAACCTGTCGATGTTATCAAATGAAAAATCATTGACAGCGGCATACATATCGGAACGAAGGTTCCTGCCGAATCCGCAGCTTGCCGTGGCGCTTGTAAATCCGGCTATCATTCCGAACGCCAGGCTTCCCAGGGCCATAACAACAAGTATCCCGCCAAATCGCGCTATATCCGATACTTCATCACCGGCACTGATTCGGTTTATCAGCTCTGCCATATAAAACGGGATCGTACATTCAAGAATGACTTCGCACATTACAAGCAGAGGCGTGGCTATCGTACTGGTCCTGTATTGTCTGATCGTTGAAGCAAGTTTCCTGATCATTTTCTATCTCCTATGCATTGTCATTCATCCTGACAAGCTTTGCCGCCTGATCGGCAGCTATACACGCATCTATTATCTCCTGTATGTCTCCGTTCATCACTTTATCAAGCTTGTAAAGAGTAAGCCCGATGCGGTGATCGGTCACTCTTCCCTGCGGGAAGTTGTATGTTCTGATCTTCTCGGACCGGTCTCCGGTTCCGATCTGGCTCTTGCGCAGTTCAGCTTCGGCATCGTGAGCTTTCTGCTGCTCCATATCATAAAGTTTGGCACGAAGCAGCGCAAAAGCCTTGGCCTTGTTCTGGAGCTGCGATTTTTCCGTCTGGGAATAGATCACGATACCTGTCGGAAAATGGGTCAGTCTGACAGCAGAATCCGTTGTATTTACGCACTGTCCACCGTTTCCCGATGCACGCATGACATCGATCCTGATATCTTTTTCGTCAATAGTTATGTCAACCTCTTCAGCTTCCGGCATCACGGCCACGGAAATTGTGGACGTGTGTATCCTGCCGCCGCTCTCGGTCTCGGGAACTCTCTGGACACGGTGAACTCCGCTCTCGTACTTCATCACTGAATAAGCGCCTTGACCGGTGATCATGAAAGTGACCGACTTCATTCCGCCGATACCGATCTCGTCTGTCTCCATCGTTTCAACTTTCCATCCGCGGCCTTCCGCATAGTGAACGTACATACGGTAGATCTCTGCGGCAAAAAGAGCTGCTTCGTCTCCGCCCGCGCCGGCTCTGATCT
Organism: Lachnospiraceae bacterium; assembly: GCA_017612555.1. Lineage (GTDB taxonomy): Bacteria > Bacillota > Clostridia > Lachnospirales > Lachnospiraceae > UBA2868. The sequence goes on along the minus strand of JAGAFR010000080.1, from coordinate 19,566 downwards.
CCACGATAACGTTCTTGTCATCATTCGGATCCTTCGGAAGCAGGAGGATCTTGAGTTTTTCCTCAAGCTTCTCTACCCTGTCCTTTGCATCGGCAAGTTCTTCCTTGAGCATCTCGCGCATATCGTCATCGGATTCCGCGTCGAGCATCTCCAGGCTGTCGTCCACATCCTGTTTGCTCTTCTTGTACTGTCCGTATGCCTCAACGATTGGAGCCAGATCGCTCTGTTCCTTCATAAGGCGTTTGAAGCGCACCTGGTCATCGGCGCAGCCCGGTTCGCCGAGCTCGCTCATTATCTCTTCGTACCTGATGAGTAAGTCTTCTAATCTGTCGAACATATATAATCCTCTCTATACGCCATCCCCATACACAGTCTTTCTCAAAACGCGCTCTCGCTCTTTTCCGGGCGTAGTATGACTTGATTGCGTAGCAATCGAGTCACGGCGACATCGACGAAGTCGATGTTGGGTCCGCTCAAGCGCCGCTCAGGCTGTCACGATCAAAGATCGTGACATGTCCTCGTCAAGCGCAGACGCCCTCCAAAGGTTTTGATAAAGGCTGTGTATGTGTATGGCTTAATTCTACTAAGCACCGATGAAGGTTTGTTGTTTGCCCAAATAATCAAACCCTTCGAGGTGCGCATCTTGCCAAGATCACTCTATCGTTTCTCCCAAAATCCTTAATTACGTTAATATCGTAGAAGCCCGCCTCAGCGAGAATGCGCGTCACATCCTCCGCCTGGTCGTACCCGATCTCAAGGAAGATCCGCCCGCCGCGAACAAGATGATCCGGCGCCGAAACTGCTATCCTTCTGTAGAAGATCAGCCCGTCATCACCGCCGTCAAGTGCAAGGAGCGGTTCATGATCCCGGACCTCGGGCATGAGTTCTGCGATATCCGCGCTCCTTATGTACGGCGGATTTGATATTATCACATCAAACTTCCGGTCAGGTGCGATCCCATCGTAAAGGTCTCCGACGATAAAATCTGCACGCCCTCCGTTAAGACCCCCTGTCTCTTCGAGCCTGTCACGGTTTATATTTGCTACATCCACAGCATCCGCAGATATATCAATGCCGATCCCTCGGCATCCGTTCTTGTAGTGCATCAGCGATAACAGAAGGCATCCGCTGCCGGTACAAAGGTCAAGTATGTCCGATCCGTCCGATACATACCGCATCGCTTCCTCCACAAGGCATTCGCTGTCCTGCCGCGGTATGAGCACTTTATCATTCACAAAGAAATCCATACCCATGAATTCACACGATCCGGTCAGTTGCTGGAGCGGGATATGCTTTGATCTCTTTTCGATCAGCTCTTCATATTTTTCCGCGTCAACGTCGCTTACGGGGGTATCGGGATATACGAAGAGCGTGTTCCTGTCATGTCCCGTAATAAATTCCAAAAGCAGCCTTGCATCCAAGGCTGCTTCCGTTATTCCGGCAGATGACAACCTGTCCTCGCCGGTTCTTATCGTATCCCTATAATTCATCGGTATTGTTTCCCAAAAACTGCCTCCAGTCAAATACCGCTTCAACCGCAGCAATACCAACCTCTATCATCGAATCATCGGGTTCGCGGGTAGTAAGGCGCTGGAGCCACATCCCCGGTGCGGAAAGTATCTTAATGATGATGTTATCAGACCTTCCCGCCATCCTTATTATCTCATATGAGATCGAAGCGATAACAGGGATCAGCAGTATTCTTACGGCCACTCTCGCAACCGGTTCGTCAACCCTTATGAATATGAACAGTATCACGCTGATAAACACGACGAAGAACAGAAAACTCGTTCCGCATCTCTTATGCTCACGCGATGCTTTTCTGACGTTCTCAACACTTAGTTCATGCCCCGATTCGATACAGTTGATGCATTTATGTTCCGCCCCATGGTACATGAACACGCGACGGATATCCTTCATACATGATATGAGGACTATGTATCCCACAAAGATGATCACACGCAATATCCCTTCAGCGATCGCTATCGCAGTATCACTTACGATGACGCTGGACAAAAGCCTTGACAGATAATAAGGTGCAAGCACAAAAAGTCCTATGGCAATGGCCATGGAAAATATGACCGTAACAACGGAAAGCACCTTCTCGGTATGATCCTTGAATATCCTGTCGAGTATCTTGTCTTTCTTATGCGTATCCTGCTCTTCCTCATAAAAAGAAGCGGAATAATTGAGCGTTCTGATACCAAGGATAAGTGAATCGATAAAATTAAAAACGCCTCTGATAAAGGGTATGCGGGTCAGCGCCTTTGACGGCGCAAAAGATTCATACTCCTCAACAGATACGTCAATGTCACCGTCAGGAGTTCTGACCGCGACCGAATACATATCCTTGTTCTTCATCATTATCCCTTCAAGTACAGCCTGGCCGCCTATTCCGGAATAACACGTTTTTTTTATTCTCTTCTTCATATCTCTAAAATACTGTAGGTCGCTCGCAACTGAATCCGACTTCGTCGGATGAGGCTCGCGGTGTATCAAGGAATCCTCCTTGATACAAATAATGAGTGCCGAAGCACTCATCATCTTTTTCTTATTTAACGCCGTACTTCTTATTGAACTTATCGATACGTCCGTCGGTTCTTGCGCCCTTCTGCTGTCCTGTGTAGAAGCTGTGGCACTTGGAACAGATCTCAACGTGAATATCTTCCTTGGTAGAACCTGTCACGAATGTATTACCGCAGTTACAGGTTACGGTTGCCTGATGATATGCGGGATGTATTCCTTCCTTCATAATTAATTCACCTCACTAGTATTACGAATTACAAACAGTATGAAGATTATAACTCAACCATGATGGGTACGCAAGTATTTTTTTAGCGCACCTGGTCATTTTCTATAAAGACCTCTCCGCTGTTGATCATATCGATCATGATCTGGGCTATCTTCGGATCAAACTGGGTCCCCTTGTTCTTCTCAAGCTCCGACAGGATGACTTCCTTTGAAAGGTGATTTCTGTAACATCTGTCGGAATTCATGGCATCCATTGCATCGGCAACTCCGATGATCCTGGCAACGAGCGGGATATCTTCGCCGGCAAGGCCCTTCATGTACCCGCATCCGTCATATCTTTCATGATGATATAGTACACCGTCCTTAATGCCGTCTATCGCGGTGAAATCCTTGAGTATAGCTCCTCCGTTGGTCGTATGACTCTGCATGATCTTGAATTCATCGATCGTAAGCTTTCCCGGCTTGTTGAGTATCTCTCCGGGTGTCGCAAGCTTACCGCAATCATGCATCAATCCTATGTATCCGATATCTCTTATCTCTTCCTCACTCATTCCGAGCTTTTCGGCGATCTTCTGTGAATAATATGATACTCTGGCGCTGTGTCCCTTTGTATACCTGTCCTTCGTATCAATGAAGTTGGCAAAGGTACTCATCGTCTGGGATATGACATTATCCATCCTTTCTTCGTTCCTTCTGTAGTTTTCTTCCCGAACGGAGTATATGATGAAGGCTATGACCGATGTCGCCCATGCCACAACGAGCACCATGATTATCCAGAACAGCAGATACTTGGTGATCGGCTTGTATCTGCAGCCGGTAAATACAACATCGGTAAAATCCATCAGTTCTTCGGATATCATGACCGCACCAAAGGTAGCCGAGCTGTCCGCGAGGATCCTTTCGATCCGCTCATCCGGGGTAAAGAAGATCACATCGCTCTTCTTGTCGTACTGCCACTCGCCGTTCCAATAACTGTCAATGGTGATGTTCCTCTCCGGCACCGCGATAACAAGACTCCAGTCTACTATCTCATATGAAGACTTATTGGTAACGGTATTGTCATACTGTGCTCCGTATGTCTGAAGCGGAACTCCAGGATCATTGACCCAGTGCTTTGATATATCGACCGAATAGATATAATCTTCTTCCGGGCCTACAGAACCGTCCGATACTGCCGCTGAACTGTCTTTGCTGTCATCATCCGCCGGCTGTCTGGCCTGAAGATGGTACTGGAACGGGGTGTTCAGATCATGTCTGACCTTCATTCCAAGGCCACCCAGCCCTGCCATCAGAAATACAAAGGATATGATCAGTATGATTATTCCTATTCTTCGTTTCTTATGCCACTTGCTCATAAATACCTCAACATGCATATGTCACAATGCGACTGTCTTTACATTATATCGGCATTGACACTACAAAATCAATATCAAATATTGTATAATCTTACGTGCCGCCGGTATGGCAGCAAGAAGGAGTATAATAATGGAAAAACTGAAACAACTTATCAAAAAAGCATTTTCTTATCCTGCAATGCTTCGTAAGACCCATCCCGTCACTGCGATATCGATCATAGCCGCAACGATATTATTCGCCATACACTCCCTTATCGAAGGGATACTTGACTATACCGTGAACCCTGATGAGTTTTACATGAACGTGATATTCTGTCTCGGAATGTCACTCGTCTATTTTTCCATATTCTCATTATGCATCGAGAGTATCCGACCCAATTGGTCAACAGTTGTAAGATCGGCTGTCTTTGCTGTTTTCGGTATACTTTCCGTCATCATGGGATTCATCGGAAAGTTCGAAAGCGGCCATTCCTTTTCATGGTTCTTTGATATGCTCCGAAGCATCGAGGCATACATGGGAAAATACACGGTAACAGCCTTTACGGCCGGCCTTGTGGGAATTGCGCTTCTTATGGCGCTCTATTTTTCATACAGTCATGACATAGATCAGAAGTTCAACGAGCATATACTCAATGCCTGCTCAAACATATTCTTTACATCGATCATTTACGGTGTGATCCAGATCGGAGTCCTTCTTCTGACCGGAATAGTTTCGGTCCTGTTATACAGCGATGCCTTCAATTACATACTTCCTGTCATAGTTCTGATAAACGGGCTTTTCTATGTCCCTGCAGTCATCATGGCGCTCATAAAGGTAAATGAGCGGGCGAGCATGTTCGTACAGATACTCGTAAGATACATACTCCTGATACTTGTATTGCTTGCCTACGTCATCATCTATATCTATATGTTCAAGCTCGTGTTCACGCTTTCGGTACCGTCCAATTCGGTATTTGAGATATTGACCGCGCTGTTTGTCTTCTCAATGTGCGTGGCATATATGTGTACAACTTTTGAGCCAAGCGGGTTCCTTCAGAAGATCGCGATAAACATGCCCCTTATATTTGCTCCTTTTATCATCATGCAGGTATATACGGTCATTGTCCGTATCGGTCAATACGGTATCACACCCAAGAGATACTTTGGTCTTATCTTCATATTGTTTGAGGCGGTCTATATCGTTGTCTATACGATCATGCAAAAAAGAGAACATGAGATAATAGGAAGGAATCTTCTTCTGATCATGTGTGTGTTCATCCTTGTCAGCGTATTCTTACCCGGGATCAATGCACGGGCACTGTCTGCGGCAATTGCAAAGCGCACCCTTTCATCTTATGTGGATAAGACCGGAGCAGGGATCGCGATGTCGGATCGTGAATACTCACGTGCCTATTCGGCATATGATTTTCTAAGTGACAGATATTTTGCCAACAGCAAAACCGATACGTACTTTAAGGATCTGGGGGAAGATGCGGTGGCGACACTTCGTGAAAAAGCAGGAAAAGCCGCTATGGCATCGAATGACGAACCGGATACCCGTAACATCTGGTACTCCTGCTCATTTTCCGACATCACAGGAAAAGATTACCTGGATATAAGTGATTACAGCACAATGCAGCATGTCATGATACAGGATCCGGACAACGATCTTACGGCTCTTCATGTTCTTGAACCGGATACGCTTGATCCGATAGGGGGACCTGCAAAGGGCCGCTACAATACCGTCAATCTTAGCGAATACTGTATGTCTCTTATCGAGCCTTTTTCACAGTATGATAAAAATATCATCACATGGGAAGAATACCTCGAGACCGTAACTCCGCTCGGATGTATCGATCTGGACGAAAATGCCCGCCTCTACATAACAGACGCGGACATTTCCCTTGAAGACGGAAAACCCGTCTCGGTATCGATCGAAGGGTATATTTTCTTCAGGTAATTCTAAGGTGACTCGCCCTTAAATCCTTATTTTCTTAATCATCTCGACGAACTCAACGTTGTTCCTTGTGTGAACGAATATATCGAGACACTTCTCAACAGCTTCCTCGGGCTTGAGACCGTTAAACGCTTTACGCAGTACATTGATGGCTTCAAGCTCATAGGGCTCGAGAAGCAGGTCATCTCTTCTTGTTCCCGACTTGGGTATGTCTATCGCAGGGAATACTCTTTTCTCCGAAAGCTTCCTGTCAAGGACCATTTCCATATTACCGGTTCCCTTAAACTCCTCGTATACGACATCATCCATCTTGGATCCCGTATCTATAAGGGCCGTGGCAAGTATCGTAAGACTTCCGCCTTCGCGCATGTTCCTGGCTGCTCCGAAGAACCTCTTCGGCATATGAAGAGCTGCCGGATCAAGACCGCCGGAAAGAGTACGGCCGCTGGGCTGAACCGTAAGGTTATAAGCTCTTGTAAGTCTTGTTATGGAATCCAGAAGTATCGTAACGTCCTCGCCATGCTCAACGAGTCTCTTTGCACGCTCGATGACCATTTCCGATACTCTCTTATGATGTTCGGGAAGCTCGTCGAATGTGGAGTATATTACCTCAACCTGCTCTCCCTCAATGGACTCTTTGATATCGGTAACTTCCTCGGGACGCTCGTCTATAAGGAGTATGAGCAGATGCATCTCCGGATTGTTCTTCGTTATCGACTTGGCAACATCTTTAAGAAGTGTTGTCTTTCCGGCCTTGGGCGGTGATACTATCATACCTCTCTGACCTTTTCCGACAGGACACATCATATCCATGATACGCATCGCTATGCTGCCTCCCGGTGTCTCGAGCACAAGTTTTTCATCCGGGAATATGGGCGTAAGATCTTCGAAGTTCTTGCGTTTCGTAGCATCCGACGGAGCCAGCCCGTTGATCGACTTGACAAACAGAAGCGCTCCGAACTTATCGCTGGGATTCTTGACCCTCATGTTACCTACGATGATATCTCCGGTCTTGAGTCCGAATCTCCTGATCTGGCTGGGTGCAACATATACGTCATCATCACCCGGAAGATAATTCTCGCTCCTGATGAAGCCGTATCCGTCAGACATTACCTCCAGTATTCCTCTCGCTTCCTCTCCGGAGTCAAGCATCTTCTTTTCTTCCGACAGTTCGGATTCTTCTCCGACGGCAGTTCTCCTGTCCTCATCCGAAAGGGGCTTTTGGGGTTTTTCCTCCCCTTTGCCGGATTTTTCGCTCTTCGCTGCTGCGGAATTTGCCTCTTTTTCATCAAGTGAGAGCATCGCATCTACAAGTTCACTCTTCTTCATCAGAGAGATACCCTTGATATTGCGAGCCTTGGCAATATCCTTCAAAGCGGTAAGTGATAATGATTCATATTTTTCCCGTGTCATACAGCCTCCTTTTGACTTTTTCAATCTTAATCATTATTATATAGCCATGACCGAACCACAGACACTAACAAAACTGATAGTACTGTATATGCTCGATAAGGTTGATTTTCCCATAACCAAAGCGCAAATATACGATTTTATCCTTGAAAAGGAATACTCAAACTATTTCACGCTCACTCAGGCAACGTTTGAACTTGCCGACGACGGCTTTATCGAATCAAGCTCAACCCACAGTTCAACGTTCCTGTCTCTTACGGACAAGGGACGTGATACTCTTGCATTCTTCCAGAACCGCATCTCCGATGGTATCAAAAAAGATATCAATACATATTTCGAAGAACACCGAATGGAGATAACGAACGAAGTCTCCGTTATAACCAATTACTATCGCACTTCGTCAGGCGATTATGTTGCAGACCTTCTGGCTCGTGATAAAGCATCGGATCTTGTGGACATCAAGCTCAATCTTCCCACCGAAGAAAGTGCCCGCAACGTATGTGAACACTGGCGGGATCAGTCTTCCGACATCTATTCGATCCTTCTGGAAAAGCTGCTGTAGTTCACACAAATCTGTTGAGTCCCTCATCATATTCATAATCAATGGATGAGAGCTTTTCGATTATCTTGTCCTTACAAACACCCAGATCCTCACACATCTCGTCTATGTCTTTATAGTAATCTCTCAGTTTCAGATTAACGAAACTAAGCAGCATCATCGCATCTTCCGGTATCTTTTCCATTTAGTATGTATCCTTCAGGCTTCTGATCACAAGCTGCTGTTCCAGCTCATACCTGTTCTGGATCTCCGATACGGTCGGATCAAGATAGCGTATGTCGCTCTTTTTCAGCCTGATCGTCTTTTCTCTCTTACTGGTCAGATGGAAGTAGTTATCCGAGAATATCGCATCCGCCTGAAGAAGATCAAGTTCGACAAATGCCGCAAACCCTCCCGCCATCATACGGATCACATACTCATCGGCCAGTTCTATTACGGAATAGGATATGGATGACCCCTGCAGATCCAGGTACTTGTATTTAACAAAAACATCGATCTCCGTCGACCGGATGTTTCCGTCCTCATCAAAAAACTCCGCTTCGACGAACACGCTGTTTTCTATCCCGTTTATGAGTGCGGAATAATCAATCTCACACACCTGCATGGCTGAAAAAGGTGCTATGTCAACTTCATGCTCTTCCTCATGAAGGAGCCTGAAATCCATCGTCTGCAGCGATATCCTGACGCGCCATGTCTCAAAATCGCGGGTCTCGTTGACTATGTAAGGTCTTACGATACTTCCGCTTCTTTCTATCGATCCCGCGATCTGCGCATAGAAGTATTTGGAAAAATACTGAAGCGGCTTCCACCTTCCGAAGTAATCTATACTCGACCATGAGCTTACGGGCCAGCTGTCATTAAGCTGCCAATAAAGCGTTCCCATCGTGCATCCTCTGATCCTTCTCCAGTGCTCGACCCCACGCTTTACCGCGATCGCCTGAAGTATCTGAGTAAGATACAGAAGGCTTTCAAAATCCTTGGGGAACAGGAAATTGTGCGACAGGTAAAAGATCAGCTTACCGTTTGCATCCTTGTTCTTCTGATGGCTCTCCATGACGCGGGAGAACACATTTCTGTCCTCTTCATTGGTAAAAGTCTTGACTGTCTTGATCGACGGGAACGACTGGAAACCGAACTCTGATACAAAACGCATGCCATGCTCGTCGTATTTTTCAAAATCCTCAAGATCATGCCACACATCCCAGCAATGCGCGTCACCTCTTGTCTCGTCGGACGGTTTGTCGAACCTTCCTCCCGATGAAGGTGATGAGGGCCAGAAGAACGTCTGGGGAGCACAGTTCTTTACGATCCCCGGAATGATATCTTCGAACATCCTGATATAATCCTTACGAAGCTCATCGGAATGCTGCCGAAACTCAGGCCAGTCTACCCACGCCTGCTCGATCTCATTGTTTCCGCATATAAGACCCAGGCATGCATGATGGCGCATACGCCTCACATTGTCTTCTACTTCAGCGGATATATCAGCGGCAAAATCATCCGTCAGATCGTAAATATTGCAGGCAAACATCAGATCCTGCCATACGATCAGTCCATATTCATCGCACAGATCGTAGAATGTATCCGACGGATAGTATCCGCCTCCCCATACCCTTATCGTATTGAAATTACAGTTGACCGCCGAGCGGAGCAGATATTCTATCTTTTCCTTGGTGATAAAAGAATATATCGTATCCTCGGGTACATAATTCGCACCCATCGCAAATACGCGAATACCATTTACCATAAAGCAGAATTCCCTGCCGAACTCGTCCTTCTCCTGACTGACCGTCATGGTTCGAAGGCCTATCCTGTACGACTTGGAATCCCACTGGTTACCGTTCATATCAAGCGCAAACACGCTGACGGTATACAGCGGCTGATCTCCGAATCCACACGGCCACCAGAGCTTCGGGTTATCTATCTCCATTGACAGGGATACTTCATCCCCCGTAAGAGTCTCTGTTATCGCCGATACCTTTCCATCCGGAGTAACAAGCTCAGCCTGGATTATATAGTGATCTTTTCTGATAAGTTCGGCCTTGACATTGATATCGAGCGTGACTTTCTTCTTTTCATGCTTTTGGAAAATCTGAACATCTTCGATCCTGATAAGGCTGTATCCGATCAGATCGATGCTCCTCCATATACCACAGTCCGGGATATTGGCACCCCAATCCCATCCGAACATGCAATGGGCTTTTCTTAAGTACTGATTGCCCTTTGCGCAGCCTGCCGGTGAATAATCTATCACTTTTCCGCTCGTCGGCTGCCTGTTTTCTATATAATTCAGCGGTGACATGAGTTCGACCATCACCATGTTGATCCCGGGATTCAAATAGCGTTTAACATCAAAGTTGTACGTCCTGTGCATGTTGGATGTGGTTCCAACAAGGGAATTATTGACATATACACGCGAAAGTGTGTCTATGCCCTTGCAGCAGAGCACGATCTTTTCCTGTTCGTACAGCTCGGGCATCAGCTCAAACTCCGTAGAGAAGAAATAATCCCTTCTGAACAGCTCTCTTGTTTCATCTTCGTTTGTTCCGAAGAACGGATCACTTATCCTATGTCCGACAAGAAGAGACGACAACACCGATCCGGGAACCTGTGCCTGTGCAAAAGCTTCCGAACCTCTCTCGTTCATTACCCACTTACCGTTTAGTGTTTGAAATATCATCCAAATTACCTCAAAAGGGGAATCTAAACAAAGAAATGAACTGTAGAAAACGCATATGCTACTTGATCATTCGCATAGATTATATATAAACGTTTCAAAAATGTCAATTAATGAAATGAGTTTTTTATAACAGTATGGCTTCCGTCTCAATTGAAACGGAAGCCATTTGTCAGTCAACCCGGGTACAGGCCTGAGTTCTCACTATTCTCCGTCTTTTTCCGGAGCATTTTTAAGAATGAGATTGGCCAGTATACCAAGGATAAGGGCACATGCAACACTGGTGATGGTAACGGCACCGAAGTTAAGTGTCAGGCCGCCGATACCTGCGATGAGTATCACGGATACAACGAACAGATTTTTGTTCTTATTAAGGTCAACAGCCTGAACCATCTTGAGACCCGATACTGCGATGAAGCCGTAAAGCGCCATGCAGACACCGCCCATAACGCATGAAGGTATTGAATTGACAAAAGCGATAAAAGGCGAGATGAACGAAATGATGATAGCGCCGAATGCCGCGGCTATTATCGTATATACGGAAGCATTCTTCGTGATCGCAACGCAGCCGATGGACTCACCGTATGTAGTGTTGGGACATCCACCGAAGAAAGCTCCGACCATGGATCCGACTCCGTCTCCAAGGAGAGTTCTGTGAAGTCCGGGTGTCTTAAGAAGGTCCTTTTCGATTATCGAAGAAATATTCTTGTGGTCTGCGATATGCTCGGCAAATACGACAAAAGCAACCGGTACATACGCGGCAAATATGGTTCCCACATATGTTCCGCTAAGCTCCGAGAATCCACCGCAAGCGGTAACGAATGTAAATGAGGGTACTGCAATGAACGTGCCGAGGCCTACACCGTTTTCGGTAAGTGCCGCAAAGGGTTCAAAGCTTAAGAGCTTTATCGAATCATTTCCCGTTGCGTTTCCTATCAGAGTAAGTACAAGGCAGAAAGCATATCCGGCAAGTATACCGTATATAAAAGGAATGAGTCTTCCGCTCTTTTTGCCGTAGGCACTGCATATCATCGTAACACCGAGTGTGACAAGTCCGCCGAGAAGCGCTGCAAGAGGGCTTGCTATGCTGACTCCGTCGACCTTGACTCCGCCGCTTGTTATATCTCCCACAGCGTTGCCTGCAAGGGAAAGTCCTATTATCGCAACAGTAGGACCTATGACTACAGCGGGCATGAGCTTGTTGATCCATTCTACTCCGACCGCCCTAACGATGATCGCTATGATCACATATACAAGACCTGCGAAGATCGCACCGATGATCATTCCCAGATATCCCAGCGACATTGATACTCCGCCGGCAAAAGCCGCACACATACTGCCGATGAACGCAAATGATGATCCGAGGAACACCGGACTTTTCTTCTGTGTGAACAGCACATAAATGAGTGTACCGCACCCCGCACCGAAAAGCGCAGCGGCAGGACTCATATCATTTCCTACGATGATGGGAACAACGAGTGTTGCCGTCATAATGGCCAGGAGCTGCTGAAGCGCAAATACAAGAAGCGGCCCGCCCTTGACCTTGTCATCAACCTGATAGATCAGTTTCATAATACCCTCCTTAAGATGTTCACTAGATATTGTGTCTTGGGCGGAAAAAATAAGCCTTCTACCCCAAGTTCTTGATTGATAATATCATAGAGGGTGATATGTGTAAACTGTTATTTAAAATATTTTACAAATAATGCTTCAATGATATAATTCTTCTCATGAAAGCAGACCTTCCCATTGAATTCAAAGAGCGTATGCGCCGTCAGCTCGGCGACGGATATGACGCCTTCATAAACAGCTACGATGAGCCTGCCGCTAAGGCTCTTCGTCTTAACCGCCGCAGGATAAAACCAGTCGATTTCGCACGCATGAGTAGTATTGCAACCTGTGAAGACCCCCCGGCGGAAGTACCGTTTTGGGCCGGTGCATACTATTACGAAGATGCAAAGCCGGGATCTAAAGTTCTTCATGATGCAGGGGCTTACTATATCCAGGAACCGTCGGCCATGGTACCGGTCACTCTTCTCGATGTCAACGCCGGCGGTCAGAAAGTTCTCGACCTGTGTGCTGCTCCGGGAGGTAAAACGACACAGATAGCCGATCTTATGGAAGGTGCCGGCCTTCTTGTATCCAACGAACCCATAATCAAAAGAGCAAAGATACTGTCGGAGAATGTTGAACGCATGGGGATTGAAAATGCTCTTGTCGTAAGTGCCGATCCATCTGTGCTCGCCGACAGGTTCCCTGCATTTTTCGACAGGATACTGGTCGATGCGCCGTGCTCCGGCGAAGGGATGTTCCGCAAAAATCCCGAAGCCGTCAGCGAATGGAGCCCGGAAAACGTCATAATGTGTGCCGACCGCCAGAAGTCCATACTTGACTGTGCGGCACGAATGCTTTCCCCCGGAGGAAAAATAGTATACAGTACCTGTACTTTTTCTCCGGAAGAGGACGAGGGTGTTGTTGAGGCATTTTCAGCGTCCCATCCTGAGTTTTCGATATGCGATGAACCGGTAAGATTGTACCCGCATATGCACAGGTGTGAAGGCCATTTTGCGGTATCTTTCTGCAAAATGGGGGACATGCGTGAAGGCGGAAAGACTGGCAGACAGAGGGATGGTTCTTCTGTTCTGTCTCGTGTCGAATTTGCACTCCTGTGCGAGTTTTTGGATGGTTTCCTTACCGATGAATGTACCGTTAAACGGGCAATAAAAGACGATCCCGGAAGGATCGTAAGATTCGGTGACAGCATTTATTATGCTCCGGAAATGATGCCGGATACCGGCGGGCTTAAGGTGCATCGTGCCGGCCTTAAGTTAGGGACTTTTCTTAAGAACAGGTTTGAGCCCGATCATGCTCTGTCGCATGCCCTTACTAAAGATGATGTGATCAATCATATCGATCTCGATCCCGAAGATATGTGCGCAAAACAGTTCACTTCAGGTATGACCTTAGCGTGCGATCCCGGGATAAAAGGATGGTGTCTGATAACTGTATGCGGTCTGGGGCTTGGATGGGGAAAAGCCGATCGCGGGATGATAAAAAACCATTATCCCCGCGGGCTTAGAAACCCTTAAGGTTTATACGGAGGATCTGCGGGATATCCTCCGACAAGCTTCTGTATCGTTCTGGGGATCGCATCCTTCGACTCTTTCCAGTCTGCGTCCCTGTTTTCATACTTGAACTTCTCAACAAACCAGGTGATGTCCTCTTCGATCCTGTCAAGGTTTCGCGACTCGAGATCGAACAGGGTCTTCGTAAAATCTTCCAGCATATCACCTTTCAGTTCGTCCGAAGCGGCTTTTAGCAGTTCCTTCATGTGAGGGATACAGAATCCTTTTCCCTCCCTGACTCTGCTCCTGAAATTCTCATCGTTTTCATACAGGTAAAAAAAAGTCGCAATATACCTGTCATAGGTTTCGCGATAGTAATCGCATACAAAACACTTTTCTTCGAGGCCGCTTATGTATCTTTCAACATTCGACTCCGTACTCTTTGAAAAAAGACCGCTCTTTACACCCTTATATGACAGCATTTCCTTTTTGAGCTCCGCGCTTACCTTATGCACGTGAGTTGAAAGGATCAGAGCGTTTCCGAGGGAATTACCGTATTCGAACATCATCTGAAAATGACGGGCGCAAAATCCCTTCGCGTCCGTCTTTTCCCTGATATCCGCTTCCATATAAGATGCCCCGGGACCTATGGCATAGTCGATCGCATCCTGCTCAAGGGACCTTCTTGCGTTGCAGATCATGCACTCGTCATTTGCGGAAATTGCGTCATTTACCGGGATCGTGTATAGCTTCTCTTTCATCCGGATATGTTCTTTTCAGCCTCCCTGATGATGTCGTCTATGGATTCGTTTTCTTTGTCGACGGGCTCCGATACGTCTTCGTTGGTATCCTCATCCGCCTTCTCTTCGGTTTCCTCTTCCTCGGTCTCCTCGGATTCCACGAGGGGCTTCTTGCCGGCCATGAGCCTTTCCTCAAAGGTCATGTCCATACGCATCTCCTTCATAACGGTCTCGTTTCTCTCATTGAGCTCATCTCTTGCAACGGAAACCTTTTCATCAATATCGCTTGCATAGAAATGGTTGCGAAGAAGCGTAAGATACTCCGAATACTCCTCATAGAACTCATCCGGATCCTGTTCCCGGCTTCCAAACCTCTCATTTAAGAACCCGTCACATACCCAGTCAATGATATTGAGGATGCGGGGAAGCTGATCGGGTACGATAAGCTTCTTGCTGTCGATCTTGTCATATATGTTCTTATATGTTCTGTCAAGTTCGCTGATCGCGGATCCGATCACTTCAAGCGCCTCCGGATCCTCTTCATTCCTGATGCTTCTAAGGAACTGATGCATGAACGGATAGTTTTTCATGACGCTGACACGTGCCGAAGTGATCGCTGACATTATCTCGAAGCAATCCTTTTCACTCTTTTTTACCGCACGGGTCAATTCCAGTATCATATACTTGGTACTGTAATCGCATATAAAATCATACAGCCCCTGTTTACTCGTAAAATAGTGGAACAGCAGCCCCTTGGATATACCCGCTTCTCTGACTATCACATCCGTGCTCGCATCTTTATAGCCTTTGACTGCAAAAGTACGAAGCGCCGCATTGATTATGGCGTCCTGTTTATCTTTCCTGACATCGAAAAACTTGGAATTCATATATACTCTCCCTGAAAAACCCTGCAATACATAAAAAAAATGGTTTGACTTCTTCAGTCAAACCAATGTTAACACAAGTTATGTAAACAGTCAATTTATTTTTCCGGTTTATTTTCCGGTTTATTCTCCTCTTTGTTCTCTGCTCTCTTTTCCGCCCTCCTGCGCTTTCTCTTTTTTATGAGAACAACCGTCATGACCACGACAGCGACCAGAATGAACGCAAAAGAGGCACAGATTATCATGAACCTTTTGCCGTTATCTTCAGACTCCATAGTGATCTTTACCTTGAAATGGTCGCTCTGTACCGGGAACCTGATATACCTTCCGAATGTATCACACTCTGCTTCCTCGTAAGCGGGCGAATCTTCGGTGCTTACAAATATCCTTACCTTTTCGGCCTCGGCCGGCATCTGATACCTGATATAATGTATACTCTCACCGCCGCCGGTAAACGACAGAAGATAACATTCTTCATCTTCTCCGGCCGCGGGTTCGCGTGTAACAGACAGTTTATCATTCTCGGTAAACCTTCCTTCCACGAGGAATATGGACTGTTTGTTATCCCTCACCGATTCACCTGCAAGAACCGACGCATATCTTGCGATCTCGCCTTCTATCTCCATATCTTCATATACGGGGATCTCTTCACTGCATTCCCACTCGATATACTGATCATCCTCAAGCTTTACTTTATCGTCATCCTGCTTGTCGTCGGCGCCTGCTGCCTTTATCTCGGTCTCGATCGGCGTCTCATCAGGCATGACGACCTCTCCGATCTTCTTGTTTATACTTGCCACTTCCTTGCCGTCAACGACAAAGCTTACTTTCATCTGCGAATACTCGCCGGGTATGTTCTCCATGGCAAGGAGCTGTCCGTATGATATCGGTTCAGCCTGCCCCTCCTTGCTTATCCTGTCTATCCCCGCAAGGCTGTCGCTTACAAATACATTTCTCTTAAGCTTTCCGTCGCTGTCGGCAAATCCCGTTACGGCACCTGAGAACTTCTCCTGTTTTGTTATGGCAGGCATCGCGACACAGTCGAATATGTCCACACATTCTCCGGCAATGCCTCCTACATAGGAATCTCCCGCAAGAACACCTTTCTCATAGCAGTTCCTGATCGTGGAATATGACCTTCCCGCTATACCTCCGACATAATCGGAAGACTCCGAGCTGGCTTTGGCAAAATTGGAATTTCTCAGTATCGTTCCGATCTCATGAAGTCCGCATGCCCCACCGACATAACTCTTCTTGCCCCTTACTTCTCCGTAGTTCTTATTGTCTCTTAAAACACACTTGGTCCTGTATGTTGACTTCTTGGCCGCATTTTTGACTCCCGTGATATCACCTTCAAGGTCAAAATCATATTCCTGTGCCATCGTACCCGCTATACCGCCTGTATTGATGTCGGCATATATCCTGCCGCGGTTCTCACAGTTTGCTATCGTGGCATCAACACTGTCTTCACATACATCATTGCTCTCATCCTCAAAAACTTGCGAATAGTCCATATCAAGAGCACCGTCCATCGCATCGGTGAACAGAAGCATAAGAGACGAGAACTCATCATTGACACCTTCAAGGTCCGCGCAAACCGCGTCAGTGGAACCCTTCATCTCGGAATTGAGAAGTCCCATATTGTCACTCATTCCCTGTATGTTCATGACGAGACTGTTCGTATGAAGCCTGTATTCATCCGACAGCTGCGGGAAATTTACGCTTCCTTTATCGGCAACCGTCTTTATAATGCTCTTCATGGAACTTCCGGCATCCTTAAGATCCCCTGCCATCCTTTTCAGATTCTTCGCCGCATCCTTGCCGTCATCCTTAGCATCTTCTTCCATCTCACCTGCATGGGCATAGATTATATCCGCGATGATCTTCGTGTTCTTGGCAAGTGTCTCCGCGTACGGCTCTCCCGGATGCTTACTCTCGTACTCCGATCCGGCCTCTTCAAGCGCCCACAGATTTACGGCATCCTTTGCATCCCCGTCAGCGACCGAATCCGCCTCAGCCTTCTGGGCGTCTGTCAGATCATCATACTTATCCGTCGACCACTCTCCGGATTTATATTTTTTTTCGATATACAATTGTCTTGTGGCATAATATGTCGTGTTGTAAACATCTTCACGCTTTTTCCTTATCTCCTCTTCTTCTGAATCGGAGTACTTGTCATAATAGCCTTCGAACTCATCCGTGGCATCCTTTATCGCCTTCTTGGCATTATCATATTTTACCGTTTCTCCTTCATCGAGGTAATTGTATATATCAAGATCTTCAGCAAGTTCGGAAACATCCTGTGCGGCTTTTTTAAGATCATCACCGGCAGATGCCACATCATCCATGGGACCGCCGCTTTTTGATGACTCTTCAAGCACGTACTGTATCCTGTTTGCGACTTCATTCGTTGTTCCCACAACCTGATTGACATAGTCCTGGGTACTGTTTGCAAGATACCCCGTATCTGAAAGTGCCCTGTTTGCAAAATCCCTTATGACATTCAGCCTTGCTGAAACAACACCTGAAGAAGCATCGGTATCCCTTATCGTCTTATCCACCGAATCATGGAGCTTACCGATCGCCGTACTGATCTGTGTGATCACGTCGGAACTAAGATCCAGCCTTACATACGGTTCTGCTTGTCCGACGATGCCGCCCACATCCTTACGTCCGTGAAGGCGTCCCGTGTTGGTACAGTCATGGATATAACCCGACTGTCTGCCCGCTATACCTCCGATGTTATAGCCCACATGCTCGTATCCTACAGTCGATCCGTTCATACACGAACTGATCTCTCCTATATTGTGTCCTGCAATTCCTCCTATATCGACCGGATTGTTGGACGACTGTATCGACATCTTGTTCCCCTCTTCCTTGCCCTTGTTGAGCAGTGAAGTGAAGACTTCTTCAACCTTGATATCAGCCAGGCCTGTCTGTGTATCGACCGTTACGGTATTGATGTCCGCCAGGGTTTCGCAGCCGGTAACAAGACCTTCGTTGGCGCCGCATATGCCGCCCACATGATGCAGTCCCGTGATCTTACCTTTAACAAAACACCCTGATATAACTCCGTATCCCTCGTTATACCCTGCGATCCCGCCGACGTATTCGTTTCCTTCGACGTATCCGTCATATTTACAGTCGGCGATCATTCCGTAGTTATCACCGACGATACCGCCTACATCGTTTGATTTTCCGGCAGGCTTCATCACTCCGATGACGTTTACGCTCCTGATCACGGCTGTGGGAGCCGTCTTGGAAAATACCCCGGTGTAATTCTCTTCATCGGTGAATGCCGCGCGGTTGAGCGTATGCCCTTCTCCGTCAAACACGCCCGCAAAATACGGTACCGGCATGAAATCCTTCATGTTGAAATCTATATTGTCGGTAAGCCTGACATATTTATCCTCCGACCATGTGTCATATGAGCACTTACGTGCAAAATCACACCACTGGTCATAATCGGCGATGGTGATCTCCGTCATCTCGGTCACATCCATGCGCTGTATCACGGGCGTGCCGGCGTCTTCTGCATCTTCCGTATTTTCCTTGTCTGCCTTTTTTTCTTCTCTCCCTGCTTCTGTTTCTTCAGCCTTTTCCTCTTCGGCCTCTTCCCCCGTACTGATCCTGACAGTCTTCGATGCGGTCTGTGCGGTGTCGGTCTCAGCCATGATACATGCCGGATTCGGGATGACAAGCGCGAGTATAAGCAATATCGAAGGGAGTATCTTATTCTTCTTTATCATCTTTATCCCCCTCCTTTTTCTCATCCGTATTTTTAATATCTTCCGTCTCAACCTGCGGTTTGGTATCTGCCTGCTCATCCTCTTCGATGACATGCATGTTACCGGCCTCGATAAATGCCGATACTTCACCTCTTACAAGTGCCGACATCGTACCGGTGACAGTACCGTTGATATGACCTCTTATCGCACCGTCGATGCGGACCAGACCGGTTGCTCCAAGGTTCTTAAGCGGCATGTTCATGACAAATGCGGTCTTGGAGATGACCGTATCACCCACGAGCAGTATCTGCGGCAGGACAAAGAGTGTGATAAATATCGATATGATGGTTCCGACACCGAGACACTGTCCGATGTTGTAGATCGCGGCATCGGATGTAAGACGGCCTATCGTTATCCCGGCAAGCGCCAGCATAGGGCCGGATGTAACGATAGTCGGGAAC
>JAGAFR010000079.1 GCA_017612555.1 Lachnospiraceae bacterium | reverse complement strand
GCGGATGGCAGGGCTGTCGGTAAGAAGCATCGTAAGTCTGTCTATACCGTAGCCGATTCCTCCTGTAGGAGGCATTCCGATCTCGAGTGCGTTAAGGAAGTCTTCATCGGTGTGGTTTGCTTCCTCATCGCCCGCTGCAGCTGCAGCATCCTGGGCCTTGAAACGCTCCCTCTGGTCGATAGGATCGTTAAGTTCGGAATATGCGTTGCACATTTCCCATGTATTGATGAACAGCTCAAATCTCTCGACAAGATCCGGTCTGTCGGGTTTTCTCTTTGTAAGAGGTGATATCTCAACCGGATGGTCCATTACGAATGTAGGCTGTAACAGTTTTTCCTCAACATATTCCTCAAAGAAGAGATTGATTATATCGCCCTTTGTATGATAGGGCTCATAGTGTATATCGCGCTCATCCGCAAGCTTCTTAGCTGCCTCGGTATCGGGGATGGAGTCAAAATCAACATCCGCATACTTTTTGATGGCGTCTATCATGGTTATCCGTTCGAACGGCTTGCCGAAATCAAGCTCGATATCACCGTATTTAAACTTCGTCGTTCCGAGAACTTCCTGTGCGACATAGCGGAACATATTTTCCGTAAGGTCCATCATCCCGTTGTAATCAGTATATGCCTGATAGAGCTCCATGAGCGTGAACTCCGGATTATGTCTCGTGTCAAGACCTTCATTCCTGAACACGCGGCCTATCTCATATACTCTCTCGAGTCCGCCTACTATCAGTCTCTTTAAGTAAAGTTCAAGAGAAATACGAAGATTAAGGTCTTCGTCAAGTGCGTTAAAGTGAGTCATGAACGGTCTTGCAGCTGCACCGCCCGCATTTGCAACGAGCATCGGTGTTTCGACTTCCATAAAGCCCTGTCCGTCCAGATACTTTCTGATCGTGGATATGATCTTTGATCTCTTTATGAACGTATCCCTTGATACATCGTTCATGATCAGATCAACATATCTCTGGCGGTAACGCATATCCGTGTTAGTAAGGCCGTGGAACTTCTCAGGGAGCGGCTGCAAATTTTTGGAAAGTAGAATCACCGACGAAGCGTGTACCGACACTTCACCCATCTGCGTCCTGAACATATATCCCTTGACACCTACGATATCGCCGGGCTCAAACTTCTTGAAATCGGCGTATGCCTCTTCTCCGAGTGAATCCTTGGATACATATACCTGGGTATCTCCCTTAAGATCCTTGACATTGATAAATGAAGCCTTGCCCATTACGCGCTTTAACATTATACGGCCGGCAATACTGACATTGATCGGAGAAGCATCCATGATCGCACGCTTCTTCTCATACTCCGCCTTGATGAGAGGTCTCTTCTCCTCCTCGGGAAGGCTCTCATCTATGACAGCTTCCTTGTGATCCGCAAGAAGCTTTTTCTCAAGTTCCTCGTACGCAGCTTTCGCATCGGCTGTATGATCGGTCTGATCATATTTTGTTATAACAAAAGGATCCCTGCCTGCCGCCTGAAGATTGGCAAGCTTTTCCCTCTTATTCTTCAGTATCTGATTAAGGTCAGGCTCCTGACCCTGCTTGTTCTGTTCGTTATTACCCATTTTGATCAGTCTTTCTTCTTTGTGGTCTTCTTAGCACTCTTTGCCGATGCAGGTTTTTCAACCTTTATTATCTTGTACTTGATGACACCGGCAGGTGTATCAACACCTATGGTCGCACCTTTCTTTGCTCCGATAAGAGCTTTTCCTACAGGTGACTCATTGGAGATCTTGCCGTTAAGGCTGTCAACCTCAGTTGAACCTACTATTTTATATACAACTTCCTCATTGTATTCAACATCAAGGAGAGTGACCGTACTTCCGAGACCAACGGCATCCTTTGCTACATCCTCTTCAAGATATACCTCGGCGTTTTTGAGTATAGCCTCGATCTCCTCGATCCTGAGTTCGTTATCTCTCTGTTCTTCCTTGGCAGCATCATATTCGGCATTCTCAGACAGGTCGCCCTGTTCACGTGCCTCCTTGATCTTCTGAGCTATCTGCGCTCTTATGACCTCTTTTCTCTCATCACGCTCAGCTTCAAGTTCCAGAAGCTTTTCATGAGACATTAAGTTCTTCTTCTCTTCCATTTTTTACTTCCCCTTCCAAGGATCATTTTTAATATGTATTTATGACTGCCCCAAGAGCATTAAACGCATTATATCGCAAGCATCTGCCCTCGTCAACAGACTTTATCCGCATGCAAAATCATCCATTATCCTCTGCATATCTTCGAGCGATTCCACTTCATTCATTTTACCCCGAAGATGCGATGAGCCCGGATATCCCTTGGTGTACCACGCTGCATGTTTGCGCATCTCGCGTGACCCGATATACTCACCTTTCAGGTCTATCAGCATACCGGCGTGTCTCATAACCGTTTTTGCGACCTCTTCTTTAGAAGGTTTTTCCCATTTTTTTTCTTCACTTTTTGCACAGAGTTCCGAAAAGATCCACGGATTCCCCTGTGCAGCACGCCCGATCATTACAGCATCACAGCCTGTCTGATCCATCATCGCGCACGCGCTCTCATACGAGTCAACATCACCGTTTCCTATAACGGGGATCGATACGGACTCTTTGACCTGCCTTATCACATCCCAGTCCGCCGCACCCGAATAATACTGCTGTCTTGTTCTTGCATGCACGGCAACGGCAGCCGCACCTGCATTCTCGGCGATCTTTGCTATCTCAACGGCATTGACGCAGGTCTCATCAAAACCTTTCCTTATCTTAACGGTTACCGGTTTTGATATCGCCGATGATACGGCTTTTATTATCGCTCCTGCCAGCTTCGGATCCTTCATGAGAGCGGATCCTTCCCCGTTGTTTACAACTTTAGGCACAGGGCAGCCCATATTGATATCAAGTACGGAAAAAGGGCGCTCCTCTATCTTGGCCGCCATAGCTGCCATGATCTCGGGATCGGATCCGAACAGTTGAAGAGAAACGATCCCTTCAGACGGATCGATCACCATCATCTCATCGGTCGCCTTGTTCCGGTAATAGATGGCTTTTGCGCTTATCATCTCCATACAGGTCATTCCCGCTCCGGCTTCATGGCATAACAAGCGAAATGGCAGGTCACAAACCCCTGCCATCGGTGCAAG
Source organism: Lachnospiraceae bacterium (assembly GCA_017612555.1). Taxonomy (GTDB): domain Bacteria; phylum Bacillota; class Clostridia; order Lachnospirales; family Lachnospiraceae; genus UBA2868. Next base: position 13,252 of record JAGAFR010000079.1, on the reverse strand, counting down.
TATCCATTTATTCGGAAGTTCTATATTACCTATTCTTAGCATAGATCAGTCTCAGACCTTCCAGTGTCAGATCGCTGTCATACTCATCGATCATATCCGTCTCGTTGCTCACAAGTCTTCCGAGACCGCCCGTTGCAACGACTTTGAGGTTCTCGTATCCGGTCTCCTTCTTGACCTGATTGATTATATACTCTGTCTGTCCTATCTGGCCGTACATCAGTCCCGCCTGCATTGACCAGATCGTGTCAGTTGCCAGAATGGACTTGGGCATGACTATCTCTATCTCCGGAAGCTTGGCTGTTCCGGTCCACAATGCCTGGGCGCTTATCCTGACTCCCGGAGCCGTGATACCAACAGTAAATCTTCCGTCCTCTGTAACAAGATCGTATGTTGTCGCCGTTCCAAAGTCGAGAACGAGTATCGGTCCGCCGTATTTTTCATATGCGGCAACCGCATCAACTATCCTGTCGGGGCCGATCTCCTTCGGATTGGGAGTATCGACCGTTATCCCGGTCTTCACCCCCGGAGCTACTACAAGCGGCGTGATATTTAAATATTTCTTCACGCTGCTGATAAGTGAATGCATTACATCCGGTACGACCGAAGCGATTATAGCTCCGTCGATCCTTTTGATATCAACTCCCTGCCTCTCAGCCAGATCGCAGATCGTCATTCCGAACTCATCGGAAGTTCTCGGAGTCTTACTCATCAGTCGGAACGTATGTGTCAGTTTGTCTTCGTCATATATCCCGCATGTGATATTTGTATTTCCTACATCAAGAACCAGCAGCATCTTCATTCTCCTTTACGTTTTCCTTAAGAATAAACGACCTGTAGAACAGTTCAAGGCTTTCAAACAGTTCCACCCTTCGTTTTCTGAGTTCCTTGACGAGAAGTCCCGCTCCGATCTCATCATAGAGCAGGTCCCCTTCATCGGCATCGGTGATGAGCATCACCGATCCGTCATCATCAAAGCCTATCATGAACGCGCCTCCAACCTCCTCGGTAAAGAGAACACATATGATATGCAGGTCCTCTTTGATCGAGTCGGGGATCTTCGCAAACTTCTCGTTAAAATAATATTTCTGTTCGTATGAATTGGCACCGCACAGGATGATACTTGAAGTGTCCATCATTTTCTCCAAAATAAACTGTATTGCATGAAGCGTCCTAGAGCACAATAAGTGCATAAATGCATATCCCGGTTATAGCAGCAAACGCTACCGCCAGTATCGCAAATGCCCAGCCGTTTTTCGATCCCCGCTTAAAACATCTGTAACTGTTAAACGAAAGAAGTGCCGTGGCAGATGCAAACATAAGCGTATACAGGAGTGTTGTAGCCCCCGTAGCAAGTGATATCATCCCGCATATGATTATCACAAGCGAGAAAAATACATCCGCAAGGCTGACAAAAAAGAACTCTTTCTTTGCAAGTGTTTTTAAATAATCAATGATCTCTGTGTTCATTTTCACCCAAGCGTTGCCGCCATAACGGCCTTTATCGTATGCATACGGTTTTCAGCCTCATCAAATACAACATCCGCATATTTCTGGAATACCTCATCGGTGACTTCCATATCCGCTATACCGAATCTTTCGCCCATTTCTCTTCCTATGGCGGTATTGCGGTCATGGAAAGCCGGCAGGCAGTGCAGGAAAATGGCGTCCGGTTTGGCATGTTTCATAAGGTCCATTGTGACTTTATAAGGTGTAAGGTCACGGATCCTCTCTTCCCATACATCATCGGGCTCTCCCATCGATACCCACACGTCAGTATATACTATGTCTGCACCTTCAACTGCCTTGTAAGGGTCTTCTTCAAAGGCAACCGAACCTCCGGAGATCTTTGCGAATCCCTCACACTCCTTTACAAGCGCGGCATTCGGGAAATACTTTCTTGTCGTTCCCGCAACGAAATGCATACCCATCTTGGCACATGCAATCATGAGAGAATTTCCCATGTTATAGCGGGCATCACCAAGATAAACGAGCTTTCTGCCCTCGATCGTACCAAGATGCTCCCTGATCGTAAGAAGATCGGCCAGCATCTGTGTAGGATGATACTCGTTGGTCAGTCCGTTCCACACCGGAACCGATGCATACTTTGCAAGTTCTTCCACTATTGACTGCTCAAATCCGCGATATTCGATCCCGTCATACATCCTTCCGAGTACACACGCCGTATCGGCTATGCTCTCTTTTTTTCCTATCTGGGATGCTCTCGGATCAAGGAATGTCGTTCCGATACCCATATCATGAGCAGCTACCTCAAATGAACAGCGTGTTCTTGTACTTGTCTTTTCAAATATCAGAGCAACGTTCTTACCCTCATACCGGCGGTCAAATATACCCTTTTTCTTCTTCTCTTTAAGTTCTGCCGCCAGATCGAGGAACTCTTCGATCTCCTCCTTCGTAAAATCCTTCAGCGTCAAAAAGTCGCGTCCTTTTAAGCTCATGATCTTCTTCCTTTCGTACTCTTATAATCCACATATGCAACATCGCCACGCATCGTAACGACGGTAACAACTTCTCCTTCTTCTATGACGGCATTCGGCCTGTTGCTTCTTGCAGCCCAGTTCCTGCCTCCTATCCTGACGACTCCGTTCGAGGATGTATTATCTATCCTGCATGTCACAACGGCATCACACCCTTCAAGCTCCATGAGCTGTTTTTCGCGTCTGGCTCTCATGACATACTTCATTCCTACGGGTCTTGCAACGATCAGGAAAAAAGCGGTAACTGCCACTGCTATGGCGATCTGCAAAAAATCATTCAGTCCGAAAGCATACGCAATGATCCCGGCGATCGCACCGACAGCCGCACATGCCCCGTAAAGTTCGATCCTGATAAACTCAACAACCAGGCATACTATCAATATTATCATCCAGATCAAGGGAGTCATATGCTATATCCTTATCCAACCCGGCATTTTTCGTATCTCGGTATCTTCGTCTGCCATATACTTTGCCGGATAAACGGTAATATGGTCACTGTTTTCGTTAAGTATCGAAGCCCATTGGGAAAACGTCGAATTGGCTGTGATGTTGGCCTTGCATTTTGTCATAAGCTGCATATCCCTGTAGCTGTCATCGCCGTTATTGATATCAACTATCGTTTTATCGGCAAGCCAGTCAAACGCCTGTCTGGTATAATCCGGATCCTCCGAAAAAATATAGAACTTCGGACTTTCCATATGTTGCTTTATAACATCTACCGCAGCCTCATAATAATCCATACCGAGACTTATGAACTTGTCCAAATAGGTTGCGGACAGATAATCGCCTCTTCTTACATGAACGGAAACAGAATTCTCATGCTGCATCTTTTCTGCAAGATCAGCATTCTCACCGGACAGTTCCGGGAATACAAGTTCCTTCTTAAGGGCATCTACCCTGTTCTTATAATATACTTCTTCAACGAAATAACCGAAAATGTAATAGTTCCTGTCGGGGTCAAGATTAAACAGATCGTCCGGATCGATCGGTGCCCTAAGCTGGTCAAATGTTATGCCGTTCTTTTCGGGTTTTCCCGCCTCGCGCAGTTTCCGGTTAACAGGGCCCAGCAGATGCTTTATCGTTGGCGCGAGCGTACCCTTCACGGGTGTGGGTATTTGGCCCGATACGGTATATATCTCGCGTGTGCTCGCCTCTTCCAGTGAAAAAGAAGACCCTTTGACATTCTCAAATATCCTGCGAAGCTCGAACCCGTGATGCTCATCCTGAGTGTAGAACCACCTCACATCAGCCTTTACCGGCGTCTGCGGGTACATTTCCTTAAAAAGGCTGTACAGATTATATTGGAACATCTGATTTCCGAGACCTGATGTAAACCTGACTATTATCACTGCTTACCCGCTCCTTTACAGCTTCTGATGATCCCGCATATCCTGTCGGCATCATCCTGTGTCAACGATGCACTCATAGGAAGCGTGATCACTCTGTCTGCAATATGTTTTGCAACAGGTGTCAGTGAGCTGTCGAACATTCCTTTGTAACAATCCATATCGCTTGTAAGCGGATAGAAGTACTTTCTTGTATGTATATCCTGCTGCTCAAGGCTGTCTATAACAGTCTGTCTGTCTGCTCCGAATTCCTTTTCGTCAATAACGATCGGGAAATATGCGTGGTTCGGCTTGACATCCTTCTGCACCGGAAGGATACTGATGCCTTCGATATCCGAAAGGTTCTGTCTGTACGCTTTCGTCACAAGACTTCTCTTTTCGATCTCCCCATCAACATGGCGGAGATTGCACAGACCCATGACCGCACAGAACTCGTTCATCTTGGCATTGGCGCCTATACCGTCAACAATCTCTTCATCCTTAATTCCGAAATCCTTCAGTTTTCTGAGTTTGTCGATAAGCTCCTCATCACCCGTCGTTATGGCACCGCCCTCTATCGTATGGAACACCTTGGTTGCATGAAAACTGAACATGGAGGCGTCGCCGAAGTTTCCGACTCCGATACCCTTATACTCCACTCCAAATGCATGTGCGGCATCATATATCACCTTAAGTCCGTGCTTTTTTGCAATACGTTCTATCTCCTCGACATCGCACAGACATCCGTACACATGTACCGGGACTATGGCGCATGTCTTCGGCGTGATCAGCTCTTCGATCTTTGTCGCATCGATCGTATAGTTGTTCGGATCTATATCACAGAAAACCGGAGTCAATCCGTTCCTTACTATGGCATGCGTCGTGGAAGCGAACGTAAACGGAGTTGTTATGACCTCGCCTTCAAGGTCCATCGCCTGAAGCGCCATCTCGAGGGCCATATGTCCGTTTACAAAGAGTGAAACGTTCTTAACTCTAAGATATTCACACAGCTGCCCGGCAAGCTTTTCATGATTTGCGCCCATGTTTGTAAGCCATACCGAATCCCACAGCGGTCTGATCGCCTCAGTGTACTCCTCAAACGATGGCATTGATGATCTTATGACATTGATCCTCATATCCTATCCTTTATCCTTCCCAGTATATATCTTACGCTGAATGTAAACAGGGATGTTTTCTTATCCTTCATAACTACATGCGTGATCCCGTAATCATACATATCATCCAGGTATCTTTTGTTCGCGGCGGTAGGCTTCCTGATATAATCCTTAAGCGCCGCACCGAAATTCTTAAGGCACAGATCGGTGCTGTAGTCGCTAAGCGCCCTGTACTGCTCGATCCACTGCATCATTGTCTTGGAAAGATAACTGTCTTCCCTTGCGATATTACGCTTTATCGCGATCGAGTTCCAGTTTGAACCGCCTGTCTTTTTAACATATCTCCACGCACTCATCTTCTCATTTGTGCGGTATATATCTCCCTGCATCAACAGAAACAGGTTTATCAGTGCATCATCCGTAAAATCACTCGCCCGGTAAAGTATCGTATAATCATACTTCTCATCTTTATAGATATTACGGCTGACAACAGTCGCATAGTGTCCCGGCCATTTCCCGCTGTAACAGTAATCCCTGTATGTAAACACCCCTCTCCAGTCATACAGGTCTCCGATCTTAAGTATCTCTTTATCGGTGATCGGATCATCATGTTCATCGACCATCTCGATATCATGCGTTACGGCTATGTACTCACTGTGGCTTTCCAGTATATCGACCTGTTTCTGGAGTTTATGTGGATCGGTCCAGTAGTCATCTCCCTCAAGATAAGCAAGATACTCACCCGTGCACCTTTTAGTCGTCTCGTAAACATTGAGTGTCGGCCTGCCGCCGGTATTCTTTTGGCGTAGGAACAGCCTTATCTGTCTGTCACCCGGACCCGTTGCTTCATGCTCGGGATACTCTTTGGCGATCCTTTTTAATATCTCCTGAGTTCCGTCATCTGAACAGTCCTCTCCGACCACAACCTCAAACGGAAAATCCGTTTCCTGGGCAAGAACACTTCTTAGTGCCTTTTCAACATAAGCCCCATGGTTATACGTTATAAAGATGACACTCAGCTTATATCCCATCAGCCGTTCTCTTTCCTGAACTCTTCGGTATAGTCGCAAATCTGCCCATCGCCTACCTTGAATATGATACCGCAGTTGGCAATGGTAGACAGTCTGTGTGCAATTATTATAAGCGTCTTGCGCCCACGGAGCCTGTCGATCGCTTCCATCACGGCTGTTTCGGTCTCGGAATCGAGAGCGGATGTTGCCTCATCAAGCACAAGTATCTGCGGATCCCCGTAAAGGGCCCGTGCTATACCTATCCTCTGCCTCTGGCCTCCGGACAGCCTGACACCGCGTTCGCCTACCATCGTATCAAGTCCTTCGGGAAGGCTTCTTACAAACGCGTCAAGCTGAGCCTCCTCAAGTGCTTTCCAGACCTTATCTTCTTCTATCCTGTCCTCATCTATACCGAATGCAACATTGCTCCTTATCGTCTCATCTGCAAGGAAGATCGCCTGCGGTATGTATGCGAGTTTCTTCGACCATTTGAGCGGATGCTCGTGAACATTCATATCGCCGTACATGACTTTCCCTTCTGTCGGAGTCAGTATCCCGAGGATGATATCGGCTATCGTAGATTTTCCGGCCCCGGAAGGACCGATCAGTCCGACGGATGTCCCATCCGGTATAGTAAAGTTTACATCGGTAAGTACATTCTCCGTCGTGTTGGGATATCTGTATGATACATGCTGAACTGTAATACCGTCAGCCTTTTCCATACCGGCGTCTGCCTCTTTGCCCGTAACACTTAGCATGTCCTCTGTCTCTTTGATATCACGATATATAAGATCTGCCGAAGGCTTCAGGAAAACTATCAGATTAAGATAATTATCGATCTTGCCCACCGAAGGAAGAAGCTTGAAGGCTGCCATAGCAAATGCCGCAAGCTGCGATACCATGCCGTTCAGATCTTCTCCGTTATACAGCTTGACTACGAGAACAAGAAGTATCGCTCCGATACACACTGTTTCTATGAGATGTGCCGGTATCTGTCCGAGGATCTCATTGTTTCTGACAGCCGTGTACTTCTTTTCTCCGCGTTTTGTGAAAGCCTTTACAAAATACTCCTCCCTGTGGAGTATCTTGATATCCTTGACAGCACCAAGTGCCTGATTGATCGCCTGATGCATCTTTCCGTCGTTGAACTGCGATATCTTCCCGTTCTGTTTCGTCCTGCCATGAAAGATCAGCAGATACAGTCCCGAAAATACCAGAAGTATCACTACAACGGAGACCGTTATGAACCAGTCGACAACAAGCAGATAGATGCACAGAAGTGCAGATACCATGATCTCGGAAAAGATCGAAAAGATCGTCAGCAGCATCTGGAAAAACCGCTCCGAGTCAAGCATTATGGACCTGATCATCTCTGCCGAATTCTTATCCAGATGGTATGTATACGGTTTCCTCAGATAGCAGTCTATCAGTCTTCCGGAAAGCCTTAACTGATTATTGTATATGAACGTATATTTGACATAGTTCATCACTATGAGATATACGTTCTTGAACAGATATATCCCTATGAGCAACAGCACGACATACAGAAAGAACTGCCTGTCCGATCCGGCATTCGTAATGTCATAGAGTTTCTGCATCCATACGCTCTTATGTACCGTATCGGGTTCTTCGATTATACCTACAAGCTGTACTATAAAAGATACCCCGACAAGTTCGAACAGCGCACCGATGAACAGACCGATACATAACAGTACCGCCTGTATCTTCTGTTTTGTGCTGAATATATAGTTTATCTTCCTTAATAACGACATATCATGCATGTTTCAAAAAATACTGTTCCCAGAAATACGGATAAATATTCATAAACGCCGCTTCACCCATGGCAAATGTCGCCTTCGGGTCATCAATGACTTCTTTTATCTGCGCTCTTACGGCGGCAGGATCTATCAGATCGCAGTTACAAAATGATACCGATCCTGTCGTATCAAGAAAGAAGTCCTTAAGCGGTCCCTTCATCCATTCCACGATCGGAGTATTGAATCCTATCTTGGTCCGTCTGTATGCGATCTCATGCGGCATGTACTGCGCCATCGCGTCTCTTATTATAGACTTGGAATACCCGCCGTGAAGCCTTGACGTCCACGGAAGGCTCATGGCAAGCGATACCATCCGGTGATCCATAAACGGCATCCGGATCTCAACCGAATTCGTCATCGAGTATCTGTCATAGTTACGAAGGAGCGTCGGAAGTATTGTCTCATGGCTTGATACATACAGGCGTTTTCCGAGAGTATCCATCTTCCTGTATCGCGGATCCGACGCGGCCCGTACCTTCTTATAAGGCTGCCTTGCCGCATTCTTTATATCAACGAGTTTCCTTCTTGCTTCATCCATACGCACACCCCATGCAGTCGGATGTTTCATCGTCATATTCGAACCATCCTTCGGGAAACTCTCGATATATGCGGTTATCACATTATCTTTTTCTTCCTTCGTGCGCGCATCGGCAAGGGCTTTTACAAAATCGAACGTATATCCTCCGAACAGCTCATCGGCACCATGTCCGTCTATCGTGACTACCGTTCCGTGTTCACGAAGGGAAGCATACAGGAGCATCATAGGGATCGGGCTCGTCAGATATACATCCTCCTGCATATATACATAGTCGCCGAGTTTGTCTATGGAACGTACCGGATCGATAACGATGAACGTGGATTCGATACCGAGATGATCCGTTACCTTTTTTGCATATTCGCTCTCGTCCTGAACGGTCCCCGGGAAAGTCGCAACAAAAGCGTGTTGCCAGTCCCTGTTCACCCTTGCGTCCGTATCTGTTGCTGCAAGATGTGCCATCGCACATATAGTTGCAGAAGAATCAAGGCCTCCGCTCAGAGCCGTACCGATAGTAACATCTGCACGCATGCGAAGTTTGCACGCATCCAGGAAAATGTCCCTGCATATCTCTACCTGCTCTTCATACGACTCGGGCAGATCCATCAGATGATCCAGGGTATTCCAGTATCGGGTCATCTTCAGTGTTTTATCAAATACCGCACAGCATCCTGCCGGAAATCTGTATATCCCTTCCAGAACGCATTCATCGGTACTCTCGTAGTAAACGATCCTCGCTGGATCCGTTACGATGCCGCGGTTTGGCCGGATATCGCTCATCAGAGGCATGAGTGCCTTCATTTCGGAAGCAAAAGCGATGGACGAACGGTCCTCATCAAGGAACGTATAGTAGAGCGGCTTGACTCCGAACCGGTCCCTTGACATGAACAGCTTCTTTTCAAGTTCATCCCATATGGCAAAAGCCCACATCCCGTTCAGTCTGTCAAGGCAGGCGCTTCCCCACTCCATGTACGCAGCCATTATGACTTCCGAATCGCTGTCGCTTCTGAACGTATATCCGAGTTTCTCCAGATCGCTTCGTATCTCAAGGAAATTGTATATCTCCCCGTTGAACACCATTACATATCTTCCGTCGGCGTACTCCATCGGCTGGATCCCGTTTTCGGACAGATCAAGTATGGCAAGTCTTCTGTGACCGAGCGTCACGTCTCCTTTCTGCCAGATCTTACCGGCATCCGGGCCCCTGTGATACAGTCTGTCAGTGCATGTCCGTGCCAGAGACTCATCTATTCTTTTATTTACAACTCCGAATATTCCGCACATATATCAGTATCTTCCGAATCTTTCAAGGATCCGGTATTTTATCATCTCAAACATACGGGACAGGGAGATGCCCCTGTATTCATATAAAAACTCCGTTGCTTTTACAGCAGATGCGGGAGGCGTACTCTTCTCATCCGTGCAATAAAGATGATAATCATTCCCCTCGATCCCGTAAACTATATTTGCGTCAACAGGTCTCATCTGTCTTCCGTAACTCCTTATAACCCTGTACGGAAGCTGTCTTGATGACAGTATGTACCCGCCTTTATCTGCCAGTTCTTCAACCGGTTTGATCCCATACAGGTCCACAACAAGACCTTTGTTTCCCCTACCGTTTTGATCCGGTATCGCTGATCCTCCCAGTATTACATGTCCATCCCTGTAAGAACCCAGCGGCTCAAAAAAAGAATCGTAGACCGCCTTGGAGTTTTCCGGCGCAGAGAAATCATAACCCGACCTGATCCGGTCATTTATGAGCGGAACCTGCAGATCCGTATCATGTTTCCTGCTGTGTGTTCCCATCTCTCCGAAATTCGTGGTCAGGCTCCCTCTCGGATACAGAGTGAACCTACCTGTTCTGATAAGATAGACTATATAATACTTAAGCCATGATCTCTCGGACCATCCCGAAACGTTTGCGGGTATCCCCGGTCCTGTAAGATCTGCATCCTTGTTTTCTTCATACCAGGCCCTGAAACCGGCCCACTGTTTTTTCGTATACGCCTGGCCCCAGGACGATGCCAGCTGAAGGTAATAATTGTCATATCCGTCATCTATAGCCCTGAACCCTTCTCTCTTGTGCACATTAAACAGGTGGTCATATAATGATATCGAACCGATAATGTCCCTATCATCCGAGAAACTGAGCGCCGCGCATGCGTAATCATAGAACATGGGGGATACGAACAGATCATCCTCCAGAACTATTATGCTTCCGTATTCGTCCGTAAGGTCTCCGCAGGTCAGCACATGTTCCTTAAGCCCGAGTCTTTCCTTCCTGGCGATGATGATCTTCTCTCCGTGGGTATATTCGAAAGCCTCTGCGGTCTTTACAACATCATCCGAATCACTCCTGTCAATGCTTATAACAAGAGGAACCGATGCTCCTTCGGGATAAACTGCCGCCTCTACGGAAGTCAGAAGCCTTTTTAAGGCATCCGGTCTGTTATATGCGATTATCACTGTCGCAGGTCTGAACATTTTACTCTTTTTTCCCCTTCCGGGCATAAATACGGACAATGTATTATACAATAAACCGTTGTCAAATACAAGAAATGCCCCCTCCGTGCGGAAGGGGCATTTGCTTATATCTTTTGAATTACATCGTCTGTTATCAGGCCTTGCCGTCTGATCCGAGAACATGCACGATCTTATGTGCTACCATATCCTTAACAGCCTGACGTGCGGGCTTTAAGTACTGGCGGGGATCGAAATGATCGGGATGCTCAGCAAAGTACTTTCTGATGTTACCTGTCATTGCAAGACGGATATCCGAATCGATATTGATCTTACATACTGCAAGCTTTGCAGCCTGACGGAGCTGCTCCTCGGGGATACCTACGGCATCGGGCATGTTGCCGCCATACTGGTTGACCATCTTAACGAATTCCTGAGGAACCGATGATGATCCGTGAAGAACGATCGGGAAACCGGGAAGTCTCTTGATGCACTCTTCAAGAACATCAAAGCGAAGCGGCGGGGGAACGAGGATACCGTCAGCATTTCTTGTACACTGATCAGCTGTGAACTTGTATGCACCATGGCTTGTTCCGATAGCGATAGCAAGTGAATCACATCCTGTCTTGGATACGAAATCCTCAACCTCTTCAGGACGTGTATAGCTCTCGTGACCAGCCTCTACTACTACTTCATCCTCGATACCTGCTAAGGTACCAAGCTCTGCCTCTACTACTACGCCATGAGCGTGAGCGTACTCAACTACCTGCTTTGTTAAAGCAACGTTCTCCTCATAAGGCTTTGAAGAAGCATCGATCATGACTGATGTGAAACCACCGTCGATACAGCTCTTGCAAAGCTCGAAGCTGTCACCGTGATCAAGGTGAAGAGCGATCGGGATATCAGGGTTCTCTGCAACTGCTGCTTCTACTAACTTTACAAGATATGTGTGGTTAGCATATGCACGTGCACCCTTTGATACCTGAAGGATAACAGGGCTCTTTAACTCGCCAGCTGCTTCTGTGATACCCTGTACAATCTCCATGTTGTTTACGTTGAAAGCACCAATAGCATATCCGCCATTATAAGCCTTCTTGAACATTTCGGTCGTTGTAACTAATGCCATAAAAATATTCCATCCTTTCTATAATTGTCCTTTTCGGACTACAATCAAAGGCATTATAGCATAGAATTTTAAAACTTACAAGTCAATATTTTTCATTCCCGAGAGAATTGAACAGCTTTTTAAGCCTCTCAGGAGTTACGTTCCCCATCCAGTACCTGTGGTTCATGTAGTGGTCCTTGTACAAGTCTCCTGCATCGGTATAATCCGAAAGAAGATATACCGTAAACTTCGTATCATCCTTACTCATGTGGTTGACTATGGGTGTATACTCTGCAGCTCTCAATGTGGTCTCACCGTTCCATTTAACTATCTCAAGCTCGGCTAAGCCCTCCAGCTGGCATTTAAACCAAAACATGTTAGATACAAAGTTGCCAAGTGAATAGTAGCACGGTACCCTTCTGCCGTCAGAGGTTTTTATCACCTTCACAGGCTGTACTACATGGGGGTGGCACCCGATGATGGCATCAGCTCCGGCTTCAGCCAGCTTCTTAGCCATCTTCTCCTGCTTTTCCGAGGGCTCATGCTCGTATTCCACACCCCAGTGCGGGAGCACTATCACAAAATCCGCCTTTTTCTTAGCCGCCTGTATCTCCTTTAATGCCGCGGCTTCCTTATACATCCTTATATAATACGGCTCCTTTTTAGCTCCTGAGTTAAGCAGCGTCGTATAATTTAAAAATGCTATCTTGATCCCGTTATATTCTCTTACGGAAAGAGTATCATAATCCTCCTGCGACCCGTATATACCGGTCACCAGGACACTGTCTTTATACTTTCTCCAATAATCAAGAGTATTCTGTATGCCGATCTCTTTTCTGTCATATGCATGATTGGTAGCACAGGTTATAACATTAAAACCGGCCGCCCTCATGGCATCCCCAACCTCCTTCGGTGTGCCGAAGCTCGGGTATCCTCCAAACTTTTTAGGATCATAGACAAATATCGTCTCCTGATTTATGATCTTAACATCGAACCCCGAAAGATAATCCTTCATATGCTCGAATATCGCATCATAGTTGTAGCTTCCGTCCTTCTGTTTTCCGGAGTTAAGGATATTTTCATGTATCAGTGCATCCCCGACCGCGGCCAGTTTTACTGTCTTTTCGGACTCTACGATGACTCTGCATTTTAGTTTGACGGTTTTTTCATTATATGTGACTAGCGCAAAAACATTGGTCTTCCCGTCCGCTGCCGCAGTAACCTTTCCCTTTTTGCTCACAGTCGCTACTGAAGTGTCGGCCGATGACCATTTGACTCTATAATCCTTCACATCACAGACTACCGAAAGCCTTGTCTTTTTCCCGGGCTTTAATACCAGTTTTTTTTCATTTAATGACGGCAATGTCTCTTCGGCGTTGACCCTATGCTC
>JAGAFR010000078.1 GCA_017612555.1 Lachnospiraceae bacterium | reverse complement strand
TTATCGATCATGTAATGGAACCATTTGAATCCGACAAACGGAGAGGCCGAAAGAGGTCTCGGCGGTTTATAGTCATAGAATGCATATGTCCATCCGAACAACGGATAGTATGCAAAGATCAATACAAGGATGATAAAGGGGAGAACGTAAAGAAATTCTCTGTAACCACGAAGCTTTTTCTTGTTCATTCAGTACCTCGACAATCGATGCAAATATGGTAGTAATACATAGTAAATTTTAGTTTACTCATACTAAATGTTCAAGAAATGCATAAGGATATTAACAATAATCGGAAAATAATGACATCCCGGCCCAAAGCTTCGGTCAATATGTGGCAGTTTGAGCAATAATTGACACAGCAGGCATAGCGCATACAAAAATGCCCCAACCCATGCGGGTTGGGGCACTTATATCAAAGGTACGACAGGCTTATGAATACAGGGTTTCCACGAGTTCGGCTATCGTGCTCGCGTCACTCTTCAAATCCTCAACGGTCTTGTCGATCTTCTCCATCTCCTCGTTCTCAGCAGTGACATTGTTACTGATATCAGAGATCTTGGTAAGCATATCCTTAACCGAGGAGTTCATGCTTCCGAGTATCTGGCTGATATTCTCGGTAGTATCCTTGGAAGAGTTGGAGAGACTCTGAACCTCCGTTGCCACTACAGCGAAACCTCTTCCTTCCTCACCGGCACGGGCAGCCTCTATGATAGCATTGAGCGACAGTAGATTGGTCTGGTCGGCAATGCTCTGTATGCTGTTAATGATATTCATCGAATCATCAACGGATTTCTCAATGGTATGAGCGGAGTTAACGAGATCCGACTGTTTCTCCGCTACATCCTGCATCTGATCGGCAGCCGAACGTACTGTAGCTGCAATATCCGATATACCGCTTATCAGGGATTCGATCTTGGGTGCCATCTCGTTCTGGAACTTGACTTCGTTCATCTTCTGCTCGGTTATGTCAAGGATGGTACCTGCTGCCATCAGAGGAGTCTGGCGGTCATATGACCATACGACGGTACTGGATGCACGGACCCATCTGTACTGTCCGTCCTTGTGCAGCATGCGGTATTCCATATCGAATATCGTCTGACCGGTAGGATCGGCAAGCTGCTGTGCCATGGCTGCGGAAGCAGCCGGAACATCATCGGGATGCATCTTGGTTATCCAGGATTCCATGATATCCGGGAAATCATATGAATTGGAATAGCCGAGTATCTTTTTGAACTGGTCGGAAAAGACCATGGGAGAATTGATGTCATCTATGGCATACCTGGTAAGATCCATACTCCAGGAGCCTTCAAGCATCATATGTTCTACAGCGTCCTGTCTGCGCCGGCTTACCTCAAGCAGCTCCGCAGTCCTGGTCTGCTCATCTATATCAGCGAACGTCCCGAGGAAGACTATCGGAGTCCCGTCAGGCTTCCTGATGCAGTCACCTGCGGCATGGAAGAGCTTATAATCGCCCGTGCCGGTAAGGAGTCTGTAATCAATATCGAATTTGGTGCGGTTGGTCTTGTCGGCTGCAGCAGCTGCAAAAGCGGCAAATACTTCAGGGGCATCATCCGGATGGATGATCTTACCCAGGGAATCTATCTTATCCGGTAGCTCTTCTTTGGTAAATCCGAGCATCCGGCGCATGGTATCCGTATAGATAACCTCGCCCTGTTCTCCGTCTTCCGTGTAATAACAGAACCACAGCCCGAGACTTGCGCATTTGTTAACTGCTTCAAGCTCTTTCTCGGCAATATCGGCACGCGCCTTCTGCTCCTCAAGCTGTTCTTTCAGATTCTGTATAATCTGGTCTTTCTCGTTAGTCTCATTTCTGGATCTTCCAAACATGGGCTCCCCTCCTTATGTATTAATATGATTGATGCGATCGTATAAACCCGCATACATTCACTGCAATTACTATGATATGGCATTAAGCGGAATGTGTCAAAAAGCAAAGCTGAGCCGTTTTACAGCTTCTTCTCGATCTCTTCTATGACGATCTTTAATGCTTTGATACGCGCATAGTTCTTGTCATTTGACTCAAGGACATACCAGGGAGCGTTGGTTGTATTGGTCTTCTGAAGCATCTCATCTACCGCAACTTCATACTGGTCCCATTTCTCGCGGTTTCTCCAGTCCTCATCAGTGATCTTCCATTGTTTCTCGGGAGTGTTCTGACGGTCGGTAAAACGCTTCAGCTGGGTATCCTTATCAATCTGAACCCAGAACTTGATCACTACAGCGCCCCAGTCAGTAAGTTCTTTCTCAAATTCATTGATCTCATTATAGGCTCTCTGCCAGTCGTTTTCGCTGCAGAAGCCCTCTAGGCGCTCAACCATGACTCTTCCGTACCATGTACGGTCAAATATCGCTATATGACCGGTGCGGGGAAGTCTGGTCCAGAATCTCCACAGATAATGCCTTGCCTTCTCATGAGGTTCAGGGCTGGCAATCGGGTGCACTTCAAATCCCCTTGGATCAAGAGCTCCCGTGATTCTCTTGATATTCCCGCCTTTTCCGGCAGCATCCCATCCCTCGTAGGCGATGATGACAGGGACTTTCTTGCGATAGAGTTCGTTGTGAAGCCTGGCGAGTTTCTTCTGAAGCCTGTCCAGTTCTTTTCTGTATTCTTCATCCGGAACTGCCTTATTAAGCGGAATCTCCGACAGCTTCGGTGTCTTTCTTAACGGAAATACGTTCTGAAGAATGGGAACAGCCTGTGCTCCGCGTGAAAGAGCGGTATCGATCCCGTTCACGAGAATGTCAAGCAACTGGACCTGCGCCCATTTTTTGTCTTTGGCGTCGATGATATACCATGGCGCCTGTGACTGATTGGTCTGTGAAAGATACTCTTCATATACGTCCATGCATTTTTCGTAATGCTTATTCTGCCACGTATCAAACTCACTGACTCTCCACTTTGTATTCTTGTCTTCCGTAAGTTTCTCTATCCGCTTTTTCTGTTCTTTTTTATCGATATGGAAAAAGAATTTAAGGACCAGATATCCGTTATCGGTAAGCTGTCTCTCAAAATTCCTGATGCTCGCCATGCGGCTCTGATACTCGTTATCGGAAAGTTTGCCGCTCAGATATTCGCCGGTCACTTCCTCCATCCAGCTTCCGTCCAAAAACTGGTACTTCCCCGCTTCGGGAATCTTGACAAAATGTCTGTAAAGGAACGGCTTGCGTAAGTCATCCTCTGTCTTCTCGCCCATGGTCGCAACCTTGAAAAACCTGGGATCTATATTGCGGATGACTTTACCGAGCACGCTTCCTTTTCCTGCAGCTCCCCAGCCTTCAAGAATCACAAGAACCGGTAGCTTATGCTCTTTGATAAGAGTCTGTTTGGTGGAAAGAGCGGCTCTTAATGCGTCAAGTCTTTTTTCAACTTCCTCATCTGAGGGCCGTTCGGATTTTTTGTAATCTTTTAACATGGCAGTCATCCTCCTTTCTGTTTAAACTTATTGTACCATATTGCATCCCCGCGTTAAGTGGCTCAAAAGAAAAAAGCCCCAAACCGTGAAGTTTGAGGCTTCTCTTAAGAGGTGCTGAACGGATTTGAACCGATGATCAGGGAGTTGCAGTCCCACGCCTTACCACTTGGCTACAGCACCATATCATATATATACTGTTGTGTCTGCTTCCGGCTGCCGAAAAAGAGCGCTCTGACAGACACAAACAGTAGTATATATGAATAATGTAAAAAAATCAAACAGAAAATACAATTATTCCCTAAAAATCCGCAATGGATAGGGAATCTGGTATATCAAAATCTTACAGGTCGTAATACATCGCAAATTCCATCGGATGAGGGAGTTTGGAGATCTTAGATGAAGCCGCCTTGTTGCGGGCGATCAGCTGCTCAAGAAGTCTCTCGGGGAATACGCCGCCTGCAGTCAGGTAGTCATGATCAGCCTCGAGTTCCTTGATCGCTTCATCAAGTGATGCGGGAAGCCCCGTAAGCTTTGCTTTTTCCTCCTCTGAAAGAGTATAGAGGTTAAAGTCGTAAGGTCCCCATCCCATCTTCTCGGGATCGATCTTCTTCTTGATTCCGTCAAGACCGGCCATCAGGATCGCTGCATATGCATAGTAAGGATTGCAGGTCGCATCGGGGTTACGAAGCTCGAATCTCTTGGTCTCGGGAGTCTTGGCATATGCGGGAATACGGATTACCGCGCTTCTGTTACTCATCGCATATCCGATGGTAACGGGAGCCTCGAAACCGGGAACCAGTCTCTTATAAGAGTTGGTCGAAGGATTCGTGATCGCACACAGTGAACGTGCATGTGAAAGAAGTCCGCCCATGAACCAGTGTGCTTCCTTGCTGAGCTGAGCATATCCCTTCTTGTCATAGAATACGGGCTTGCCGTCCTTGAAGAGAAGCATGTGCACGTGCATGCCGCTGCCTGCTTCGGCTGCGAGAGGCTTGGGCATGAACGTTGCGGTTATACCTTCTGCTGCCGCCTCGTTCTTGATGACGTATTTAGCCGACATCGTATCGTCTGCGAGCTTCAGCATGTCGCCGAGTTCAACCTCGATCTCCATCTGTCCGCTGCCGCCGACTTCGGGATGATGATACTTGACATCCACTCCCCATTCCTTCATGACCATGCACATGCGGCTGCGGATATCATTACGGATGTCGGTAGGCAGGGTGTTGTGGTATCCGGCATGCGGAAGCACCTGATATCCGTTGTTGTTGTCAGGGCTGCCCGATGCATAGGCTGCCTGAGACGTGTGAATCGATGTGAACATGTCATAGTAATCGGTGTTGTAGCTGACTTCATCGAAAAGATAGAACTCATACTCGGGTCCGATCACCATTTGATCAGCCACGCCGATCTCCTTCATGTATTCGAGCGCGCGTATAGCGACATTTCTCGGATACTGGTCAAAAGGCCTGTTCTTCGGCAGGTCGATGACGCGTACGTCACCTATCATTGAGAGTGTGGGTATCTCGGCGTATCTGTCGATAACGGCCGAATCGAGAACGGGTATGAATACCATATCGCTGTTCTCGATCGGAGCATATCCATAGTTCGAACCGTCGAATCCGATTCCGTGCTCCATCGTGCTCTCTGTCAGGCGTTCTGCGGGAATGCTCAAGTGTCTCCATCTGCCGTCAATATCGGTCAGCTTGAAATCCACCATGGCAATCCCCTGATCCTTGATCAGTTTCTGGATGTCCTTAAGTGTCTTTGCCATAATATCCTCCTATAATTATGGGTAGCTATATGTAGTCCGGGGTTTGTCACCGCCGGTCTTTGTCAATGAATTCGAGCGACACCACCGCGACGGCTATATAAACAAATATCCATAGCAGAAGCCATCCCCAGCAACGGAAAACGACGGCCGGATCAAAGTTATAATCCGGAATCGCATTATAAGACGCCGTCTGCATAAGGATATCCTCTTTCATGTTATTCTGTTCAGCATACTTAAGTATTTCCCATACGGGTTTCTGTCCTTCGATCTCAACATCCTTCATCTTGAACATCGTGTTCCAGACAGAGACCATGGGAAGCGAATTGTAATCACCCTGTGCGCACAGAGACGTAAGCCCCCATTTGGCGATCGTCACATTCGTTAAAGGCTGCGCCGCTTCAGGCAGCGAGAAATATCCGCCCGAGAAAACAAGCTGGAATATCAGAAGAAACGGCATGACCGTCATGGCCGTAGTAGTGGTCTTGGTCAATGACGATACCATAAGAGCCATCATATCCGCGCAGAACGTTACCAGGAAAATGGTCAGCCACAGATCCAGAACAGCGATCGGTGTGATGAGCGGCTTTTCCGGCAGAGTAACCTTGGTATAATAAAGTACGATTATCGTGATCGCTGACTGAGCCATGCACAGAATAGACTGATAGATCACGTGTGCAGCGATATATGAGCTGATATGAAGACCCGATCTGTGCTCTCTCTTGATGATCGCTCTTTCCCTGCAGACAACCTGGATCGAATTGAAGAATCCGTTCCAGATGCAGACACACGACAGAGCAAAGGTTCCCATCAGGGTACCTTCCATGGTCTTAAAAAGATCGGCTCCTACCGCAAAAGAAACGAGGCCCGCTATTATCGCCGACATGGGCAGAACCTTCCAGTCTGTCTGGAAAATAAACATCCTGAAAAGTTTGCCGAGATATATGATCATCTGCGGGAATCGCCCGGTATGTTTCGTTGTATCTATTTCCATTTCCATGCTGCTCACCCCGCTTCCTTCTGACATTTGTCGGTATATTTTTCGACGAACTCGTCGGCCTTGCCTTCACCGCCTTCGTCCTTCTGGTTGATTGCAAGAAGGATGCCTTCCATAGAATCTTTCTCAAAGAACTCACGCGCTTCATCGACCGGACCGTACCATGCAAGGCGTCCTGTCCTCGATTTATCCTTGGCAAGAACGATCACATCATCAAACAGATCTATGACTCTGTCGGGAGTATGTGTGATAACGATGACGATCTTACCCTGATCGGCGATCGCACGAAGCTTCTCAAAAAGACCTCTGGCAACAACGCCGTCAAGACCCGAGTCGGGTTCATCCAGAATGAACAGGGTCGGATCGGAGATATATTCCATTGCGATGGAGAGACGCTTGCGCTGTCCGCCGGAGAGTTTCTCAACCAGGCTGTTTCTGACGGTCGCAAGTCCGAACTCTTCAAGAACTTCATTTACGCGCTTTTTCTTCTTAAGGAAAGAAACGCTGGACGGAAGCCTGAGTGAAGCCGCATCCGTAAGAGTAAGAGCAACGGTGTCGTTACCCCTCATAAGATCCTGCTGCGGAACGAATCCCACATCATATTTCATCTTGGCGTAATCGGTGTAGATATCCTGGCCGTCGAGCTTGACCACGGCGTCGGCCTTCTCATAACCCGTTACGGCGTTAAGATAAGTGGTCTTGCCTGCGCCGGATCCACCAAGGAGGAGTACCATATGACCTTTGGGAATGGTCATGTGTATGTCCTTAAGAAGCACTTTTTTCCTGAAGAAATCAACGACCTTACGCTCGGTGATGTTGACCGTAAGACCGCTCTCGATGACGGGAGCTTCGGTACCGCTGACCTTCACGCCGTCAAGTGAGCTCAGGCTCTCTACCTGTCTGCCCGGAACGAATTTCGGAGATAATCCCCAGATAAAAGTGGTGATCCATTCAAAAAAGATAAAACCGAACAGCCATCTCTTCCTTTGACCGAAAACCTCGATAAGTCCCAGGTATATCCTGAACATATATACTACTTGAGTTATCTGAAGAGAAAGAAGTACGACCGCGATGATCAGGAAGATTTTCGAACCGTTTCCCGGATTGAAATTATTGATCAGCCCGACAACTTCGCTTAATACGTAGACTATGGTAAACGTGCGCGCTTCTTTTTCTCTGTTTGCACACAGACCGATATGATACTCCCTGGCAAAAGGGATCCAGGAATAATACGGTTTGACCCCGCATTTCTTAAAGATATTCCAATATCCGAGCGAAACAAGCACATACCGGAATAACTGAAACAAAAGGCCTAAATTCAAAACGTCTTTCATTTATATCCCCCAAAAATTGATCAGAAAACATGTACCCGGACAACAGTTGCTCCGAACGGTCTGAGTGCGAGACCTGCGATCTTGAAGAACTGCTTGCCGAAAGGTATTCCTATGATCGTAATGCAGAGAATGCAGCCGAACACGAAGTTCTCAAACGCGAGCAGCAGCCCCGATAACAGGAACCAGACCACGTTTAAGAGAAATGACACGGCTCCGCCTTCATACTGAACTTCTTTTCCAAAGGGATTGAGTGAAAGGGAAGCAAGTTTAAAACATTGCAACCCTACAGGGATACCCACGACAGTTACGCACCACAGACAACCTGCAAGGATCCATGAAAGCCAGCTGATCAGGCCTCCGAAGATGATCCACAGGATGTTCAACAATATTCTCATTAGCCTTTCTCCTTGATATACAGATTACGAAACCGAACGGTTTCAAGTACTGTTATCATAGCATTATTAATAAGAAATTTCACCCCTTTTACCGTATGCTCCTCCTATGATGAAGGTCTCTGTGAGCTCGTTTCCACGTTCCGTTGCCGGCACAAAATAGTCAAAACATACGCCGTGCTGATCATCATCGGTGTTGTGACCGCGGATCGCGATCAGCAATGCAACATCATCTTTATATTCTGTTTCTATCTTCCGGATCACCCAATCCGTAAGTTTATTCATATCGTTCATATCCGTTCCTCCTGTTTATATATGTTGATAACACCCAAACTTATTAACCGGTTTAGTTCATAAGATATCTTATGATCGAATCATAACATCCCCGTTCCGAATAAAAAAGTGGCATAAACGGTTTAAACCATTTACAATTCAAGCATGGAACAGATGTCTCTTTTTCCGGAAGAAAATATCGATCCCAGACCGCCCGCCAGTGTCAACTGGAACCTGTGGCACGGATGCACGAAAACAAGCCCGGGCTGCCTACACTGCTATATGTACCGTCGCGATGAATCCGTAGGCCGAGATCCTTCCATAGTTCAGAAGACCGAGAATTTCGACCTCCCGGTCAGGGTGCTTAAGTCAGGCAAAAACAAGGGGAGATACAAGGTACCGTACGGTTCGCACATCGATACATGTTTTTCTTCGGATTTCTTTCATCCCGATGCGGATGACTGGAGGGACGATGCGTGGGACATGATGAGAGAACGCGCAGACTGCACTTTTTTCATGATCACAAAAAGACCCGAACGTATCGCGGATCATCTGCCCAAAGACTGGGGTGAAGGCTGGAAACACGTGTCCATAGCAGTCACGTGTGAAAACCAGGATATGATAGACAAACGATTGCCCGTATATTTATCACTGCCGCTTGAGAGTCATATGGTGATGATCGAGCCGATGCTAAGTGACGTCGATCTCAAACCATATATAGAAAAATATAAATCCGCCGACGGAAGGCCCCTGATAAAGCATGTATCCGTAGGCGGAGAGTCAGGCGCGAACGCCAGAGTATGTGATTATGCGTGGGTGGAACAGGTCCATGCGCAGTGCGCCGATAACGACATATCTTTTTACTATCACCAGACCGGCGCCAAGCTCATCAAGGACGGGAAACTCTATTATGTTCCCAGACGTCTTCAGCATTCGCAGGCACACAAAGCCGGGCTGGATATGCGGTAGCTTTCTACGGACCGGAATCAGTAAAGAGAGCCCGGAATTCCTTTTTACCGGGGACCCACGCCTTTTCGTAAATGTGCGTAAAATGGTTTTTGACGGTCTGCTCCGAGATGCCGAACATGTACGCAATACGCCGGTTTGAAAATCCCGACACTTTTAAGTAGCCGAGTTCGAGCTCACGCTTCGTGAACCCGAACTCTTTTGCTTTATTCAGATATTGTTCCTTCGTGATCGCGGGATCAGTCATCTTCAAAATCCATCTCTTCGTTCATCTTGCGCTCGGCATTCAGCTTAAGCGGAAGAAGAAAATACTCGATCACAACGGCATATAAACCGGCAAGAAAACATACTGCAAGCTTAGGGCCGAGACTTGACGGGTCATCTAAGCTGCCCATAATGAATACGCCGGCTGTGATGATGGCAACAAGTGCGCCTAATACGGTCAGTTTCTGCGCGGCGCCCACGGCACCGATTATGTTCTTGAGTTCCAGCAGGCTGTACGGTTTGATCCCAACCGAAAAAGCTTTCACAAAATCCTTCCAGACACCCATGATCAGAAGTCCGGGGATCAGGAACAGGATTATGAGTATTATCGACGGAAAATCAATAAACCAGACAATTGAAGATAATCCGGCTCCGCCCACCATAATCATAAACAGAAAAATCACTACAAGCAGGATCAGTTCTCCCAACAGAACCATACGTATATTTGCTTTCATGTCCTCTCCTTTCGTAATAAAGAAATCATAATGGAATTGGCTTGCTATGATTAAACCTTATCATGAGAGGATCGGAAATTATATAGTACCTTTTTCCTGTCCTTTTAACTTGTCATAATAGATACATATAAGGATCGCCATAAGCGGCAATACCGTATAATCCACAACATCTCTTGCGATATCAATCGCCTGACACATCGAT
>JAGAFR010000077.1 GCA_017612555.1 Lachnospiraceae bacterium | reverse complement strand
TCATGGACACGATCATAATTGTATGGAGGCGTATCGTGAGGGATGCAAGCATATCAACCTAGCGGCGAATGTTTGCGGATATACACCTATCAACCTCGGCAAAATCATCAAGGATGGGATTCTTTCTGATATAGATAGTATCCACCGGCAGACAATCGACAGAGCAGTGGAGAAAAAACAGAAAGGGGAGGCGAATGGAAATGAGCCATGACATACACCTGACCGAGAGAGTAACAGGAGTGATTACTGGAAAAGTACAGCCGGGAATGCGATAAAGCCGTTGTATCCATATAGCATTTAATTTGATATAATAAATATGCTCAGAAATAGGGGGAAAAAGAATGCTTGATATTGACATAGATGACATTACCCGGTGCTTGATTGACTTGGGGACAGGAAAAGAAGTTAGAACCCTTGTGTCGAGAATCGAAAACCCAAAGGATTTGAAAGGGTTCAATTCAAAGGAATGGTATGTGAATTGGGCCAAGCTACTTGCCCATAATGAGGTTTATGCTTTGAAAACTGAAGATGGAGAGATATAGGGGCTTGCAGCAATAGAAAATGACATGGAGGCTGAAACGGCAATCTTCAGTTGGGCGGTTGCGGCACCGTGGAATAATCCGGAAAAGCTTAACGGTAAGCCTAAGAAATACATTGGTGTGGGAGCACATTTATTTGCCATTGCTGTGGATTGTTCGATTTCATATGGTTATGATGGCGTCATATTGGGGCATCCGTCCAACAAGAGAATCATGCAGCACTACATTGAAAAACTTGGGGCAGAAGAGTTTCCGATTTCCAATGGTTACGCTTATACGATAGTTTTATGGGAAGATGTGGCGAAGAAACTCGTGGAGGAATATGACTATGAAAAACAATATTGATGATATGACCGGTTTATATGTATCTGTACAGGGCAATCCGTATGGATCCCATCCGTTCCCTTACAATATAAAAAAACTACGCGATTATTTGAAGAAGACCGGTAAAACCATGAATGATCTAACTGTTAATGAGTTTAATATGTTCAGTGTTTCTCCGATAAAAAAGGCGAATTAATTTAGGGGGTGAAAAGAGCGATAGTCATCCCACTGTTCTGGCTTAAGAAAAACTGATACCAAACTGATACCTGGGGCTATCCTGCTTCGAAGAAGCAGGGATAGACGATATGATCAAGATAGCATACGAAGGGGGTATCGGATGATCACATGGATAACGGCAAATATCGGAAATATAGTTGTGTCGCTGATACTCATTGCCATGGTAACGGCCGTGATCTTCAAAATGATAAAAGATAAAAAGAATGGTAGCTCTTCCTGCAAAGGAGAGTGCAAGTCATGCAAAAGGAGAAAATGCTGACTCTTCGAGCATTATGGCTATATCATAGGGATCCGGGCAGGGATTATCTGATGTGATTTTTTCGAACTGTTCAAGTACCCGTATGATCTTGCCTGTCATTTCTTCGATCTTGACAAGCTTTTCCGAGTCGGAGGAAGCTTCGACATAGTTTTCAAGCCGGCCTTTCGTATAATGGTCACCCTCTATGCCGAGAAAGATTTTCTCCATCTGTGGGTCAAAATGATCAAATGCTGCGTAGATACCCACTGCATCAGCCACGAGTTCGTCCCATATCGCATCTTTCAGATCCGGATATTTCCTGCGACAGATAAAGTGCGTGCATTCGTGGTGCTTTCTGATCGTGTGGGAAAGAGGCAGCCACTCGTCCTCTGACAGTCCCATCCTGTCTGCGCTTACACCGCTGTATGGTCCGACTGACAACACGATAAGAGTATCAAGATAATTCTTTTTATCCGAAGTAAACCGCCTGAATTCGGCCGGCCAGTCGGGGCAGGGATTTCCCTTTGCGTTCTCTTCTTTGTAAAAATCATCCTTATGGGCACGTATCTTTTCCCAGTTTGCTACACCGTCTATTATGGAAGCACCTTGAGTGTCGGGAATATCCGTAAGTTCGCAGCGCCCCGCCATTATCTGCAGGAATGTAACGAAATCCTGCCTGTGATATAAGGTTATCACACATACCTTGCCTGCGGGAGTATCCTCATATACCAGACTGTCTTTTTCGCTTGTTGTAAAGTGACTCAGGCTCCCTTCGGATATTTCGTGCCCTCTCTTTACGACATCATCATATTCGCTTGTTTTGTCCCGGCCCGGTGCGATATACAGCTGCTGATACACCTTTGCCAGCCGGGTCAGCACTTCGGTTCCGTGAAGTTCTTCCATTTTCTCACCCTGCCATTATTTGTATTATCTTGTCCGGCCCGATCAGGAGGGTTCGGACAGGCTTCCTGCGGTATATTCGGCCCAGCTGTACTGGTTCATGTATTCCGAAACATGCTTCCTTGGATGATCGCTTCTGAGCATTTTGTAGTAATCACACGGAAGCTTATCCGTAAGGACTGCATAGGAATTCCGGTCGAAGCTGAGCACCTCGGAGTACCCCAGCTCTTCGAACCTTTTGTACAGGTTTCGCAAAAGCTTACGGCAATAGCTGGAACTCTTTCCCTGAGTGTCCTCCCATATTGCGGCGCATATCTGGCTTACGCTTACGGCAGCGCCGCATCTGTCAACCAGATAAGCGAATACTTCCTTGGATCTGCTTCGCTCAAATCTGATCGGGACTCCGTCCTTGAAGACTTCGAAATTTCCAAAGCATCTGACATAAAGTCCCTTATGCACCGCCGCAGCAGGATGTCGGAGGTTTGCCATCATGCGTCTTATACCCTCCTCATCCGCTGGTTTCAATATAAAGCCGCTGACGAAGAGATCGAGCGCATCAAGAGCATATTCCCCGTGTGCCGTAACCATGATGATGTTCGTCAGAGGATTTACGGATTGTACGGCTTTTGCAACTTCAAGTCCGTTCTGCCCCGGCATCATTATGTCAAGGAATACGACTTCGGGATAAACCTCTTCCACGAGTTCTACAGCCTTTTTACCGTTGCCCGCTGTCCATATGTTGGAATCGGGGACAGCAGCGGAAACGATCTTTTTCATTTGTTTTAATACTTGTGGTTCATCGTCCACCAACAGAATATTCATGGATAGAGTATAACCTAAAACATAAGGCATTACAAAACCAAAAAAATAAACCGTTTGTCCCGCTTTTGTCCCGTTTTATGTGTTACAATGTCTAACCGTAAATACAATCTCAGGTAAAAAGGGCAAGGTTGGCATAAAATGGCGATAATATACAGAAAAGCGGCATTGGACAAGCAGGCTTCTCCGGAACAGCTTGACGCTATGATAAGGATCATATCTCCGAGCTTCTGGCTTGCGGCGTTGGGCGGTGTAATCATACTGAGTGTCTTATTGATCTGGTCTATTCTCGGCAGGCTCCCCATAGACGTACAGACTTCGGGTATCTATATGAGCAAGGGAGGGATACACACAATGTATTCCAAGACTGCGGGTATAGTGGAAGAGATCTACGTCGATAAGGGTGACGCGGTAACCGAAGGTCAGGTAATAGCAAGGTACAACACCGAGAAAGCACAGGAGAACATAGAACTCCTCACTGACAGAAAATCAAAAGTCGAGGCAGTTACCCTCACCTCGGAAGGCGATATAGCGACCGGTGATAATCAGGGACTTATTGACACCAAGGCACAGCTTCTTACGATAAGCGCAAATCTGACGGGCAGTGAGAAAATGCTTGCGATGCGCAGAAAACAGCTTGCAGAGCAGCAGAAAAAAACAAACGATGCGCAGGGCAAGATGCAACTTGCGCACAATATGTTCTATGCGACCATGAACCCCGGTACGGACACCAAGGAACAGCTGGAATATCAGACAGCGTCATCAAGGTACAGCGGAGCCAGTACTTTGTATGAATCTGCAAAGACCACTCTTGTTGATTTCAAAGCTCAAAATGATGAGAAGATGAAGCAGCTGGAACGGGAGATAAAGGAGCTGAACAAAGCGATCGATGAAGGAGATACTTCTCTTGAAGGTGAGCGCGATGATGCCAAGAAAGCCCTTGCTCAGCTAAAATCACAGGAGAGCGAATTACAGGCTGAGGTCGACAGGAGAAGCAATGATCTCGGAAGTGCCGAAAGCTGTTTTTACACTACGGCACAGGCATATATCTACACTGAGGAATTAAGGCTTGCCAAGCAGACCTTCGCCTCTCAGCAGTCCGACAATTATAACCTTGCATTAAATGATTACAATACGCAGCTGTCTCAGCTGCGAAGCCTCGAGGATGCAGTCGCACAGCTTGAAGTACAGGTTTCATCCGAGGGCTTGGGGGTAGGCAATCAGTATGAGGCATTGGAGAAACAGTTTGAGAGTGCCAAAGCCACGGCACTTGATAGCCTCGATCAACAGATAAGAAAGGCCAGGGAGCAGCTTGATGACACCGAGATCAGATCCACATTGAGCGGCTACATAGTTGACCTTAACATCAGCATAGGAAATCCTGTTCAGCAGGGCTCCGCCGTGTGCAGCATATCACAGAAGAACCACGAGGTAAGGGTGAATGCCGGTGCTGCCAAGACTTCCGTTAAAGATCAATTTGATGACACCGTGGTATACGATGAAGATGTGGTTATATGTTATGTTCCTGCTTCGGACGGAAGAAAGATAAAGCCCGGCATGGAAGTCAAAGTATATCCTTCGACCATAAATAAAGAGGAATACGGTCATATGAAGGCTGTGGTTACTGACGTAGCGAACTATGTCACCTCTGAGGAGGAGATGATGAATCAGCTCGGCAACTCGGCATTGGTAAACACTTTCCTTCAGAAAGGTGCAGTCGTTGAAGTTGTATGTGAGCTTGAAAAAGACCCTTCAACGGCAAGCGGCTATAAATGGTCGAGTAAGAAGGGTGCCGTGATAACGATAGATCCGGGAACCATAGTTGCTACCGATACGGTAATAGAAGAGAAGGCACCCATCAGCATGATAATCCCCTATATCAAGGAAAAGCTTGATGCGGATCCGAACAAGAAGAAGGAGAGCAACACGTAATGGCGAGGCACTACGCAAAGACTCCTACCGTCTATCAGATGGAAGCTACCGAATGCGGAGCTGCTTCTCTTTCCATGATACTGGGTTACTATGGACGTTATGTTCCGCTTGAGCAGATGCGCATAGAAACCGGCGTATCCAGAGACGGCTGTAACGCCAACAATATAGTACGTGCCGGCAAAAAGTTCGGTCTCGAAGTGCATGGCCTGAGAAAGGATCTTGATGGTCTGTTTAAACTGCCGGTGCCGTGCATACTCTATTGGAATTTCAATCACTTCGTGGTGTGGGAAGGCCGTAAGGGCGATTACTACATAATAAACGACCCCGCCATAGGCAGAAGGAAGCTTACGTTAAATGACATTGACCAGTGTTATACGGGTATAGTCCTGACCTTCGAGCCCACCTCTGAATTCAAAAGATCAAAGAAGCCAAGCACATTGCTGGCCTTCATAATGGACAGACTCAAGAGTGAGTACAGTGTGCTGGCGGCACTTGTCGTCATGGGACTGTTCCTTGTGCTGCCCGGGCTTCTGATACCGATATTTTCTCAGATCTTCATAGATACTGTCCTGCTTGACGGACAATGGGAGTGGATGCCCGCGCTTACGGCCGTAATGCTGGGCACCTTCATCGTCAAGTTCCTTCTTTCGTGGTTCCGGGGAAGAACGCTTATAAGCCTGCAGAAAAAGATGATGCTTATAAGTTCCCAGAAGATGCTCGCACATCTCTTAAGACTTCCCATCAGCTTTTTCGATCAAAGATACGCGGGAGATCTTTCACAACGTGTTACGAATAACAATAATGTCAATATGTTCTTAACGAGCGATCTTGCCGAGAACATTCTCAACTGTTTCGTAGCGGCCTTCTATCTGATACTTCTGTTCATATACTCTCCGCTTCTGACGGCGATCGGACTGCTGTTCACGACGGTCAATCTTGTTCTCATGGCATCGTGCGCACGTGCTATCAAGGATGTTTCCATCAGGTCGCAGCAGGAACAGGGAAAGCTTGTGGGCACCCTCTTTTCGGGACTGTCCGTAACGGACACGCTCAAAGCGTCCGGAAGTGAGAATGAGTTTATAAGCCGTCTGCTGGGTAACTATGCCAAAAACATACAGATGGAGCAGGTAGTAGGACTGAGACAGGAATTACTCAACGCGATACCGTCGGTGTCGAACCAGCTGCTGACAGTGGCAACGCTCGTTGTAGGAGGCATACTTGTTATAAGAGGAGATATGACATCCGGAATGCTTGTGGCATATACCGGACTTATGTCTTCGTTTTCCGCGCCGGTCAGCTCACTTGCAGGCTTCATACAAAGGATACAGACAATGAAGGCTGATATGAACCGCGTGGACGACGTGATGAAGTACAAGGAGGATGTAAGGTTCAGCAACGTCGGAAAGCAGATCATCGATACGAAGCTTACGGGGCAGATCACGCTCGAGGGAATATCCTTTGGCTATAACGTATTGGAAAATCCCCTCATAGAAGACTTTGAATTCAACCTTGAAAGCGGTCAATCCATAGCATTCGTTGGAGAGTCGGGAAGCGGCAAGTCAACAGTGGCCAAGATCTGCTCGGGGCTTTATATACCCTGGTCCGGGCAGCTTTGGTTTGACGGCGTTGATTCAAAGGACATTCCTGTAGAGACGTTCTTTTCAAGCGTATCCACGGTGAGCCAGGAGATAACCATCTTCTCGGGAACGGTAAGAGATAACCTCACCATGTGGAACAGATACATTGATGATGCGGATATGATAAATGCCGCAAAGGATGCCTGCATACATGACGTGATCACTTCCAAGCCGGGTGCGTATGACTATGAGCTGTCGGAGGGCGGCAGCGAACTGTCGGGAGGACAGAAACAGAGACTCGAGATAGCAAGGGCGCTTGCCACCAATCCCAGCATCATAGTGATGGATGAAGCGACCAGTGCACTTGACCCCATAACGGAAAAAAAGGTCATAGACAATATAAAGAAGAGAGGCTGCACCTGCATCATCGTGGCCCATCGTCTGTCCGCGATAAGGGACTGCGATGAGATCATAGTGATGAGTCAGGGAAAGGTGGTCCAAAGAGGAACTCATGAGGAACTTGCCCAAATAGAAGGGCATTATAAGAATCTTATTCGGAATATATAGGGTATATGGAACAAAACAGGGAAAAAATAAAGGGCGGAAACGTCTATTATACGGAAAGCTCGGACTGTTCATACAGGGTGACCAAGGGGGAGATGCTTGTATATATCGTGCCCCGCAGGGAAGGAAAGAACGGTCGCAGGATACTTCTCGGATCTTTCGGTACGGATAAAGAGATCCCGGGATTTTACGAGAAGCGCCCTGATGGTGTCGAATGGAGATTTGTCTTCATAGCGCTTGATGAGGCGGAGTTTGAGACCGGCCTTGACAGCTTTAGTGATGAAAAGATTACCGACTTCGCTTCGTCCGCCGGTCTTTTTATGGAGACCTCAGATGATAAGGATGTAAAGAAGGCGTTTGTCGAAGCCGTGATAGAGCGGTATGAGCTCAAAATGGTCAAGGACGACGTATACATGTACGCCATTTCGAAGGAGAGGCTTCGCACCCGGGAACGGCTCAAGGATATCGTAATAGATGTTTTTGACAACAGTTCCGCAGCGGATAAGACCGACGATCTTACAGAGACCGGCAATCCACTGTATGATGCCATGACTTTTATGTGCAGCCACCTTAAGATGGATATAGCCCCCATTGAACAGATCCGGACCTGCAGCGGCAGGAGGTTCGATATAAAGGACATAGCCCGTGTTTCACATTTTGCCGTGAGGGAGATAGTACTTGAGGGAAAATGGTACCGTCAGGACTGCGGAACTTTCCTTGCCTTTACCGAGAAGGATCAAAGCCCTGTGGTCTGCGTGCCTAACGGACCCTGCAGCTATCTTTTATACGATCCCGTAACCGGCAGAAAGAAAAAGGTTAACGCAAAAGTCGCCGCGGGCCTTAAGGTCAATGCTTATATGGCATACCCGCCTTTCCCGAAAAAGAAGCTGAATGTTTTTGACGTGATCGGATTCGGCATGAGGCAGGTCTATACATCTGATATTGTGCGACTTCTGCTGCTTGCTCTTGTCGGAACGCTTACCGGGCTGTTGATACCCTACATGAACGAGCAGGCATATGATAAGTTCATCCCCATGGGAAACACGCCTGCGCTCCTGCAGATCGGTGCCATACTCCTTGCCTGTTCCATGGGTAATGTGGTGTTTACAATCGTGAAGAATTTCGCGACTTTCCGTTCCATGAACTCAATGAAGTATGCGGTACAGTCTGCCGCTTTCGATCGCCTTTTCAATCTGCCGGAGAGCTTTTACAGGGATTATGATTCTGCGGATCTGGGACAGAGAGCGATGGGACTTGCAACGGTATACTCTGTCCTTACAAACGGGATCATGGATACGATATTCTCGTCATTATTCTCCCTGCTGTATCTGATCAGGATGCACGAATACTCCAAAGACCTGACACAGACGGCGGTACTTATGACTTTTGCGGTAGTCATTCTGCTCATCGTAATGGCAAGGTTCCACATCAAATATGAGAAGAAACAGGTCAAGACCGACATAGAGGCGGGATCGAGACTGTTCCAGTTCGTATCGGGAATCTCCAAGATAAGGATATCCGGCACGGAAGACAGAGCACTGCTTCGGTATACGGAAAAGATGGTCAGCTCCCAGCAGACCAACGAAAAGAAGCAGCGGCTCTTCAATATGGTGACTACGATAACCCAGTCGGCGCCACTCCTGTTTTCAATGGTGCTGTACTACATGATGATAGATAAGAAGGTGAACCTGTCCATCGGAAAGTTCTCCGCCTTCATGGCTGCTTTCGGTTCTTTTTCGACGGCGATGCTGACTATAGCAAGCCAGTTGTTTAACGTCAATCAGGTAATACCTGCATACGATAATGCCAAGCCGATCCTTGATGCCCTGCCGGAAAACAGTGAGGAGGCAAAAGTTCCGGGAGAACTTAGGGGAGAGATCGAGGTGGACAACGTAACGTTTGCATATTCGCCCAACAGGGAGCCCATAATAAAGAATTTCAGCCTCCATGTAAATCCCGGCGAGTATGTAGCGATCGTCGGGGCATCAGGCTGCGGAAAATCCACACTGCTTAAGCTTCTGCTGGGATTCGAGAAGGCCCAGATCGGAAAAATATACTATGACAATAAGGATATTGACGAACTCGATAAGAGAGAACTGAGAAAGAAATTCGGTGTGGTGCTACAGGAAGGAGGACTCCTGTCCGGAAGCATAAGAGACAATATCACGATCACATCGCCGTTTGTTGACATGAAGCGTGTTGAAGAAACAATAGACGAGGTGGGACTTGCCGATGACATACGTCGTATGCCCATGGGGATCCATACCGTTATATCCGAGGGCGCAGGCACCATATCGGGTGGACAGCGTCAGAGGATACTGATAGCCAGAGCTATAGTGGGTAAGCCCAGGATCATATTCCTTGATGAAGCGACCTCTGCTCTTGATAACATGACGCAGCGGCAGGTCGTGGAGACTCTGGAAGGACTGGATGCCACCAAGGTCGTGATAGCCCACAGACTGTCAACGATAAAGGATTGTGACAGGATAATAGTGATGGATAAGGGAACCATTGCGGAACAGGGAAGTTATGATGAACTCATGGCGAAGAAGGGAATGTTCTACGAACTTGCGAAGCGGCAGATAAGCTAAAGAACAGGGAAGCATCAGCTATGCATGAAACAACGGAAAGGGTAAGAGACAGGCAGGCAATAGAAGCACTGTATGATGACTTCCTGCTTGATATTCCCCGGGAGTTTGAAGATATACGCGATGAGCAGATGATAGTCATAAAAAGCTTCGCGGATAATACTGCGACGGGAATGATAGCCGGGTACATTCCGGACGGTACCGGTTTTTGCAGGATCCATATCGTATATCTTGTGCCGGAGCACAGAGGTATTTCCAATATCAGAATGCTGCTTGAAGCGTTGATCCGTGAGGCAAGAAAAGAAGAGCGACTCTCAAGTGTAATATGGGAATACCATATGGAAAAAAGAGATGGTGCCGATCCGTACTTCAAGGTTTGCAAAGGTTTAAAGGATATAACAGCAAAGGCCGAGGTCCTCTGTCATAATTTTGAAATCGATCTGAAAAAAATGATAAGTGCTCAGCCGAGATTCAAGTATTGCGGTGAAGAATTCCTTCAAAGAGGGAACCTTGAGCTTATAAGATGTACGGATATCGATGAAGCCCGCCGCGGTATGGTTGAGGCAATGCTCGCCGGAGGGGATGAGCTGATGCGCTCTTTGAGCCCGTTTGACGGTACTGTGCAGAACAAGGATAACAGTCTGTTCCTCATAGACAAAAAAAAGGATGAGGTAATAGGCTGGGTGATCTGCAGAGATAAGGAAGAGGGCTGCATTGAGATCGCAAGATTATATGTGATATCCGACGGAAGAAGGAAAGCCACAGGTGTATTTTTCGCAGGATATATGCTGAGGAGGCTTGCGTCATCTTACGACAGGGGAGTGGCAAAGGTGATGGCCGATAACCGACCGATGCTCGCTTTTATCAGAAATGTTTTTTCTGAGAGCATCAGAGAAAGCAGTGATAAACGGATGGTTTTAACATGGAGGTAGAATGACTATGAAGTGGTCGCGTTACAGTCATTTTTTCAAGTCAAAAAGGAACGGATGGCTTCTCTATAATTCCGCCTCGGGATTTTTCCTTAAGATAGAGGATGAAGCCGTTGAGATGATCGATAAGATAAGCAAATCTCCTGGTGATTTCGACTTCTCAGGTGACCCGGGTCTGTACATCACGCTTCGCAGAGGAGGCTTCATCGTAGAGGATACCCAGGATGATGACTTCTTTAATATCATAAAGATGAAACGCATAAGCGGCAACTATGTTACGAGAACGCTGCTCCTTACGATAGCAGTGACGAGGAATTGTAACTTCAACTGTTCATACTGCTTCGAAGGAAACCGGACGGGTTTGCCGATGACAGAGGAAGTGGAGGATAAACTTCTCGATTTTATTGATATGCATAATAGACAGGATCAGCTCTTTATCACATGGTATGGAGGAGAACCGCTTCTTGCCATCGACAGGATCAGGAGTATAGATCGCAGGCTCAGGGAAAAGGGACGCAAATACGATGCACTGCTCGTGACGAACGGGTACCTTCTGAAGGAAGATATAATAAAGGATCTGAACGATCTGAACATATCGATGATCCAGATAACCCTTGATGGGAATAAGGAAACTCACGACAGCCGCCGGTATCAGGTAAGCGGTAAGGGCTCCTTTGATGTGATACTTGATAACCTGGATAAGCTTATGGCTTCCGACTATAAGGGCAAGGTACATATCCGCGTCAACATCGATATGAGGAACAGGGATGAATTCAAGGACGTCTATACACTCATAAAGGACAGATATCCCGATAAATTCGGAGAGGGGATAACAGTGTATCCCGGATATGTTAAAGGTGACGGACACCCAGACGCGAGCTGCTTCTTTGACTCTTCACTAACGGGACAATTCGTTGCCGATCTGGCGGAGAATGATGATATCAGCGCGATGCCCCTGATCCCGAAGCTTTCCCTGTTCGGATGTACACTTACCAAGAGATGCGCCTATGTGGTAGGGCCCGACGGAGAACTGTATAAGTGCTGGGATGACGTGGGGATCCCGGAGATGGTGGTCGGGCGTATAGACGATATGACGAACTGGAACAACGCGCTGATAGCAAGGAGTATGGTGGGTTGCTCCTATCTTGATTCTCCTGAGTGTAAGGAGTGTTTTTATTTCCCTGTGTGCGACGGCGGTTGTCACAAGATAAGGCTCAAGAACCTGATGGATGGAGGAAACAGAGACTGCTGTTCTTACTTCAGGGATCATCTCGACGATCTGCTTGAGCTGCATTATGAGCACAAGATGAAAGCAGAGGCGTAAGATATGGCGTCGTGGGCGGTGATAAAGAGACTGTATGAGTGCACTTCCGTGGATCCGGATTTTGCCCGCGATCTGGCATCGGATACTCGCACAGTGCTCGAACGCATCAGAGTAGATATTGAAGCGGATGAGGCTATGGAACTCATCGGGAAGATGAGCATAGCCGATCGATCCGAAAACCCGTACTTTGGTATATACCTTCCCAAGGCAAAAAGGATCGGAGAGGAAACGGACAGCCGGCTTGAGCGTGATAAATACGTCAGCAGGGATATGTACGAGGTCGGACGTATCACAAGAAACCGGATGTGTGTAGAAAACAGGCTTATAAGACTTCACAACAATATCAGGTATTTTCCGATAGTATTTGAACTGGCCCGTGGATGCAGTGTGGGCTGTCCGTTCTGCGGCTTTGATGCCCCCGGTTTATCGGGACTGTTCAGGTATACGGATGAAAATGCCGCATTGTGGAAAGGCGTGCTGCACGCGGCGAAGGAGATCATAGGAGAAGCTGCGGTAACAGGGGCGTGTTATTTTGCGACAGAGCCTTTTGATAATCCCGATTACGAGCTTTTCATCAAAGATTATCACGATATACTCGGACATATACCGCAGACGACTACTGCCGTGGCGGAAAGAGATCCCGGGAGATTAAAGGCTTTTATCTCATCAATGGAAAAAAGCGAGCAAGAGAATGCGGCAATAAGGATATCGATCAGGACTAAGGAACAGTTCTACAAGATCATGTCGGAATTCTCGCCGGAGGAGCTTGAAGAGACAGAGCTGCTTCCCAACAATCCCGAATCGGTGAATCGCTATTCTTTATCGGGAAGGGCCAGGCAGGATGGAGCAGACGGAGTGGGCTACAGTATATCCTGCCTTGCGGGACTGCGTGTGAACATGACTGAAAAGAGCATCGTTTATGAGGAGCCGGAGATCCCGTGCGATGATTTTCCAACGGGAGAGAGGATATATGATAAGGTGTTCTTTACCGATGAGCGCTCCTTCAAAGAGGCCGCAAACAGACTCATGGGTGAATGTGCTTCGGCCGAGATCAAAAATGATGATATGCTCCTGCTTTCCCACGGTGTATCCGTTAAGACTGACGGGAACAAGGCGGTATTTACCGGAGATGCTTCGGAACTGACCATGACCGGAGACAATATGTTCATCAAAAGCGTATCGATGCTCACACAGAACGGGATATCACTGACAGAGATAGGAGACCGGTTGGGAGTGAGTGGATTCGTTCTCGAAATGATACGCGGAAAAATGCAGATGATCCATAAGGGAGGGTATCTTCGTCGTATACCGGAAAAATATTTCAAAATCTCATAAAAAAAAGGTATTTTGTCCCACTTTTGTCCCACTTCATTTGATACTATTTTACCAGTTGATTTTATAACAAAGGAGGTAGATCTCAAATGGAAAGATGGACACAGGAAGAAATGGACAGTATATATAAGAATCTGATGCAGAAGGCCGTAACCGATGAGGCTTTCCGTAAGGAACTTGTGGCTGATCCGAATGCAGCTATATCCAAGGCTACCGGAAAGAGCATTCCTGCGGACTACAGGATCCGTATCATAGAGGATGATCCATCTTATCAGTCTACATTTTTGCTGCCTCCGTTTGCCGGCGAGGATCTTTCGGAGGATGATCTTAAGAGTATTGCCGGCGGTATCTGTCACGGCGATTCATGTCCCGTATTTAAATGTGGTAAGAACACCCCTAAATAGAGTAAAGCATCCATGAAGAAAGGAGTCTGACAAATCATGAAAGAATGGACCAGGGAAGAACTCGATAAGCTTTATGCACAGGTACAGAAAAAAGCCGCAACGGATAAGAAGTTCAGAGAAGAACTGTTATCCGATGCCAATGCTGCCATTGAAAAGATAGCGGGAGAAAAGCTTCCGGACGGCTTCACCGTAAAGGCCGTAGAGCAGGATCCGAATTATTCCGCAACGTTTGTTATACCCGATCTTATCAGCGAAGAACTGTCGCAGGATGATCTTTCAAACATGGCGGGCGGAATATCCTTTGCGCTGATCTTGTCTATCTGCGGAGCAGCTATCGGCGGAGGAGATTGTCTTGCTGATGTATGCGGTGCTCACGCATCATAACACAATATGTTTAATCAAGGAGGTAGAAAATGAGCTGGACACAGGAAGAAATGGAAAAGAGCTATCAGGAATTGGTTCAGAAAGCTATCACGGATGAGGCTTTCAGAAAGGAACTTGTTGCAGATCCCAATGCAACCATATCCAAGGCTACGGGCAAGGAGATTCCTGCGGATTACAAGATCCGTATCATTGAGGAAGATCCTTCGTATCAGGCAACATTCCTTCTGCCACCGATGGCCGGCGAAGAACTCTCGGAAGAAGACCTGCAGTCAATGGCGGGTGGTATGTGTCAGGGGCATTGTTGCGTGGGGAATGCTTGTGGAGCTAACGCATCCTTTAAGTAATGATCCCTATCGAACGTTTTTGGGTTTTCATGCTGCAGGAGCCCGCACGGCTTCCTGCAGCTTTTTCTTATCAAGGTACTCTGAATGAATGGTCTGAATACTGATATTGAAATAAAACAGGCTGATGTGGTCCTGGTGCAAATGCCTTATACCTGGCTCAATCCTTCTCTTGCGCTTGGGCTTCTTAAATCGGATCTTACCGGTGAGGGTCTTTCCAATGAGGTCATCTATGCATCGCATAAATATGTAAAAGCAATAGGTGAAGAGCTGTATGAGGAGGCTGATAACATGCTGGAGCCGTATCTGTCCGCATGGGAGTTGCTCTTTGCCGCATTTACCGATTTTACTCCACAACAAAGGGCAGAGGACGTGCTCAGATCCATAAGTCTTAAGGTTGACCGTATGAAAGCCAGGGATGGCAGGATATACAAATCTGAGGTCTATCATGAGAAAGTCATGGAGTTGTGGAATGAGCTGGTACCGAGAACAGAGAGATTCCTTGACGATACTGCGGATGAGATATTGATGCGGCGCCCGAAGATAGTCGGAAGCTCCGTAATGACACAGCAGAGGAATGCGTCGTTCGCTCTTTTTAAGAGGCTGAAGGAAAGAGATCCGGGTGTCGTTACCATAATGGGCGGTTCATGCTGCACCGGAGGAGTGGCAGCAGCTTATGCGCAGCGGATACCTTCCCTGGATTATGTTTTTACCGGTGAAGGCGACGGGGCTCTGGGAAAGGGGTGCCGCCTGATAATCGACGGTAAGACCGAGAGGCTTAAGACGGAGCATCCGTGGTTTCATGTTGCGGGAGCCCCTGTTGTAAACAGATGTCTTGAAGATCTGAATGATTCCCCGATACCGGATTTTTCCGAATACTTTGAGCAGGTCAGTCGTGACGAGTTTGCTAACGAGAAAAGATGGCTTGTCATGGAATCATCCCGCGGCTGCTGGTGGGGACAGAAGGGCAGGTGCAGATTCTGCGGACTTCACCTTTCGGACGAGTCGATACATTACAGACCCAAGACGGATGAGAGGATATGGAGCGAGGCGAAGGAACTTGCGGCAAGATATGGCGTTAACTACATCCTGTTTGCAGACTGTATCCTGGATCACGGATTTATCAAAAGACTGCCGGAAGAGGCGCCTGATGACCGCAGGCATCTTCGGTTTGTCGGTGAGTGTAAGTCAAATATGACCGACAGGGATATGCGGGTTCTGAAGCATAATGGTTTTATTTATCTGCAGCCGGGAATAGAGTCTCTGTCGGATGATATGCTTAAGCACATGAATAAGGGAGCGAAGGTCATAGATCAGCTCGCGTGTCTTAAATACGCGAAGAAATACGGCGTGAGGCTGTTCTGGAACTTGATGTACGCACTGCCCGGTGAGAAGGCATCCTGGTACGACGATATGATAGAACTGATGAGGCATATCCATCATTTCCAGCCTTCGACGGGGTTCACCTGCATGATGCTTGTCAGAAACAGCGTTTTTTATGAAGATCACGATACCTACGGCGTACATACGATACTGGCAAGGGAGATCGACAGAGCTGCGGATCCCGATGAGGAGTTTTCGTTAAGGACCGCCAATTATCTGGGCAGTCCCGATATCGAGCGTCATGAAGAATGCTACGCCGGACTGAGCCGCGCAAGAGAAGAATGGATCGCCGATTCCGCGCTGAAAAAGAGTCTTATACAGACAGAGTCGGACGATTGCACGATAATAAGAGATACAAGATATGAATTTAAGAAGGTATTTCGTCTTGAGGGTGCAATGAGAGAAATGTACGCGTTGACGCAGGAGATCGCCTCCGAGAAGAAGGTCTTTGAGGTGCTTGGAATGACTTATTCCCATGAGGAGATAGAGTCGGCATGTGATTTTCTGTGCCGCAACTGGCTCATGTACAGGAAGGACGGAAGAATGCTGGCCCTGGCTCTGCCGGAGCAATGCGAACCGTTTGATTCCTATTGAAATGAATCGCAAATGTTTGCCCGGTATACCAAAAATATGTATCATTCTTCCTATTATTATTGTATACTGAGAACATGCGTTATTTCCGTAATCTACTGAAGATCATACTGATAGGTTTCCTTCTGTGGGCGACCGGCCTGTTCATATATGCGTTGTTCTCCAAACCCATACTTGGCGAGGCGTATATCGGGACATTTGATCCCATTGAATTATCCGAAGGATGGACTGTCACATATCCGGACGGAACAGTTGAACACGATTACAAGCTTCCGTCAAAGTCGCACACGGAACCGGGACAGACGATCAAGTTTGAGAACACCCTTCCCGATGATATAAGGGCGGGAATGACGCTCAATGCGCGTGTTGCCATGTCTGATGCCAAGGTCGCCATCAACGGACGGCTCCGGTCGAATTACGGTAAGCGGAATTTCCTGACCAAAAGAGTTCCCATGAGTACGTTTATCATCCTTAATCTCCGGGATGAGGATGCCGGCGGCAAGATCGAAGTGCTTGTAACGCCAAACGCCAGCAATATGGGGAGTCTTTATTCCGTGACATATGCATACGGCAACGACACGTGGTTTCCCTATATCAGAAATAATATCCCGTTCATAGCGATGGGCGTGCTGATGATAATTGCAGGCGTCGCATCCATCCTGTCGTTTCTCGTCTTCAGCGGTAAGAGCGGCATCAACAGATCCGTGCTGTATCTGGGCATTCTGACAGCCGAGATAGGAATGTGGACACTCGGTGAAAATCAGTTACGGCAGCTTCTGTTCGGATCGCCGTTTTATGCCAATATATTCTAATATTTGTTCATAGAGACCTCAGCGGGATTCGGCGCACTGTATTTTGACGAAGTGCAGGAACACCGTTACCGCCGTTCGTATTATACGCTTATAACGCTTCTTGTACTTCAACTGATCGTCAATACTGCGCTTAACTTCCTCAACATCGTTGATTATTATTACACCATATGGTATTCACATATCTGGTCTGTTCTTATCATTCTCTGGATATTCATTACGGTGATCATGGATATACGTAACCGGAGAGTCAGGGAATACAAGATGACGGTTATCGGAATGATAGGTATGCTGATAACCGCATTCATGGAGATAATCTGGTACTGGCTCGTCCCCATTTCAAAGCTCGGAAGGTTCATAGGTTTCGGTCTGATCTTCCTGCTCATCACGACCATCATGCAGACGGTAAAGGACCTTCTCGCGGCATCCGAGGAACAGAGGATGTATTCCGAAAAGATGAACGAGAGGATACTCCAGACGATCGAAAATGCCATGGATACCAAGGATGATACCGACGGGGCGGAGGCAGGATCGGGGGCGGATGACGATGATCCTTCTCAGACGACGCACGTTGTGGTGGTTGATGATATCAAAACCAATCTCGTGTCTGCGGGAAAGATACTGAGTGAGAACGGAATGGAAGTAACGGGTATCACCTCCGGTGAAAGACTGCTCAGATTCTTAAAGACCAACAGACCCGACATTATCCTCCTTGATATCTATATGCCCGGTATGGACGGATTTGAAACACTGAAGAAGATCAGGGAGATGGAAGAGGGCAAAGATGAGATCCCGGTCATCTTCCTGACCGGAAGCGATGATTACAAATCGGAGATGAAGGGTCTTCAGCTCGGGGCGATGGACTTTATCAAGAAGCCGTTCGCACCGGATGTACTGACACTTCGTGTCAAAAATACGGTAGAGCTTGTAAGACTTCAGAAGGATCTGTCATCGGAAGTGCGGAAAAAAACCACCGAGAACGAGTCGCTGTCATTCCATGTCGTTCAGACTCTTGCCGAAGCGATCGACGCCAAGGATACATACACGAACGGTCATTCAACACGTGTGGCACAATACTCCAAAGAGATCGCAAGAAGATACGGATACTCCAGGAAGGATCAGGATGAGATATACATGATGGGACTTCTCCACGATGTAGGAAAGATCGGTGTGCCCGATGAAGTGATAAACAAGACATCGAAGCTTACCGATGAAGAGTTTGCGCTTATCAAGAACCATCCCGTAATAGGCTTCAATATACTCAACAAGATAAAAGAGATGCCAAGGCTCAAGATAGGTGCCCACTGGCATCATGAAAAATATGACGGAAGCGGCTATCCGGACGGACTTGCCGGAGACAACATCGCTGAGGAGGCACGTATCATCGCTGTCGCTGATGCATACG
Source organism: Lachnospiraceae bacterium (assembly GCA_017612555.1). Lineage (GTDB taxonomy): Bacteria > Bacillota > Clostridia > Lachnospirales > Lachnospiraceae > UBA2868. The sequence goes on along the minus strand of JAGAFR010000077.1, from coordinate 14,084 downwards.
ATGCCATGACCAGTTACAGAAGTTACAGGGATGTGCTGCCGCAGGATGTTGTTGCGGAAGAGATAAGAAAGGGAAAGGGCAAACAGTTCGACCCCGAATTTGCGGACATAATGCTTGAGATCATTTCCGAAGACGTTGTATACGGTCTTCGCGAAAAGAGAAACCAGTAGGGCCGCGGGCTCTTGCGAAAGGAGAAGATCATGGCGCTAACCGTATGTATAGTCGATGATGATGTAAACAACATAAATACGGCAGGATATATCCTCAGCAAGGAGGGGTTCGATGTTCTGGGCTTTAAGTCCGGGAAAGCGTTCCTTAAACATATCGACAAAAACGGAGTCCCCGATCTGGTGCTCCTTGATATCAAGATGCCTGAAATGGATGGCTTCGAGACACTTGCCGAATTTAAGCAAAGACCCAAGGCGCCGGAGGTTCCGGTCATCTTTCTTTCAGCCGATGAAAGGGAGGATTCGAAAGAGCGCGGAATGCAGCTGGGAGCGGTAGGTTTTCTTGAAAAGCCGTTCCTGCCGGACGTTTTGGTACAGAGTGTGAGACAGAACACAGGCAGCCGGCAGTAATACAGGTTCATGGATCAACAGGGAGAATCAAGGAATGAACGACATACTTGCGAAAAGTGAATTATTCAAATCGTCCCATCTTATGATACTGAAGACATATTCGATATTTTCGGTGATACTTATCACTGAGTCACTTCTGCTTGGCTGGGAGACATGGGCGATCCTGCTTGTGGCGATCGGAATAACCGGAAGCTGGGGAATGCATTTCGGGCAGGTACTGAGTGATTATCACAGGCTGTGGGTATATTCCATTCTCATGATGGTCACTTACTTTTTTTACGGGATACATCTGACCAGTACATTTGATATGGCACTTGTTATGAGTGCGGTCATCGTCCTGTATATCATGACCGGTATCAAATCGTTTGTAACGCTCTGTCAGTTTACTTTCTACGCGACATTTCTGTATGATGTTTTTGTTCTTATAGCTCAGGATGCTGAGTTTGATGTGCTCACTGTCACAAGATCGCTTCTTCATGTCGGAATGATAACAATGCTCGGATGGCTCGGAAGAGCGATAATCAGCAGATGCGGAGATATGGTACTCGAATCGCGCAACGAGATCAATGAACTCAAATCCGCAACTTCCAGATTCAATGATTTTCTTGCAAACGTATCTCATGAGATCCGCACGCCGGTCAATGCGATCATGGGATTTTCGGACATATGCATCAAGAAGGCAAAGGATCCCGAGATCCTTGCGAATATAAGAAATATCAAGGAGTCGGGAAAGAGAGTATGCGATCAGATAGAAGAGATACTTGATTATTCCGAGATAGACAGAAAGAAGATCGCGAACAACTGCGAGAACTACATGATATCATCGTTGTTCCATGATCTGGTGACGGAACTGAAGGATTATCTTCCGCCTGATCTGGAGCTGATCATAGACGTATCCCCGTCTATACCGTCCGTGCTGTATTCGGATCATGACAAGATTAAGAGGATACTCTGGCACCTTATCACGAACGGTATCAAATACACTTCGCGCGGAGGTATATATGTCAGGGTCACGGCTTTCAAGCAGGAATACGGTATCAATCTGTGTATTGAAGTTACCGATACCGGAAGCGGAATGGACAAGAACCAGAAGGACCATGTGTACGACGGATTCTATCAGGGCAATTCCGGAAGGGCCAGATCTTCGAACGGACTGGGACTCGGAATGTCCGTTGTGGCAGGTTTTGTTGCATCTCTCGGGGGGTTTGTCACCATTGAAAGCGCACCCGGTAAGGGAACTACCGTAAGGGTCAGCATACCTCAAAGGGTTGTCGATGAAAAGGGCTGTATGTCGCTTCGAAACCGCAAGGAGCTTCGCCTTGGATCATTCCTGCAGCTCAACAGCTTTGCCGCGCCTAACGTCAGACAGTACTATAACAGCATGGTCATGAACATAGTAAAGGGCCTTGGCGTACAGATGCTGAAGATAGACAGCCTTGAGAAACTGAAGGAACTGTCTGAGACAGAAAATTTCACCCATATATTTGTCGGCAGGAACGAGTATGAGATGGATCCGCAGTTTATGGAAAAACTGGCCAGGAAGGTAAGGCTTGTTGTTGTCGCAACGAGAGAGTTTAAGCTTCCGTACGGCTCCAGAGCCATGATCATGGAAAAACCTTTCTACTGCTTCCCTGTTGTATCGGTGTTGAATATTGATGTCGATGATGAATCAAGTCCGGAAAAACGCATGATGATGCCGACTGTCCGCGCTCTCGTTGTCGATGATGAACCGATGAACCTGACCGTTGCCGAGGGACTTCTTAAGTACTACGGTATCACAGTCAGTACGGCGTCTTCGGGTTTTGAATCCATACAGATGTGTAAGGACAATGAATATGACATTGTATTCATGGATCATATGATGCCCGGTATGGACGGTGTTGAAGCAATGAAGAAGATCAGGGCTACCCGCGATCCGAAAGATGATTCAATGCCGATCGTAGCCCTTACGGCCAATACGATGAGTACGGCAAGAGAGATGTTTGCTTCGGAGGGATTTGACGGATTCGTCAGTAAGCCCGTCAACCTTACCGAACTTGAAAGAGTGATGAAGAAGGTCATTCCCGAAAGGCTGATAGAGTACGTGGATCATGAAGAAGCGGAAATAAAAGCAGCGGAAGCAAAAGCAGAAGAAGATGAAGAGGAAGAAGTTTTTGTGTTCAGCGCAAATGCACCGGCGCAGGAAGCCAAACCTTCACCGGGCGGACTGTCGATAGCAGGCGTGGATGTTAAGGAAGGACTTAAGTATACAAGAGACGATATGGACTTTTACCGGATGCTGCTGAATCAGTATGTATCCGAAGCACCGGATAAAAGAGCCCGAATGGATAAGGCGATAGAAGCACGTGATGTGAAGAACTTTGAGATACTCGTACACGGCATAAAGAGTTCTTCCAAGATGATCGGTGCCATGAGTGTATCCGATCAGGCCAAGACGCTTGAGAACGAAGCTGAAGCCGGAAATCTTCCGGACAGGGCCACATATGACGATTTCCTTAAGGATTATCTGAACCTGGCGGATGCCATATCTACTGCGCTTACGGGAGATGTTAAGCCGGGTGAAGCGCCGCAGAGTGCACCGGAAGTCCCAAAGGCTTCCAAGTCCCCATCCGTATCAAAGGAGACATTTGAAAGTGACGACGACGGTGAGATAATCCATTTTGCGGCAAAGAAGAGGTGAAGTTATGAAAGAGTTCTTAAAGAACGTTTTTGATATTGAATCAAACAACAGAGATAAGGAACTTTTGGCCAGGCTGTGTCAATCCTCTGTTCGCGTAACGCTCATACTGTGGACCGTTTTGATGTTCCTTGAATACGGTTTCCTTGCCGTTGCACTTTTTAAACCCGATGTGTATCCGGGTCAGGCGATGAGATATGCCGTTATGTACGGTCTGCTCATCGTTCTCGCCATGACAAACCTGTGCATCGTTTTTATGACCGAAAAGAACATGCGCAGCAGATACAGAGTGTATCTGATCACATGTATAATATCTGCGGCTCTGGTGATTCTCTGGGTTCTCACACTTACATACTTTGATGCGAATCTGTTCGGGCAGGTGAATCTTAACCTGTTCATGACCGTTATGATAAGCATACCGCTCTGCAGTTATCTTTCGCCCGGAGCGTATACCCTGCTTGATGTGGCAGGGTGCCTCGGCTTTTTCTGGATAATGATGAATACGCCCGAGATAGCAGGCTCGGGACGAAGGTGGATCATTGACAACTGTGTCTATTTCATCGCGCAGTTCTTTATCGGTCTTGCATATATACTCAGCCGTAAGAGACAGATCAGATACAGCATGGAAGTCGAGAATCAAAAGGACGGTGTGGAGAATCTTCTTAATGCGCAGAACCATTTTTTCTCCAACATGAGTCATGAGATCAGGACACCGGTCAATACGATAATCGGTCTTAATGAGATGATCCTTCGTGAGGATATATCCGATGAAGTTGCGGAGGACGCTGAAAACGTCAGGTCCGCCGGCAAGATACTCCTCCAGCTCGTGAACGACATTCTTGATCTGTCCAAGCTTGAATCGGGACAGATGAGTATCGTGCCCGTGACATATAACAGCATGGATATGATCACTGAGCTGGTGAGCATGTTCCATGAACTGACGGGAAATAAGGGCCTGGAATTTCGTACGGGTATATCGCCGCTCCTGCCGACGCAGCTTGAAGGAGATGACGTCAGGATCCGTCAGATACTCATAAACGTGCTTGAGAACGCCGTCAAATACACGAGGGAAGGCTATATTTCGCTCCAGGTTGAATGCAGGGAAACGGACGGTGACATGGTAAACATCATCTATTCCGTTTCCGACTCGGGAGCCGGCATCAAGAAGGAGAACATACCATATCTGTTCACCGCGTTTAAGAGGATAGATGAGGAGAATAACCGCAAGATCGAGGGAACGGGTCTGGGTCTGTCCATAGTCAAGCGTCTCGTGGATCAGATGAACGGTAATATCACCGTCAACAGCGTTCTCGGTCAGGGTACGACCTTTGCCATCGAGATCCCGCAGAAGAGGATCGGAGCAGAGACTGTGGGCGTTATCGATCTTAAGGAGAAGCGCTCGAGCAAGCCCAGAAAGATATACAGCAAGAGTTTTGAAGCTCCCGAGGCCAAGGTACTTATAGTCGATGATAATGTAGCTAACCTTATGGTCACGGAAAAGCTGCTTAGAGATACAAAGGTTCAGATCAAAAAAGTCACGAGCGGAGCGGATGCACTTTCCGCAGCGCTTGATGATCACTACGACGTTATACTGATGGACGATCTGATGCCGGAAATGAGCGGCGTTGAAACGCTTCATAAGATGCGGGTACAGCCCGGCGGATTGTGTGTGGATTCAAAGGTGATCGCATGTACCGCAAAAGCAGGCAACGACAGCAAACTTTATTATGAAAAAGAGGGATTTGACGGTTATGTTGAAAAACCGGTAGACGGATATGAACTTGAGAAGGAGCTCTTTAAGCTGCTTCCGGAATCTCTTGTCATAATACCCGAAGAAGATGATGAGCGGATGAACAAGAATGAATTCTGGCTCAACACTGCGAAGACGAGAAAGCATCTGGCTATCTCGACCGAAAGTGTTGCCGATCTTCCGCTGGATCTGATCAGGGCATACGATATAGATGTACTGTATCATAAGATCCATACTGACGAAGGCGTCTTCATGGATACGCTTGAGATAGATCAGAGAGGTCTGTTGTCGTATGCGTTCGAAAGCGGCGGAAGGTTCAATTCGGCTTCGCCGAGCGTTGAAGAACATGAGGAATTCTTTACGAATGAACTGGGGCGTGCCCAGAACCTTATACATCTGACTGTTTCGGAGAAAGTCAGAAGGAGCGGACATCTGTTGGCGATGGAGGCGGCACAGGCATTTGATAATGTTCATATAATGGATTCCATGCATCTGTCATCGGGAACCGGACTTGTCGTGCTTGAAGCCTGCCGACTGGCAAATACCGGTATGAGTGTGGACAAGATAATGGACAGGCTGACCACCTTTAGGGAAAAGGTTCACTCGAGCTTCATCGTTGACAGTACGGAATATCTTGCCAAGAGCGGACAGGTGCCGATCCGTCTTTCATCGGTACTCGGATCGCTTTCCGCAAGACCGGTCATTTCAATGAAAAACGGAAAGATCACTCTTTCCAGAGTGCTGCTTGAATCAAGAGAGAAGGCATGGGAGACTTATATCACGACGGCTCTTCGGCCGCTTCATAAGATAGATCGTAAGATACTTTTCGTAACATATGTAGGCCTTACCGCAAAGGAACTTGAATTCATCAAGGCGGAAGTGGAAAAGCGGATAAGCTTTGATACGGTTTACTACCAGGAGGCTTCACCTGCGATCGCCGTTAACTGCGGACCCGGAACGTTCGGCCTTCTGTTCCAGGAAGTATAGAAAGGAAGCTTGTCAGATGATCGAAAAGATACGTGAGATAAAACGTACCCTTGATATGAGCATCAGTGTGGGAGAACGTGCGGACAACGACCTTCGAAACACTGTAATAACCGGCGTATTCCTTATAGTGCTGGGAGCTGTCATTTCATCTATAAATATCATAAACGGTGCGTATCATATTGCGGTTTACCCATTGATCTTTGTTGTGGGAGGTATCCTTGATCTTATCCTTGCGATCAAATTCAAAAGCCGTCTTGCGATCAGGGCATTCATAATTCCTCTTGCGACTGTTTCACTGTCGGCAATGATGATCTTTTCGGATAACGGATTTGCCTACCTGTGGACAATGCTGATCCCTATCACTTACTGTTACCTGTTTTCGGTAAAGGTGGGGTTCATAGTCACCGCATATTTTCAGATCTTTCTTTTCGTTCTGTTTTACACGCCCGCAAGAAAGCTTGTGGAGTCGCACTATTCGGAGATAGCAATGAGCCGCTATCCTTTATTGTTCCTGTTCAACGGGACGATCGTTGTGATCAGCATGTACAGTTATCATAAGAGTGTCCTGTTCGAGATCAAGCATGCGGAGGAGGCCAAGGAGCTGTCGGATGCCAAGACGGAATTCCTTGCAAGTATGTCGCATGAGATACGTACACCTATCAATGCGATACTCGGAATGAATGAGATGATCCTTCGTGAGAACAGGGATCCGGTGATAGATGAGTACGCGGAAAGCGTGAAGAATTCCGGTCAGATGCTTCTGATGCTCGTAAACGACGTACTTGATTTTTCCAAGATAGAAGCAGGAAAGATGGAGATAAGAGAAGCGGAGTTTAACATGGCTGCGCTTCTATACAATATCATGCCGATGCTGCAGGAGAGGGCCGGGGAAAAAAGCCTGATGCTAAGCGTCAGAATCGAAAACGAGGTTCCCAACGGCCTTATTTCCGATGAATTCCGTATCAGACAGGTGCTGATCAATCTTTTGAACAATGCGATCAAATATACCGACGAGGGATATGTAAAGCTGGTTCTCGGAGGAGAATACACGCAGGATGATGAATATCTTCTTACGATGAGTGTTAAGGACAGCGGACGCGGCATAAGCGAAGAAGCCCAGAATCATCTGTTTGAAGCATTTACACGTGCGGATCTGAAAGAAAATCGCAGCATTGAGGGAACCGGCCTGGGTCTTGCGATCGTAAAGAGCATACTCGATTCCATGGGCGGTAAGATCGCGGTGGACAGTAAGCTCCATGAAGGGTCCGAATTCATCGTGCAGCTCCCGGTCAGGGTATATGACAGGACGGCGCTTGAAGAGGACTATGAGAAGCAGGTGGGAAGCGTGGGATCCGAAGGCGAGGAAAACGATTTTATCGCACCCGATGCCCGCGTGCTCGCGGTTGATGATAATGCGGCAAACCTCAGGATAGTCAGTCTGTTCCTTAAGCGCGTGAACATTGTTCCGGAGCTGTGCAAGAGCGGAACGAAAGCGATAGAAATGTGTAAGGAAAAACAGTATGATCTGCTGCTCCTTGACCACAGGATGCCCGACCCCGACGGTATCAGGACTCTTGAACTGATACGAAATGACGAGGCGGGCCTTAACAGGGAAACGCCGGCTGTCGTACTGACCGCGAATGCTCTTACCGGAAGCGATAAGATATATGCAGATGCCGGGTTTGCCGATTACCTGACCAAACCCCTCGATGCCCTTCTTCTCGAGAAGACCGTCAAGAAGTATCTTCCGGAAGATAAGATCCTGCCTGTGGATGATGGGGAGGATATGGTGGTCTTTAAGGCCGATCCCGCGCCTGTAACCGGGAAGAGCCCTTCGGATCTTCGAGGTAAGCTTGAATCGATAGAAGGTCTTGACTACGAAGCAGCACTCGCATTTGCGGGAGGATACGAAGAACTCCTTAAGGAGACCGTCTCGGTCATAGCCGCAGAGTGTGAAGAAAAGACCCTACAGATGCAGAAATGTATCGATAATAAAGATTGGGAAGGATACGGGATCGTTGCACATTCGATCAAAGGACTGATGGCATCCATCGGTTATATGGAGCTCAGTGAGCGGGCAAAAAAACACGAAAACGCAGCCGCGAATCTTGACACGGACTTTATTGACTCCGACAGTAAGCCGTTCATGGAAGCCTATCGGGATGTATGTAACCGTTTGAAACAGTGATATGGTATAATCAAATGATCAAATAACCGTTTTGGAGGAGCAGGTAGCATGTTGGTATATGTATGCCCGAAGTGTAAATATACGGATGTTCTGGATGAACAGGGAGGCGACTGCAGAAGATGCGGAACCGGATATGTATCGCTGGGACTTTCCACACTTGAATACAATGATCTTGACAGTGATCAGGTAGAAAAGCTCATAAATGAAAAGACAGGATTGACCGAAACAGTCGAAGAAGATGCCGAAGAGATCGCAGAAGACGAAGAGGTCGAAGAGGTCGAGGAAGACGAAGAAACAGAGGAGATCGAAGAAGACGATGAGGTCGAAGAGACCGGGGAAGTCGAAGAATCAGAAGAGATCAGACCGAAGGCTGTAAAGAAGCCCGCAGGATCCGCCAAGAGGGTCAATACAAAGAGGATCACAGAGGGCGTCAGTGCTCAGATGTTCACCCAATCAGCGGGTAACCTGATCAAAAAGATAAAAGATACAAAGATAGAGGATGTAGTCGGTTCCGTTGATGAGGAGGATTCGACTGAAATAGATGCAGCATATCAGAATCTTAACAAGAAAACTCTCGGGGTGGCTGTTGCGATGTCGCCCGGAGTATTCTTTGCAATAGCCGCACTTATGAACCTGATACTTCCCAGAGCCTTGCAGGATCCTGTGGATATCATAATCCTGATCCCTGCCGGAGTGGCATGGCTTGCCTCCATATTCTATTTTGCCGGGATAGGCAGAGTGCTTAAGGTGGCCGGGAAGATAATAACTCTTAACGGTCTTCTGGTATTTACGATCTACGGTATACCTGTTATGATCTTTACATTTTTTATGGCGGTCATACTGCTCATAATGTTTCCGGTCATCCCGGTTTATTCAGCATACAAAGAAGAAAAAGAACGCTTTGATGACATCTGTGCGCTTGCCGGGATGAGAGCGGATGAAGCAGGAAGTAAAGTCAGAAAAATGAACAAGAGACTGAAGATCGCAGTGGCAGTATGCGGTGTATTCTATCTCGGTCTTTTGGCGTTGATCATGGCGCCGAACTTTATTAAGAAATGATCGTCAGAACCAAAGGTGATGAAAATCCCAAGGGGAAACCCAGAATATTTTTTGCTTGTTTCCCTGCGGATCATGACAGAAGCTATGATGTTATCTGTAACGATATATTCAGCTCACATGATGTCGCGGTCTATTCACTTGCGGACAGGGAGGATCACGAGCAGCTGGTACATGATCTGATCGGGATGAATCTGTTTGTTATCCCGGTTAGTTTTGATCTGCTGATGGAACATTCATTTGCGATGGATCATGTCCTTCCGCTGTCACTTAAGGAACACATCCCGGTCCTTCCGATAATGATAGAGCCGGGACTTGATTACCTGTATAAAAGGGATGATAAATTCGGCACAATCCAGTATCTTGACATGACCGGCAAGGACAGGACGGCCGTTGATTACAGGAAGAAGCTGAAGGATTATCTTGATGCCGTGCTCGTAGGTGACGAGCTTGCAGCGCGTGTCAGAAAAGCATTTGATGCATATGTATTCCTCAGTTACCGCAAGAAGGACAGGGCATACGCAAATGAGCTTATGAGGCTGATCCATAAGGATCCTGTCTGTCGGGATATAGCCATATGGTACGATGAGTACCTTGTTCCGGGCGAAAAATTCGATGAAGCCATAGTCAAGGCCATGAAAAAGAGCAGGTTGTTCACTCTGCTCGTTACCCCCAATCTCGTAAACGAAAAAAACTATGTACAGACGGAAGAGTACCCCCGTGCCAGAAAATCCGGTATAGGGATCTTTCCGGTGGAAATGGAAGAGACCGATCATGACCGCCTGGAGCAAAGGTTTCCGGGAGTTCCCGGCTGCGTAAACCCGGATGATGAGAAGCTGTTTCGGCAGCTTTTTAAGAAAGCGGTAGGTAAAGCTGCCCGGAGCGGTAATGACACTCCCGAGCATGATTTTCTGATCGGACTGGCGTATCTTGACGGTATAGACGTTGAAACCGACAGGGTCCGCGCCGTAAAGCTGATCACAAAGGCGGCAGATGCAGGGCTTCCCGAGGCGGTAGAGAAACTGTCGGATATGTACTACGAAGGTATCGGCGTAGAGAGGAATCTTCCTCTTGCAACCTCCCGGGAGGAGGAGCTTGCACAGATACTCAGATCCACGCTGTATGATGACGATCCGAAGCTCATATCGGTGCAGAACGAGCTGGGATTTCGCTATGCCGATGAGAGAGAATGGGATAAGGCCATACAGATGCACGAGGCTGTATATAAGGCATACAGGTCGCTGTACGGGGACGAAAACCCCGATACGCTGGAGGTCATGGACAATCTTGCCCTTGAATACGATCAGACGGGTGATCAGGAAAAAGCATTTGAACTTCATAAACGCGCATTCAAGATCCGCGGACGTATCAGCGGATACAACAGCAGAGATACATTGACGAGCATGTATAACATGGTCCTCGACCTTATCTCCACCGGCCAGGGATCACAGAAGATGCTGAAGATGGCCCAAAAGCTCTATAAACGCCAGAGAAAAGTATTCGGTCCTTACGACAGGGATTCGCTCTGCACCCTCGAGGCAATGGCCCTCATACTCGACTGTATGGGAAAGAAGAAAAAGGCAGCCAAGATATACGTGGAAGTGTATGAAGCAAGGCAAAAGACTCTCGGTGAAAACAACATCGAAACGATAACTTCATTTAAGAATCTTGCCGTATATATCATGAACACCGGAAACTATGACATAGCTCTGGAGATGCTGCAGCTTGTACATGAAAAATACAAGGAAGTCATGGGACCTGAGCATCCCGAAACGATGCGGATACTCTATTATCTTGCGCAGGCTTACACCGAAAAGGGCGAATATGAAAAGGCGCTTGATCTGTCATCAAAGGCTTATGAGGCGCAAATGAGCATGCTTGGAGCGCAGCATCCATACACGCAGGAAGTTTCTGCCCTGATCGATTATATAAATTATATGCCCTGATGTGTTTATCGAAGCGTCACGGTCGGATCTGGTAGCCGGGCACTTGGGACAGACTGCAATAAAAACCAAATCTTGTTACGATCAACGTATCGGGTGAAGTTGATGAGGCGGCGATCAAAGCTGCCATAGAGGGAGCCGGTTACGAATATGCAGGGATTTGCACTAAGGAGTGACCGGGGATGTGGAATTTCTTACTACCAGTGTCGGACGAATGAGATTCCTGCTGAGCGTAACGCCCTGTATGATCGCGTAGAGAGAATAATATCCTGATTTTCCGATCATAAGTCTGTCCTGTCTGACCGTGGTCAGCGCGGGGATCGTGGATGCTGATGCGGGAAGATCATCATATCCGACAACGCTGACGGAATCGGGTATGCTTATACCATGTTCTTTACAGATACGGATGACACTGTATGCTATGATGTCACTTCCGCAAATGATCGCAGTGGCTCCGGCGCTTATCAGCGACATCACTGTGTCGTCATCAGCCCCCGTGCTGTAACTGCCGGCGGCATATAGTCCGGGCATAAGGGGGAGCCCATGTGCTTTCATGCTTCCGTGAAAAGCATTCAGACGAAATTCCGAGATCATTGAAGTCTCTTCACCGCTCAGGAATGCGATCTTACTGTGTCCCAATGAGGTCAGATGCGATACGGCAAGTCCGATACCTTCTTCGCTGTCGCTTCCCACGAAACCGACCATGGGGTTGCCTGTGAGATAGTGATCAAAGATCACCGTAGGGATATGCGTGTTCCCGAAGAATGACATCCATGGATCATCGTATGCAAAACCAAGAATAAAAGCACCCGAAAACCCCTGGCTGATCATAAAACGGTCATAGGTGTGTCTTTCCTGGACAAGATGGCTTATCGGGATCACTTCTACAGCCCAGCTTTCGCTAAATGCGGCCTGTTTGAATCCAAGTATGATATCATATCCGAAATCATCCTCAAGATAGTAATCCATGTTTTCGACGAAAATACACAGTTTTCTGTTTTCGGGTCTGGCGGCCCCGCGCTTTGTATAGCCGAGTTCTGCCGCGGTGTCGAGTATCTGATGACGGAGCGCTTCGCTTATATCGTTCGCGCCGTTCAATCCCTTGGAGACCGTACCCGTCGAAATGTTCAGTTTATTTGCTATATCTTTTATCGTTGCCATATCGATTCCCTGCCGTTAATTGAGAGCCACGCCATTTATAGTCCGCTTCGCGGTCCCTCGCCGGGCGGCATCACGCACTCCGTACGTGATATAGCGTGGCCTGCGTACTGAAAGTTTTCATAGAAAACTTTACAGTACCTTCATCGGAACAATCTCAGATAACAGTATAGAACAAAAAACGAAAATAATCAACCAAAAAGTTTCGTAAAATAATTAAAACAAATTATATTGACAAAGCAAGGAAATGGGAATATCATACAGTTGTTACGAAACAATACGAAATATTAACGCAAGCATGTACACGGTAAAGAAAGATGGATAGATCCGCGATTTATCACAGAACAAGTGAGCAGATGAGCTACTCTTTTGGAGAAGATGAACTGGTAGTAAATCTGAAGACGGGACATGATGTTGATCATGTGTACCTTATATACGGAGATCCGTACCAGGCCGGTATCGCAGGAGGAGCAGAGAACTGGTCGGGTACGCGAGAGGAAATATTTTATAAGAAGAAACTTAAGAACCATACATGGTGGACAACCACCATAAGACCGGAATACAAGAGATGTAAGTATTATTTCGAACTCGGCTCCGGGGAAGAGACGCTGTATTATTTTGAAGACGGTTGCCTTACGAAAGAGCAGATGGAAGTACCCGGGAAGATGCTGCAGTATTTTATCGTGCCGTGGATGAATCCGGCAGATGTTAACCGTACACCGGACTGGGTAAACGAAACGGTGTGGTATCAGATATTTCCCGATCGTTTCTGCAGAGGCAAGGGCAGCGGAAGCGATGAGAATCTGATCCCGTGGCGCAAAGGCAGTGTCAGGAACGAGGAGCGGTTCGGCGGTAATCTCAAAGGTATAATCGAGAGACTGGATTATCTTAAGGACCTCGGAATAAACGGCATATATCTGACGCCCATCTGTATGGCGGAATCTAATCATAAGTATGATACATCCGATTATGAAACGATAGATCCGTCATTCGGAAACGAATGGGATATGAAAAACCTTGTAGATGAGGCACATGCAAGGGGAATAAGGATAATGATGGACGGAGTGTTCAATCACAGCGGGGCGAATTTTCTCCCGTGGACGGATGTGGTTGAGAAAGGTCCGGCATCCCGCTATTTTGACTGGTTCATGGTAAATGAATGGCCTGTTGACATGACAAAGAGCACACGTGACGGACAGTATTATTCGTTCGCGTTCTTTGCAAATATGCCTAAACTGAACACGAATAATCCCGAAGTCATCGATTATATCGAAAAGGTTTGCACACAGTGGATAAGGAGATATGACATAGACGGTATCCGCTTTGATGTTGGAAATGAAGTCAGCCACCGGCTACTTAAGAGACTCCGCAGGGTGCTCAAAGAGCAGAAGGATGATTTTTACCTGCTCGGTGAGATATGGCATGATGCTTCGCAATGGCTTTACGGAGATGAATATGACGCTGTTATGAACTATCCGCTCACAAGCGGGATCAATGATTTTTTTGTGGATGATACACTTACAAAAGATGACTTCGCCTGTCGTGTGAACAGCTGTTATACGATGTATCAGCAACAGACGAACAATGTATTGTTCAATCTTCTTGATTCACATGATACGGATCGGCTGATGACGAGAACAAAGGATCCGGATATCTTTATACAGGAACTTGCGGCACTCTTTACGATGCCGGGGAGCGTGTGCATGTTCTACGGAACGGAGATAGGCATGGAGGGAGGTCATGATCC
>JAGAFR010000076.1 GCA_017612555.1 Lachnospiraceae bacterium | reverse complement strand
TCCTCATGGACGAGCCTCTTTCAAACCTCGATGCAAAGCTTCGTGTTCAGATGAGAATCGAGATCGCAAAGCTCCATCAGAGACTCGGAACCACGATCATCTACGTTACACATGACCAGACAGAAGCTATGACACTCGGTACCAGGATCGTTGTTATGAAGGACGGTGTTATTCAGCAGGTTGATACACCTCAGAACCTTTATGACAAGCCTTGCAACCTCTTCGTTGCAGGATTCATGGGCAGCCCTCAGATGAACTTCATAAACGCTACCGTTGAGGTAAGCGGCGAGACAGCAAGCCTTAAGTTCGCAGGCAAGAGCGTTCCTCTTCCTCCGGCTAAGTCCAAGAAGCTCATCGAAGGCGGATATGACGGTAAGATCGTTACATTTGGTATCCGTCCCGAGGATGTATATGATTCCGAGATGTATATAGAGACATCACCTCAGAGCGTATTTGAGTCAACCGTTAAGGTTTACGAGCTTCTCGGCGCAGAAGTTTATCTGTACTTTGATCTTGAGGAGTTCCCGATCACCGCAAGAGTTGATCCTCGTACGACTGCAAGACCCGGCGATACGGTTAAGTTCGCATTCGACGTTGAGAAGATCCATGTATTCGACAAGGATACAGAGATGATCATAACCAATTAGTATCGGGCACATATCTGAAACAATTGCTCCTCCGCATCTGCGGGGGAGCTTTTTTGCGCCGTAAGGCTTGAAACTTCTTTATCTTTTCCATAAATAATGATAAATTATTGATATGAGTCTTACTGAAGATGAAAAGTACATGAAACAGGCACTTGCCCAGGCAAAGAAGGGTTTGCTTCTTGGGGAAGTTCCGATAGGCTGTGTTATAGTATATGAAGGAAAGATAATAGGCAGAGGCTACAACCGCAGGAATACCGATAAGAACACGCTCTGTCATGCAGAGATCACCGCGATCAGAAAAGCCAGTAAATTCATGGGCGATTGGAGACTTGAAGGCTGCACGATGTATGTAACGCTTGAACCGTGTCAGATGTGTGCGGGAGCGTGTGTACAGGCAAGGATCGACAGGGTTGTCATAGGCTGCATGAGTCCCAAATCGGGATGTGCGGGATCGGTCATCAATCTCCTTCAGATGGATGATTTTAACCATAAGGTTGAGATAACAAAAAATGTCCTTGAGAATGAGTGCAGCTCTTTGCTGACCGGATTCTTCGAAGATTTGAGAGCTAGAAAGGCGAACCCGGATGGATGAAAAAAAACTACCCGTAGATGAAGTCATAGAAATGGGCAAGGAAGCCCGGAGCATGAGAGGCGTATTCCTGAAGATCATAGGAGTATCGTTAATACCTCTTGTTATCATGGGCCTTGCGATCTATTTTCTCTCAAGCATAAGATTCCGTCACGTGCTGGAGGAGGAGATCAGGGGAGAACTGCGTACCGCTGCGTATGAGCTCGGACAGCATTATGAGATGATAGACAGCGGAGACTATCACAAGAATGATGACGGAAAGATCCTCAAGGGATCGGAGACAGTTAACGGAAAGCTTGCCGGTATCGGAAGAGAACTGCAAAAGAGCGGCATATACTGCAGCTTCTTCTACGGAGATACTCGTGTGGACACGACAGTCATTGATTCCGCGGGAAATGTTATGATCGGAACGAAGCTGGATGTCGGTATTTACAAGAAGCTGCATGATACCGGAGAAGAACTGTTCTGCGAATCGGCCAATCTCGGAAACAGAACTTACTACGGATACTATATACCGTACAGGAATGCGGACGGAGAGGTAACTGCCATCTTTTTTGCCGGAAAGCTTCGAAGCGAAGTTTTTGAACGGATCAGGGTAGTCAGTTCGTCGATACTGTGGACAATACTCGTTGTACTCGTCATAGGAACAATAGTATCCCTTCTGTGTACGATATACATGGTCGGCTACATCTTCAAGCATTTAAGAAGCGAACAGGACCTTAATATCAAGAAAGCATCGACCCGCGACCAGCTCGACTTTATGACGCTTGTCAGTCGTGAAGTGCGCGATCCCATGGATTCCGTAACGATACTGTCCGACAGGATCCTTGAGGGACAGACATCTGATGATATCAGGGATAAGGCGCTCGGGATCAAGGAAGCGGCCAATTCGATGCTCATTTCTTTTAATTCGATTTTTGATTATACGAGGCTTGAAGCAGGTGATATCGAACTGTCGGAAGATGAATACAATATCACGGATCTTGTTGACGGGTGCTGTGCAAAGGTCGCTCCCGGTATTGAGCGTAAGAAGCTGAAGCTGGAAGTCAATTATGTTGAGAGCATGCCAAAGCGCCTTATGGGTGACTATGCAAAGATCCGTCAGATACTTGATAACCTTCTTGAGAACGCCGTAAAGTACACGTTCGAGGGTGGTATCACGCTTGATATCTCATACAGGAACATCACGGCCGATAAGATCGATGTTACTTTTTCCGTTAAGGATACCGGAACGGGTATCAGAAAAGATGATGCGGAAAAACTGTTCTATTCGATCGGTAAAGTCGGCGAGAGCAAGAACGTCAGCATCAAGGGAACCGGGCTGGGGCTTCTCATATGTAAGAGGCTTGTGAGCGTCCTTGACGGAAGGATATCGGTAGACAGTGAGATCGGAAAAGGTTCAACGTTCAAGTTCACTGTTCCTCAGGATGTGATAAACAGAAGAGCGGTAGGAAGAATATGATATCAGAAAGACTAATCATAAACTGCATAAATGATGCGCATTCCATAGCGGGTGCGGGGTTTGCGGTATCCGATGCGGACGGTCATGTGATAGCAGAGGTCGGATCCGTAGATGGAGAGCAGATCACCGTGGATATAATGGACGGGGACGATACAGTCCTTATCCTTACAGCCGGTAAGGATGCGGGAGAGGTGGCTGTGCAGCTCGTGGCCTCACAGCTTAGAAACCTCATAACTGCGTGCGCCGACAGAGTTGACCGCAATTCATTTTTCAGGGATCTCCTGCTTGGCAGCATGCTGCCCGTTGAAGTGTATAACAGGGCTGAAAGGCTTCATATTGACCGTAATGTCAGACGTTGCGTATATGTGATCGAGCCGGTCGTACAGAAGGACAACAATCTTATCGAGATGGTAAAAGAGCTGTTCTATTCGGAAGCCGGAGATCATGTTACTGCGGTTGATGAGAGCAGGATCGTAGTGATAAAGGCTCTTTCCGATTCGGATGAGGCGGAAGACCTTGAGGAATCGGCCAGGATGCTCGTTGATATGGCAGAGTCGGAGGCTATGTGTGATGTAAGGGTTTCCTACGGGACTGTTGCATCCGACATCAAAGGTGTGTCAGCATCATACAGGGAAGCCAAGATGGCGCTTGAAGTAGCCAAGATATTCTATCCGATGAAGAAGACGATAGAATACAGCAATCTCGGTGTAGGAAGGCTTATATACCAGCTTCCCGTCGATCTGTGCCAGCTGTTTGTAAAGGAGATATTCGGCGACAACATACCCGAAGAGATAGACGAAGAGATACTCTCCACGGTCACCAAGTTCTTCGAAAACAACCTGAACGTATCGGAGACATCAAGACAGCTGTACATCCATCGTAATACGCTCATTTACAGGATCGAAAAACTCCAGAAGGCGACCGGACTTGATGTGAGAGTGTTTGATGATGCGCTTACGCTCAAGATAGCGCTTATGGTCGTAAATTACATGAAGTATATAAAAGGATCCGAGTGAGTCTAGACTCCCCGGATCTCTACTGTTTCTATGTATTTTTCAAGCTCGCGGCAATATTGCTCGAGCTTTTCTTTTTCCACTTCGTGAAGTGTCTTGTCGGGAACGTATTCCGACGCGACAAATCCCTGAAGATAGTAGCGCTTTGCGCCTTTTATGAGCTTGCCGATCTCCGTGGCGGTATCAAGGCTGTAGAACTCTTCGACCGTCGTCGTTCTGAATTCGTAATCGACGACATCGGAGAGGAGCAGATCAATGCTTTCCTTGATCGGAGCAAGCTTGATGTCCGGTATGCCGCAGACATTGCCATATTCCGAAAGAGATGATTTTATATCCATAGCGACATAATCGATAAGGCCGTCATCTATGAGGCTATTCAGCATCTGCGGGTTGGTACCGTTCGTGTCGAGCTTTACCTTGTAGCCGAGATTTTTGATAAGCTTTATAAAATCGGGAAGTTCGGGATACAGCGTCGGTTCTCCGCCCGTTATGCACACTCCGTCGAGTATCCCCGAGCGTGAAGACAGGAAACGAAGCACATCTTCGTCGGAGAATTCTCCGGGTCCGGAGCTTGTTACGATGTTCATATTGTGGCAAAATCTGCAGCGCATATTACAGCCGCCCATGAAGATGGTCGCGGCCACAAGACCCGGATAGTCAAGAAGCGTGGTTTTTTGTAAGCCCTGGATGTTCAGCATCTTTTTACCCGCAGAAGTTACCTACACTGCCGTCGGCAAACGGACTTCCTACATCACAGCGGCCGTGGTGATGGACCTCTCTTACATAGTCCTCGCGCTCGGTCTCAACCCTGTGTATGCCTATTCTGCTGACGCCTTCTTCGGTCTTGGAGTCAAGCATTCTGATGACTTCTTCGATCTCCTGCTCACTTGCCATGGAAAACCTCCTTAAATATGTAAAAAGTCGGTTGTTGTTGATTTACGCAAGTATTATAACATGATATTATATAAAAGAGTCACAAAGTCATAAATCGGAGGAAATACTCTTGGAAAACGAGAATGAGATCATAGAAGCAAGTGAAGTTAAGGAAGACGCTGCTGCAGAGGCTGTAACGGAAGTTGAAACTGCAGTAGAAACGGTAACAGAAACAGTAACTGAGACAGAGCCGGAGGAGAAGAGTAAGAAATACCCTCCCCAGATGTCTCTTACGATAAGGGCGATAGTCGGTGCGTACGTACTCTATCTCGCATATCAGATCGCAACATCCGACAGCGAAGTTACGATCCCGATGTGGATAGCGGTCGGTATTTTCGTGATCGCCGGAACCGGTCTTGTGATCATGTCGATAAAGCACTTTATATGCGGAGAATATGAAGGCGGGAAGAAAGATAATAACTAGACTTTTTCTGCCCCCTTGTGTATACTCAAATTGCGCAGCCGGGGAAGTAGCGGCTCCTTGTACCTGAAATCCGCTATAGCAGGGGTGATATCCGGCAGAGGGTGATCTTGGGAGGCAGCAGCCCGGCGGGGTGTGTGTTGAGACCCGGGTCTTACGCAACAAGGCGCTGTGAACCGTGTCAGGCCAGGAATGGAGCAGCACTAAGCGGATGCCCTTGTGTGCCGTAAGGGTGCCTGTGTTGAGCACATCGTGCCGAAAGCGTACCTAACGGATCATTCGAAGCCGGATTGCGCTAAATGTAGCGAGGTGGCTGCGAGATATCTTGCACGAAGTGCGAGATGCCACCCGGCGAGGGCAGCCGGAGTCCTTGCTACACCGCGAGCCGCTCCGACGCAGTCGGAACTAAATCGGCGAGCGTCCTTGAATATTGTAGATAGAAGGGGCCCACGAAATAGTGGATATAAAAACTATCGCAATCTTAATAGTCGGCATAGCAGTCCTGATCTTTCTGGCTTGCTGGATCTTTTACATGATAAACCGCGACCGCTCGGATGACCAGCTCTTCGATGATATGGAAGGATCCGATTTCGAGAATTACTGTGCCGAACTTCTTACCGCAAAGGGTTTTGAAAATGTGGAAACAACCCCGCCGAGTCATGATTACGGGGTGGATATAATCGCTGACAGAGACGGTATTACATATGCCATACAGTGTAAATGCTATTCGGATGCCGTGGGAGTGCGCGCCGTGCAGGAAGCATACGCCGGCAAGGATTACTACGATTGCATGGTCGCTGCAGTGATGACCAATCAGAGCTTTACCAAAAATGCCATAGGATTTGCCGAGAAGCTGAACGTTATCCTGTGGGACGGAGATTACGTCATGAGGCTCATTCATGATGTTGCAATCCCGGAAAAGAGGAACATAAGGAACCTGCTTACCAGGTCGCAGCGAAGAACAAAAAGAATCGAGGCTGAAGAAGAGTATGAATATGCCAGGAAAAGTTCTGATGCTGACCAGTACATGGGACAGCGAATACAGTAATGCAATCATCGCCGGTATACGAGAGCGGATCGGAGATGATGATATTGAGCTGCACATCTTTAATGCCTATGACGATCTGACGGAGAGTAATTTCTATCAAAAAGGAAGAGAAGTTTATTTTCTTCCCGATCCCGAACAGTACGACGGGCTGATCCTTGCGATGTCAACGATCCAATCCGTCAAGTACGTCAAAGACATCACAGAGAGATTTCACAAGTATAACAAGCCTATAGTGGGAGTTGATACAAAGGCCGAGAATGCGATCTTCTGCGGACTCGATAATTATCGTTCGATGTATCAGCTTGTTAATCATATGGTCACGATCCATGACTGCAGAGTGCTCAATTACCTCGGAGGCCCTGAGGATAACGAAGAGGACATGGAAAGATTTCGTGCTTTTTCCGACTGCCTTGCGGCTCATGGCATAGGCATCGAGAAGAAGAGAGTCCTTCACAAGAACTTCCTTAAGCTTCACGGAAGAGAAGCTTACAAAGAGTGGAAAAAATGGGGAGTCAACATGGCGGATGCGGTCATATGCGCCAATGATTTTATGGCTCTCGGATATGTGGATGAAGCGGAAAAGGACGGCATCACCGTTCCCGATTATATGAAAGTCACGGGCTTTGACAATATCGATGATGCAAGAAGATATTCCCCGTCCATCACGACTGTTGACAGGAACTGGAAACAGCTCGGCTTTGAATCGATGGACGCTCTTATCGAGGCGTTCAACGGCAATACCGAATTTGATACACGCTTTGTCGAAGGATATGTGTGCTTCAACGAAAGCTGCGGCTGTGATCTGACAAGAGATATAAGAGCCGATTACATCAACATGCTCCGCAAGGCCAAGAAGGATATGGAAAATCTGACGGTTCACAGTAACCTGCGTCAGATCCTTCTGTCGAGTACTTCGATGGATGATTTTCAAAAAGCAATGCAAAGGTGTATCGAAAAACTTGATATCGACGATGTTGCGGTGTGCCTTTCAGAATCGTTCTTTGAAGGCGATGTGGACCGTGAGAAGAGCGGGTATGACGATAACATCAGCATGTTTTCCGGTCAGGGAAGGCTGGATATAAAAAAGGGTGAGCCGCTGTATCCTTCGGACTGGAAGGGAAAGCACAAGATACTTCTTTTCTCGTCGCTTAGGAACAATGTTCAGACATACGGCTATTCAGTCGTTCCGTACAAGAGTGAATTCCTGTCGAGAATAAGGCACAGACTGTTTGTTGAAACGATGTCGCTCTCTCTCGAGAAGATCAATCAGAGGATCGCGATCGACAGATCGAGATAATATATTTTGAAAGGTGGGAACTTATTATGAAAAAGAGAAATTCGGCGATGATCGCCGGAATTATCTTTGTGCTTATGGTTGTGATCATAAGTGTTGTCAATGCATCAGCGGATGGAGCGTATGCGTTCGCGGGGACTTTCTGGGCACTGGTGCCTCCGCTCGTAGCGATCCTTCTTGCGCTCGTGACGAAGGAAGCTTATTCGTCGCTGTTTATCGGAGTAGTGCTCGGCGCGGTGATGGCGTCTTCGGCATCTTTTACCGGAACGGTGGATCTGGTCACTGTTGACGGACTGACAACGGCGGTTGCGGACAACGCAGGTATTCTTATATTCCTGGTGATACTCGGTATCATCGTGGCACTCATCAACAAGTCAGGTGCTTCAAGAGCATTCGGACAGTGGGCATCGAAGAACATCAAGACCAAGGTCGGAGCGAGCCTTGCTACATTTGCACTGGGAGTACTGATCTTCATAGATGACTATTTCAACTGCCTGACGGTCGGATCCGTTATGGCACCCATAACCGATTCCAAGAAAATGTCGAGAGCAAAGCTTGCATATCTTATAGATGCAACGGCTGCTCCTGTATGTATGATCGCTCCTGTTTCATCATGGGCAGCAGCGGTCAGCGGATGCGTAACAAGCGATAACTATTCCGGTATAGAGCTGTTCGTAAGAGCGATACCTTACAACTTTTATTCAATACTTACATTTGTGTTCATCATCACGCTTTCAATTCTTGCATTTGATTACGGCAAGATGAAGCAGTTTGAAGAGAAGGCTGAGATAACCGGAGATCTTGGAATACTTGATCTTTCGGAGGATGAGGAGTTCGAACTGAAGAAAGAAGGTCCCGATGTTACACATAAGGGAAAACTCTTCGATCTTATCATTCCTGTGTTGATCCTGATCATCTTCTGTGTATGGGGACTTCTGTACAACGGTTTTTCGGCTATCGGAGAAGGCAGCGTCATCGATGCATTCTCAGAGACAGATGCATATGTAGGACTTCCCTGGGGAAGTATCATAGCTCTTGTG
>JAGAFR010000075.1 GCA_017612555.1 Lachnospiraceae bacterium | reverse complement strand
TTCCCGATCTCGCTGATCGGATAATAAGCTTTTGTTGACATACAGTCTCCTCCTTTATATAAACATATCAATTAAAATCCAATGTGAATTATCGCAAAACTGCTAATCAATGTCAATATTCTCTTTTAACCAATCCTTTTCATCTTTTTCAAGAAACGGCGATACTTTTTCCCATATGAGTCTGTTGTATTCCGCCAGTATTTCCCTCTCTTTATTTGTAAGCATCGACCGGTCAACAGCTTCCATGTCAAAAGGAACAAGTGTAAGCGGTGTGAACCTGCACATCCTGTGCCCGTCGATCTGTCCCGCCGAAGTAACAAGAAGCAGGTTTTCAAGTCTTACTCCGAGCTTTCCTTCGACATATACTCCCGGTTCATCACTAACGATCACTCCCGGATAGAAAGAGCACTCTCTCTTACCCGCTACTCTTGATATACGTATCTCCGATTCGTGAACCGACAGGTAGCATCCCACACCGTGACCTATACCGTGTCCGCAGTAATAGCCATTTTCCCACAGTACTTCTTCCGCAGCAGCATCGAGCAGTGTACCTTTGCAGCCTTCGGGAAAGATCATATCCATGAGTCTGAGGTTTGCGCGAAGCACTGTTGTATATGCACGGATCTCTTCCTGTGTCAGTTCCCCCAAAGATATGGTTCTGGTGATATCGGTAGTTCCCATATACTCATACTGGCCTCCCGAATCAACGAGAAGAAATCCCGATGAGCGTACAGGTGCACATGTATCAGACTGTGCAGTATAATGAACTATCGCCGCATTGGGACCGTATGCACATATCGTATCAAACGACATATCGCAGCAGCCGTTTGCAAGTCTGCTCTCATCAAGCTTATTTCCGATATCATATTCATTGGTAAGCCCACCCGAACGAGCCGTCTGTTTGACGTTTTTTATGAACCTGATCATAGTGACCGCATCTTTTATATGTGCTTCTGTCATTCCCTTTATCTCAGATGCGCTCTTAACGGGTTTACGGATGATCTCGCAGTCCGATACGTCCTGCAATATGCCCGCGGCATCAATATCTTCAAGTATCAGGGCATTATTCCTGTATGTATCAGCCAATACGATATCTGTAGCTATATCACTTAATCCGCCATAGAACTGTGAATACTCTTTTACGGTGACTCCGGCTTCTTCCAGCATGGCGGCAGCACCGTCGGACAGGTTTTTCCTGCTTATATACAGAACAGCGGAATAGGCATTTATGACTGTATATGAATATGCGACCGGAACGTGTCTTATATCATTTCCCCGGAGATCATACATCCACATTACAGATGTAAGATCCGACAGTATATATGTATAAGATACCCCGTTCGGTATCTTCCCGGATATCCTTTTTCTTACATCATCGATTTTCTCTTTGATCTCTTTTCCGCGATACTCCCGGGGGACTTCATTTACATCGTTAAAACTGCGCTTTATATTACAAAGCTGCCTTAACAGCTTTCCTCCATCGACAACTTCGGTGCTTGTAGGCAGAACACGGCAAAGACTCTTGTACTCGTCATAAGATATCGTCTTTTTGTCTACGGCAAGTACCTGCCCGTCCCAAATATGACCGCCAAGATACTCGGAAAGCGAGGGAACGCCCGGCTCCTGTAACTTCATAAGAGATATCCCCGAGCCTTTAAGCTGGTCCGCAGCCTGTATATAGTATCTCGAATCGGTCCACAGATATGCCTCGGATGCACTTACAAGAAGTGTTCCCGCCGATCCGGTAAATCCCGATATCCGCTCACGCAGCCTGTCGCACTCTGCCGTATACTCTGAAAGGTGAGGATCATTGGAATAGACAATGAACCAGTCTATGCTGTTTTGCTCCATAAGAGCACGAAGCTTACTTACCATTTATGTCTCCGACCACGGAACTGGCCCCAACCCTGCTGCATCCGAGTTCAATGTAACGCTCGGCTTCTTTGGCGGTCCTGATCCCTCCGGCAGCTTTTATCTTTACATCGGGTCCGATATTGGCTTTAAACAGTTCAATATCTTCGTATGTTGCTCCCGCTGTTCCGAATCCGGTCGAAGTCTTGATATAGTCCGCACCGGCATCGGTTACGCATTTACACAGTTTCTTCTTCTCTTCTTCGGTCAGATAGCATGTCTCAATGATAACTTTGAGTATCTTTCCTTTTGTCACTTCCCGGAGCTTTTTGATCTCATCCTCGACAAATACGAAGTTACCGTTCTTGACCTCTGCTATATTAACGACCATGTCGATCTCAGACGCTCCGTCCTTTATGCATTGGACAGTATCTGCTATCTTTCCTGCAGTTGTTTCATAACCCAGAGGAAAGCCAACGACCGTACATATGTTAAGATCAGGGAAATTCTCATGAATGCGCCTGATATATGACGGCGGCACACAAACCGATGCGGTACCGTTCTCTACCGCTTCTTTACAGAGAGTTTCGATCTGGTCCCATGTGGCAAAAGCCTTAAGCAGTGTATGATCGATATGACTGAGTATCTCTTTATTATCCATTTATTTCTCCTTTCCTTGAACGTCGAACCGTTTATGATCTATATTTTACTATAAATCTCTTTGAAGTACAGTTCTTTTATGGTAAAATCAATAGTTGAGAAGGATTCCTGATATTGGAGGGCTTAATATGAACACGGACGTAAAAATTCTCATTTGCGATGATTCGATTCTGGCAAGAAAGAGTCTTCGCGGTATCTTAAACGGATTCGGATTCCAGGATGTTTCCGAAGTGAGCAACGGAGAGGATGCCGTCAATTTCTGTAAGGATAACAAACCCGGCATAGTATTACTCGATATCGTAATGCCTGTTAAGGACGGCGTAACGGCAACAGCCGAGATCATGGAAGCCGTACCCGAGACCAAGATAGTGATAGTCTCTTCCGTCGGTACACAGACGCATATCAAAGAAGCGATAAAGGCCGGTGCCAAAGATTTCATTCAGAAACCCATTGATGAAGATCTGCTCAAACAGGTGTTGGAGAACATAAATGGATAATAAAAGATCATGCTCCAAAATTCTGGAGGCATCCAATTACCACTCTATCCCGGATATGTCTGATTTTGTCAAAACATATATAGAGAAGTTGGTATATAACATAAGCTTATACGTTGACAGTGATTTTTCCCTCGGAAGCATTGAGATAGTCCGGAATTTTTCGGGCAAATGCGAGCTGAGTCAGGCTATCACCGGTGTCCCGTCAGCATATTCATGTGTCGACGGTAAAGACGATGCGCTTGTTGCTTTCGCTGAGAACTATTCCCATCTTGGAATCAAATCATTTGATATGCTCGCTCGCGAAGCGATACTTGATTTTCTCAATCTCCACAACGGATTGTTTGTAGTCATGCTCAGCAAGAACAATATATGCGAACTGTCGCTCGATGCTCCCAAACAAAACGGGAATTACTCCATCGATCTTGCACAGTACAAGTCGATAACAGTCATTCCCGTAACATTCAAATATGGGACCGTTAAGTTCTTCTTATGCGAGTCCTAACCAGTCTTTAAGAGTCGTTTTCATCTCCTCCACCTCACAGACCGTGTCGTGGAGGATTTTTGCATCCTTAAGCGATGATATCGCTCCGGGTATCGGTACTCCGGATATGCTGCAAAGCTTATCCGCCATCTCAAAATCATCCGATGAAACAAATCGCTCATCGATCGCCTTCAGTACATTAGCCGTAAACTTATACGGACTTGCCGTTGATACTACAACCGAGACCGTATCATCCTTCTTCCTGTATTCAAGGTTTGCATAAGCGGCAACGGCTGTGTGTGTATCGATCACGTATCCGGCCTTACTGTATCTTCTGATGGTATCAAATACCTGATCTTCCGTAGCATATATGCCGACAAAATCATCCATTACCTTCCTGGCAGATTCATCAACCGTATACTTTCCGGTCTGTGTCAGTTCTTTCATCAGCGCAGCATTCTTCTGCGGGTCATCTCCGACCGAATGATAAATGAGCCTCTCAAGATTGCTCGATATCAATATATCCATTGACGGCGATGACGTCAGAATAAAATCTCTGTTCCTGTCATATGTTCCCGTCTCAAAGAAATCGTAGAGAACATTGTTGATATTGGAAGCACAGACAAGTTTTCCGATCGGCACTCCCATATGCTTTGCATAATATGCGGCAAGGATATTTCCGAAGTTTCCGGTGGGAACGGTGAAATTAAGAGGCGATCCCTCTTCTATCTCTCCGAACTCCATCATCTTCACGTATGAATACACATAATATACGACCTGCGGGATGAGTCTGCCTATATTGATCGAATTGGCCGAAGAAAAACGATATCCCTTCGATGCAAGCTCATCCTTAAGTGCCCCATCATTAAACATCTTCTTAACGCCTGTCTGACAGTCATCAAAGTTTCCCGTCACCCCGACGACCTTGGTATTGTCACCGATCTGGGTGACCATCTGGCGTTCCTGAATGGGACTGACACCGCCCTTCGGATAATAAACGATGATCTTTGTATCTTTTACATTCGCAAACGCAGCAAGAGCCGCTTTGCCGGTATCTCCGCTCGTTGCGGTCATTATAACGACTTTTTCATCAATATGATTCTTGACAAGTGCGCAGGTCAAAAGGTGCGGAAGAATTGACAGGGCCATATCCTTAAATGCGATCGTGGGCCCGTGAAACAGTTCAAGAAAATACTGTCCGTCCTTTTTTACAAGGGGAGCAAACTCATCAGTATCAAACTTACTGTCATATGCTTTATTGATACAGTCTTTAAGCTCATCCTCCGTATAATCGTCAAGAAAGAGTTTTAACACTTCATAAGCGATATCCTTGTAGCCTTTTCCCACAAGCGATGACAGCGCCACATCCAGCGAAGGAATATGATCAGGCACAAACAATCCGCCGTCATCAGCCAATCCGCATATGATGGCCGAAGACGCGCTGTACTGCTTCTTATCTCCGCGTGTACTTGTATACTTAAGTCCCATTATTGCTCCTTCTTATCCGAAGCATCGGATCCCGGTGTCTTTGATTTCTTCTCGTCCTTCATCTCGCGAAGCTTTTTCCCGCATATAACAGCAAGGACTATAACTATCATGCTGATCACCACAAGGATCAGATATGACAAAAAAGTATTGATAAAAGCGATCATTTCTCAACCTCCGAATTATTGTATTCTATCATCATTTGGGAACATCGTCCAGCAGATCGGAAGACAATGCTGCCTCAACCGCCATTTTGTCACACCTTTCGTTCTCGGGATGATCCGCGTGACCCTTTACCCATGTAAATACCACATTATGATCTTTCTTGGCTTCAAGAAGACGCTTCCACAGGTCCGTATTAAGAACAGGCTTCTTATCCGCCTTGCGCCAACCATTGCTGATCCAGCTGTCGATCCACTTCTGATTAAACGCGTCCGTAACATACTTACTGTCGGAAATGATCTCCACATCACATGGTTTGTTAAGACTCTCCAGTCCGACTATAACACCCATGAGTTCCATCCGGTTATTGGTCGTCTTCTTATATCCCGCACTCCTCGTGCTCTCATGAAGAACACCTTTCGGATCGATGTATTGAAGTATCACACCGTATCCCCCAGGTCCGTCGGGATTTCCTCTTGCACTTCCGTCTGTATATATGGTTACTTTCATCAGTTGCTCCAAATGCCGGTGTCTTTATATCTGTTTACAAGTTCGTTTGCCGAATCAACGGTATCTTTATCAAATCCCATCATGTCAAGGAGCCTGATCGCATTGGTCTTATCGCTCCTTCCGCTGTAGATCACGAATGGAAATGATACGTTTCCGTCTTTTATCTCTTCCGTGAAGAAATAGCAGTCCATAACATCATCGAGAAGATGTGTAAGCTCAAGATCATGCGTGGCCGCAAAGCAGAGCACGTCTTTTTTGCAAAGATAACGAAGTATCCTCGAGCTTGCCGCTATACGTTCTATCGTATTGGTTCCCCTGAGGACTTCATCTATCAGGCACACACAGTTACCGTCAGCATTGTCGCATATCCTTTTCAGCGACCTTGCTTCAACTACATAATAGCTCTCCTGCCCGAGCAGATTATCGGAAAGAGCCATTGATGTAAAAAGCTTGTCCGCTCCCGTCTCAAAGCTGTCCGCAAATGCATATCCGAAGCTTTTCGCAAACAGTATATTAAGACCTATCGCCCTGAGGAAAGTCGACTTACCGGATGCATTGGAACCTGTTACAAGAACGCCTCTGTCGGTTGAAAAATCATTATATACAGGTTTCCTGACGAGCGGATGGTAAACCTGTGAAGTGTTTATCTTATTATCGGAAATGATATATGCCCTGCAGTGTTTTCTGTTTAAAATATATGAAGCAACGGCAACTGCAGCATCTATCCTTCCGGTATCTATATACAGTTCTTTGATATCTTCGAGATTTTCTCTTACTTTACGTATCTTGATCTTGTATACGATTATATCTATATGAGTGATCATCCTTACATAGTCAAGGATGACGGATACCGGATCGGATACTGTTTTGTCTTTCATAGGTATCAGGCCGCTGGCAAGATCCAGTCTTCCCAAGGGTCTGTACTTTGCAAGGCCCTCATATTCATCCGAAAGCTTAATACCGCATCTGATAAGCCTTAACGAATATGCAAGGCCACGTAAATGCTCCTCCATCCTTCTTCTTCCAGAGAAATACATTGCGATACAAACGGCGATCATGGTAATGACAGCTACGATCCCGGCTATAGGTTCATATGCCGTAAGCACCACGGCACCCGCAAGTATGATCACGGGCAGTATATCGGGAGCGATGGAAGAATCCTTTGTTTCGGAAAGCTTGTTGATAAGATCAAACCCGTCAAGCTTAGAATGACAACCGATATCATCCAGTATGCACATAACGCGTGTAGCTTTTGCCACATCAGAAAGGAATGATCCTATATCTTCGGACAGCTCCTCTGTCTTGTCGGAAGATGCAGGCAGTACCTTGAACCTGTACCGAAGATAATCGGCTCCGCATGAACTGACACAATTCATCCGGGAATAGATATTACGAAGCGCCAGATCATTTATCGTGATCGCATCAAGATAAAAATCATCCTTTGACTTCGATCTCATATGATCGAGCAGCGCTGACTCTTCATCAAAATAGGATGTATCGCCGGGTTCTGTCGTAAGACTTCCGAAGGATTCCTTCAGTTTCTTATATCTTTCCTTCTTTTTATTCCTGTTGTGGATGAAATTCGAGGATATAAGCGCAGTAACAAGAAGTCCCAGCACTACCCAAAAGATCACATTAGCCATTATCAACCTTTATGCTTTGCCATGATGGAATTGGCTGTTTCATAAATCTTTTCGGGATCGACGCCAACATTGAACGCACCGTTTTCATACAGTATACGCCCGCCGACCATAGTCATCTTAATGTTCGTCTTGCTTCCCGAATAAACTATATTGTCAACTATATTGTTAAGCGGCTGCATATTGGGCTGGTCAAGATCGATCATTATAATATCGGCAAGTTTTCCAACCGACAACGTATCACATTCAGCAAGCCCCATACAATGCGCACCGTTCACGGTCGCCATCTTAAGGACTTCTTTCGGAACAACCGCAGAGGCATCCATATCATGAAGCTTTGCCAATCCGGTTACAAGAAACATCTCACGGAACATATCAAGACAATTGTTTGAAGAAGGGCCGTCGGTTCCTATCGCTACTCTTATACCGTTATCAAGATATTTGGATATCGGAGCTATACCGCTGGCAAGCTTTGTATTTGATCCCGGATTGGTAACAACGGTAAGGTCATGCTTTTTGAAGATCTCGATATCTTCATCCGACAGGTATACGCAATGATATCCGCCGCCGCCGTATCTGAACATATCAAGACTCTCAAACAACTGTGTCGGAGTCATGTTATGTCTTTCGATACACTCATCGACTTCTTTCTTTGTTTCGGAATTATGCGTGAATACGGGCGATTTATACTTTGCCGCCATCTCGCTTATATCTGCGAGCAGTTCCTTTGTACATGTATATTCAGCATGAAAACCGAGTATATAACTTGAATACCCGTTGCCTTTATTTAAAGTCTTAAACCTTCTCTCCACTTCGGCAAGATCAGGTCCGAACTTATTGATATCACAACATCCGACATAACGTATCCCCATCTCTTCACAGGCTCTTGAAACCTCATCGGGGTTCATGTACATATCAAATACAGCGGTTATACCGCTGGTAAGATACTCCAATACAGCCAGCCTTGTCAGCTCATACATATCCTGTGCGGACAGTTTGGCTTCAAGCGGGAATATCTTGGTCGACAGCCACTCCCACAGCGGAAGATCATCCGCATATGATCTCATCCCCGTCATAGGCGAATGAGTATGAGCATCCTTGAAACCGGGCATCAGGACATTACCCTTACAGTCTTTTGAAACATCAAATGAAATGCCCTTATTTGATATCTCCTCATCGGAAACACTCTTTCCGACATAAGAGATCCTGTCTTCGTCTATCCAGATCTCACCTTCAAACAGTACGGCTTCGTTCTCCATTGTAAGGATCCTGGCGTTATACAATCGTGTTTTCATGATCATTCTCCTTTATCTTAAACAATACACATTATTTAAGGTTATCCGGGCCGAAGCTCTCCGGAAGAAGCTCTGAAAGAGTATACTCTTTATAGTCATCCGTACTCTTTGCAACTATCACCGTAAATGTATCGGGATCGGCAAACTCACGCAGTACCTGGCGGCATATCCCGCACGGAAATGCATAATCATCAGTCCTGTCCGTGGCACTTCCCGCGCCGCCTGCTATCGCTATCGCGGTAAACTTCTTTTTACCGGACGCCACGGCGGAAAATGCGGCACATCTTTCGGCGCATACGGTAGCTCCATATGACGCGTTCTCTATATTGGCTCCGGTAACCGTTGTCCCGTCACTGCACAGGATCGCTGCTCCGACACGGTATCCGGAATAAGGTGAATATGATCTGCTCCTTGCATCAAGTGCGGCTTCTATCAATGATTTATGATCCATATCTGCTCCGTTACTGTTCAAAATCAATGTATGTGACTTCGGTATTTATAAGTGTCAGTTCTTCACAGGTTCCTATATCAGTCTTCTTGTATGGTACGATCACCCCGTCACTAAGGTGTGAGAAGATCGTATCATAACTCTCTTTGTCGAACTTTTCAAATCTGGATGTCTCCAGAGGAAGGCATATCCCTCCGGTAGCACAGGTCATGTTGGACTCCTGCCCTCCGGGAAAAGAGCCTGCATAATATGATCTGATACCGGTGTAAACAGCAGTCTTAACATCCTTCATGGCGGAAGTGATAACCGTTTCCGAATATCCGGATTCATCCACATCCACTCCTATGACTTTGCCGTTGTGACTTTCAGCCGCGCGTATTATCGATTTATCGATCGCTCCGCCGCATGCAAATATGACCTGAGTATCATCGTCATACCATGCTGCAGCCATTTCTTCCACACGCGGATCATCTTCGAACGTATTGGTGTAAGTGTACCTGATATGCACATTTACACCCATCTCTATGGCAGCGTAATCGGCCCCCTGAACAAAACCGTATCCGAACCTTATAACAGGATCTATAGGAATGCCGCCTGCAAATCCAATGCCTTTATAACCGTCACGCACAGCTGCATATCCTGCAAGAAATCCTGCCTCCTCCTCCGCAAATGTTACAGACGAAACATTATCCCTTATCTTTTCATCGGTATTGTCTTCATTATGCGGAATACCGTCGATCAGTATAAAACTGGCGTCATCATACTTGTCGGAAGCGATATAGACAGGCACCTCAAGCATGTTCCCGGGGCACACGAAAAGCTTTGCTCCGTTACTTATCCCTCTCTTGATCTGTGTCATGATACTGTCTGTATCAGGCCCTTCCGGCTTGTAGTAGTCATATGCTATTCCCGCTTCCTCGGCATACTGTTTTATTCCTTCCCAAGCCATCTGATTGAATGAGTTGTCATCTATCGTACCGTAATCGGTGATAAGGACAACATCTACCGGCTTATCATCCGGATATGACGAAGAACCACTACATCCGATAAGCCCGGTAAGAAGCGTTATTGCGGCAAATCCTGCCACTATTCTTTTGATTCTCTTTGATACAAAAATCATAAAGCTCCGATCCTGACAATGCTTTCTCTTACTATCTGTTTAAACAGCGGTGCAGCCTTTGCTCCCGCTTCCTGAACCTCTTCATGTGAAAGAGGTGTCTCCGATATACCGGCCGCAAGATTGCAGACACAGGATATCGCGCAGATCTTCATTCCCATATGATTGGCGGCTATCGCCTCCACCACGGTGCTCATTCCGACTGCATCGGCACCAAGCTTAGCGAGCATCCTGATCTCGGCAGGACTCTCAAAAGAGGGGCCTGTCAGCTGAACGTAAATACCCTTCTGCATCTCAATACCGAAATCATCAGCCACAGACAAAATGATATCCTGAAGGATAGGATTGTAAACAGACGACATATCGGGAAACCTTGTTCCTATCTCATCAATATTGGGGCCTATCAGAGGATTGGGTGCAAATGTTGATATATGATCCGTGATCAGCATAAAATCACCTGCTTTGAAATCACGATTTATACCGCCGGATGCGTTTGTAAGGAACAGATACTTTGCTCCCATAAGGGCCATCAGTCTGATGGGAAGGACAACATCACTTATCGGGTAACCCTCATAATAATGAACACGTCCCTGCATGCATACGACCGGAACACTGTCAACATACCCGAAAACATACTGTCCCGCGTGTCCCGGAACCGTGGACATGGGAAAGCCCTCTATATCACTGTAAGATATCCTGTCCACAACTTCGATCTCTTCCGCGAATTTTCCCAGTCCCGATCCAAGCACAAGTGCGACTTTGGGCTCAAAGGATATCTTCTTTCTGACGCTTTCATAGCAATTGTTAAGTTTCTCGTATACGGGATTCATTTTTCTTCCTTATTCCTCCTTATTCTTAAGGTCGGTTAACAGTTCCTTTGCTTTATGATAATCAAAAATATCCAATTGACTCTTGATCTGTCTGAAAGCCTGATTGATCTGACTTCCGTAATTGATGCCGCAGCATTCGTTGATCTTATCTTCGGTAGCTTTGATATTGAATTTGGCAAGCTGATCGATCAGCTCATCAATGACTGCGGGATCGAGTGTAACTATCTCGCCTTCAGGTTCCGGCTCATCTGCAGTTGTTTCCATCAACCCGTTCTTTACCAGATAATCCTTTACAACTTCAAGTACATCTTTGAATATCTCAAACACCTTGCCGGAATGGCTCTCTATATATTCAAGATTGGAGGCTTTGCCTGCAAATTCAAGTTCGCGGAACAGAGTCGCCATCGCGTCAGCTCCTATAGCTGCACTGCTTGACTTAAGCGCATGTACTTCGACAACATATTTGTCTATCATATTATCTTCAAGAAGCTTCGGTACTAGCTCCGTCTTTTTAACACCCTCATTGTAATACGCATTGACAACAGATGCAAAAGCATCCATCTGGCCGCCGAGGTTATTAAGTCCGGTATTAAAATCGATGATCCGGGGGTCTTTTGCCGGTGCTTCATTTCCTTTTTCGGAATTACTCTCCTGCTTCTTTTCTTTTGTTTCCGGAATATCATCAACAAATATTGAAACAGCCAGTTCGGCAGGCATATACTTTCTGAGCATCCTCTCAAGATAGAATCTTCTGACAGGTTTGGCGAGGTAATCCTGAAATCCCTCATTAAGAAGCATTCTTGATACTTCCGGACCGAAATCCGCGGTCGCACATAATATGGGAACCATGGCATTTGCATTATCCAGCTTTCTGATAAGATGCAGCAGTTCTATGCCATCCATTTCGGGCATTCTCTGGTCCAGGATTATCAGGTCGAATTCTTCACGCTCAAGGATCGAAAGAGCCTCGGCACCGCTCTTACACTTGGTGATATTTACCGCAAATGTCTGAAGCATACCCTCAAGGACTTTAAGATTAACAATGGAATCATCGACTATTATCACTTTGCCTTCGGGATATGTGACCGCTTCTTTCTTCTGTGCCACCTTATAATCCGATGATTTCCATACATTATTGAGCGCATCGGCAACACATAAACAGGTCATGGGCCTTCTGAGTATCTTACAGTTGTCAAAATCACTGAATATGCTTCCCGCCTCAGTGAGCACGTATACCTCGTCATTTATCTGTGCTGATCTGATCGTATCCTTGAGCATCGGATAGAACATATCATCCATAAAGATGTGAGTGTATCTCCTGTTTTCTATTGCCTGCCGGAAAGCATTGGGTCCGGTAACAAAGTTGGGATACAGCTGAAACTGTCCGAGTATATCAATCCAAACATCCTGATCTTCCGTATCCTTTGTATATATCAGTATACTGTAGTCATTTGTTGTATTGATCCTAACGAGAGGTGTGTCCTCGATGATGTAATTGATAAGTTCGAAATTAACACTCATCCCGACGCCTTCCACCGACTTGATAGAAAGGCTGCCACCCATCAGTTCGAGTATCTCCTTACAGATCGAGAGTTCGAGACCCATGCCTTTGTAATCACTCTTCTGTCGGCTGTCGTATCTCGTATAAGCTGACAGCATCGCATCTATCTCAACCTCGGAAAGGCCGAATCCCGATTCAGCAATAGTACATGACAAAAGAACCGTATTGGTATTGATATCCACCTCGCCCTTTACATCCATGGACATCCGGCTGTGGGGAAGCATGTGGACCGTCGAGAAAAGCAGATACATGAATATCTGTTTGATCCTTATGTTGTCACCGAACAAAGTCCTTGGGATGTTCGGATCGATCTTGGCGTAGAATTCCGTATTCTCCGATGCATATTCATTGGATACGGCTTCGATTATATCCGTCATCAGTGTCCTGAAGTCGTATTTGGTCGGATACAGTTCCATTCTGTTCGAATCAAGCTTTGAAAACTCAAGGACATTATTGATTATCTTAAGAAGCTGATTGGATGAAGTCTTGATATTTTCAGCCAGTTCTCTCGATTCGGGATCCAGCTCCTCCCTGAGGATCAGCTCATTCATACCTATTATGGCATTCATCGGTGTTCTGATCTCATGGGTGACGTTGGCCAGGAAACGGCTCTTGTTGTATCTTGCCGTCTCAATAATATGTCTTGATTCATTGAGCTTCTGCTTGGTCCGTTCATAATTGACCGTCTGATAAATAAAGATAAAGATAGGTGCAAATGCCGCCGAAATAAAACCGATGGGAGTGCTCAGCCTGCGCGGGATCACCTGCCCGTACTGTGAGAATTTTTCAAAATCATACATCGGAAGCGTAAGTATAAAACTGTACCATACGATCTCAAATGCAAAAATGAGCAGCGACCATTTTTCTTTTATCAGGAAAAATGTAAACACGATACCAAGCGGCATGAACAGAAGCGACCCGTTTATCAGATTTCCTGTCAGAAAGAAATTGACGGGGAACATGATGAAATTAACAGCGATCACAACAACATATTTAAAGAAACCGATCTCATCATACCTGTTCACAAGATGAAGTATCAGAAGGAAGAACACAATGGCACCGATTGCAATGAACAAAAGCGCAGGAGAATCAACCGGTGTGATGATAAAACCCACCGCATAACAAAGGTTTATGATAATACCATAGATAATGACAAGATACAGTCCCTTTGCATCAATGGTAACCTCATCACTTCTAAGGAACCCTATGAAGTTTTTGATCTTGCCGAATACGTTCTTCATACCTGTTCCTCTTTCATCGGGTTCTTTGCCGTGATAAGATCTCTGCGAAGATACTTACGAAGGACCTTCTCCATCTTGTCTATTGAGATAGGCTTTGCCATAAAATCATCAAATCCGGCTTCAAGAAACATTTCTCTTGCTCCGCTGACAACATTGGCAGTAAGCGCGATGATCGGCATCGATGCAAATCTCGATCCCGGCATCTTTCTGATGTTCTCCAAAGTATCTATTCCGTTCATCTCAGGCATCATATAGTCAAGAAAGATCATATCCACATCCTGATCCTTGAGAAGCCTCAGGCAGTCTTTCCCGGACAGCGCGGTGATAACGTTTGCTCCGTACTTGGAAAGTATCGCACTTGCAACGTTCAGATTCGTAAAGTTATCATCAACAACAAGTATCGTGGCATGCGGGCATTCAAATCCACCCTTTCTTGTTATCTCCCTTACATATGAGTTGGTCTCATTCTTAAGAAGGGATGCGACATTAAGGGCATGAATGGGTCTTGTAAGGACCGTTGTTGCTTTCTGAACGTGAACATTATCATCGATATCAAGAAAAGCGACTATATTACTCTCTATCAGTCGGTTCGACAGAACAGTTTCACATTCTTCATATCTTTCATTGGATATAAAGATATGTGTGTACTTATTGACATTTATAAGCCGTTCCAGATCCTGTCTGGTCCATGCATAATCAGAGTTGATATTGAAGGAATCAAGTATCCTCCTGATGTGTTCGGCATGATCACCGTCTTTTTCAAAAACAAGTATTCTGAATGAATCCGCATCCGGAACAAATGCAACGGTATCCATCGATGTGAATCTCTGCGGTACTTTAAACGTGAATACCGACCCGTGGCGATATTCACTCTGTACCGTTATCTCTCCGTTCATCTCATTAATGATCTCGGCACAGATAGCAAGCCCGAGCCCGGATCCGTCCACGTTTTCATTTTCGTTTTCGGAAACTGATGATTCGAACTCATTTCTGATGAACAGATTCTTCATATCTTCTTTCTTGATACCGACTCCGGTATCTTCGACATCCACGATAAGATCGATCGTGTCTGTATCGATGGGCTTACAGTCAACTCGCAATATTATCTTACCGGAAGGGGTGTATTTAACGGCATTGTTAAGGATATTTACAAAGAGCTGGCGTAGTTTTGAAACATCACCGTACAGGAATCTCGGGATGCTGTTGTTGATATTGACAAAGAAATCCAGATTGCTCTCCGTCAGTCTTACGGTCATCATATTGACAACTTCCATAAGAAGATCCGACAGATCATATGTGGCGACATACAGCGAAACCTCGCCGTTTTCGGATTTACTCAGATCCATAAGTTCATCGGTCAGCGACAGCAGAGCATTACACGAATTCAATATATTGTAAATACTGTCGGAAACA
Source organism: Lachnospiraceae bacterium (assembly GCA_017612555.1). GTDB lineage: Bacteria > Bacillota > Clostridia > Lachnospirales > Lachnospiraceae > UBA2868. Next base: position 13,483 of record JAGAFR010000075.1, on the reverse strand, counting down.
TGTTCGGAAACATCCTGATCGAGAAGAAGGTCTACGGTTCCTACTATCGCGTTCATCGGAGTGCGTATCTCATGCGACATGTTGATCAGGAACATATCCTTCGCTATATATGCATCCATGGCCTCTGCCTTAAGTATCTCAGCCTCTTCCTGGGCACGCTGATGGAACATGAAACGAAATCTCACCGTGCATCCGGCGCACAATCCGACGATTATTATGGACACGATCGCTGCCATATATGATGTATAGATGTCTTTGGTTGATGCCTGTTCGAGACCTGTAGGCATCGTACCGTTAAATAAAAACAATAATATGCTGTAAAAGATCGTTTCAATACCGCCAAGAACGATAGCCGTTTTGGCATCAAGAAGTATGACCGAATACATCAGTCCGAACAGGAAATACACGGGCATGACCGAAATACTGCGATCGAACATGTAATACATCTCGGGCATATACAGAAAGTTGAAGACTATCGACATGAAGATTATGGCCGGCTTGAGCTTACGCGTTCTGTTGGCTTCGGCCATGGTAAGAAGAAACAGGACAGATGTTGCAAATGACAGATAAATGGCAATCGGATTATCGAAAAACAGCCTCACTATGACACACACAAGTACCATACCTATCACGCAAATGGTATGTGTCACATTGAAGACGTACAATTCTTCATCATTCTCTTTGTCGTATAATGACTTTATGAATTCGATCATGGCTGATTGTCGAACCGGACTGCTCCGATCTTACTTTCAATGTTTAAAAAAGCGTCAACCAGTTCAGGATCAAAATGAGTGCCGCTCCACAGTCTGATCCTGTTTATGGACTCATTGTGGGTAAGGGGATCGGCACCGTCATTTGTAGTCCTGAAATTGTCATAGCTGTTTACGATCGCAAGTATCCTTGCTTCGATAGGAATATTGTTAGTCATCATCTTATCGGGATAGCCTTTTCCGTCCCATCTCTCATGATGGAATCTGCACATATTGTAGGAATACTTGAGAAACTGGTTATCCGAAACGACATCCATTACTTTCTTGATGGCCTCAGCCCCGAGAACGGTATGAAGATGGTTAAACTCCTTTTCCTGAATGCTGAGGTCACCCATATCGGCAAGACATCTGTCGGTAAGACATATCTTACCCACATCATGAATCTTTGATGCGAACTTAAGTATCTGCGCATCGGTCTCTTCAAGCGAGAACTGACGTGATTCGATAAGTGCATCAAGAAAGACGGACATGTATTTTTCAACACGGATACAATGCTCGGAAATGATGAACGATCTGTTGGACATCAGCGATGTGAACATCTCAACGATCGCATATTCAAGCTCGACTATATTGTGTATCTTCTCGGACAGAACCTTTTGGAGCTGTTCATTCACTTTTTCATTATGCTTCTGTTCTTCGACAAACCTGATATGGATGTCCACACGCTTACGAAGCAGTGTGGCGGTAAAAGGTTTTCTGATGTAATCGGATGCACCGAGCGAATAACCTTCAATCTCAGTTGTGATATCCTCCTGTGCAGTAAGGAAGACTACGGGAATACGTGCCAGTTTCTCGACATTTTTCATCTGTGATATAACATAAAAACCATTGATATCGGGCATGTCGACATCAAGAAGTACCACATCAGGCGGCTCAGGCATTTCATTAAGGAATTCCAATGCGATCTTACCCGATGATACAGGTATGATCTCATACAGATCCTCAAGAGCCTTCTTAGCCATGATGAGGTTGGTCATATTGTCATCGACGATCATTACTTTATGCATGGATCATAACTCCTATCTGGTTCTCATAAGATATTTCATGCCTTCTTTAAGGCCTTCTACCGTAAGCCGGTACATCGCAAATGTATTCTTCACGGCTGTCTCCGCTTCACGCCACGGAGCCGATCCGCTTGCCATCTTGGGATTGAGCCATATTATCCGCTTAAAATGCTTCTTGAGGCGAAGCAGCCAATCCATTCCCGAATATCCGTCATTCGGACCCCTGTAATTCCCTGTCAGTGAATACAGTTCTTCCGGAGCCATAGCGGCATCACCGACGATTATCACCTTATATTCACTGTTCAGGTTCTTGAGTATCCATTCCGTCTCTATCCAGTCACCGTACTCACATTCCGGAGTATTATACAGATGTGAGTATATACAGTTATGGAAAAAATAAGTCTTGATATCCTTAAAATGATTCGATCTGTTAACGGAATGAAACAGCTCATTGAGAAGATTCGTATAGGGGATCATCGTTCCGCCCGAATCCATGAGCAGCAGGAGCTTAACAGTATTCTTGCGCGGCTTTTGCATCTCTATTACAAGATGTCCGCCGTTGCTGCATGTACTGTCTATTGTTCCATCTATATCAAGTTCGGTCTTTTCTATATCAAGTCTTGTGGAGAACTGTCTCAGCGATCTCAGTGCCATCTGAAACTGCCTGTTATCAAGCACGCGGTCATTTCTAAAATCACGGAACTTGCGTTCTCCTATCACCTGGAAGGCTGACTGGTAGCCCGTGGTACCTCCTACTCTGACCCCGCCGAGATGTCCTCCGAGATTACCGTAGGAACTGTTGCCGGCGGTACCTACCCACTGGTTGCCTCCCTGGTGTTCGCTGTCCTGTTCTTTCTGCCTCTCGCGGAATTTGGCAAGGACGTCTTCATTGTCTATGATGGGGATACCTTCTTCCTCCATCATCGCTTTCTTCTTTTCAAGGTCTTCGCGGAACGCATTATACTCCGGCTTCTCAAGCCATTTTCGCATCTGCTCCGATATATCATCGAATTCATGCTTTATGCCCTTGAAGTATTCCTCGAATATCATGTCATACTTGTCAAACTCATATTCATTCTTGACAAGTATCATCCTCGATATAAGATAAAACTGCGTAAAATCGGCATGTATCAATCCCTTGTCCATCGCTTCAACAAGCGACAGCCACTCGGACAGTCCGATATCCATTCCTTTTTCTCTCAAAAAGTAAAAGAATCCGGTAAACATTTCATACCACGCTCATATGCGAAACCGTCTCCAGATCTTCATCCTTTTTGATCACTGTTCCGATAAAAGGAAGCTTCTGTTTAATGGTATCCGCACTGATCCCTCCGAGCTGCAGGGCATTGATCCAGTCAATGAGTTCCGATGTACTTGGTTTCTTTTTCATTGATTTCTCATCTCTGATCTGATAAAACACATCCATGGCCTCATTCAGTATATGCTCATCAATCTTATCAAAGTGAGTCCTCACGATCTCATCCATAAGTTCTCTGTCGGGAAACGCGATGTAATGAAAAATGCACCTGCGCAGGAATGCATCGGGAAGCTCCTTCTCAGCGTTGGATGTGATTATCACAACAGGTCTGTGCTTTGCCTTTATCGTCTCTTTTGTCTCATGTATATAGAACTCCATCTGATCCAGTTCCCAAAGAAGATCATTGGGGAACTCAAGGTCTGCTTTATCTATCTCATCGATCAGAAGAACGACCTTTTTGTCGGAAACAAAAGCTTCTCCAAGCTTTCCGAGCTTGATATACCTGCTGATATCATCAACGCCCTCTTCACCGAACTGACCGTCATAGAGTCTTTGTATCGTGTCATACATATACAGGCCGTCCTGAGCCTTCGTCGTGGACTTGATGTTCCATGTTATTATCGGCATGTCAAGCGATTCGGCAATGGCCTTTGCGAGCATTGTCTTGCCGGTTCCCGGCTCTCCCTTGATAAGCAGCGGCTTTGACAGTGCGATCGATACATTGACGGCACTCATAAGCTCGGTGGATGCTATATATGTTCCGGTACTTTTAAACCCGCCGGCATTTATGTCCATGTTAAGACTCCTTCCACAACAGTCCGTAGTACTCTTCTTTTTTCTCTCTGTTCATGAGTTCTCCCACGGCACTTTTTACGGTATCTCCCTTGAACAGTATATCATTCACTTTTTCTATGATCGGAACTTCAACATCATATTTCCTTGCAAGCGCAAGTGCTGCCTTGGCAGAATAAACGCCTTCAACGACCATATTGACCTCTTTCATGGCCTGTTCCATGTTCATTCCCTGTCCCATGAGCATTCCGGCCTTACGGTTTCTCGAATGTTGGCTTGCACATGTTACGACCAGATCTCCTATACCCGTAAGTCCCGCAAATGTTTCGGCGCTTCCTCCCATCTTGACTCCAAGACGTGATATTTCAGCGATACCTCTTGTAATGAGGGCAGCTTTGGTATTGTCACCATACCCCAGTCCGTCTGCCATCCCCGCTGCAAGAGCCACCACGTTTTTTAGTGCACCCCCGAGTTCGATCCCCAGCACGTCCGGGCTTATATAAACCCTGAACACCTTGCTGATAAAGATATTCTGGACGTATTCCGCTGTTTCTTTTTTCCCGGCTCCGACAACGCAAGTCGTCGGTATCCTTCGGCCAACCTCTTCCGCGTGTGACGGACCTGACATCACGGCGACTCTGGCCTGCGGTATTTCCTGCTTTATGATATCCGAAAGAGTCATTAAAGAATCCTCTTCAATGCCCTTTGATACATTTACTATCACCTGGTCTTTTTCAACGACCGAACTCATAAGGACTGCCGTGCTTCTTGTATATACGCTCGGTACGGCAAGAACGATAAGATCTTTTTTATGGCACGCCATCTTCAGATCCGTTGTAAAGACCATATCGTCCGGGAGGATGACTCCCGGCAGCTTCTCCTTGTTCTCATGGTATTTGTTTAGCATCTCTATCTCGCTGTCCGCTATCGACCAGATAGTAACGTTATGACCGTTATCGGACAATACGACCGACAGAGCCGTGCCCCAACTTCCGGCACCTATAATGCTGACATCAGCCATGTCAATACACCTCCAGATTATTTTATATCCATTTCCGGCCTGGAACGAAGGTATGTCTTACGCTCACAACCCGAAAGCAGTCTTTTGATGTTTTCCTTATGCCGAAAGAGCATAAGGATCATGAGTATTATGATAAGTATACTGTATTCCCAGTACAGATCCTTCATCCCCATCTGTGTCCAGTCATAAAAATCAGTCTTCATGAAGACAAAAGAACAGACAACAAGCGCAACATACAATAGGATGGAACCGAGAGACACATAATGTGTAATGAAGAATATCGAAAAGAAAACGATGATACCGACAAGCGTCATTATCGGAGACAACCCGAAAATGATGAATCCGGCCGTAGCTGCTATACCTTTTCCGCCTTTGAACCCCATATAAAAGGGAAAATTATGTCCGAGTATCACGCCGGCCGAAGCATACAAAAACAAAAGCCTTGTGATATCGGAATGAGTCTTCGAGAACAAAGCACTTGTGATGAGTATTGCCAGACCGCACTTTAACGCATCGCCGAGCAGTACAATCGCAGCATACTTCGGTCCCATGGTCCTTAGAATGTTCGTTGTACCGGCATTCCCGCTGCCATGTTCCCTTATGTCGATCCCCTTAAGCTTCCCGACTATATATCCGGTCTGAAGAAGACCGCATACATAACCTATGCAAAGGCATATCAAACGAGCAGTCACTTTTCTCCTCTTTCCCTGATGATAAACTTCAGAGGAGTCCCTCTAAAGCCAAAAGCCTCACGAACCTTGTTCTCAATATACCTCGTATAAGAGAAATGCATGAGTTCCCTGTCATTGACAAAAATAACAAACGTAGGTGGCTTAACAGCCACCTGAGTCATATAAAACAGCTTCAGTCTCTTTCCTTTATCGCTGGGAGGCTGCTGCATCGCAACTGCCTCGGTCATTATCTCATTAAGGACTCCTGTCGCGATACGCATCGAGGAATTAGCCCCGACCATATCTACAAGATCGAACAGCTTGTTCAGCCTCTGGCCTGTCTTGGCCGAGATAAAAGTGATCTCTGCATAAGGAATGAACGACAGAACACTTCTTATATCCTTCTCATACTTGTTGACGGTCTTGGAATCTTTTTCAACGGCATCCCACTTGTTGACCGCGATTATGATGCCCTTTCCGGCTTCATGCGCTATCCCGGCTATCTTGGCTTCCTGTTCCGTGATCCCCTGCTCGCCGTCAACAACAAGAATGACTACATCGGATCTTTCTATGGCCGCTACCGTTCTGATGACCATATAGTGTTCCAGATCTTCTTTGACGTTTTTCTTGCGGCGAAGCCCGGCTGTATCTATAAATATGTATTCTTTCCCGTTGGCTGCTGCCACCGGAGTATCAACGGCATCTCTTGTCGTTCCGGCTATATCGGATACTATGACCCTGTCTTTTCCGATAAGCCTGTTGATTATCGAAGATTTACCCACATTGGGTTTCCCGACTATGGCAACCTTCAGGCGCTCATCTTCCGCCTCATCATCGGATGCCGGCGGGAAGTACGAGATAACGGTATCAAGCAGTTCTCCTATCCCGAGACGGTTTGCGGCGGATACCGCAACAGGCTCTCCTATACCCAGATTATAGAACTCATATATATCATTACCGAACTTTTTAAAATCATCAACCTTATTGACGCATAATACCACGGGCTTACGGCTGCGCCGCAGCATATCGCAAACCTTCGAATCGGAATCGACCAGTCCCTGTTTGACATCAACGATAAATACAATGACATCTGCAGTATCTATCGCGATCTGAGCCTGCTCTCTCATCTGCGACAGTATGATATCCGAACTGTCCGGTTCGATTCCACCCGTATCTATTATTGTAAAACTCCGGTCAAGCCAGGAGCTTTCCGCATATATCCTGTCTCTTGTTATTCCCGGGGTATCTTTTACGATCGAGATACGTGATCCCGCGATAACATTAAAAAGCGACGATTTTCCTACATTGGGGCGACCGACTATGGCCACAATGGGCTTACTCATAAACCTTCTCTTTCAGTATGAAATTAACTAAATCCAATCCGTTTGATTTTACAATATGAATTTTTACTTGTAAAGCCCCCTCAATGTCCGAAACCTTCACATTATCAAGGAAAATCTCCTCATCTGCCTTCATCATGGAATCAGGTATAAGAAGATACTCACCAAGATCCTTCCCCGCGAGCTGCTCCATGATGTCACGCCCGGTAATAAGGCCAGAAACAGTGATATTTTCGCCGAAAAAGTCATTCCTTATCGCATAGACTTCAAAAGATACGTTGGGAAAAAGACTGCATATACGCTCAGTCGCTTTTTTTACATAAGGCTTTGCAAGTACACCCGTTGCTATGGAGAACTTCATCCTGCTGTCTTCACACTTTATCCTGCCACTTTCCGTATCACTTTTTAATCTGTTATACGCACTTTCGTATTCATCACTCATGAGCCGCAGCATACCGACTCCATTCTCAAGCTGAGGATAATCATCATATTCTTCGCCCGGGGGAAGGTCCCGGTTAGCCAGGATGTATATCTCATCGGATGCATGCGCAAAATGTATTCCGAATCGCTCATATGCAACAGCTGCTATCTCATCTATTATCGCAAGCGTAGAATCGGCATCTTCTTTTTCGATCTTCTCGAGAGGATACAGACCGTCACGATACTTTGTCAGACCGACGGGAACCACAGATACGCTCTGCATAACGGGAGCATAGGCAAGAAGATCCGTAAGCGTGCGCCTAAGTTCCTCCTTATCGTTGACTCCTTTGCACAGAACTATCTGTGCATTCATGGTGATACCTGCATCATAAAGCCTTTTTATCTTATCAAGCGCCTTTCCGGCAAACCTGTTGTTCAGCATTTTGCATCGAAGTGCCGGGTTCGTTGTCTGTACGGAAATATTAATGGGACTGAGTCTGTATCTGATTATCCTGTCGATATCATGATCATCCATATTGGTCAGGGTCACGTAATTTCCCTGAAGAAAAGACAGTCTTGAATCATCATCCTTAAAATACAAAGTAGGCCTCATGCCTTTGGGCATCTGATCGATGAAACAGAATATACACTTATTCCTGCAGCTTCGGTATTCATCCATCAGACCCGACTCAAATTCGATCCCGAGATCTTCAGATTCGTCTTTTTCTATATCGAGCTCCCATTCTTCGCCATCCGGTTTTCTGATGACCACGGTCAATTCTTCGCTCTGTATAAGAAATCTGTAATCAAAAACATCCTCGATCGAAGTTTCGTCAATACTAATAAGGGCATCGCCGGCTTCGACTCCCATCTCATCGGCAATGCTCCCTATTTCAACACTTTTTATCAAATGAACGTGGTCTTTCATGGTCACTTCCCGTCCGTACTTCCGAACCCGCCGTTCCTTAAGCTGTCGCAATCATCATCCTCGGTTATGCCATACATGAAGAAGATCCCCTGAGCGAATCCGCTTCCGGCGCTTACCGTAACCTCTTTACCCTCGTTGGAGTCATTCGTGATCTTAACAAAAATATGGCCTTCATTATCGGAATTGTAATAATCACTGTCGATGATGCCGACCGTGTTGTTAAGCTGCAGCCGGTATTTGAACCCCAGGCCGCTTCTGGGAAAAAGCGCCAGAACCCAGTCTTCGTCCATACGTGCTCTTATCCCGGTAGGTATCTTAATTGTCTGTCCGGGCTTTAAAGTAAAATCCACGGGCGAGAACAGATCATACCCTGCGGATCCGCTTGTTGCACGCGCCGGCAGCTTGATCCCGTCGTACACAGCCCTGGCGGCATCAACATCACCACCGAATTCATCCATATAGGCTTTTTGAAATTCTTCAAAGCTTACTTTGAAAAACTTAGCGATCCTTTTCATGGCTTTCCTCATACATAATAATCTTCACAATAGATCACCGGTTCTTCGGGGGTATCAGAAGCGAGTGTTGCTGCTACATCAATCACGCGCTGGTTCGCGCTTCCCTTCCAAAGCAGCAAAGCATCTCGCTCCTCTATATGAAATTCCCCGTCTACCAGTACGTCAATATACTTCATTATCGGATCGGCGCAAAGATTCTCCCAGACTTCTCCCGTATACATCCATATGTTCTTGTTCGGGAACTTCTCCTTGATCTCTGCAGCCAGGTTCTTGATATCCTGATAGTTACTGCAATACATCGGGTCTCCGCCCGAAAACGTAACTCCTTCTATATAGGGTTTGCGCAGTTCGGTAAAGATCTCTTCTTTGGCATCATCATCAAAAGCAAGTCCGCCGTTGGGATCCCATGTCGACGGATTCTGGCAGCCCTCGCAGCAATGAGAACAACCGGCAACCCATAAAACGACCCGCAGCCCATCACCGTTGAGCATGTCGTCCTTGGTAATATTATGGTATCTCATTACATGCTTTTCCTTTCAGCTATCTCCGCCATCTTGGCATCATTAAGCCTTGTATCTCCGTGAACTCTTGAATATGACAGATAACCGTTCATCCTGTCGATCTTCGTCAGATTATGACTTCCGCAGACCGGGCAGACATCCATTTCAAGCTCCTGATGTCCGCAGTCATCGCAGTAAGCGAGCGACATGTTGACTCCCTCGTATAGGCCCATGTCCATCGCTCTGTTGATAAGTGTTCGTATCGCTCCGAGATTATAATCAATGGGATATCGTACATACTGTATCTTTCCGCCGTTTGAAAGCTCCCAGAATCTGTATTCAAGATCCTGCTTCTCGATGGGACTGATGTCTTCAGATACGTGACAGTGAAAACTGTTTGAAACATATTCCCTGTCCGATACGTTCTCGATGATACCGTACTTCTTGCGGAACTGTTTGACCTGAAGCCCGCAAAGGTTCTCCGCAGGCGTTCCGTATATCGCATACAGATTGCCGTCTTCTTCCTTGAATTCATTTATCTTGGTATTTATGTATTCAAGCACTTCAAGTGCGAACTGACCGTCTTCAACAAGTGATTTGCCGTTATACAATTCCTGAAGCTCATTGAGCGCCGTAATACCGAACGAAGCAGTTGCATACTTAAGAAGCGGCTTGATCTTATCCGTAAGCTTCAGATGTCCCTGATAGAAACCGCCTTCGCAATATGCCAGCGGATTGGTCGAAGCTCTCATCTCTCCGAGATACGCATATGTCCTTATGTGAAGCTGTCTTATAAGATTCAGGTAATAATCGAGTACCGAATAGAATTCCTTGGATTCCTGTCTCGATTTGGCAAGTATCATCGGAAGATTAAGTGAGACCGCACCTATATTGAACCTTCCTACAAATACAGGTACATCATCGTCATCAGCCGGATGCATACCGCCTCTTTCGTACCATGGTGACAGAAATGCCCTGCAGCCCATGGGTGATATGATCTTGCCATATCTTTTATACATTGATGCAATATATCCCTTGCCCGTAAGCGACAGCCAGTCCGGATACATTGTCTTGCTCGAACATCTGACTCCGGCTTCAAATACATCTTCGAGTTCCTTGCCGGGTCCGTGAAGATTCTCGTCATACAGGAATACTATCTTAGGGAACAGAACAGGCTTCTTGCATTCCTTCTTGCCCTGTCCTGCACGTCTTACATCAAGCATGGTTATGGTAGCCATCTTGGCAAATCTTCCTGTTCCGGTACCTGCGGTAACGGTTATAAAGGGGTAATCTCCTCTTGAACTTGCAACGGTATTGAACTTGTACTCCCATCCCTGAAATCCCTGTTCAAAGTCTCTGTGAACATCTTTTTCAGCCTCTTCTTTGGCTCTTTCCTCATCAATACCCAACGCGGTGTATTTATCGATATACTTCCTGTAGCTCTTCTCGGCATAAGGCTCCAGTATCAGATCGACCGAAGGCACCGTAAAGCCGCCATACTGCTGGCTTGCGGCAGACAATACTATATCTCCTATGACATCAAAAGCCACATCGAGTGTTTTGGGCTCGTTGTACCATATATTACCCATCTCAAAACCGCCGCGTAAAACGTTTTCCACATCAAACAGGCAGCAGTTCATCGTGTCACGCCTTGCCGACATATCATGGATATAGATATACCCGTCGCGGCATGCCTGGATCTCTTCGGTGGTAAGGAAAAACTTCTGATACAGTTCCTTGTTGAACTGATTGAAGATAAGACTTCTCTTAGTGGATACAAGAGCGGAATCCGTGTTCGCATTTTCCTTGTCTCCGACATACATGATGGACTGACTCTTCATGTATACATCATCGAGCATACGCACGAAATCCTGTTTGTAGTTACGGTAATCCCTGTAGCTCTTTGCTACTATGGGCTTAACCTCTTCGAGTGCCGATTCAACAATATTGTGCATTATCGGAATAGGTATCTCGTCCACATCGAGTTCGTTAACCTTATCAACAACCTTCTGGCATATGAATGCTTTTTCTTCCTCGGTGAACTTGGTAAGCGCCCTGTATGCGGATTTACCCACGGCATCAACAACCTTCTGCACATTAAAGCCTTCATATGTGCCGTCCTTCTTTATCATCCTGACAGGTCTGTTGGGTTTATAGAGTGATGAATAGTCTACGCTCTCTTCCTTATTGGCATTCTTCTGTTCATCCGTGGATAATACAGCCATGATAACCTCCCGTTGGTCGAAAAATCAATATATTGTATCAGCACAATATATTTAACACTATATGATGTTGAATGTCAACTCGTATTTGTGTATAATATTGCTCGATGGTTTTTTCCATTGATATGATAGGAAATAAAATGATATAGTAAACATGAACATGAAATGAGGTGTCATATGTCACTTGCCGGAGCGTTTAAGGCACAACTTAAGAATGGAAACATTTATTACAGAAGTTCCGTTACATACAGGAACAAGCATATAAGCCTGGGAAGCTACGATACCGAAAAGGCTGCTCATGAAGCATACCTTGTCGCAAAGGACATAATCGCCAACAAAGACATCACAATAGATGCTTACAGGACCGATACGGCCCTTGATTTTGACAAGTTCGTATCTCTGATCAATTTCAGGGATAACAAAGTATATATCAAGAATCCCATCTACCTGGAAAAGACATACTTTTCATATTATCTTACACCTTCGATGATCTTTAAGTTTGATATAGACGACCTGTTCTACTATGCCAGTCACAAGATAAGCAGACGTAACGGTCATCTGTGGGTGGCTGATTACGGAATGCAGGTCAACCTCTACAGCAGATACGGTATCAAACCTCACGCCGTACTGAACAGGGATTACAGATTCATCAACGGAGACAGATATGATTTCAGATATGACAATATAGAGATAATAAACCGTTATACCGGAGTCTGCGCTGTCAAAAGAAGCGTGTATACCAAGTATTCGGCAAGGATACTTGTCAACGGCCTGTATACGATCGGAACTTACGATACGGAGACGGAGGCTGCGATCGCATATAATAAAGCTGCAGATATAATAAAGAAAGCCCGACCCGGCAAAAACTTCCGCCAGAACTACATAGATTCCCTTTCGCCTCAGGAATATGCTCTTATGTATATCAAGGTTCCGATATCAGACAGGATATTTGCTGATTTCACCTGATATCTCATCCATAACAAAAGCCCCGGATCACCGGGGCTTTTCTATTTCACATATTATATTACATCACTTATAAAACGAATGGGAACCGTGCCTGAACAGGAACTCTTTGTTCCCCCATCTGGTTGCTCGGCTCTTTTGGAAATAAATGGCTCCCTTTGAGATATCTTCACTCATAAGAGCTTCCATGACCGCAGCCTTGGTGTCGGGTGTGGCCGCCACAACCTTATAAGCGCCGTTACCGACAGGTTTAAACTGTCCGGGGGCTTCTATTACGGAAAGCATGTCATTACCCCAGATACCGGTACCCATCCTGTTGAGGACAACATCCGCCACAAGCATCTTGCCGGTCTTATCCTCACATCCGGCTTCACATTCCACAAGTCTCTCGAGCGCATCTATCTCCTGCACGGAGTACTGAGCATTAAATATAATGAAGGACTGAGAAAGCATGGGAATCTGATCCGCAACATCCGCAGGACTGTCGACTTCGGGAAGATCATCAAAACTCAAGTCCTCACCGGCATAGAATCTTTCCAGCACCGGACTTACAGGTACTTCAGGTACTTCAGACTCCTTAACTTCAACTGTCTGGACTTCATCAGGTATCGCCTCGACTATCTCTTCCACTTCAACATCTCCGAGTTGAGACAGACTTCCGAGTACCGAACTGTATTCAATTTCGATCTGCCTGGCTATGGACTGAGCGCCTTCGCTTTTTACGGTTAAGAACTCACGCTGCGAAGGTTCCACGAAGAAACTCACACACAGGAGTATCGCCCCACCAAGCACGCTCAGACACCAAAGATGTGTATGCGCATCAACGCATCTTAAAATGCCAAGCAAGCGTTTAACACTGTTTCGCATAAATACCCTAACCTCCAAGGTAAGGAATATTCTACCACAACACGAAACAGTTTTGTTACAAAATTATTACATTTCTATATTTTGACCAATAAACGCAATACTATAATGGGTGTTTTTATACAAAAACAACAAATAATAGCGTATTTTCAGCGGTCATTATTTTTGTTCATAATCTATAAAGCTCAGATCAAGATCGATATCGCCCGTTATCC
>JAGAFR010000003.1 GCA_017612555.1 Lachnospiraceae bacterium | reverse complement strand
GAGTCGGATGATGGGATAAGCTTTGAGCGTGTTTCTGAGCTTAACACGAATGTCATAACCGGATGCCATAATTGTGGTCTTATGTCTGATGAAAAAGGGCATATAGGAAAAGATGACAGGTCAATGATCGGCTATGCATATGCGGGATTGGGAAATACAAAATGGGGAGTCTGGGCCACCAGATTTGTTCCTGCGATCATCGACTACACGGAAGAGATCGATCGCGATGAGGACGGAGCGGAAAATCTGAAACAGAGGATCGATATTGATGAGTCTCTTCTCGGAGAAGGATCGGTAATGCTCATGACAGATCAGCTCACATATACGACATATGTCGGAGCAGGACCGGTTTCCATGAGATTTTATCTGATGGACCCGTACAGAAGAAAAAGCCTTCTTCAGGATAGGGTTAATGCGGAAAGATATGATCATAACATCCTGGAGATGACGGAAGATGGAGAACTTGTTCCGATAAGGGAAGGTATTACCACGGTCGGTCTCGAGTACAACGGACTTCGAAGAGATATATGTATAAGAGTGCTTTCAGAAGACAGCAACGGGTCGGAGATAATGAAGTTCTACCCGGTATGCAGCAGATACGACATAAGCGTTAATGAACGGATCATACTGCAGGTAAGACCTATGGCGGTATTTGATAATTATGATATCCATGAACTGTCGGGTTATGAGATAATCGCCAATGATATAAGCTTCAGATCGTCCGATCCATCGGTATGCCGTATAGCAAACGACGGAAAGATCACGCCGGTATCAGCCGGAACATCGGTCATAACGGTTGATGGGATCGGATGCAGATACACTTTAGATGTGTATGTGACCGACTAGTCGTTTTCAGAAGAGTCTTCGGGTTCGTCTGAGGGCTCAGTCGGAGCTTCTGTCGGCTCGGGAGTCGGAGTTTGTGTAGGTTCCGGAGTCGGAGTCTCTGTCGGCTCGGGAGTCGGAGCATCAGTAGGATCCGGAGACGGAGCTTCTGTAGCCGTAGGCTTTGGAGTAGGAGTGGGAGTGGGCGTAGGCGTCGATGTAGGATCCTGCGTAGGTGTAGCCGTAGGCTTGGGAGTGGGCGTCGGAGTCTTCGTCGGTTCGGGAGTAGGGGTCGGCGTAGGGTCGGGTGTATACTCGGGAGTAGGAGTCTGCGTCGGAACGGCAGTCGGCACCGGAGTAGTCTCGACCATCATGTTCATGAGTTCCTGAAGTTTTGATGCATCTATGCCGGAACCGTCATCCATGGTGACTTTTGTATTCTTCGGATTAGGCTTGATGTAATGAACGGTATATTCGCCTTCATCCGATATTCCCGGAACCGGATGGCGGACTATGTATTCAAGTATGGCACGGCAACCTTCACTGTTGTAGTGAAGTCCGTCGCCGGCATCATATTCCGACCTGACCTGTCCGTTTGAAGCGGTCAGTATCTCGGAAACATTAAGATAGAATATATGCTTTTCTTCAGCGGTCTGCAGGAGAAAAGCATTATATTTTTCGATCCAGGAGTTCTGTACGGTCTTCTTATAAGCTCCGTTATCATTGACAGGACCGATGGACATGAGCACGATATTGGAATTGGGCGCCTGATCCATAACGGTATCTATCAGGTCGATAAATGTATTTTTGTAGTGGTCTTCGGAAGGATCGTTTATCCCGTTGACACCGAGAGCGATATAGATAACGGGGGCCTGATGAGCCGCAAGATATGACTTGAGTGTATACTGCTTTCCCGCATTATTGATAAAGGTGTTGTTCTTAAATGAAGGATGTGAGATACCTATCTGGGCCAGAGCGGCATCATCGTTGATAAGACCGAAATTCACCATCGCAACGGTCCTTGAATCCCCGAGAAAAATACACCTTCCGAGATACCCGTTTCTGGTGGAATCATTTTCGGAAAGTACCGTGGTAGCTGCCGTACTTTCCACTTTTGTATCCGCTGATGCGGTTTCCATGATGGTTATCTCTTCTTCATCAGAACCTGCTGCATCATCCGATTCGTTTTCCGCTTCGATTGTCATATTAAGCGAATCGTCACCGCCATCGCCTCCTGCGTGGGAATTTTTCCGCAGTACCAGTATGATCACGAGCGCAAGTATCAGACCGGCCGCAACCGAAACAGAGATTATGACTATTTTTTTTGTAAAAAAATCTTTAAGGTTCTTCATCTTCTTCCGACTCGGATTCGTACAACGAAGGATCGGTCTTCGTAAAAGAAAACAGTCTTAAAGCATTTGTTATCACAAACAGGCTTGATATGGACATGGCAGCGGCACAGAACAAAGGATCAAGGAGCCATCCGAAAGCCTTGTAAAAGCATCCGGCCGCAAGAGGTATTCCGACTACGTTATATGACAGAGCCCAGAACAGATTCTGGCGTATTATCTTGAGTGTGTCTTTGGAAAGTCTTATGGCATCCACGGCAGTGATGAGGCTGTCCTGTACAAGGACAACATCAGCTGCGTCAATCGCCACATCGGTGCCTGCACCTATAGCAATACCCGAATCGGCTACGGTAAGAGCAGGAGCATCATTCACACCGTCTCCGATCATGGCGACTTTTCCTGTTTCTTTGAGCTTCTCAACAATGGCAGCTTTTTCATCGGGAAGTACATCGGATATGACCTCATCGGGTTCTATTCCAACCTGCAGCCCGACTGCTTCCGAAGTGGCAAGCCTGTCACCGGTGACCATGCAGACGTGTATATCTTCCGCATGAAGTGCTGATATCGCGGCAAAGCTGCCTTCCTTGATCTCATCGGCAACAGCGATCACACCGAGCATTCCGGAGTCGGAAGCAAAGAGAGTCGGAGTCTTTCCTTCCGCAACAAGTCTTCGGATGACTGCGGAAAACTCATTGTTGTATTCTTCGGGATCGACATCACCTTTTCCGATAAGGCATTCGCCTATGAATGATTCACTGCCTGCATAGACGGTCCGTTTGATACCGCTTATCACAAGATCGGCCCTGATACCTTTCCCGGGTATAGCTTCAAAATCAGTCGTCTCAAGCCTCTTGACAAATCTTTTCTCGGCATATGAGCAAATGGCTTTTGCAAGAGGATGTTCACTCTTTGACTCGAGAGCATATGCGATAGACAGCAGAAGGTCTCTGTGCTCCATATCATTTTCGGTACTGAGTATGTCCGTTATCTTCGGATTACCGGTCGTAAGAGTACCGGTCTTGTCAACAACGACTATCTGTGTCTTGCCGGTGCTTTCCATAGCCTGAGCCGTCTTGTACAGTATGCCGTGTTTACTTCCGACGTTGTTGCCGACCATGATGGCAATGGGAGCGGCGAGACCGAGAGCACATGGGCAGCTGACGATAAGAACGCTGACGGCTCTTGCGACGGAGAATCCGATCCCGACGCCGGATATCATCCAGACGATAAAAGTCAGGACCGCAATAACTATGACAAGCGGTATAAAGAAAAGACATATCCTGTCAGCCGTTCTTGATATGGCTGATTTTCCGGCAGAGGCATCCGATACCATCTGTACGATCCTGGAAAATGCGGTATCTGCTCCGACACCGGTAGCCCGGCATGTCAGATAACCAGACATATTAATGGTGGATGCACAGACCGTCATGCCCGCCTCTTTATCAACCGGAAGAGATTCTCCGGTAAGAGAAGCTTCGTTGATCGCACTCGTTCCGGATTCAACCACTCCGTCTACCGGGACACTCATACCCGGCTTTAACACAAATATGTCGCCCACCTTGACGTCTTCAACGGGGACTTCCTTTTCCTGCCCGTTTACAAGAAGAAGGGCAGTCTTGGCCGACATATCGGCAAGGTCATCATGAGCGTTTGAAGTCTTACCGCGGGTTACTTCTTCGAGTACTTTTCCGGCAAGAACAAGTGTCAGGATTATGGCGCATGATTCGAAATAGAGTTCGGACTCGCCGATGTATTCGGTAGAACCTTTGTAGTAGATGATATTGATGATAGATACGGCCACGCTGTATATGAATGCTACCGCAGCTCCCAGACTGACAAGAGTGTCCATGTTAAATGAAGCATGAATTACAGGCGACAATCCGTTTATGAATATCTTACGGTTCAGGAATATGACTGCAAGAGACAATATGCATCTTATGACAAAGAGGGGGATCTGACCTGTCATATCCTGAAAAAGGGACAGGATGATCAGTGCGATGGTTAAAATGACGGAAAGGAGTAATACCTTTGTCATTTTTTTGTATTCGGACATAGCGATACCTTTCATTTTAGGCATGAGCCACAATATTTATAATAAACACAAGCATTATACTACAAAATATGGTAAAATGATACCATGGTAATCCTAAAGGGTACAAGAGTGGTTTCGGGAATAGCGATAGGAAAACTGTTTGTTTACATGCATCCCGACAAGCATATTTCAAGAGCGACTGTGGGGGATACGGAAGCTGAGATCGCGGTGTTTAACGATGCGAGGCAGAAGGCCATAGACCAGCTTGAAAACCTGTATGAATCAACGGTCGCATCTCTGGGTGAGCTTAACGCATCTATATTTGCCGCACAGGAGATGCTGCTCGAGGATACTCAGTATATCGATTTTGTGGAAGATCAGATAAGAGAGCACGGGTATAATTCCGCATACGCGGTATCCCTTGCATCCGATGAATTCTCCCGACTTTTCACATCAATAGAAGATAAGTACATGCGCAGTCACGTCGCGGATGTCAGGGATGTGTCCGAGAGGATGCTTCGGATACTTTGCGGTCTTGAGACAGAGATGGTAGAACCCGGTGAGGCCTGCATAATCGCATCGGATGATTTTAATGCAGGAGAGATCGTTCTGCTTAACAAAGACAATGTGCTCGGAGTGGCAACGATGTTCGGATCTCCCGTCAGTCATGCCGCAATACTTGCCGGAACGATGGGCCTTCCTTCCGTGGTCGGTCTGGGGCAGGAGATGCTGTCCATATATGACGGAAGAAACGCCATACTTAACGGTATCAAGGGAGAACTCATCATCGATCCGGACAAGAGAACTCTTGAGCGGATGAAGAGAAAGCAGAAGGAGTATGAGGAACAGCAGAAGATGCTCCTTCTTCTCAAAGGCAAGAACAATGTTACGAAGAGCGGTTCATATATCAATGTATATGCCAACATAGGAAGTGCAGACGGAGCGGATATCGCACTTGCATACGATGCGGGAGGGATAGGGCTTTTAAGGAGCGAATTCATATACATGGACAGTCCCGCATATCCGTCTGAAGAAGATCAATTTCTGGCATATAAGGAAGTGCTCGAGAAGATGCGCGGCAGGAAGGTCATAATCAGGACTCTCGATCTTGGTACGGATAAACAGGCGGCATATTTCAGACCGGAGAAGGAGAACAATCCCGCACTCGGATACAGAGCGATAAGGATCAGCCTTGCGCAGCCGGGCATATTCAAGACTCAGCTTCGGGCACTGTACAGAGCATCGGCATTCGGAAATCTTGACATATTGTTTCCACTCATCATATCCGTTGATGAAGTAAGACAGATCAGGAAGATCATCAAAGAGGTTACCGAAGAGCTTGATGCCGAAGGCATAGATTACAAAAAGGACATAAGACTCGGCATAATGATAGAGACTCCGGCTGCTGTTATGATCAGCGATAAGCTCGCAAAGGAAGTGGATTTTTTCAGCATAGGTACCAATGATCTGACACAGTATACGCTTGCGATAGACAGGCAGAACCCGAAGCTGGAGACATATTTTAACAAGATGCATCCCGCTGTTCTCAAGATGATTGAGATCACGGCCAGGAATGCGCATGAAGCAGGGATAGAGGTAGATATATGCGGTGAAGCGGCCGCAGATCTTGATCATACACAGGACTACATAGATATGGGGATAGACGCTTTGTCTGTTGCACCGAACATGGTCCTGCCGCTGAGAAAACGTATAAGGGAGTGCGATTAGCAAATAGGAGGAGTTTACAGATATGAAGATAGGATTTGACAATGACAAATACCTAAAGACCCAATCGGAGCATATCCGTGAGAGGATCGGAGAATTCGGAGACAAGCTTTATCTTGAATTCGGAGGAAAGTTGTATGATGATTTTCATGCCTCAAGAGTACTTCCCGGATTCGAACCCGACAGTAAGCTTCGAATGCTCATGCAGTTGTCCGACCAGGCAGAGATAGTCATCGTCATTTCCGCGATGGATATTGACCGCAAGAAGATCAGGGGAGACATCGGGATAACATATGATGAGGATGTGCTTCGCCTCAAGCAGTTGTTCGAGGACAAAGGATTGTATGTATCATCCGTTGTGGTCACTCACTTTACCGGGCAGGAATCAGCCAAGAAGTTCAAGGAGCGGATGAAGAAGAGAAAGATCAACGTGTATATGCACTACTTCATCGAAGGATATCCGTCCAATATCCCGCTGATCGTCAGTGATGAAGGGTTCGGAAAGAACGAGTATGTTAAGACAACAAGGCCGCTCGTAGTTGTCACTGCGCCGGGACCGGGAAGCGGCAAGATGGCTACATGCCTGTCCCAGCTGTATCATGAGAACAAGAGAAATATAAAGGCGGGCTATGCCAAGTTCGAGACTTTCCCTATATGGAACATCCCGCTCAAACACCCGATCAACCTGGCATATGAGGCAGCAACGGCCGATCTGGATGATGTGAACATGATCGATCCGTTCCACCTCGAAGCATACGGCAAGACAACCGTCAACTACAACAGGGATATCGAGATATTCCCTGTTCTTAATGCAATATTTGAAGAGATATACGGACAGAGTCCGTACAAGTCGCCTACCGATATGGGCGTTAACATGGTCGGCAACTGTATAATAGATGATGATGTATGCTGCGAGGCATCAAAGCAGGAGATAATCAGAAGGTATTATACGACCCTGGGCAGAGTGGTCGAAGAGAAAGCAAATGAAAGTGAGGTTCTCAAGATAGAGTTCCTCATGAAACAGGCCGGGATCACAACCGATGACCGGAAAGTCACGGTAGCCGCCAACGCGCGCGCGGAGAAGCTCGGTGTTCCCACAGCAGCAATAGAACTGGAGAACGGCGAGATAATCACGAGTAAGACAACGGATCTTCTCGGTGCTTCGGCTGCGCTTCTTCTGAATGCACTCAAGTATCTCGGAGGTATAGATCATGATACACACCTCATATCTCCGGAAGCGATAGAGCCTATCGCAGAGCTCAAGGTCAGGTTCCTTGGCGGGAAGAACCCCAGGCTCCACACTGATGAAGTGCTCATCGCACTTTCGATCGCATCGATATCCGATGAGAATGCCAAGGTAGCACTTGCCCAGATACCTAAGCTGAAGGGACTTCAGGCACATACATCGGTAATGTTGTCACCTGCGGATATACGAACGTTTAAGAGACTCGGTATAGAGGTGACCAGTGAGCCGGTCAGAAAAGTATACAAGGATAAATGAGGGATAGGAGCATACAGTAATGGATAAACCCGTACTTGTGATAATGGCTGCCGGAATGGGCAGCAGGTATGGCGGATTAAAACAGATAGACAAGGTGGATGATGAAGGCGACAAGATCATAGATTTTTCGATCTATGATGCCAAATATGCCGGTTTTTCCAAGATCATCTTCATCATAAAAAAAGAGAATCTGGAACTGTTCAAAGAAGCTGTGGGTGATGCCGTATCTGCACACATCGAGGTGGAATATGTATTCCAGGAGCTTGGAGATATACCTGAAGGAGAGCATGTATACGAAGATCGTACCAAGCCTTACGGAACGGCACATGCTGTCAGGTCTGTCAGAAATGTTGTACAGGGACCTTTTGCGGTCATCAATGCGGACGATTTTTACGGAAGGGAAGCCTTCGTCAAGATCTATGAGTATCTGGAGAGTGTTAAGGATCAGACCGGCAAGTACTGCATGGTTGGGTTCAAGCTCGGTAATACCCTGACGGAGAACGGATCGGTCAGCCGCGGACTGTGCACAGTCGACGATAAAGGCGATCTTGTCGATATAGTCGAGCGCACCAGGATCATAGAGACGAATGAGGGTGCGGCTTATACCGAGAACGGTACGGATTATATTCCTGTATCGGCAGATACTATGACCAGCATGAACCTGTGGGGTTTCACACCGGATTTTCTTACCGAAGTGGATAAAGAGTTTACAAGATTCTACAAAGAGGATCTTCCCAAGAACATCGAGAAGGCGGAGTGCTATCTTCCGTTTGTGGTTGATGAGATGATAAAGTCAGGTAAAGCGTCAGTCAGAGTGCTCGGGTCGGATGATAAGTGGTTCGGAGTCACATACAAAGAAGACAAGGAATATGTAAGAAACCGTATAAAAGAATTAAAAGATGCCGGAGTATATCCGCGTCTGTTATGGGAGGATCAGTGAAACGTTGATTCGTGGTCATATGCGGCCACGTCTTCGGAGAACTTCAGCAACGTATCAAAAGATGTATCTTTCGTGATCTCGTCCGTACCGTCTGACATGCACTCATACAGATAATGACTGATATCTTGGCTGAAGTGGGAATAATCCTTGTAGTTGTTAAGATCGGTTATTATATCCCAGTTATCCTGGAAATAGAAGATCCGGACATTATCGTATTCCAGGAGTCTCGTATACACCTCATTAAGTGCGCATATCTCGGCGGTAAGCCTTCCCCGTAGTATACAGTCATCCCAGTACATGATGCTGTAAGGCGGAGCGTAGAATATGAACTGCACGTCAGGGCGCGCCTCTATATAGGGAGTTATCCCCGCCAGAAACTGCTCGGAATATCCGTAATACGTATCAAACTTTTCTTCGGGATCAGGCTGCATCAGTCTGTACGGAAGGTATGTTGCCTGTGCGACATACCGGTCGAACCTGTATCTTCCTGCCCAGCAGTATGCACTGTCAGCAGAAAATCCTTCCGTTATGTTGTTGATGAGAAACTGCGGCAGATATACAAATGCTACCGACTTGTTCCACAGATAGTATATGTCATCGTTTATCGTATCGTTTTCCAGATAATCAGGTATGGTCGTCGGATGCTCTGAAGGGTTGTGGAGCAGTATGTAGTTGTCGAGAGATATGATGACTGTCTTCGTAGTCGGCTTTGACAATACCACATTAAGAAGTCTTGAATAGTCATCAAAATGCGCTCCCTGCATTGACAGCTTCACTGTCCTGTTTCCTATGATGCCGTCATCAAACCATCCTGCCTCAAAATTTTCGCTCATTGATGAACCGATTATCGCCGTATCATATGACATGTTCTTGGCAACGCCTATCTGTTGTCCGCGCTCTTCAGTCTCAGCGTTGGCACGGCCGAAATAGGGAGTATGATAATGCACAAAAGGATCTATGACAACGGTTATGACCGCTATCATAAACAGTACGACAAGAGAATATGCGATTGAACTGATAAGATACTGTTTGTTTGTCATAGGTTAAAAATTAACGTATATGAATTCCGCTACTTCCGAAAGTGATAATACCGACCATGTAAACAAAATGACCGTTACGGCAACTTTTTTACCGGATGCCGTAAACTCTTTGCACCTTTGTGCTGCAGTCTTTGAAAAAGCCGACAGGAATATACCGAGAAGCACAAGACCTGCCCATATGATACAGCCGCTGTAGAATGTAGCTTCCGGAGCTGCCTTTAGTATCAGCCATTGAAGAAGCTGACACTCCGTAGGAATGCATGTTGCGATCAGTGAACTGTTAAGAGGTCCGAAACCGGCGGTAAATACCTTCTTTAACATATCAAACGCCATTTTGGTACTGTCGGCGCGAAAGAATACCCACGCCAGACTGACAAATGAAAAAGTCAGGAACCAACGGATCGCTTTTGGGACTTTTTTTGTTATGGGAGATACCAGCCGGCTTATGATGATGCCCAGGCCGTGAATGCCTCCCCACAGAACAAAGTGGGTAGCTGCACCGTGCCATAATCCGCTTATCAGGAATATGAACATGTTGTTAAAGTAAGTCCGAAGCTTTCCTTTTCTGTTGCCGCCCATCGGGATGTACAGGTAATTCCTGAAGAAAGTCGTAAGACTGATGTGCCATCTTTTCCAGAATTCGGATATGGAAAGACTGCGGTACGGACCATCGAAGTTCTCACACAGATCAAGGCCGAGCATGAGGCATATTCCCGATGCCAGATCGCAGTAACCGGAAAAATCAAAATAGATCTGCAGCGTATATGACAGGACCACAAGTATCGCATCCCCCGAAGTCAGATTGACGATGTTGGCGTATCCTATATCGGCAAAAGATCCGAGATTATCCGCAAGAAGGAGCTTCTTGGCAAGCCCGAGAGTAAACCTGTAGAAGCCGGCTGCCATCTTATCATAGTCGATCTTTTTGCGGAGCACATCATCAAACTGCGGGATCAGATCCGTTGTAAGCGCGATGGGGCCTACAGAGATCTTCGGGAAGAAACTGATGAACAGGATATAGTCGAAAAAAGAATAGCATATACCGGTATCTCTGTATGTATCAACAAGGTATGCTATCTGTGAAAATGTAAAATAACTGATACCTACAGGAACGACGACGGCCTTACAGAATTGGTCAACACCTTCCGTCTTTCCCATAAGCAGCTGGATATATGTAAGATATTTACAGTATATGAGAAAAGATATATTTATCAGGATGCCGAGCGTAAGAAGTGATTTTCTGCCGGCAGCAGATCCGCATTTTCTGATACCGAGTGTCGCGATCACATAGCATATCGAAGCAGACAGCAAAAGAGCGGTCAGTCCTTTTATACCGGGAGTCAGCATTGCATAGAAAACAAGCGACGAGATGAGAAGCACCATCTTGCCTGCCCTGTATGCCCCCTGATGATTCGCGATATGGTACAGTACGATCACTATGGGTAAGAATATGAAAATAAACGAATAAGAAGGAAGTACCATGAGACGTATTATACCATAAATTGTTGATTTATCCCTTTTTTATATCTATAATATAGCGATAAATGTACAAAAGAGTACGGCTCTTAATTCGCTGAGGAGATTTTATGGAGAATAAGGATAATAATTCCGGAAACAACAATAAGAATAAGAAACAGAATCAACAGATGCTGCTCATAATCATAGTGGTATCCGTTGTATTGTTCGTGATCCTGTCGTATATGAGAACGATGTTCTCAAGCGCGACCAATCAGAAGATCACATATGATGCTTTCATTGAAAAGCTTGAGAAGGGTGAAGTGGAGTCTGTTGTGATCAGCTCCGATGAGATAACGATTACTCCCAAGGGACAGGAGAATATGTATGTTCCCATGAAGTACTTTACCATTCCCGTGAACGATCTTTCCCTTCCCGACAGACTCTTAAAAGCCGGAGTCAAGTTCGAGCAGAAGGAATCGGATTCATCAACGATGATACTCTCGTTTGTGTTGTCGTATATCCTTCCGATACTCATATTCTGGCTCATAATCAGCTTCTTCATGAGAAGGATGGGCGGAGGCGGAATCATGGGCGTCGGAAAGAGCAATGCCAAGATGTACGTCCAAAAGGAAACGGGAGTTACTTTCAAGGATGTTGCCGGGCAGGATGAAGCAAAAGAGTCCCTCCAGGAGGTTGTGGATTTTCTTCACAATCCCGGTAAGTATGTGAAGATCGGAGCAAAGCTTCCGAAAGGTGCTCTTCTTGTAGGCCCTCCCGGAACAGGTAAGACTCTTCTGGCAAGGGCGGTTGCCGGAGAAGCGCACGTACCGTTCTTTTCGCTTGCGGGATCCGATTTTGTGGAAATGTATGTCGGTGTCGGTGCATCAAGAGTAAGGGATCTGTTCAGAGATGCCCAGAAGAACGCACCGTGCATCATATTCATAGATGAGATAGATGCGATCGGAAAATCAAGGGACAGCCGTTACGGCGGAGGAAACGATGAGCGTGAGCAGACACTGAACCAGCTCCTGTCGGAAATGGACGGATTTGACAGTGCCAAAGGTATTATGATCCTTGCGGCGACTAACAGGCCCGAAATACTTGATAAGGCACTTCTTCGTCCGGGAAGATTTGACAGACGTATCATAGTTGACAAGCCGGATCTTAAGGGTCGAAAGGAAACACTCAAGGTTCATTCCAAAGATGTTCTGCTTGATGATTCCGTCGATTTTGATGAGATAGCTCTTGCAACTGCGGGTGCGGTCGGATCCGATCTTGCCAATATGGTCAATGAAGCGGCGATCAACGCGGTCAAGAGCGGAAGAGAAGCCGTTAACCAGAAGGATCTTCTGGAGGCGATAGAAGTCGTCATGATGGGTAAGGAAAAGAAAGACCGGATCATGACCAAGAAGGAACGCAGGATCGTGGCTTATCACGAGATCGGTCATGCACTTGCTTCGGCGCTTCAGAAGAATACGGATCCGATCCAGAAGATAACCATCGTTCCGAGGACGATGGGGGCACTCGGATATGCATGGTATGTTCCCGAAGAGGAAAAGCATCTTGAGTCAAGAGATGAGATCTACGAGCAGATAGTCACGGCTCTTGCGGGACGTGCGGCAGAAGAGCTCATATTCGCTTCGATCACAAACGGTGCGAGCAATGATATAGAAAAAGCAACCGGCCTGGCCAGAGCTATGGTCACCCGATTCGGAATGTCTGAGAGGTTCGGACTCATCAAACTTGAGAGCGTCGAGGACAGGTACCTCAGCGGCCGCATGGTCATGGAATGCGCAGATGAGACAGCTGCCGGCGTGGATGAAGAAGTGATGAAGATCCTGTC
>JAGAFR010000074.1 GCA_017612555.1 Lachnospiraceae bacterium | reverse complement strand
TTCATCCTGAGCCAGGATCAAACTCTCTAAAAAAATGTTTGATGCCTTACGCTTTCACGCTTGGCGATTATTTCTTGAATTTACTATAAGGAATTCGGGTTTGGTTGTACTATTTTGTTTTCAAGGATCTGTGTAAATGTGATAATAAGCCGCTTTGAAAAGCGGCTTATATAATATATCATCGCAAAATAACGTTGTCAACGGGTTTTTGCAAGGATTTTTACAAATATTCAATCTTCTCTGACGAATGATTCGGCAATTATCCTGATAAGTGCAAACAACACTCCCGAAACTGCCCATATTATCCAGGTTCTGTCCCATCTGTCCGTCAGAAAGCTAACTGCAAGATACACAACCGTTATGAGCATCCAGTAGCCCTTTGTCAGCGGCTCAAGCTTGACCTGCTTCTTTTTCTTCTCCACGGAATAATCTCCGCTCTGAAGCAGTATCTGGTATGAACTGTTAACTCCGCATATCGAAACGAACAGATATACCGCAGCTGCGATCACAAGAAGGAGAAGGCAGACCATACACATTATCACAAAGCTTGACAAACCGATGACTGAACATACAACAAGAGGTACCGCTGAAAATACGCACATGAGCACACCGGTAACAAGAGCCCTTTGATTTAGGGACTCGTTTTCCGACAGCCTTTCCTTTACCATGCCGTCAACGCCGTATTCCGTCTCAAACGCTTCCCTTTCAAGAAAATCGAATTTTTCGAGCTTCCTTCCTTTTGATATGAACAGATACACTGCGATACCGATCTGAAGGAACAGACATACAAGTCCCAACGCAACACTTGCATTTTCCGATACTTTGCTGATACCCGAATTGCTGAGAGCCGCCATAAACAGAAGCACAACAGGGCTTGTTATGCAAAGGAGCACTCCCAATCCGATCTTCGGAAGGATCTGCTTCCTAAGAGAGATATACTCCGAAGCATCTTCCATCGATACCTTGCGTACTCCTCCCGTCGCCGGTTCACTCTGAATCTCATAATGTCCGGTCGAATCATCCGGTTCGATCTCATCTTTTAATAAGTAGTCAGTGGTCACACCGAATATTTCCGCCATCTTCAGGATCTTCTGCAGATCCGGGACACTCTGTGCTCCCTCCCATTTGGATACGGACTGACGTGATACATCGAGCATCTCGGCCAGTTCTTCCTGCGACCATCCGTTCTTTTTTCTTTCATTGATAATCTTATCGGCTAAAATCATTTGCTGTCCTTTCCGAAGCATCCAAAGCTTCAAATCATTCTACTGTTGTTTTTCTTGTTCGAACGATCTGAATATAGCTTTTATGTCGGTTGCATTCCATCAATCCGCCTTTTCAATTTGTCAACCGGCGGTTGCGATTTTAAGAAAAGCCCTCAACTGAGGGCTTTTCCTGGAGCAAGACTATTTAGTCTTTTTGGGTTTTATCTTGAATGTAACTGTCTTGGTCATTCCGTAATCACCCGTACCCTTTAATATAATCTTCGCTGTACCCGGCTTGTCATTATTAATATATTTGACTACCGTAAAGTCAGTGTTGTATATAAGGTACTTCGGATCATTCTTCTTGCCGGTATACAGGAGCTTATTAAGCTCGGCTTCGCTCAGTTTCACCTCATAGCCTGTATACAGCTTAGGTGCGATGGAAGAGGCGCTGACCTTGTTTAATTGCTTGTCAGCTGCAATATAACGGTAACTGATAGCCTTGCTGCTGCCCTCATATGCGCCCTTTCCTATGAGACTGACGGTAACAACATTGTTGTCATCCATCTTGTAGTCATCTCCGAATACATAATCCTTCCTGACAGACAGTTTCTTGCCGTCAATATCAGTAACGGTAACCTTCGGATCCTTGTATCCTTTACTTGACTCAACTTTATCGGACACCTCAACATTCATCTTGGATAGATCCTGAACGGTGACCTCGTAGTTAAAATCTACCTTACCCTTATAGTTACCCTTACCGTTAACGATAAGCTTTGCTGTTGCCCCGTTGGTGACCGCTTTATTTCCCGAATAAGATACTGTATAGTCTACACCTTCCTCCAGCAGCGACTCTCCGTCCTTAACGCTTACAGCCGGTTTTGCACCGCCCTTTGCATATGGACATTTACTGCTAAAGTTGAAGGAAAATCCCGAACCTTTACTCTTATCAAGAACGCGTCCCTTTTCAATGGTAAAGGTTGCCGTCGTACTTCCGACCAGTCCCTTTTCACCATCCTCTATAGCAGTGAACGTAACTGTTGCCTTACCCGGAAGTCTGTTATTACTGAGGCTGACCGTATAGTCTACATCCTTTTTCAGCTGCTCCCCGTTAAGAGTCACGCTGTAGCTGTCATCTGCAGGAACAATACCGCGTCCGGTATAAGTGTACTTATCAGGGGTTAACTTCACCTTCGCATTTGAAAGAATCTTATTCTTGTCCTGAATAACAGTCACTGTTCCCTTTGCGGTTCCCGTAAGGTTCTTATTCCCCTTCTTGGGCGTAACAACGACCTTATATGTTCCGGCTTCCTTGATCTCAACAGGCTCACCTGCTTCGTTCTGATAAGTGTATTCTACCTCTTTCTTTACGGATATGCCGCTGTCCTTGAGCGTTACTGTAGGTTCAGGCTTTTGAACCTTACCTGTTACGCCTGTTTTCATATCCGCAACAACTGCTTTTTCTGTCAGATCCGCAGGCTTTATCGTAAAGTTCGCCTTTATGGGATCTGCTCCCTTGTATCCTCCGATGAAGGATATTGTTACTGTTGCGCTGTTTCCGGCGTTCTTGTTGTTAGAGTACTTGAGAGTGTAGTCCGTGCCCTCACTGAGCCAGTAATCCAATCCGTCAAATACTACAACAGCCGGCTTTATCTCTCCTCCGGTGTATACGTGTTCCGATTCATCGATCAGATACCATATGATCGACTCATCGGTGGTTTCTCCGGCTTCGTTTTGAGTTCTCTTCAGAACCTGCTTGCCGTCTACGGTCACAACAGTCTCATTCGCACCGTTTGCACCGGCCTGAGACTTAACTTCAACCTCAACGTTTTTACCCAGGGTATCATTTATGTACTGCTTTACAGAGTCTGCATCCTCACTCAGCGTCAGTTCCGGTGACTTATCCGCTGTCTTAAATACAACGGTGTGAGTTCCGTGTTCACATTCAAATATTATCGTATGTTCACCGTATTCAAGACCGGCCAACAGATCATTTGATATCGAGACTGTCTTGTTTTCCTTATCCGCCGTATACATGGATGCGTCGAGAGCATTGCCGTCTACTGTTGCCTGTGTGATACTCTTATGACTGTCATAATCAAAATTAACAGTCAGATCACCCTTACCGGGCCACCATTCGGCACAATCGCTCCTCCACTGTGTATCGTACTGATCATACCCCGGCATCGGCTTTGGTGAAGAGAATCCGTTAGGGTATGTTTCCGGTCCGTAGCGCTTGACACCAATCCCTATATAGTGCTTCGAATGATTCATCCAGGAGTCTCTCTTGGAATATGAATGCAGGCGCACCCAATCCCAGGTCGCATCACTTGAATGAAGCGCACTGCACCTGGCCTGTCCTTCTGTTACGTTAGTCTTGTGAAAATACGTCCCATATCCGTTATAAGGATATACGATGAACCACCACTTATCGATGCCTTTCTCATCAAGGCCCTGGAAATTACCTTCATTCGGAGATATGAATATATCATACAGATGAGCGTCCTCTCCGTAATCCTTGTACATCTGTTTGAGCTGCTGTCCGCTTACAAGATCAGCTACCACTCCGTTTCTGTGATATTCGAGAAATCCTTTTTTCTCCCAATACCTCGTGACAACTTCCGCGTCCCAGTCTATATCGTTATAATAATAACCCTCTATTCCGTCACAGTCCTCCGGTTCAAGTTTACTGTGGAGTCCCTTAATGCAGGCACCCTTACACTCGTTAGGAATATTCTGGTTGTTAACAAGAGCATAAAATACCGCTTCACTTCCGTGGGTCCAATAATAACGTTCCTCTTCCGAACGCTTCTTATACATCCAGTATTGGGAATTCCATGTTTCCTCACTGAAAAGACCCGGGTATTTAACCGAATTTCCCTCTTCATCTACGCCTTCATAACCTGCAAGCTCATTGATATGATCCTGAATCAGTGCCACCCTCACTTCAAGCTCGGACGGACTGATATACGGATCATTTCCTCTGTTATCATTGTAATCATTTATGATCTCAATACGCGCCTGGAGGGATGCCTTCTCAAGCTGAAGTGTTGTCGCAAGAAGACTGACACATCTGGTCTGAAGGTCCGCCCAATCTTTATATGCCTGGTGCTCCCAATGATATTTGTAACGCAGATGCTCGTACCATAATTGCATCATTGTAAGATCCTGGGATTTGCCGTCAAATGTAACCTGATACGGCTGCGTCATAACATTCCACAATTCCATGGTGTATTCATCAAACTGGCCATTGGGATTTATTAATGAATTAGGATCTTTTGGCGTTCCATTACCCAGGCCGGCTATAAGATCACTTTGAATCGCCTGTTTCCATTGTTCATCAGTAAGTTCTGAGGAGGCATGCTTTTGGTCATCCCGCCTCAAAGCAGCATAGCATGTATTGGTTTTATAATCTTTGCTGATCAAAGGTCTCAGATTGTTATTCAACAATCCGTCGATCTGCTGGCTGTTCTGTGTGGTCTGCACATTGTGGATAGCCAGTTCCAATCTCGAGATCGCATTCAATACATCCTGAAGACTTGCTTCCTTTTTGCTTCCGCCAAGCTGACCGAATATCATCTCGACCGCTTTGCCGCTGCCCCACGAAAGCACAGCATTAGCTGCACCTGCTGGATTACCTGTTACGGCACTGGTAACAATTGCCTTGGTAATACCCATCGCTTCATCCGGCGAAATAACATCGGTTACAGCACCGTCAGCATATTCCTCTTCATCCGAAACCGCTACTTCATCTTTGGAAGTCTCGATGACCGACTCATCTTCAGAGATCTCCACGTTAGCATCTTCTTCCGAAGGCTCTGCGATCAGGTCCTCTTCCGAAGGCTCTACGATCACTTCAACCTCCTCATCTGCGACATCAGCCGCAAATGCATCGATCGGAAGCAAACTTGCGATCATCATCATACTTAGTACAGATGAAATGATCCTCTTTTTGAAATACCTCATTTTTCATTTCCCTCCTGTTCTTTCCTTCTCTTATTCTGCAAGTGTCTTCACTTCTATATCATTTCATTTCATGTAAATCAGTGCTGCCTATTTACAGTTGTACGAAAAACGGTGTCAAAAGGATTATTATCATGAAGGCCGGACATACGTACTTGGTCATCACTTCATACAGCCCTTTTGACTTGAATACCTCTCCGTTATGTGTCGTTTCTTCCTCAACATAGCCCGGTCTGACAACGTACCCGATAAGAATACAGGTAAGAAGAGCTACTATCGGCATCATGATGTTGTTCGATATAAAATCAAAGAAATCAAGTATCTGATATCCGAATATCGTAACCTCGCTCCAGCTGCTGTAACCGAGAACTGAGAATAATCCCATTACGATCAGGAATACAAAACAAACGGCAGTGGACGCTACTCTTTTGAGCTTGAACTTCTCTGAAACGATGGAGACCATTGTCTCGAGAAGAGATACCGATGAAGTAAGAGCCGCAAAAGTCACGAGTACGAAAAATGCCGCACCGACTATGTGTCCTCCCTTCATGGAATCAAACACCTTCGGAAGTGTTACGAACATAAGACCGGGACCTGCGTTAAGAGCTGCCGCATCCCCGCCGCTGAATATGAACACGCTCGGTACTATGATAAGTCCGGCGATGATCGCGATCAGTGTATCGAAGAAGCTGATCTGTCTTGTGGATCCCTCAACCGAATCCTGCTTCCTCATGTATGATCCGTATGTGACCATGATACCCATGGCAAGTGACATTGAGTAGAAGAGCTGTCCCATTGCCGCAACTATCGTCTTAAGGAACTTGGCACCCGTGAATCCCTCAAAGTTCGGGAGAATGTAATACTTAAGTCCTGCTCCGGCGCCGGGAAGCGTCATTGTGTATATCGCGATACCGACCGACAATACAACAAGTATCGGCATAAGGATCTTACTGACATTCTCTATACCTTTTTCAACTCCGAAGATTACGACAACAGCCGTCAGAAGTGCATATATCAAAAAGAATACCGTCGGCTGTCCTGCCTGTGATATGAAGCCTCCGAAGAAATCATCATTTGTTGCAGCCACCGCCTGCCCGGATATGAACACGACCAGATACTTTACTACCCATCCGCCGATAACGCAGTAATAAGGCGTTATGATAAACGGAACCAGGGCCGCTACAGGGCCAAGGAATCCGAATCTCTTATCGGCATCCTTGTATGCACCGATAACGCTCTTTCCTGTTTTTCGTCCCAATGATATTTCCGTTACCATGAGTGAAAAACCGAATGTTACGACCAGTATAATGTACGTGAGCAGGAATATCCCACCGCCGTACTTGGCCGCAAGGTACGGGAATCTCCAAATGTTTCCGAGACCAACCGCAGAGCCCGCTGCCGCCAGAATGAATCCTATCTTACTTCCAAATCCTTCTTTGTTTTCTTCCATGTTGCTGTCACCCTCCCTTGAACCTCAGCCCATTTGAATTCGACTTCGTCGAGGGCTGAGGCTACATGTCAAGTTTTCATAGAAAACTTGACACAACTCATAAATATATATTCTATAATGCTTTTATAAGCTCATCTCGGATCGGCGCATAATGATCATCCACCAGTCCGAAGTCCTTATTCTTGTAATTCCACAGAGCCCTGCCTATTCCGAACTTTTCAAAGCTTGCGTTAATATCCTTCATCCATGCCAGCGTATCCGGAAGGGGTGCAAGATCGATAACCCCGTACTCACCGCAGTACAGCGGAACATCATTTTTCTTCGCATAATCAATGGCATCCGCAAACATCTTATCAAAAAATGTTCCGTCACCTTCCATACATTTATTATAGACCGCTCCCATATGAGTTTGGGGGAATCCCTCACTCTTTTGTCTCATCTCTTCAAGAGTTGCGGGATACCACATTTCAAAATCATTCGTCATGCCCTCTACCCAGTGCGCCTTCTGATGTGTAAAGCAAAGAGGTTCATAACAATGAAAATTATACACCAGCTTGTCTATACCTGTTACTTTGATCCCCGATACACACAAAACGTTATTGTAGTTCACTCCGCCAACGATTATATAGCTGTCGGGAGCGATCCTGCGGATCCGCTCAACTACGGTTTCCGCTATCTCGTTCCACTCGGATTCATAGTCGGGATTGACCACTTCGTTAAGAAGCTCGAATGCAAGCATGTCATTGTATTTACCGTACCTGTCTGCGAACATCTCCCACGTCTTGTAGAATACTTCCTGCAGATCCTTATCCGTAAAAAACCTGTCGGAGTCCTTCACCTCATTGGCATCAAACATATATCCCTTTGCCTTATGAAGATCGAGGATCATGTTAAGACCGTTATCCCTGCACCATCCGATACAGTCATCAATGTGTGCCATTCCTTCTTCATTAACGGTATCCCCGTCCGGCGACTCATTCATGAACACATCATAATCAACCGGTACTCTTACATGATCAAGCCCCATTGACTTAATATCCTTAATATCCTTTTCTGTTATGAACCCGTCAAAATGCGCCTTGTCATGTGACACGCACTGTGACAGCCATCCACCCAGATTAACCCCTTTTTGAAAGCCTTCAAATCTCTTCATACCATTCTCCTTGTCTTGCGCGGTTACTGTTTCAGATACTTCTGGACATTATCGTATGTAATGACACTATAAGGTGTAAACACATATTTATCAAATGTTAATTCTATGGAATCCGGAAAAGGTTCGCCCGTTCCAAGGGCATATGCCATCTCCATTATCATCTCGCCCTGACCCTTGGAATCGTTGTAAACACTGCCGTCAAGCCTCATCGTCCTGATCGCTTCAAGGGCATCTTCTGTACCGTTGATACCTACCACGAATGGACTGAGCGGATATTTGTTTTCTTCTATCGCATCTATCGCACCGAGCGCCATGTCATCATTGTTGGCGATCACCATTTCGATCTGGAAAGGGTATCTGTCGATGAGCTCTTTCATCTTGGCCTTTGCCTGATCCCTGTCCCAGTTGGCGTATTCGTCTCCGAGCTTTTCGAGCTGGTATCCTTCCCGGATCAACTCCGATGTGCACACATTCGTGCGGACTATCGTATCCTGGTGTCCTGCCTCTCCCTCAAGGATAACATATTGGATAGTGTTATTGTTATTAACATCGATCTCGGCAAACTTTTTCGGATCGGATAATGCATCTGCTATTATCTTTGCCTGAAGCTCACCCGACTGCCGCGACCTGGCTCCGACGTAATACAGCTTATCCCATCTTGCCAGATCCTCTCCGACCGGTTCACTGTAAAAGAAGATGACCGGCGTATCGCTTGCCATCGCTTTATCTATTATAACCGTTGCATCGGTCCTGTCCACAAGATTGACACACAACACGTCGAATCCCCTTGCGATAAATTTCTGAACCTGATCGTTCTGGGTTAGCTGACTCTTCTTCGCACCAACTATATCAAGCGTGATACGAACGCCCTCATCTTTTTCCTTCTGCCTTGCCCATATGGTCATATACCTGGTAATGGATTCTATAAAAGTATCATGCTCATCATATGTAAGGACCGCGATCTTGATCTCTTTTGACGGAGCAGGACCGCTTCCTGCACACCCCGCAAGAAGAGCGGATATGATCACGACAAGCAGTATATATTTAATTGACAAACGGGAACAATAATGCCTGATTGTTCTCATCATACATATTTTCCTTTCGTACCAGTCTGTATTCCGGTATCTCTTTAGAGTATTTCTTTTCAGCGCTTCTTTCGTCAAGAGCATACATGGCTGCGAGATAACCCATGCTGAACTCATCCGTATACTCAAGTGCCTTTATCTCTCCGCCGTACAGATTATACACCGCTTTGTTCGATGTCGAGACAGCGTATACTTTACTTTGTTTGTTAAGGTTCTCAAGCGCATCAAGAAGTGCGTCGGTTGCCGAATTGTCAAAAGTGACTATCACGTCCGTTGCTTCCGAGACTATCGCTCTTTGGATGAACACTCTTGTATTCACGTTCTTCTCATAATCGTTACGGCTCCAGTCGATCATCTTACCGACTTTTCCTTCAAGAGCGTCCCGAAGGCCCTGCTCGCGAAGCTTAACACTGTCTCTTTTTGTGTTCTCTGAAATGATCGCAACCGTTACGATATCGCTCTCATTCGCGGCTATCTCTTCTCCGAGCTTATATCCCATTTCATAGTCGGATGCAGCTATATCTTTCATCCCGCTCTGAAGGCCTTCAACCGTTTCAACAAACACAACTGGGATCCGGAGGTTCTTATCATTGATGTAGTCCCTGATGACACTGCTGTTGCAGGCAGCGATTATGAGCGCATCCGAGCCGTCATCTATCTCCCTGTCTATTATCTCCATCTGTTCGGATGCATCGTTTTCCGTCAGCATCGTGATAAGGCTGAGGTCATACTCCTTTTCTTCACACGCAAGTCCCGCGCCCTGACGCATGCTCTCCCATCGTTCCGAATCATCTCCGTATACAATAAGGGATACGTTTTTTCTGGCGCTGTCCTTGCTGCCCCTGCCCATGATCTGGTACATGGCTGTTATGAGAAAGATAAGTACCAGTGCTAACACCACAAGGAGCCGCGGGTTCTTCTTCAGTACGTTCATTTGCCGGCATCCTCCTTTCTGTATTCCTCTATGGGAACCTTGGGAAGATGTATCGTTACGGTAGTACCCTCATCAAGTTCGCTCTCAACGATGAGACCGTAATCTCCGTTAAAGTATATCTGAATTCTCTGATTGACGTTCCACAGTCCTATACCCGAGCCTTTTCCACGGCTTCTTGCCTTGTCCGTAAGAAGAGTCGCAAGAGTGTCCTCGGGTATGCCCATTCCGTTATCCGATACGGAAATGTATATGTCTCCGTCCTTCTCGTATCCGCGAAGAGTGATCTCACCCTCTCCGTCCATATGCTCCACGCCGTAGTATATCGCATTTTCAAGAAGAGGCTGTACGATCAGCTTAACGGTTGCACAGTTTTCGATCCCGGGATCCACATCTATCGTGGCCGTGAACTTGTTCTTAAACCTCACCTTCTGGATGTTCAGGTAGTTCCTTGCGTGAACGATCTCATCATGAATGGAGATGATGTTGTTCCCTTTGCTGAGCGATATCCGAAACAGCTGTGCAAGGGCGGTCACCATCGATATCGCATCCTTATATCTCTCACCTTCGATCATCCATACGACCGAGTCGAGAGTGTTATACAGAAAGTGAGGATTGATCTGACTCTGCAGCGCATCAAGCTCGCTCTTTCTCTTTGCTTTCTGCTCTCTTACCATGTCGTCGGTAAGCTTTCTCATCTGACGGATCATGGACTTGATCGTCCTGCCAAGGTGCCTGATCTCGTGGCTGCCGCCGATGAAGATGTCTTCTTCGTTCATGACATCCTGATTGATGGCGCCTTCCTCAAGATCCGCGATGGAATCCTCAAGCTTTCTGATAGGATCCGTTACGACATATGAAATGATATAGTTACCGAAACCTATCAGTATCAGTATGATGATAACGAGCATGAACAGATAGTTACGCATCTGTCCCATGTCTATCGCAAGTTCACTTCGCGGTGTCACGCTCACGATCTTCCATCCGGTGTAACCGACGGTCTTTACTACAACATCTCTGTCCTGCCCGTCGAACGTTTCCCTGAAAGCACCGTCAACATGACCTGCGTGCTCGCGGTTATTCTCCTTCACAAGTCCGGAATAGATAGCCTTCTGCATGGGATGATAAATGATGTTTCCGTCGCCGTCACACAGGTATACGAAACCGACTCCGCCGTCGTTGACTTTCTCAAACATCTGCTCGATCCCGCTGTAGTTCATATCAACAAGCAATACACCGTTTCTGACATTTCCCATGTAAGTCAGCTCGACGCACCTTGACAGCGAAACTACCCAGAAGTATCTGTAGCTGCTGTTGTCAAACAGGTTCTGTACATGCGGGGTTGAAAAATGGATGTTCTCTATCTCATCATAGGCATTTGTGAACCATTCCTGATTCTTAAGATCGACGCCCGGTTTTCTCGATGACAGCGGGGACGCCGCAACGATCGCACCGTCTTCCGTTGCGCACACGATACTTGTCAGGTTATCTTTATTCGCTTCGTACAGAAGGTTCATTTCCTTTCCTATACTGTCATAAGTCAGATCCCTGTTCTTGATGACGCTATAGTACATCGAATCGGAAATGCTCATCATGTTCCTGATATATGAATGCAGATTCCAGCTGAGCTGGTCAACGATCTGCTCGTTTTCTTTTGTCGTGTTTTCTCTGATAGTATTAATGGAATGAGTATAGAAAGCGATCGTCATAATGGCTATGCTTATGATCGCGATCATTGTAAAAGACAGGGATATCGTCCACTGAAGGCTTCTCTTTTTGTATTCGTTCTTAATGTATTCTATCATCCGTTATTGTCTGTACTTTGAAGGAG
The DNA here is from genome assembly GCA_017612555.1 of Lachnospiraceae bacterium. Taxonomy (GTDB): domain Bacteria; phylum Bacillota; class Clostridia; order Lachnospirales; family Lachnospiraceae; genus UBA2868. Next base: position 2,955 of record JAGAFR010000074.1, on the reverse strand, counting down.
ATATTCCGAAATGCTTCTTAAAAACGTAACTGAAATAATTGGGCTCTTCGTATCCGACCATGCCCGCTATGATATAACTCTTTTCATCGGTCGTATCAAGAAGCCTCTGCGCTTCATTCATCCTGACCTGTGTAAGATATGTTACAAAACTGACACCCGTCTCTTTTTTAAATACCGCGGAAAAATATGACGCACCCACGCCCAGATGCGAGCATATCTCATCAACCGATAATGTACTCTCGTTGTAATGATCGGCGATGTACTGCTTGGCATCCTGCGCAAGCTTTTTCGTAGTATCGAGTCTGACGTTGCTGATCTTCTCCCAGAGGATGCTCGTCAGTTCGATTAGCCTGTCGGCAAAAGCATCCATGGATGAAAATCCTGCCAGTTCTTCATTCGTGTTGATATTTCCAAGTCCCAGATCCGCAATGCTAAGGTCATGTCCTCTTGATAGACGCAGAAGCTCTACCATAAACTCCGCATAGAATATCTGCAGCTGATTGAGATTGATGTTCGATCTTTTCAGCTTGTCGATGAAACCTCTTATCTCGGCTTCGAGACTTTCCTTCGTTCCGACCTTGACCTGTCTCATGATATGTCTTATCTGTTTCTCGCTGACATAATCTTCTATAGGATATGACGGCTCAACATCACTGATGCAGATCGCCTGATTTTCTCCGACGAATATACGGTGATGAAAAGCATCCTTGGCTTCAAGGAATGATGTATGAATGCTCTCCGCGTTTCCGTATGTCCTGCCGATACCTGCGGAAACATTTGCACCAAGAGACCTGTGTGCAACCTTACATATCCTGTCCATCTCGTCAACGAAAATCGTCTTATCGGCAGTGCTCTTCAGCCTTGCAAGTACACATACCGTATCAAGATATACGAGCGCTTCGATCGGAAGAACGTCTTTGAATCTTTCTTCCACGATCTGCTTAAGAGATACGGCCATAAGATTCTTATCAAGGATTTCTTTGCCGCCTTCTATCGGAGTGATACGAAACGCACCTGCGCAGTAAAATGCGGACTCGATCCGAAGATCAAAATCCTTCTGGTAACGCTCCAGATCGAACTGAAGCTCACGTCCTTCAAGAAGCCCTATGATGAGCTGCTCCTTGATCATGGGCCTGGAGTCTTCATAGTATTTGGACAGCTGCTCCACGTTCCTTCGCTGTTCAAGCTGTTCATCAAGTCTATCTTTTATGCGCACAAAAATAGCCTTAAGCTCTTCTGCATCAACTGGCTTAAGAATGTATTCCTCCGTCTCGAGACGGATCGCCTCTTTGGCATATTCAAAATCATCGTATCCCGAAAAAATGACACTGCGAATGTCAGGGAACTTTTCCTTGAGCTTTCTAAGAAGAGTCAGTCCGTCCATGAACGGCATCTGGATATCGGTCATGACTACATCGGGTTCACAGCTTTCCGCAAGTTCGATGGCATCTTCTCCGTTCTCCGCCGTACCTGCCACCGTAAATCCGATCTCTTCCCAGTTGATCCTCTTTCTTATCGCTTCCCTGACTTCTTCCTCGTCATCTACGAGAATGACTTTATAAAGGTCCATGAATCCTCCCGCGTGTCTGTTTGAAAGCCACGCCTGCATTTATTGATTGTAACATTTCAATAGCAAACAAACAACAAGGCTGTGGGAGATTCCCACAGCCTATGTCATGATTACGAAGTAACTTTCCTATCTGCATTTAGTTCTTTTTCCTCTTGGACAGAACGTCAAGTGTTACAGCAAGCAGAAGGACCATTCCTTTGAAGATCTTCTGTACATCTGTCGTGAATCCCATCAGTGACATTCCGTTGTTCAGTATACCCATGATGAAAGCTCCGACAACCGCACCGACGATAGTTCCGGCACCACCGGCAACCGCTGCACCACCGATGTAACATGATGCTATGGCATCCATTTCGAAACCGTCACCTGCCTTCGGTGTAGCCGATCCGTTTCTTGCTGCAAGAACGATACCTGCTATCGATGACAGAAGACCCATGTTAACGTATACCCAGAAGAAAACCTTGTTCGTATCGATACCGGAAAGATTTGCTGCCTTTCTGTTTCCGCCGAGAGCGTATATCTGACGTCCCGCTACGGTCTTGCTCGTGATGAATCCGTATACTATGATCAGCACGACCATGATCAGCAGTACGAACGGAAGTCCGTTATTCCTTGCAAGCTTGTAGAAGAAGAACCAGATGATGAACAGCATGATGGCAAGCTTTAATGCTATCTGCCATACGGGATTGACTGCAAAGTTGTATTTCTTCTTGGTCGAATAGCTCCTGAATTCCGAGAAGATAAGTGCTATCGATGCTACTATCGCAGCAAGGATACTGACCAGATCGATAGTCCCGTCTCCAAAGGGTACCTGCAGTACCGGAAGGAATCCTGCTCCGATGAAGATATATGACTGATCGAAGGGGCCCTTTGTCTGTGCCTGAAGCAGCGTATATGTAAGACCTCTTCCCATAAGCATCGTCGCCAGCGTTACGACAAATGGCGGGATGCCCAGATATGCGATGAAAAATCCTGCAAACAGACCGGTAAGAAGTCCTACCGCAAGAGCTGCAAGTATTGCAACCCACATGTTCATCTTGTAGTCGATCATTATGATACCGGCAACAGATCCTGTAACCGCTACGACCGATCCGACACCAAGGTCGATGTTACCGGTCAGTACGCACAGCAGCATACCTATCGCAAGTATAACGACGTACCCGTTCTGCATGATAAGGTTGTTGATATTAACGGGCTTTGCGTTTGCGCCTTTGGTGGTTATCGCAAACAGGATAAAAATACCTATCAGGATAAGGAACATTCCGTACTGTTTCAAATCCATATTAACGATCTTTTTGTTCTTAGTTTCCATTTCCATCTCCCTTTCTCATATGAGCCATGATAAGCTGCATGATTCGTTCCTGTGAAAACTCGTCTCTGTTAAG
>JAGAFR010000073.1 GCA_017612555.1 Lachnospiraceae bacterium | reverse complement strand
TTTACTATCTGTCAGCATATCACAAACTCATTTTGTTTTCCATAAAGCATCGTCTTCAACGGCGTAGTAATATGAATTGATCGGGAGGATCGACTTGTTATGTATCTCAAATGCCTCCCAGACAACTCCGGCCGATGCTGCCGGTACATGGAAGATCTCCTGCAGACCGTTGCTGTCGTATACGTTTACACACGCGCACGATCCTGTCATGTTATATGCCATCACATCACCGGAAGTGATCGCTCCCAGATCAGTGACATAGAACCTGTAATCATCCGTTCCCGCATTATCTATTGTGACCGTTTCCGCGGTGGTCAGTCCCAGGCTGTCAACCGGTGAGCTGATCACTCTTGCCTGATTGGACGATATGGCCTTGCAGTTAAGATCAAGAGGTGCCGACTCCCATGATACGACTACCTGATATGTATCATCTGCCACATCGGGCATCGCAAAGCCTACCGCAAACTGGTGATCGAGCCTTATGATCACGGACAGGTACAGTGTCTCGTATCCGCCCTTGGATATCTCTGCCGTATAGCTTCCGGATGTCAGCTTGATCGTTCCGTTTCCGTTATCATCAAGCGCACCTGTCTGCATTACCTCTCCGGTGCGGTTGTTAAGTCCTCTTCTTATCATGATGCCCGCGCCCGAAAGCGGCTTGTTGGGATCGATGGCATCTCTGATCATGAACTGTGAAGGATACTCGGTGAGGTTATTCGTGTATCCCAGATATATAGGCTCAACAGAATACTTGCCGGAGCCGTATCTTGCGGTTATGCCGTACACCCCGACATCGGTCAGCGTTTCCTTGCTCGCGATCACGCAGTAAGTATCGTCATCCGTGCAGTCAACGACGAGCTTGTAAAATCCGTCCCCGTCGGTTATGGTTTCCGCCACGACTTTGTCATCGGATTCGGTCTTGACTGTGATCTTGGCATCCTCCATCGGCATGGAGAATTCATCCATTACGTAACCGTACAGAACTTCCGTTTCCTTAAGCGTCGGTGCCAGGTTATATACGATGTACGCTCTGTTGATGATATCCTTCTCAAGGTAATCGTACTGATCCACCGTTCCCTTGCTGTACGAATCGATATCTGCAACCGTGTATTCGGTAGCGTTTCCGTCCTTACAGTAGATGTAGCGGACCATACAGTCGTTCCTGAAATAATACCTGGATTCGATATTCGCGGATGATATATTGACCGGCTTATCTATATAGGTCCTGTACTCCGCGACATAGTTAAGGTCTCCGTCGTCAAAATAATAATCAAGAACCTGAAGGTTCCCGCCGCAGTCCTGAACCTCGGTGATCTTTTCGACCTGATCGTTATCGGGGTTCGTGTACACCTTGTATTCCGAAGAATTATTATCGGGAAGCTTTACGGATACTCTCTTAAGATCATATGTGTTCACCGGTGCCTGCGCCGGCTCGCGCACATTTTCGATCCTTGAAAAAACCGTATCTTTCCACTTGAGGGATTTGTTCCTCTTACCCGGTTTGAAACGTACTTCGGAATAATCAACTACCCCCGTTTCGGGATCGGTAAGGTCTTGTGCATCCACTTCATGATCAAGATCCACATCCTCCGGTTCCTCTTCTTCTTCGGGCTCCGGTGTAGGTGTGGGTTCGATCTCTTCTTCGGGCTCGGGAGCTTCTTCCTGCTGTGCGGCAGCCGCAACCATACTGTCATAGCGCCTGAAGATAGTCTTTACTCCGATGTAGGATCCGACCATCACACCGATCAGAACGATGGAATAGATCACTATCCCGATGATCGTGACGGAGAACTTCTTATGATCGTTATTATGCTTTTCTTTGTGTTCGTTATCGCTCACTTTTATTCAAACCTGTAGATCGTTGTGGTCTCGTATTTCTGCCCCGCATCAAATATCGGATGTATGAACGCGGGATCGTTGGCGCTGTTGGGGAAGTACTGGGTCTCCAGACAGAAGCCCGTTCTCTCCTTGTAGGATGCGCCGTCTTTTCCTTCCTGGGGTGCGATGCAGTTTCCCGCATAGAACTGTACTCCCGGAAGATCCGAAAATACCTTCATCGTGCGGCCGTCAGCCTTTGCTGTGGCGATGAGTCTTGACTTGCCGTCATACCCGTCGACAACATAGTTGTGATCGTATCCCTTAACGAGCAGGAGCTGTTCAAAATCGGCTCCTATATCCTGTCCGATCGTCTTACCTTCGGTAAAGTCCATAACGGTTCCTTTGACAGAAGCGATCTCGCCCGTAGGGATCGCGCCTTTGACAACAGGCGTATAGTTTGATGCAAGTATCTGAAGGTATGTATTCTCGATCGATCCGCTGTCATGTCCCGACAGATTGAAGTATGTATGGTTCGTCATGTTGATAAGAGTCTTCCTGTCACTGACTCCGTCGTATGAGATGACTATCTCATTTTCTTCGGTAAGAGTATAGGTAACGCTTATGTCAAAGTTACCCGGGAAGCCGTTTTCCATGTCGGGTGAATGATAAGAAAACTTCACATGATCATCACCTGTCTCGGCGTTCCACAGCACCTTGTGCATTCCCTTGTAAAAATCGGAATGAAGGTTGTTCTCGTTGTCGTTGACCGCAAGCTTGTATTCTTTTCCGTCGATCGTAAACTTCGCATTTGCGGTACGGTTTGCGACTCTGCCAACCGTTGCGCCGAAGAAGCTTCCGTTAACAAGATACTCTTCACCGCCGGAAAATCCCAGGATCACGTCCTTGAATTCGCCCTTATCGTTCGGAACGATGAGGTTTACGAGACATGCGCCGAGGTTCGTGGCAGCGGCGGTCATGCCCTTGCTGTTTTTTATCGTGTAGAGCTTGATGTCCTTGCCAAGCCCGGTTCTGCCGAATTGTGAAATTGTTACGCTCATTTTGTAACCCTCCCTATTGTCTTTGTATACCTACATAGAAGATGATTTATGGTTTGCAGCAAAAAGACTTGGAGGACGTTGTTACTTGGCGAGGTTTTTTCGAGCCTAGTAACGTGACGTCCGGAAACGAGCGCAAGCGCCTTTTTGCGCAAACTCGTAAATCATCTTCTGTTGATATCTATAGTTCAACTCGTGCATCCAATGCTCTGGAAAGCGTCACTTCGTCGATGTACTCGAGCTCGCCCCCGACGGGAACTCCGCTTGCGATCCTCGTGACCTTGATCCCGGTGGGTTTGATCAGCTTGCTGATATACATCGCGGTCGTCTCTCCTTCGATGCTCGAGTTCGTCGCGATGATTACTTCATCAACATCCTTCTGCAGGCGCTTTATCAGCTCCGCAAGCTTGATATCCGCAGGTCCGATCCCAAGGCTCGGATTGATGGCTCCGTGAAGCACGTGATACACACCCTCGTACTTGTGGGTCTTCTCGTATGCGGTCATGTCCCTCGTGTTCTCGACCACCATTATCTGCTTCTGATTTCTCGAACTGTCCGCGCAAACGGGACACGTATCCTTGTCGGTAAGCGCAAAGCAGACATTGCAGTACCTGATATTCTCTCTTGCTTCGGTCATCGCATTTGCCAGCTTTTCAACCTGGTCCTTTGGCATGTTGATTATGTGAAAAGCAAGACGCTGCGCCGACTTGCTGCCTATGCCCGGCAGCACCGCAAGTTCTGCGATCAGTTTTCCTATATAACCGCTGTACAGATCCATCCCCTTATCCCCTATCGATCAATTAAAACGGTAAGCCGCCCAGTCCCCCGGTAAGCTTATTCATGTTGTTGGAGCTTGCTTCCTCGACCATGCGAAGTGCTTCATTAACAGCTGCCATGACCATGTCCTCGAGCGTCTCGATGTCATCGGGATCTACTGCGTCTTCGGACAGCTTGACCTCCGTGACCTCTCTCTTTCCGGAAACAGTAACGGTCACCGCACCGCCTCCTGCCTTGGCAGTAAATGTCTTTTCTTCAAGTTCCTTCTGGCTCTCCTCCATCTGACGCTGCATCTTCTGCGCCTGCTTCATCAGGTTTGCCATGTTCCCGGGCATTCCGCCGCCGGGAAATCCGCCTCTTTTTGCCATGATCTTCTCCTTATCCTTTTTGAGCCGTGAAAGCTCTCTTTATTCTTCAAAATCGGAATCATCCACCGTGACTTCCATCCCGAAGATGGACGCCGGAGGATAGTATTCTCCGTTATCTTTGGTCCTTGTAAGTGATACGAGTTCATACTCGACTTGCTTGCCGAGCACTGCGGTAAACGCCTCGTCAAGGCTCTTCCTGAATATCTCGTCATCACACAGGAACATTATCGTATCGTCAACAAACTGTATCATCAGCTTTCCGTCTTCGGGGCGCACCGAAGGGGTGGCCGTTCGAAGGCACGCCGTGTACATTTCCGGCATCTTGGAAAATATATCCTTCCACAGCTGATTGATATTCTTAAGGTCTTCCTTTGCTGCCTTCGGAAGCTTCATCGCGGTATCGACCGCATCCTTCTTCTTCTCTTTAACCGAGTCAGACTCTTTGGGTGCGATTCTTTCGATCTCTCTGTCATAGGACGCTTTTGAAAGGTCCTGATTTTCTATCAGATCTTCTATGACACGCAGCCTGTCGCTTACGGAATCGATATCGGTCTCCATCTGCGGTCTGCATATCCTGATGATCGCTATCTCGATAAGAACTCTCTTCTGTGCGGCATATCGAAGGTCATTCGACAGCTCGGAAAATACTCTGATATATCGCAGGAGCTGCTCTTCCGGGATCGCCTCTGCTTCTTTTTTCAGAAGGGCTAGGTTATCCGCGGTGATATCAACGACAGCTGAGACATCCTCGGCAGATCTGGCCAGAAGGACGTTTCTCATATGCCATATAAAATCAGTTACGAACTGTCCGAGATCCCTTCCCTGAATGAGTATCCGGTCGATAAGACCTACGCAGTCCGTTACGGATCTTGCAGCAAGAGAACGCAGGAACTCGCTGAACACTGAAGTGTCGACGGCTCCGAGAACCTCGAGCGCACGCTCATATGTAATGTCCTGCCCCAGGAAAAATGACGCACACTGATCAAGAAGCGACAGCGCATCTCTCATTCCGCCTTCGGCTTTTGACGCGATATACTCTATCGCCTTGTCCTCGATAGTGATGCCCTCATTGCCCGCAACTTCCCGCAGTCTGTCCTCAAGTGTGCCTGTCGATATCCTTTTAAAATCATACCGCTGGCATCTTGACAGGATCGTGACCGGTATCTTGTGCGGCTCTGTTGTCGCAAGGATAAAGATAACATATGACGGCGGCTCTTCCATCGTCTTAAGAAGAGCATTGAACGCTTCTCTCGTTATCTGATGTGCCTCGTCTATGATGTAAACCTTGTACTTGGCATTGGTCGGCGAATAGACAACGCTTTCCTTGATCTGTCTGGCATCATCGACACCGTTGTTCGACGCGGCATCCATCTCTATCACGTTAAGCGATGTTCCGGCTGCAATGCTGCGGCAGCTTTCGCACTCGCCGCAGGGATTGCCGTCCACCGGATGCTCACAGTTGACCGCTTTCGCGAAAACCTTGGCGGCACTTGTCTTTCCGGTACCTCTGGTCCCGCAGAACAGATACGCGTGTCCTATCCTGTTCGCCTCTATCTGATTGCGTAATGTAGTTACAATGGCGTCCTGCCCCTTTATTTCGTCAAAGGTGGAGGGGCGCCATTTTCTGTAAAGTGCTATGTAAGACATTTGTTTCTCTTATCTATCTAAGGTCGCTCGGCAATTAGTCACCAAAACTTATACCCAGCATCTTCGCTTCCTGGATGATGGTTGATTTGGGATCGAGCGTCTTGAGCTTGCCCGCAACATCCTCAAGGGGAACCTTGACGATCTCTCTGTTACGGTAGCCGACCATGAATCCGTACTCACCTTCAAGGATCAGCTTGCCGGCCTCTGCTCCGAGACGGCTTGCGAATACTCTGTCGTAAGGACAGGGGCTTCCGCCTCTTTGTGTATGTCCGGGAACCGTGACTCTGACTTCCAGTCCCATCTTTTCCTGTATCTGAGCCGCAACTTCGTATGAAACCGAAGGATGAGGCATCTTCTCAAGCTTCTTGGCGTAATCCTTCTTGGAAAGCTTGGCATCTTCTTTGCTGATAGCGCCTTCAGCAACGGCTATGATCGTAAATCTGCTTCCTCTTTGCTCACGCAGCTTGATCGCTTCAACAACCTTATCGATATCGTAAGGGATCTCGGGGATCAGGATGATATCGGCACCCGAAGCCATACCGGCATTGAGTGTGAGCCATCCCGCCTTATGCCCCATCACTTCCACTATGA